>NZ_CALEMI010000112.1 GCF_937910895.1 uncultured Dokdonia sp. | reverse complement strand
GTGTTTAGTCATCTCAAAATAAGTTACAAGAACTTCAGGGAGTAATAAATGGGCTACAGCAAATAAAGCGTCTGAGGGCATAAAATTTTTTAAAGCAAAGTTGTCTCAAATTTAGATACCCCACAACTTTTTGTGTTGTGCCAACAACTCTTCTTTATATGCTTTAGCGAAAGCGTATAAAATCCATTTTAACCCATAATTTATTGACTACAATCTCCATTCATAATATCATTTATCGTCGGATTATAGCTATTATCAATGACACTAAAATCTCCAATGACTCCATTTGTCGTATTTGATAGTGTCTGCAATCCACATAAGTCATTTAAAGAGCTATTAGACCAAATATTAAAATTTTCGCCTACAAACATAAGATTTGCTAAAGCATCTAGATCTGTAATCATCATATTTTCAATGATTGTAAATCTTTGACCGACCATTTGTAAATGAGTTAAACCATCAATGTTTTGTAACGAAGGATTAAACTGGAGGAAAAGTCCTTCGTTAATCTGAGTAATATTAGTCAATCCATCAATATTAGTAAGCACATTATTATCCTGAATGACTAGCGATTTATTTATAGTAGTCAAACCACTAAGTCCATTAAGGTGCTCTAAAGCATTATTCCCTCCAATAAATAGTAAGCCATTAACGTTACTAATAGTACTCAAACCATCTATATCTGTTAAAGAATTATTATCTTCAATGATTATCAATTCTTCAATCGTTTGTATGTTAGTAAGACTATTCAGGTTTTCTAATAAATCATTACGACTTATATTTATACTACTGGTATTTTCTAGGTTGCTAAATCCATTAATATTTGACAATGAAATATTATCCAATATCCCCAACCCACCAATAATAGAGGAAAGTCCGCTTAGGTTATCTACATTTAGTAATGTAGCATTTGAGTTAATGGATAGATTTCCTCCTATAGTTTTTACCTGATCTAAGCCCGAAAGATTTTCTAGCAACGGATTGTATATAATTGTCACATTACCCCCAATAGTTGTTAAGGTATTTAAAGGGATTAAACTATTAATGTTGGTTGTAGGAGAAGAAGCCGTTTCATCAAAAATTCCAATGTACAAAATGCCTGTTATTTCAGTGTAATTTTGTGTGCCAAATTGAATCACTTCTTGCTGACTTGAAAGAATAACATCTCCTTCAAAAATAGTATTTAATTGAGGGGCTTCTATTATAGTATCCTCAGTGTCATTACTACAACTAATAAAAAGAGCAATATATAATGACATGATAACTGTTACTAGTGTGTTTTTGTATTTCATTTTTTAAAATTGTGTTGTCTTAATAAGACGTAAGGAATAGAAAAGGTTGCGTTGCTATCTCCAAAGTGATATTGAAACAAACCATTCTTATAGTGGGGAAAATTCAAAATAAATCAGTTGAAAAATATAGAAATAGCTTATTTATTCGTTCCTGATATATGTTGATCTCTTGTCTATTGGCAAACAAAAAAGCAGACACAATAGGTCTTTATAAGTCTCATACCTTTTCTTCTACTTCCAAAGTAGTGGTTGATCATAATCACAAACAATTCAAAAAGCCTTAACGACAATTCAACATTAAGTCATTTTAGGTTTGATACAATAGTTACATCTTTGAACTATCAATTAATTAAAACGAACCTTATGACGCCAACAGAAGTTTTTTCGATTGCAGGGATGATTACTATGCCCATGTGGATTTTGATGATTTTATTACCCAAATGGAAAGTCACCCGATTCTTCATAGACTACAAAGTGATCCCATTAGCCTTATCAGCTGTATATGCTGTGTATATTTTTAAAGCGATACACATAGGTGGTGCTATGGATTTTGGGAGTCTAGATGCTGTTATGGCATTATTTACAGAACAAAATGCGGTCTTAGCGGGTTGGGTACATTATCTCGCGTTTGATCTTGTGGTTGGGATGTGGATGCTGGATCAGAATAAAAAACTACACATTCATCAAGTGCTTATGGCGCCATGCCTTTTTGGAACATTTATGTTTGGACCTATCGGGTTTCTTCTATTTATGATTATAAGAGCTATCAAATTAAAAAAGCAATCATGAATACAATCAAAAACGTAATCAACACTGTAAGAATATCAAGTCCTATCCTGTATGGAATTGTGATCATCCATCTATTAATGGCAGTAGGTTGTGTGATTGGATTGATGGTTGATGATAGAACATTACTAGGTATTAATGTTTGGATCAAACCATTAAAGTTTACTATTTCTGGAGCGATCTACATTTTTACTTTTGGATATCTTATTACCTTATATCCTTTTTCCACAAGGAAGAAAAACATCATTAACAATATTAATTCGTTTGCATTATTATTTGAAATTAGCATCATTTTGTATCAAGCTGCGCGAGGCGTACAATCACATTACAATATGTCTTCTGCTTTTGATGCTTTGCTATTTATGGCGATGGGCATATTAATAGGAATCAACGTTGTGATCATGGTATTCTTCATTTTTGAAACCATACGATTAAAATTAAGAACCCCTAGACCTATACAATGGGCAATCCTTATGGGATGGATCATTATGGTTGTAGGAAGCTGGATCGGCGGGCAAATGATAAGTCAAGTGGCACACAATGTGGGTGTGGCTGATGGAGGTGCTGGATTACCATTACTAAACTGGAGTACGATCGCTGGAGACCTTAGAGTTGCTCACTTTTTTGGATTGCATAGCATCCAAATAATACCGTTATTCGCAGTATGGGTATCTAAAAAATGGAATATTCCAACTAGAAATCAAGTGATTGTTGTGGTTATTTTTGGGATACTATTTGCTTCTTTCATTGGCTTTACTTTTTATCAAGCCAAACAAGGAATGCCACTTATTAAATTATAATCACACGTAGTAGAGACTACGAAGTAAACTAAAAATTAGAAACAATAGATATCAGTTTTTTTACGCTTTCGGCAAAGCCGAAGTTTATACTGAGTTTATCGAAGTACGAAAGCGTATACAGAAAAACTATAACCAAACACCATCTATTTGATCCTTACTAAAAAAAGAAAAATGTTATTTAACAAAGAGAAACGTATCAAGTATTTAGGGTTTAACGACTTCTGGTTTACCATTATTGGGATTATCATTTTAAGTTTTGTGACAGATTATCTTTTTAATAATTCATTTTCACGTTATCCGTTTGGTGAGGCTATTATTTATTGGAGTATTTCTTTATCATTTACAATCATTAATTGGTTCTTTATGCGAAGTGTACTTATCTACTTGCGAAAAAAGTATATTGCATTTCAAGATACTGTAAAACGCATCATTATTGCTTTTCTTTTTATTATCACTTCGGTACCTTTTATTGACTACACGGGAAGTTCTATTGTTAGTTTATTTTTCAATAATTTCTATTATAACATCTTAGATAGATTCAACGTACTTCTTCCTATCATTATCATTAGTGTGATGGTACAGGCTATTTATGAAGCTATGTATTATCACGCGATGCTCAAAAAAATAATAAGGGAAGAAGAGCAGGCAAAACAGATGATGGTACAAATGCAATTAGATGCTTTAAGAAATCAGGCGCAACCACATTTTTTCTTTAATACGCTTAATACACTACGTGATATTATCGATCAAAACTCCAAAGAAGACGCTAAGGAATTTGTTGATAAACTTTCTAATGTATACCGTTTTATATTAGAGTCTGGAAACTCAAATTTGATTTCGCTCAGAGACGAACTTAAATTTGCTCGTGCGTATATTCATATTCAATCAGAACGTTTTGGAGATAATCTAAAAGTGCAATGGAATCTTCCTGAAACGTCTTTAGATAGTATGATTGTTCCTATGAGTATGCAGCTATTACTAGAAAATGCGATTAAACACAATGTGGTTTCAAGATCTAAACCACTTCTTATAGATGTATTCATTAAAGATCATCACGTGTGCGTTGAAAATAAGATTCAGTCAAAATCGACACAGTTACCTTCTACCAAATTAGGGTTAAAAAATATTGAAAAGCGCTATGCTTTGATCTCTAATCAACCTATTGAAATAAAAAATAATGGGCATGTATTTACAGTCGCGCTACCATTATTAAAACTATCAGATCAAAATAACTAATTATGCAAGTACTGATCATTGAAGACGAGCCAAGAGCGGCAAGTCAATTACAAAATATGCTCAAAGCCTGTGACTTTGAGTATCAATTATTAGATATTATAGATACTGTAGAAGATGCTGTGATTTGGTTTCAGAAAAACACAACTCCCGATCTCGTGTTTATGGACATCCAACTGGCAGATGGACTTAGTTTTGAAATCTTTCAAAATATAGAGGTAGCAGCGCCTATCATTTTTACAACGGCTTTTGACCAGTATGCGATTCAAGCTTTTAAAGTAAATAGCATCGATTATTTATTAAAACCTATACAGCGGGAAGACCTTACGAAAGCTTTAGACAAATTTGGCAAATCAAACCAAACGCTTACACCAACTATTGATCCTGCTATTTTAAAACAGTTTCTTACAACTATTCAAACCGTTGAGTCACGAACAGGTATTCTCGTAAAAGAAGGAAACGGATTTGTGCAAATTAAGGTTACAGAACTATTGTATGTGTATTCTCAAGAGAGTATCACTTTTGGCATCACTGCTAGCAAACGCTATATTATAGATGAAACGATAGATCAATTATTTAACTCTTTAGATCAAAACACTTTTTTTAGAATTAACCGCGGACAAGTTGTATCTAAAAATGCGATTCAGAAAATAGAATCTTATTTTAATCATCGTGTAAAGCTTTCTGTAGCAAATCCTCGCGATCAGGAGTTTATTGTGAGTAGACCTAAAACAAGTGATTTTAAAGAATGGATGAATAGATAATGTGCTTCAAACATTACAACAAAGATCTAATCTTAAGTTTTTGATGGCAATTATTTTCAGGAAGAGTTCGCTTTCGCGAAAGCGTGTAAAAGCTTAAAATAAATCATTATATAATGCCTCTATCTTTTGCTAGAGAAATAAGTTGCACTGGGTTTTTTGCATCCAAAAGCACTTTTAATCTGCCTATACTTTTTTCAACACGACTAAGACTACATGGTGGAATAAGTGTTTCTGAAATTTGTTTTTGAGAAAGCCCTCTAGAAAGAAAATTTAAGATTTTAATATCGTTTTTATCTATTTCATCAATATCTTCTACACTTCTGAGAAGTTGTTTGATTCTTGGAGTGCAATATGGCTTTTCGTCATATACCGCTTTCAAGGCTCTTTTGATGTGCAAAGACTCGTCTCTGCCTTTTGCCACAAAAGCATGAATTCCATATTCTTCAAACAATCTTTTAATTCTCCCTATTCCTTTTTCTACAGAAAAAACAATAATTTTCAAGTTGGGAATTGATTGTTTTGCTTTGATAATAAGATCTTCACCAATGGTAATTGTACGATCTCTATGATCTTCATCAAACTGTAAATCTGTGATAAGCAACTCAAATGGCTCGTTTTCTTGTATGGATGCTTTTATTTTTATGAGGGCATCATCACAATACTTCGTTTTTTGGACAGTAGCAATAAACTCCTTTAAAATACTTTCTACTCCTCGGTGAGTAGTGTCTTGGTCTTCGGCAATTAATACTTTTTTGAACATAAGAAGGGGGTATTTAACTTTAAAAAATGAAGGTGGCTTTGAAACCATTCCCTTTTGATGAGTTAAAAGTAATACTCCCTCCGATGTTTTTTATACGGGTTTCCGCATTTTGGAGTCCGCGAAGATGAACATTTTCTATTTCAGTCCCTATTCCGTTGTCCGTGTAGTTTATAAAATGCTTTTTCCCTTCTGATTTAAAAATCACTGTTACCTTTGTCGCCTTGCTATGCTTTTTCATATTCACAAGTAACTCTTGAAGGCTCCTGTAAACATTTATTTTTTTATGATCTGATACCGTATCCCAATTAATTCCCGAAGTAACATTGGTAATCACTTTGACGCCTTCTCTATTATGTTGCGTGATTAAAAACTTAAGACTACTCGCAAAATCTTTATTATCAAAACCATCTATCTCTGCAGAGATATCACGAGTACGATCATATAATTCGTCCAACTTATTGACTAAATGCGTTTTTACGGGAATAGGAATTTCCTTGTGGTTATCTACATAATTCAACGTATCTGACATATCATTTGCCAACTCGTCGTGTACTTTTTTAGATAGCCTTCTTTCTGTTTGATAGGTTTCTCGTATAACTTCTTTTGATTTTTCTCTTTTGTGTTTTATTTTCAAAAGAAAGAATAAAAACATAGCAGATATTAAAAGAAGCAGTCCTATTCCTATAAATATTAAGTATTGAATCTTTTTTTCTTCTTCAATTTGTAATGTCTTCCGACGCTCTTTTTCTATATCATATTTTGCATGAGAATACTTAACGTCCTGTTCTAATTTTCTTTCTGTCAACTCATTCTCAATCTCAATATATTCTACAAACCATGGATTCTCTTCAAGTTTTAATAAATTTAATAAAGCCTGTTTCCTAAACGTGGGACTATTAATTTTTTTAGACAAATCAAGAGCCTTGTATGCATAAATTTGCACTGAATCCTTATCTTCTTTTTCGTTATAAAATTCAATTAAACTATTATAACTAGAAAATATGCCTTCAAGATCATTCTCTGAAGCTCTAATATCCAGTGCTTTGAATATATTTTTAATTCCCTCAGAGTTATTTAACTTAAATTGTACATAGCCAAGATTGTCTAGAACTCTGGCATTTTGAGTAGCTTTTGGGTTTCTAAAAGAAAGTCTATATGCTGTAGATAACTCAGATAATGCTAGATTAAAGTTTCCTTCATCTTTATATACTACAGCTTTGTTATTATAAGCTGCAATAGAATCACCTAGATTTTGACATAATCTTAGTACATTATCATAGGATTCGATCGCTTTTTCATAATCATTAAGTTCTCTATGAGCTTTCCCTAAACTATTATATAAACCAACAATAACTTTTGATGTCCATTCATCAGTTTTTGATTCATCAGTCAATTTTAAAGCAATTATGGCGCTCTTTTTACTTTCATGATATGCTCCTAAACTAAACTCCGCTATAGAAAGCATACTTAAACTATGAATCAAACTTGCTGTGTCCTTTTTTATTAGACTCAATTCTCTAACCTTTCCAAAATATGAATATCCATTTGTTAGATCTCCTTCTTTTTTTGGTGATAAGATTGAGGTTTTCCAATATGAAGTGCTATCAATAGTTTGCGAAAAAAGGTTTCCACTTTCAACACATAAAAGAAACAAAAAAGAGAGGGATAAAATTTTTATTTTTTTCATCCCTCTAAAATACTAACTATTATCTAGTTACCAATTATATAGTAAAAAATTACCCTCCATTATTTCATCCTCCTGGTGGCGGTGGTGGTGGCGGTGGTGGTGGAATGGTTTCATCTTCTCCACAACACGCTTGAGGGGTTTGAAACTCATCTAAAAGAGAATCTTCTGGGGTACACGAAGTAAAAAATGCACTACCAAAAACTACGGCTATCAAAAATAACTTTTTCATCATTTGAAAATTTTGAAATTTGAAAAAGGAGTGCCTGTCCGAGACGATCTCAGATTTACCGTACGGGTTCTAGAGTCCCGTTACTCACCTAGGAGTGCTCCTTCGTTTTTGGAAAGTTGAAAGCCGTATCACAGTTACTCTAAGTAACTTTCCAACCGTCTTTTAAGTAGACTGTTTTACGGGTTCCCGTAAGAAGTAGGTTTGTACAATTCTTATGTTAGCAATTCATAACAGTAACCACTTCCTGACACAAAGAAAATAGAAGGGTATCAGGTTATTGCAGACAGAATATAGACACGTTTCAGACATGTTTTAGACATCAATAAAGACGGGTAATAGCAGGCATAACGCCTAGTATTACTCTGAAGAATAATTTTCTTATCCCTATGAATCACAAGCAAATTGAAAGGATCGTCCAGAAAGTATTTGAAAAAGCAAAAAAAGGAAGTGTATCTCATTCTAAATATGCTTTGGCAAAACAGGTCGTAAAAGAAATAAGTAGCCTAAACTCCAAAACTTTAGAAAGAGCTTATTCAAGATATATCGAAAAGAATGATGCTATGAGTGCTCCAAATCCTGATACTGTAGAATTTTTTTGTCAATATATTGGATATGGTAGCTACGAAGAGTACATGAGTAAAAATTCTGAGCATAAAATTACCACTACAGATAAGAAAAATTCAAAAGAAAAGAAGGCAGATGATTCAGATAAAAATGGGAAGATTAAAAAAAAATATACGTGGTCGTTTACCCTAAAAATATTTATCGTATTAGGTATAATTATAACTATTGCTAATCAATTCATTAGAAGCAAAATTCAGATACTCATTGCTCCCTTATAAAAAGAAATATGACTCCACTTAGATAAACGTTTTTAGTATTTTGAGGGTGCGAACCTGCCTGACGGCAGACAAAATCACATAAAAAAAGCCTCAAGTCCTAAGACTTGAAGCTAGTATTTTAAAAACTACAGAAGAGTTTTCTATTTGTATTATTGAAAAATCAACACCCTAATCCTGATACAGATTGACCGCCATCAGGGCAACTAAGATCGCAACTTAGCTCTATGATTTCTAGAAAGCCTTGATTATTTTGAACTACGCATCCGCAACAATCTCTATTCCCTGGCAAAAAACCAAAACCCGCTGTAATTTTCTTTTGTTGTTTGGAAGTAAGCGCTTCCGCTCCTTTCAGATGGACTAACTTTTTCATATCTAATGCTTTTTACACCTTTTATCTTTAAAGATAGTAGCGTGATTATATCATAAATATACTGACATAAATCATTAAATACTAATAATCAGAAACTTTACGCGTGCATTTTAAACAAAATGAGGAGGTGTTCCTTTTCAAAAAGATAGAAAATCATTTTTTAAAGTTTCCGTACCTTGTGATAACACTAACGTATACCACTATGTATCCAACTCGTTTTATTGTTTCAATACTCTCTATTGGGTTTCTTTTTTTGTCCGCTTTCGCGAAAGCGCAACAACTCTCAACACAAGAGCAACAACTCATTGCTAAAGTCACCGAAAATAACCCGGAAGCGATTCGGTTTTTAGAAAAAGTCGTCAATATAAATAGTGGAACCCTCAATGTAGAAGGCGTCAAAGAAGTTGGCACTGTCTTTACAAAAGCATTTCAAGACATCGAGTTTGACATAGAATGGATCTCGATGCCTTCAGAAATGAAACGGGCGGGACATTTGTTTGCGACTACAAAAGGAGACAAAGGAAAACGATTATTACTCATAGGACATCTGGATACTGTATTTGAAAAAGATAGCGAATTTCAACAATTTGAAATGGTCAATGACTCTATTGCCAAAGGCCCTGGCGCCAATGATATGAAAGGCGGAAATGTGGTGGTATTATATGCATTAAGAGCGTTATATGAAGCTGGGTTGCTTAAAGAGTCACAAATTACCGTGGCATTTACGGGAGATGAAGAAAGTACGGGAAAACCTATAAGTATTAGCAGAAAATCATTAATTGATGCGGCAAAGCAAAGCGATATTGCACTAGGCTTTGAAACCTCAACAGGGTTTGATAATGCCACCGTGGCTCGTAGAGGGTCTTCCAACTGGAAAGTAACTGTTACTGGAAAGAGAGCACATTCTTCTGGAATTTTTAATGAAAATACAGGAGCAGGGGCCAATTTTGAATTGGCACGTATCCTTCATCAATTTTATACGGATGTACGAGGAGAAGAATTACTTACTTTTAATCCTGGGATGATGCTCGGAGGTACCACTATGGATTTACAAGCACAAGAAAGTAAGGGCGCTATTTTTGGAAAAGGAAATGTTGTCGCGCAAACGGCTTATGTTCAGGGAGGTTTGCGATTTATCTCTGAAGAACAAAAAGAACGTGCTCGTGCCAAAATGCGAGAGATCGCAGCTAATAATCTCCCACAAACAACTGCCAAAATTGAATTTGAAGATAGTTATCCAGCGATGAAACCTACGCCAGAAAACTATCAACTTCTTGAGGTTTTAAGCCAAGTAAGTCAAGACCTAGGACAACCTAAAGTAGAAGGATATGATCCTGGCAAAAGAGGTGCCGCAGATGTCTCTTTTGTCGCTGAATATGTCGCCTGCCTAGATGGATTAGGAACCATGGGAACAGGCGCTCATACACCTTCTGAAACGGTAAATCTTAACACGATTGAGATGCTCACAAAACGTACTGCTATTTTGATTTACAGATTAATCAATCAACCTAGGTAATTGCAGAAACTTCCTTCATATAGACTTCTGTCTTAAAATGATGTTATTTATTGACAACACATTAGGTATTTTTAGTATTTTGAGCGTCTTATTAATTTTCAGAAAATGTTCAAAAACTATACTTTTTTAATCCTATCCTTAGTTGCTTTTTTATCTATACATGCGCAAGAAAAAACTTCCTATGAAAGTGGTGTAGAAATTCTTAAAAAAGCGTACGAATTAATTAATCAAGAAAAAATAGACGATGCCGTTACAACTTTACAAAAGATAAGCCCTAACGATTCGCTGTATAGTGATTCTTTTGTAACGATATCCTATTATCAAATGGCACAAGAAAAATACGAAGACGCCCTTGCGACCATAGAGAAAGGACTCCAACTAGAGAAATCTTCAAACGCGAGATTAGGTTTCTATATAAATAAAGGGCTTTGTTATGTAAACTTAGAATCGTATGATCTTGCTAAAAAAACATACCTCCAAGGTCTTGAAGAGTTTCCTAAAAATTACGAACTTCTTTATAATTTAGCCATTATACATCAAAGGTTAGAAGAACCTCAAGAAGCATTTACTCATTTAATGGGTACACTAGCATCAAGCCCTCTATACGAAAACACCATGTTAAATCTTGGAAATATGTATAGAAAACAAAATAAAAAAGCGCAAGCACTCCTATTATACAACCTATACCTGCTTTTTGCTCCTGATGAAGAAAATTCTTTTGCAGTACTAAAAGCGGCAAATGATATGGTAAGTGGCACAAATCTGGAAGGAGAGATATTTCCAATCACTCCTGATGATCGTTTATTTGAAACACAAAATCTTATTATAGAAAGCGAACTCGCGCTTCAAAAAGCGTATGAAATCCCTAATGATATTAATATTGGATTTACAAGACAAACACATGCGCTGTTAAATCAACTAAAAGAAGAGCCTTTTCAAGGCTCCTCAGTATTGTGGAGTGAGAAAATAATTCCTTTTTTCAATTGGATTTTTGAAAACGATTACTTTGATGAACTCTCTTATACAACAGCCTACGCTATTGAAAATGAAGATTACAAAAAAATAATCTCAAAAAAAACAGAAGATATTAAAGCGTTTCTTCCTGTAGCCTATCAAAAATGGATTGATATTATTGGAGATAACAATGTAAAAGAAATCAACGGTAAAAAAGAAACCATTACCTATAATTATGTAGAGGGAATCATAAGTGGTGAAGGTCCTGTTTCAAAAGAAGATGTCCCCGTAGGAGAATGGCTATTTTATGACACTTTAGGAAGATTGATTGCTAAAGGAACCTTTACCAATGGGGAACGAGATGGAAAATGGGAGTGGTATCATGAAAACGGAAAATTAAAAGAGAGAGGCGCCTACAATAATGGGGTTGAACAAGGAATCTATCAATTTTATTATGACAATGGCACTAAGAGTGTTACCGTAACATTCAAAGATGGTAAGTTAGAAGAAACCTATTATTCCTATTCTATTTATGGAAGCCTTCTAGAAAAGCGCACCTATACAAATGGAGAAATGAACGGTGTGAGACAACATTTTTATGAAGCAGATGAAAGCCTCATAAAATATGAGTACCTCATGAAAAATGATGATTATGATGGCTTTTTTAAAGAATACTACTCTACAGGTGTATTAGCAAAAGAAACGACATTTGAGAATGGTACAAAACAAGGCGCTGAAAAAGTATATCATCTCAACGGAAAACTTGCTTCAGAAGCTACTTTTAAAGATGGAGAATATGAAGGTCCTTATAAAACATATTACCCTTCCGGGAAATTAAAATCTACAGGAACGTATGCAGAAGGATTGATTATAGGAAACTGGAAGACCTATCATACCAATGAAGCCTTAAGTGAAGAAGTTATCTATGAAAATGGAAAACTAGAGGGCCCCTATCTATCCTATAACCGAGAAGGAACACTTTTAAGCAACTTTTTATATCGTAATGGATTGATCAAAGAGTATACGTATTATGCCAAAGATGGCACGGTCATTGAATCTCAGAAAAAGAAAAGCGGTGATTTAAACTACCAAGGTTTTATGGCAGACGGGACACTAGTTGCAAAAGGTTTATATGATGTTAAGGGTGGGAAAATGGGTCCTTGGGTGTATTATGATAAATACGGAAACTTATCTGAACAAGGCAACTATACCGAAGATTTAGCACAAGGAGAATATAAAATATTGTTTGCTAATGGGAATTTACAAGATCTTAATACCTATGTAGCTGATGTCGTAACTGGCTATGGCGCTTCCTACTACCCTTTTGGACAAATAAGAATACAAGGATACTATAATGAAGAAGGCACTAAAGATGGTTTCTGGTATACCTATTATCCTGACGGAACTACAAAAATCGAAAATTATTTTCATAAAGGTGAACTTAATGGAACCCAAAAATACTATGCTCCTAACGGGCAATTAGCAAGTGAAACCACCTATACATTTGACATTGCACAATATGAGGTATACTATGACGAAAATGGAGCAATCACTGAAAAGATAGATCGTTTTGAAACAGATAAAGATGAAATCACATACCACTACGTGACTGGAGATATACGATCAAAAACTGGATACAGCAATGGCGTTTTGCACGGAGACTATATCTCTTATGATTTTTATGGAAATCTCCAAGCGGAAGCTACGTATGTAAATAACTACCTAGAAGGTCCTTTAAAATTATATTATCCAGATGGCGTCTTAAAATCAGAAAGAAATTATAGCGCAGGAAACCTAGATGGCTGGTATAAAACCTATTTTAAAAATGGACAAGTAGAAGACGTTATTTTTTACCAAAGTGGGAAAGTAGACGGTGTCTCAGAAGAATATAATGAATCCGGAATCAAAACTGGCGAGTCTATATACGTAGACGACGTGGCGCACGGATCTCGTAGATTTTTTGGAAGAGAAAAAGGGACTTTACAATTGATTCGGTTTTATGACCAAGGAAAACTACTAGGGTATAGCTATCTGGATAAAGAAGGAAAAGAGCTCCCTATGATATCATTACCCAACGGGACTGGAAAAGTAATCTCCTATTACCCTAATGGAAAGGTAGCAAGAGAAATGACCTACCAAAAAGGAAACCTTCAAGGCGAATACACCGCTTATTATGAAAACGGAAACCCAGAACGTAAACACACCAACGTAGATGATGATTATCACGGGATTGCTTACACCTATTTCCCTGATGGTACGTTAAAAACAGAAACTCCATACACCTATGGTTACAAACAAGGTGTAGAAAAAAAATACCATTCTAATGGAAAGATCAAAGAAGAGATATATTACAAAAATGATGAACGCTCTGGGGACGCTCACTATTATGATGAACAAGGCAAAAAAACAAAAACCGAACACTATTTTAACGAAGAAATCGTTAAATCACAAACTTTTTGATATGAGATATATAAGCATCCTAGTGTTATTATGCATGCTAGGAATGACGTCTTTTAGTAATGCTCAAGAGTCGCCACAATTTAAAAAATACAAGAGTGCCTATCCTGATGAGTACTTAGCAAGGCTTACCTCGCAGCGACTTATTGATATCTCAATAAAGGATGATCAAATAAAAATATCACAAACCATAGCAGAAGAAGACCTCTTACTAAATGAAACAGCACAGTTTGCCACAGAAGAATCTGTAGAGTACTCTTCCTTTTTTCTTTTAGATAAAATAGAAGCCTCCTCTATGGTGTATGACGGGAAAAAATATCGTGAATATGAAGTCACAGATTTTGTCCGTAAAGACGAATTAAGCGAGTCCTTTTATGACGATACAAAATCAGTGAATTTTCTGTACCCAAAACTTCAACAAGGAGCTATAAAAAAATTAAACTATACTACTTCTATCACCAATCCTAGATTCTTATCGCCTGTTTATTTCGGTAATGTATATCCGCTTATTAATCAAAAAGTAGAAATTACGGTAGATAAAGACATCAACTTACGCTTTGAAAAATTCAATATGGAAGGGGTGGATGTACGCTTTCGCGAAAGCGAAAAAAGAGGCAGAAAAATTTACACTTGGGAACTAGAAAATCAAGACGCTTATGACCTTGAAGATAATGGCCCAAGTCCAAAAACGATCCTCCCACATATCATGCCTATTATATCTTCATACCAAAATAAGAATGAAGAAATCGCTGTATTAAAAGATGTAAAAGATCTATATAGCTGGTATTACTCACTTGTGAAAGACATTAATCAAGAAGAACTTGATGATGAATTAGTCACAATTACCAATGATCTTATTGCCTCAAAAACATCAGAAATAGAAAAAGTAAAAGCCATTTATTATTGGGTACAAGAGAATATCAAATACATAGATTTTGAATATGCTTTAGGAGGGTTTATACCACGAGATGCGAATACTGTTTTCCAGAAGAAATTTGGCGATTGTAAAGACAATTCTAGCATCCTTAAAGAGATGTTCAAAATTGCAAATATCAAAGGAAGTCTTACCTGGCTAGGAACCCGAAGTATTCCATATAGTTACACAGATGTACCAACACCCGCCGCAGATAATCACATGATTCTTACGTATGAAAATGAAGGAAAAACCTATTTCCTAGATGCTACGGGAAGATATCTGCCTCTTGAAATTCCTTCTTCGTTTATACAAGGAAAAGAAGCGCTTATCGAAAATGGTGAAGGCGATTATAAAATTGTAGAAGTTCCCATTGTAGAAGCAGATCAAAATGCGTATGATGATGTTGTAAGAATCCAATTAGATGGAAAATCTATTACAGGAAACGGAACATTACGTCTTACTGGATATCAAAAATCAACGCTGTTTAATTCTATCGAAAACAGAGATACACAAGATAAACTATTAGAATATTACACGGGCTTTTTACGTAAAGGGAGTAATCGATTTTTGGTAGAGAGCTTTGAAGAAAAGAATAAATATAGCTATGAAAATCCTTTTCAAGTAGATTATAACTTTACCGTTAAAGATTATGCACAATCTCTAAATGATGAAATCTTTATTAATCTCAACCTTTACAAAACATCCATCAACGGATATAAAATAAAAGAAGATAGAAAAACAGATATAGAATTTAGATATAGATCTAAAGATAACATGACTGTTATTTTTGAAATCCCAGAAGGAAAAGAAGTAACGTACCTCCCAGAGGATGTTACTGTAGACAATGATTTTATGAGTGCCTCTATTACCTACAAAAAAGAGGGATCTACGATTGTTTACACACATACGTTTAAAACAAAAAAATTAATCCTTGAAAAAGAAACACACGAAGCTTTTAGAAAATCATTAAAAAAAATAAACAAAGCTTTTAAAGAAGTGGTCGTTCTTAAATAAATACGTTGTGAAAGCCCATAATGGGCATTTGGCAGACAACTATCAATACCAATCAGTATAATTAATTCACAGGCTGAAACAAAAAAATTAAATAAATGAAAAAGTACATTTTTGCATTACTTACCTTAACCTTTTCTATAGTCTCCACGGGACAAGAGCTCGTGCATACATCGTATAGCTGGGAAGAAAATCCTACATACACTATAGCAGATGAAGATAAAGAGCTAGATATGGTAGGTCTTAAAAATTATAAAATCACAGAATTTGGATTTGAAAACAAAAATGAATTCTATCAATTTGATATTATTCACAAAGTGTTATGGTTAAATTCTGACGATAGAATTGAGCAGTTTAATCGAATTTACCTTCCGTATCGATCAGATTCAGAATTAATAAGCAGTCAAGCACGCGTAGTCTCAGCCAATGGTACCGTACAAGAACTTGATGATTCAAAAATCTTTACCGCAACCGATGAGACCACCAATAGAACGATAAAGTATTATGCCTTGGAAGGAATTGAAAAAGGAGGGTTTGTAGAATACTTATACACTATAAAAAAAGCAGCAAAATATAAAGGAGAGTATCTTAGACTTCAAGAAAACTATAAGATTAAAGACTCAAAATTTGAACTGTATGCACCAGAAAATCTTGTCTTTAAAATTTATCCTATCAATAGTGATCAAGAAGCTGTAGAAGATACAGGAGTTGAAGGAAAACAACACCTAATTGTACAAAACTATAACCTTCCAGAATTAGAGCCAGAAGAACTGTCTGCTGTAGAAGCAATGAAGCAAGCTGTCATTTACAAATTAGATACTAATAAAGCCACGGGTGCGAGTAATTTTAGTTCGTATAGTGACATCGCAAAAAATGTATATAATTTTGTTTCTTCAGAATTGAAGAAAAATGAGCTTTCAAAAATTAAGGAGTTTATTAAAGAAGCAAACATCGATGTCAATGGAGATGATGCTTCAAAAATAAGAACTCTTGAAAACCATATCAAAAATACCATCTACATAACAAATACAGGGGGAGATCAGCTGTCTGATGTTGATTTTGTATTGGAAAACAAAGCGGCAGATGAGACAGGAATCATTCGCTTATTTGCAAGCTCATTAAAAGAATTAGAAGTTCCATTTGAAATTGTCCTTACCTGTGATCGATCAGAAATGAAGTTTGATCCAGAAATAGAAGCTCTCAGCTTTCTTCAAGATTATCTCTTATATTTTCCAACAACAGAAAAATACCTTGCTCCTGGAAAACAAGAAAGCCGATACGGATACCCTCCTTTTGAATATACAGATACCTACGGACTCTTTGTAAAAGAAGTCTCCTTAGGAAAGCTAAGTTCTGGGGTAGGAAAAGTAAAGTATATTGAGTCTCCAGACGCAGCCGCATCTGTAGATGAAATGAAGTTTAAAATTACCTTTGACCCAGAAGATCTTACAGAAGTTAGTATTGATTTTGATCATGCTATAAGCGGTTACAATGCTTCATATATTCATCCGTTTATGAATCTTGTGAATGATGAAAATAAAGAAGAGTTTTACGAGGAGTTTATTAAGAGAATGGGCGATGATATTACCATAGATTCTAAAGAAGTTTTTAATGAAGCGGCAGAAAATTTTGGAAAAAAACCCTTACGTGTGAAGGCGGTTATTTCTAGCAGTATGTTTACAGACAAAGCAGGTCCAAAATACCTATTTAAACTTGGAGAACTTATTGGACCTCAAGTAGAGATGTATCAAGAAAAAAAGCGCCAATTACCTGTAGAAAACTTATTCAGAAAAACGTATTTACGTACTATAGAATTAACGATTCCAGAAGGATATACAATTGCTAATTTAGACGATATCAATATCTCTAATCGCTATGAAAAAGATGGAAAAGATGTCATGAATTTTATTTCTTCCTACACTAAAGAAGGAAATAAAGTCATTATTACAGCCAATGAAATTTATGATGAAAACATTCTTCCTGTAGCTTTATATGAAGAATATAGAACTGTAATTAATAGCGCTGCAGATTTTAATAAAGTAACACTGATCTTAGAGCCTTCAAAGTAACACACAACACTTATAGATAAAGTAAAAACCCATACTGAATTCAGTATGGGTTTTTACTTTATAGTGATAGAAAATATTGTGTTTTTATTTCAATAAACCATCATAGAGCGATCGTAGTTTACGCACTTTGGGATCAATCACAGCAACACAATAGCCTTGTGAACGATTGTTGTTGTAATAATCCTGATGATCTTCTTCTGCTTCATAAAATACAGGAAGTTCTGTGAGCTCTGTTACTATAGGATCGTCGTAATATTCTTGTACTACCTTTAATACTTCTTCCGCTTGTGATTTTTGAGTGTCGTTGTGATAGAAAATAACAGATCTATATTGTGTCCCTCTATCAGCTCCTTGACGGTTTAAAGTTGTAGGATCGTGTGTGGTCATAAATACCGTAAGCAAAGACACATAATCAATGGTAGCTGCATCATACGTCACCTGAACCACTTCTGCGTGTCCCGTAAGCCCAGAACAAATCTCCCTGTATGTTGGTTTTCCAGGAACATTACCTCCCGCATATCCAGACACTACTTTTTCTACACCTTTTAATCGTTGTATCACGGCCTCGACACACCAAAAACAACCACCACCAAAAGTCGCTACTTCCATATTCAGATTACTCATATTCTTTTTTGTTTTTATCAATTTTTAACCACACTTTATCTGTATTGAGATGAAATGTACCCACAAAATCCCAATGACATTCTTCTGGAGAAATTAAAGACAGAAAAGGATTTCCATCTTTAGAACGGTATAAATGATAGGTCTCTCCCACAATAGGTTCAAAAGAAAACTTAGCCGAGTAAATAAGGTTATTATACTCAAACTGCTCCATCATCGCTTCGTATTTTGCTTTTAAGTCTTCGTACTCCGTCTTAAATTGGTGATTTACTTTGTTAATATTCGTGTTTTTCCAAGTGGTCACATCTCCTGTGACAATCGCTGGAGCACCAAGATTAGTGGCATAGGGTGTTAATGCCGCATCGTAACGTCCTTTCTCTTCGTTATAAACAACTTGATCTGGTTTCTTCTTTGTCATGTGTACTGCCCGTAAAAACGGTCTATTTTTCATTCCCACACTTCGACTATGCTCAGCATAAACTCAGGTGGGAATCTCATTTATTAGTATATTTTATTAGATCAGATTTTTTATAATAAACCCTCTTATTTAGGATTACCTACGCTTTTTTACTTGGGCGAGTTCAGTATAAATTTCACTTTCGTGAAACGTATAAAAAACAGTTCCCTTTGGTTACCTTCTTTTAGAAATCTTATTGTGTGTAATCTGTTTTTGCCTACTGCATTTGAATCGTGCATCATCTATATCATAGGCGCGTTTTGCTTCATGTTTTGTCTTACGTCCTTGCACACGCTTACGCCACATCCTAAAGCTACTCTCCTTCATCTCACGCCGCATCAGGTCAATGACTTCTTGCTCCTTAAGACCAAACTGCATTTGAATAGCATCAAAAGTCGTCCGATCTTCCCATGCCATTTCTATAATTCGATCTATTTCTCGTTCTGTAAATTCTTGTACTATTTCTTTCTTCATAATCGTTAATCAAAGGTATTTCTATCTGCTAGTGTATGTCTTTTTAAAATACGATAGCTTTCTTTTTTTACCAAGTTATTTTCCTTTAAATTCCATAAAATATCACCTGCCTGTTTTCCTGTCTTTTTGATATCTACAATAGGTAAGGGATAATCCTTTCCTATAAAGGTATTACAAAATTGCTGTTCCATAAGACTCATCTTATAGGGTTCATGTATATACGCCACAGGAACATCACGAAGTTCTGGAATCCATTTTTTTATAAACGCTCCCTCAGGATCGTGTTCTAAACTGTTCTTTACAGGATTATAAATGCGTAGCATATTTATGCCCGTTTCTCCAGCTTGCATTTGAATTTGCGGATAATGAATCCCAGGTTCAAAATCTAAAAACTGTTGTGCCAGATGTGGTGAAGCATCTTGCCAAGATTGCCATAGGTTATGTGTAAAAAATGAAAGCGTCATCGCTCGCATTCTAAAATTAAGATAGCCCGTTTCTACTAAACAACGCATACAAGCATCTACCAACGGATATCCTGTTTTTCCTTCTCGCCATGCTTTTTGATGCGCTACATTTCTTGTTTTTTTAAGCGTATGATAGCCTTTATTAACACTCACAAATTGCATCGTATCTTCCATCTCAAACTTCTGAATAAAATGCGCTTGCCATCTAAGTCGAGAGATAAAACCATCGATCGCTCTTTTATGAGATGCAATTTCTCTAAACGCTTTTGCTTGTTGCCACACCTGACGTACCGAAAGATTTCCCCAAGCGATATACGGTGATAGTCTAGAGCAACTTTTTCGCGCAAGCGTGGGTTTTGAAATATGTGCATTATACTCTCGATACCTTCCTCTCAAAAACGAATCTAGATATCGCAATCCGTTGTGTGTGCCTCCTGGTTGAAAGGAGGATTGCACAGGAGTTTCTAATGAAGGAACTATAAAATATTTTTTCAACTCTGATAAAAATTGAAGATCAACAAATTGCCCTTTTTTAGGCTGAAACGGCAGTTGTGGTTGATTCATAAACCATTCCCAATCGTTACTCCAGCCCTTACGATTTCGTAAGCCTCTTTGTACTCCATTGGTACAAAACTCGACCCATCCAAACTTTTTGTCTGGTTGTTCTTTCTTTAAGGTAATTGCAAATTTCTCTAGTGCAATATCGCGATCGTATGTAATGCGTAAACCTGTTTCTTGATGAGAAAAAAGGGTATGTATTTTTATATGTGCTATCAGGGTTTTAAAAACAAAAACTACTTCATCTTCTACAACGAGAATCTCTGTAGTATGCGTATTTAACTGCTCTTGTAAGTGCTGTAAAGACTCTTTTACAAAATTCCAATGTCGCTCACTGTAATGTTTATCTTTTAGTAAAGAAGGTTCAAAAATATATAATAAAAGTACTGGAAGATCTTCTTGCAAGGCATGATGTAGTGCAAGATGATCTTGCAATCGCAAGTCTCGTTTTAACCACACTATGTTGACTTCCTTTTTAATAGTTTGATGGATTTTCGATTATATCTTGGGCTCTTTCTTTGTGTTTTATTAAGGTGTCTTTATCCATTTTGTTGAGTAACGAAAGCATCATACGCATCCGCTGATTGTCTTTAAAAAACGATTGTTTCTCGTCCAGAAAATTCCAATACAAACTATTAAATGGACAAGCGTCTTTACCTGTTTTTTTGCTCACTTTGTAATGACATCCTTTGCAATAGTTACTCATTTTATTGATGTAACTCCCGCTAGACACATACGGTTTGGTGGCAATTTTGCCTCCATCTGCCCATTGGGACATCCCTCTCGTATTGGTAATTTCTACCCACTCGATGGCATCTATATAAATTCCTAAATACCACAAATCTACTTCTGCAGGATCTGTCATGGTAAGAAGCGCATAATTTCCAGTAATCATTAACCGCTGAATGTGATGTGCATACGCATTATCCAAACTATTATGGATGCTACATTTAAGACAATTCATCTTCGTCTTTCCTGTCCAATAAAAATCCGGCAGTGGATTGTTGTTTTCTAGATAATTTACACTAGCAAATTCAGGCATTTGCATCCAGTACATCCCACGCATATATTCTCGCCAGCCTATGATTTGACGTACAAACCCTTCTACTTGGCTAATATCAATTTCCTCTTGATGTGATCGCCAATAAGAGATGACGGTAGTGACTACTTCATGTGGCGATAGTAATTTACTATTCATCGCAAAACTTAATCTGCTATGGTATAAATAGGCTTGATCGGGGTCCATGGCGTCTTGATAATCGCCAAAATGAACCAACAAATACTCGCAAAAATAATCCAAAACAGTAAGGCTTTCTTCTCTTGTCGTTGCCCACCCAAAGGTTTTAGTGTTGATATTTCCTATCGTTTTTATCCCTTGATTTTCTAATAATGTCACAAGGTCTGTCACATCTTTTTTAAAGGTTTTTTCTGTAGGAATTAGCGTGTCTTGTTTCCATTTTTTGCGATTGCTTTGATCAAAATTCCACTTGCCACCTTCAGGGTCTTTGTCGTTTATCATCATCAGATCGTACTTCTTTCGCATCATCCGATAAAAGTATTCCATGGTGTATTGTTTTTTCCCTTCAAAGAATGCTGACAGATCGGTGCGGGACGTCATAAAATGCTCCGTATCTACAGCGGTGGTGGGGATGTGTCCGCTTTCGCGAAAGCGTACTAATTCTTGATCCAATCTGTATTCATCAGGCAATTGATATTCAAAGGTTTCACAGGAATTTTCTTTGAGAACCTGTTTGATATTATCTGTTAATGTATGTTGATTACGAGAATCATCTAGCGTATAATAGACGACTGTATGCCCTTGATTTTCTAGATGCGTAGCAAAAGAACGCATGGCGCTAAAAAAAGCAACTACTTTTTGAATATGATGGGTTACATACGTGGCTTCTTGTTTCATTTCTGCCATAAAATACACCACATTGGCATCTACCTTGGCGTACCAAGAATGGTGATGATTGAGCTGATCGCCGAGTATGAGTCTACCTATTTTCATTTAAAACAACTGATTTTGCAACCATAATTTTCTGAACTTTCCTTGCGTATCATATCGTTCTGCTTGACTCTTGATATTGAATATGCGATCTCTGGGGTCGTTGCCTACGCCTGCATTATACATCCAATTACACCAATTGCTGTGTACGTCATAATCTATGAGTATGCTTTCAAAATAGGCTGCGCCAATACGCCAGTCTTGCTTAAGTTCTTTTGCCCAGTAGCTTGCCACATTTTGTCTTCCGCGATTGCTCATCCATCCAGTCTCTCGTAACTCAATCATATTCGCATTCACAAAGTCATAAGGGGTTTTACCTTCTATCCACTGCTTCAGCGCCGCTTTGTTGGAGTTCCAATCGTAGTCCTTGTTAAGAATCCCTCCTATTTTAAAAATAGCGTTGCCATATTTAAGCGAAATATATTTAAAATAATCTCTCCAGATAAGTTCAAAAATAAGCCAATAGGTATCTTCATTTTTCCTGATCTCTTTTTCAAATTTTTTAACTTCCCAATAAATTTGTCGTGCAGAAATACTTCCATTCGCGAGCCACGGAGACAGTTTGCTGCTGTAATCTACACCTACGAGTCCGTTTCGGGTTTTCTTATAAAAAGCTAATTTTTGGGTTTCCCAGAAATAATGTTTGATACGTTCTTTTGCTTGTAATTCTCCTCCTTTATAAGGAAATGCGCTTCGAGCATCTATTGTAAAAGTGTCTAATCCTAATTCTTGCAGTGTAGGGATTTCTGTATTATTCTCAATTCGGTTTGTTGCAGAAAGTGGTTGTATCGGCTCTAGTAAAGCTCTTACAGTAGCTTTCTTTTCACATTCTTTGCGAAATACGGTAAAAACATTAGGGATTTTTGAAACGTCTTCATAAGGAATATCGTCTGGATGAAACAAAAACTGATCATAGGTTTCATGCCAAGTAATCGTAGGTATCTTTTTTCTAACAGATGTGATAATAATTGCTTCTTCCTGAGTCCACTCTTTCTGAAGATATATATCGGTAACGTTATACTTTTGAACAACTTTAGGAATAACATCGCTTTCGTTATCGTAATATAGCAATAAATCTATATTCAATATTTCTAAGGATTTTTTAAGTTCTGTGATCGTTTCTATCAAAAATTGTGCGCGATATTTTTCTGTCTTTTTAAAGCCAAATAGACCCTCTCCAAAAAGAAGTGGATCAAAACAATAGAAGGCTATAACACGATTACCTGATGCAACCGCGTTATGTAACGAATGTTGGTCTTGTACGCGTAAGTCATTCTTAAACCATACTAGTGAAGTGCTCATACTGTCTCCCTGTCATTTTTATTACGTTTACATCGCTCGCTACAATACTTGACCTCATCCCAGTCACGTTCCCACTTTTTTCTCCAAGTAAATGGTCGACCACAGACGAGACATATTTTTTGAGGAAGGGATTGCTTACGATGCATTATTTTAATTTGTTCAAAGATATTCAAAATATATTAAACAAATAAATAGTGTGCCCATAGGATTTGCTACAAAAGGTAAAAGGAGCCAACTTAAAATAAGTGACTCCTTTTACACAAGTTAACCAAACTAGTTTTTACGATCTAGAGACAGGTATAACAATCTGCATCAAGATTAAATAATTGGTTTATTTCAGTAGGATTTAAGGTTTTTTTATAGACTCTCAGATCATCTATATGACCTATGAATCCTTGACCTAGGGTAAAAAAAGATAAAGGATCTGAACCGATATTAAAATCAGAGTTTGGTATAAGGTCTCTTATCAGACCATCTCTGTATAAATGTACTGTATTTGCTTCATCTACAGTAACGACAAGATGGTGCCAATCGGTATTTGACCAAGATACATCTGCCTCATTTAACCAATCAAAATCAATAGCAGACGTATTATTCCCATCAATAAAGTAAGGAGTATTTAGACTAAACACCTTTAATTCAAATCCGTCTCCTAATTGTGTTCCTTTTTGAAACATGACTTCAATATCACTTGGATTTTCATTTTGCATTTTAAACCACACGCTTATTGAAAAAGAGTCTCCTTGTACTAGTTGATTTGTTGTCGTAACAGGGATGGATAAAGAATCTCCTTCCACAAAAGAATAAGCACAGGTAGGGTTTCCACTTCTATCTTCTACAAAACTTCCATCTACATTATCTATAGTGTATCCACTTACGAGATCTTTAAACTCATTTGAAAATGGCATATATATTACAAGATCGTCAAATAAAACTTCTGGGTTTTCACAGCAATCTTCGACAGTTAATGTTAAAGGAAATATTTGAAAAATAGTAGGATTAACAATAAGTTCGGCTCTATAATATAGCGTTTGAATAGCTGCTGTTGTATTCGTATATGCAGTAGGAGTTCCTATTGGATTTACTTGATTTATAGCATCTGCCTCTGTCTCATAATACATGATAGTATACAAAGCAAGGTCACTACAATTTTGAACTGCTTGGGTTAAATCAAATGCTACAAAACCATCATTAGTATCATCACAAATAGATAAATCTGTAACATCAAAGCATATATCTGGCGGAATAAAACTACAGTTTTGATCTGCATTGTTGATCGCCTCTTCCAAGGCTGAGTTACTAGTTACTTCTATTGTATTGCCATTTTCGTATACAAGCACTACTGGATAATTCAAACTTGCGAAAATAGCAGCATCATTTCCGATACTTATAAGAAATTGATATAAAGCTTCATCATGAGTAATGGTAATGACGTCTGCGTCTTGAAAATCAGAATTAAATACAGAAAAAGAAATAGGATATTGAAAATCCACACATGATATCATGTGTTCTCCAAGGCAGCTAAGTACGTATTGTAGCAACTCTTCTTCACTAGTAACTAGTACTTCTGAATGATCGTTAAGTGTTATGGTAATAGGAAATGAAATTTCTATAACATCATCATCTGTCTCTGAAGCGCTTATATTTTCTTCTACCATCGTAATATCACTAGCTGTATTGATGACAATAAGCTCATTATTTACAGTAACTGAAACAGGAAGATTAATTTCTATACAGCTTGCATTATCTAATATATCATCATGAGAACCATCATTTAACGTAGTTTGTAATAATAACAAAGCTAAATTGGAGTTTACATCTATAACCTCCTGACTGTCGGGAGTTATAATTTCTGACTCTTCTTTCTGACAAGACACTCCTACAATACATAAGAGTAAAATCAGAATATATGATGTTTTATAATTAGATAGCATTTTCGAAAAATTAATAGAACAAATATTAAAAATTGATTTCTTTTATTTGTAATCTATTTGAAGTATTAAACTACACAACTAAAACAATCAAGCTATAAAAACTCCTACCTTTACTTTTTAAAAAATATCTCTTTGGTTTGTATTTTGACCCCTTGACCTCTAAATATGAGTAAAAATTTACATAAAAATATTTGTGAAGAAACATTGTATGCTAACTTCTTTAAGAAGTACGCAAATGATTTACATTCATTTTTATATTACAAGTTTGGAGAGCATTTAAATCCTAAAGACAAAGTACAAGAGGCATTTATTAAAGTATGGGAAAATTGTAAAAATATCACTCCAGAAAAAGCAAAAAACTATTTATTTACAGTAGGGAATAACCTAATGCTTAACGAAGTAAAACATCAAAAAGTAGTCTTAAGACACCGGTTAGAAAAACCAAAATCCCATACCCATGAGAATCCTGAGTTTTTAATGGAAGAACAGGAATACTCTCAAAAATTACAAAAAGCAATTTCAAGTCTAACAGAAGCACAGCGTGTTGCTTTTCTATTAAATAGGATAGAAGGCAAAAAGCATAAGGAAATAGCACAGCTTTTGGATATTAGTACAAAAGCTGTTGAAAAACGTATTTATGGTGCTTTAAAAAAATTAAAGGAACAAATCGACGAATTATAATATACTGTAGGTAGGAGTTTTTATAGCTTGATTGTTTTATTAATGAATGTATCGTTATGAAAAGAGAAGAATTAATAAAAAAATGGCTAGATAATGAGCTAGATGCTAAAGAGCTACAGCTCTTTGAGAAGCTAGATGGTTATGAGGATTTACTTCGTATTTCTAACGGTGTACAAAATTTTAGACGAGATTCATTTGATACAGATTTAGAACTAATCAAACTTAAGAAAGCTATAGCGGCCAAAAATCAACAAAAAAATTGGCTAAAACCATTAGTCGCTATTGCCGCGGCTATTGTCATACTTTTTGGTATATATCATTCTTTTACGATGCAAGGCACAGAAATCTCAACGCTTGCTAGTCAAAAACAAGAGATTGCACTTCCTGACCATTCTAGTGTTTCTCTTAACTCATTATCTTCTTTGGTTTACAATGAAAAAGAATGGGACACACAACGTGAAGTCCAATTACAAGGAGAGGCCTTCTTTAAAGTAGAGAAAGGGTCAACATTTCATGTAAAAACAGCCACTGGGCTTGTTACCGTTGTTGGCACCCAATTTACAGTAAAAGATAGAGATGAGCTATTTGAGGTTGTTTGTTATGAAGGTGCTGTGCGTGTAGATCATCTTGGTCAGTCTATCGTACTACAAAAAGGAGATCGTTATATAAAAATGGATGGAATTACTACGCCTAATACAACAACAAATCAATCCAGCCCGTCTTGGATAACCAATACAAGTTCTTTTAAAAGTATGCCGTATAGTGCTGTACTTGCTGAATTTGAAAGACAATATGACGTTAAAATCACTGCAACAGATATAGACTCAAAGCAATTATTCACAGGAAGTTTTATTCACGATAATATGGATGTTGCTTTAAAATCTATTACCTTACCCCTAAATCTGAAGTACATTAGAACAAATCGAATGATAACTTTAAAGGGTGAATAAAAAAAATAGACGAATTCTTTTTTTCATTATTGTCATTTTTAGTTTCTCTGAAATACGTTCTCAAACCAAAGAAGAAACTGAAACAAAATCCCTCTCCGATATTTTGGAGCTTATAGAGGATCGATACGATATTCGGTTTTCTTATGCAGATGACACCATTCTAAATAAAACAGCTATTGTCCCAAAAACTGGTCTGCCTTTACAGCAGGTTTTACTGATTTTAGAAAATACTACGGGCTTAAAATTTGAAATAATTAACAATCGTTTTATAGCTATAAAAAAAATAAGAGAGGACACACTTACCACTCAACAACTAGATGAGGTATACATAAAAGATTACCTTACCTCCGGTATTTCTACCAACAGGACAGGTGCTATTATTGTAAAGCCAGAGGATTTTGGAATTTTACCAGGCCTTATAGAATCTGATATATTACAAACCATTCAAGCTCTTCCAGGGATTTTAAGTGTAGATGAAACGGTTTCAAATATTAATGTGCGAGGAGGAACTCATGATCAAAATCTTATTTTGTGGGATGGTATTAAAGTCTATCAGTCTGGACACTTCTTTGGATTAATTTCTGCTTTTAATCCACACCTTGCAAAGAATATTTTTGTAGCAAAAAATGGAACAAGTGCCATCTATGGGGATGGGGTTTCAAGCATTATAGATATACAACTAGATCAATCGATTAATGATCAATTTTCAGGAGGAATAGGATTTAATTTTATTGATGCAAATGCGGTCTCAAAGATTCCTTTATCAGACAAAGTAGAACTTCAGGTATCAGCTAGAAGGTCTATTACAGATGTTATAGAAACCCCTACATTTAAGCAGTATTTTGATCGTATTTTTCAAAATACAGAAATCACAAATACAGCCTCTGAAACAGATCAAACCGTTATTAGAGATGAAGCTTTTTATTTTTATGATATCGGAACGAAACTCCTTTACGATATTTCTGAAAAAGACAAACTTCGTTTTAACTTCACTTCTATTTTTAACTCGCTAGAATATCTAGAAGAAACTAATGTTTTAAATACCAGAGAAGCTTCTAGTAGTGGCATCACACAACAAAATCTTGCTACAGGACTTACCTATAGTAGAGCGTGGAGCACATCATTTTCAAGTGACATACAAGTATATGGATCGCTATATACACTAGATGCAACAAATGCTGATATTCTTAATAATCAACGTCTGAATCAAAAAAACGAAGTCTTAGATACAGGCATAAAGCTAAACACCAAGTACAACATACGTCCTGGTGTAAGCTGGATGAACGGATACCAGTTTTTTGAAGTAGGTGTCATTAATCTAGAAGATATAGACAATCCTCCTTTTAGGAGTAATATCAAAGAAGTATTAAGAAGTCATGCACTTTACAGTGAATTAAATCTAACCACAATATCTAAAAAGACAAATATAAAGACAGGGCTTAGA
>NZ_CALEMI010000111.1 GCF_937910895.1 uncultured Dokdonia sp. | reverse complement strand
ACTGAAGGAAGCGAGACTACAAAACTCGGTACTGACGAACAGGAACTGTATACGAGGCTATGAGGTTGGATAAGTAGACACATCACTGCAACGTCCTAAACACTTTTTTTTTAAGTGATAACCAAAATAGTAGATACAGCAGGAATTGAGTGAAAGAAGATGTTCTTACCTGGGGAGGTCTCCTAAACTACGTGTAGTTACATGGAGAAGTCAGCAGAGGTCATAGTACTCAAGAGAAACGAGTTGCAGTAGATCTGCATAGGTCTCACAAGTGAGGAAGGACCGAAAGTAATCCTTTCTGAAATGCCAAATGGAGCATTAATTTTCGTTATTGGGTGACCGATTCCCAAGAAAATTTGTAGCCACTTGATAAAGTAAGAAATAGTTTTGATTGGTGTAAAGAGCGATTGAAAAGATGGATTGCTAACCGCCGTATACGAGACCCGTACGTACGGTGGTGTGAGAGCCTCAACGCGGTGAGTTTTCATCGCGTCGGGCTACTCGATTAGCGAATGGCTTTCTGTTCATATTATTTTCAAATTTCAGAACTACATCTTTAAATTTTGTCAATAACTTTATTTTGTCAATTTCTAATTTTGGTCGATTCCATAATTCAAACTTTTCTTTGTCATTAAATCTTGGCCAAAAAATAAATTTATAATAATATTTCCAGGTTTTTTTTATTAATTCGTTGTCAATATATTTCTGTAGATAATTATTCTTTTCGTCTTGATTTATATAATCATCAAATAAACTTATAAAATCCGCAAAACCTTCAGTTGTTTTTATGTCTAAAATATTTTCCTTCAAATTGTTAATTACAGAAATCAAGTCATAAGTGGAAGATTCAACCATTTCCATTTCTTTAGTATTTTCTAACCATTGATTTATATTTTCAGAATTAAATAGCTCATTTTTTTCAGATTGTATTTTTTTCCTTAATTCAACCAAAGTTTTGGAAGTGAAAATTCCTCCGTTTTTATAAGACAAGATATGTTCAGTTTCGCTATTGTCTCTGTACCAAATCATAAATATTGGTTTATCGAAATTTTCGGAACAATATTTAATTATCCAAGTCGAATGTTTTTCGCTCAAATCTTTAAATGTTCTTATGTTTTCGATGTTTGTCATAGCTTTTTGCTAACTAATAAATATCAAACCTATCGACTGCGCTCTAGGAGATCTCAAACTTTAAAACCTTCGGTCTGGATGAAACAGTGCCATATCCATACTAGGTTTTATCCCATCTATTACTTCTTGTATAAGCTTTCCTGTAGAAGGGCCTAAACTCCATCCCATCATAGCATGCCCTGTAGCGATTGTTAGGTTTTTACACTTCGCACTTTTCCCGATATAAGGCATTCCATCTGGAGACACAGGACGAAGACCACTTGCTGCTTGTGCTTTTTCTTCTGCGGTCACTCTAACCTCTGGAAAATATCGTTGTACCCCTTCGGCAATAGCGTCTACTCGATCTGTATTAATCTGGTGATTGATCCCTGCAATTTCCATCGTCCCCGCAAAACGTGTAAATCCGCTCATGGGAGTAATGGCAATTTTAGCTTCGGCGAGAATAGACGGGTATATAATTCCTGTCGGCGTTGTCGTCTCTACGCGATATCCTTTCCCTGCTTGGAGTAAAAGGTGAATGTTTAGCTTTCGCGAAAGCATAGATGTCCACGATCCCGCAGCAAGAATATACTCATCTGCTTTGAGTTGCTCTTTATCCGTTTTCACGAAAGTGATCTTATTATTTTCAACGCCTACATCCAATACTTTTTCTTCCTTCCGGATCACAACCCCTGCGTTTACCAAATACGTTTTGAGTTCGTTCATAAACGCGCCAGGCGTGGTATGATGATCACACTCAAAATAGGTAGCACCCATAATATCTAGCGTGGTGTCTGGCATCATCTGCTGCACTTCTGTAGCCGACATGGATCGAGCGACCAAACCTTCTTTTTGAGCAATCTCCACTAATTCTTGTTCGTGATGCAGCGTCTGCTCCGTCTGACAAAGCATGAATAATCCTTTTTTATCCAGTTGAAAATCAAAGCCTTCTTCTTGTTTAATCTGATCATATAAATCACGTCCCATCACCGCAATTTCTCGCATCACAGGAATCACACGAGCTACATGTTTTGAAGTACAGGATTTATTAAACGCCCAACTCCATTTGATTAGATCAGCATTTAATCGAGGTTTAATATACAACGGACTCTTCTTATCTAGCATCCATTTGATCCCTTGCTTCATCACGCCAGGTGCTGACAACGGAATCATATGACTAGGCGACAAATATCCTGCATTCACGTAGGAAGCACCCCCGTCCATTTTAGACTGATCAATGACCGTGACTTGATGTCCCGATTTATGAAGGAAATAAGCACAAGATAATCCTATGATCCCGCCGCCTATGATGATGATTTCTTTTTTCAATGTGATAATGGGTTAATGGGTTATTATTTCAATGTCTTATTGATTTAATGAGTGAATGATATAATGAATACTTTACGATCTGTCTACATTTTTACGTGCTACCGACATTACTTTTGCGATTTCAGTAGCTTCTTTAATAAATGGTTTTAATTTCTCTTCAGTCGCCATTCCAGTGTCTTTTATCATTTCAAGCCAAAACAACGTTTCATCTGCTTCTTCAACTACAATTGACATTTTTGCATAAAATTCTTTTGAAGATCTCGCAATACAAGCAGCTCTATAATTTGCAGCAGTAGACGTAACAGATCGAATTAATTGTCTCCCCATAACTCTAGAAGCATCTGTCTTTGGCATTTCATCATAAAACAGCACAATCTTCACAGCCAATGCTTTTGTTCTACTTTTAAATTGTTTTATAAATTCAGACTTATCCATATTAGATCATTAACTCATTTATTCATTAAACCATTATCTCATTACTACATTATTTTACTAACTCATTAAATAACCGAAAACCCAAACGCATACGGATCATCTTCATCTATGGTAATGGTATTATGTCCATACCTACGCGCCCATCCTTGAATGCTTGGAATAATTGCTTTATGTGTTCCTATCGTTACTTCTTTTTCTACACGACCTATAAACGTCGATCCTATAAAACTCTCGTGAATAAATGGCTCTCCTAGTTGTAATTTTCCTTTGGCGTATAATTGCGCCAGTCGTGCTGATGTGCCTGTACCACACGGACTCCGATCGATGGCTTTATCTCCATAAAACACCGCATTTCTTCCTGACGATGTTGGATCTATAGGATCGCCTGTCCATAATAAATGTGTGACATCACGTATCGTCTTATTCTCTGGATGGATAAATTGATCGGGGTATTTGGCATTAATGCGTTCTCTAACGACTTGGCTGTACTGTATAATCTGTCCTGCTGTAAAATCATGCACCCCCGAAAAGTGTTGTTGCGGATCTACGATTGCATAATAATTCCCTCCATACGCCACATCAAACGTAATTTCTCCTAATTCTGGACAGTCAATCGTAAGATCTTGAGCAGTGAGGTACGAAGGCACGTTGGTCAGTTTTACCCAGTCTACTTTGTTGCCTGTTTGTTGGTAGTCAATCTCCACCAATCCAGCAGGAGCTTCCATGCGGACTTTGCCAGGTATTTTAGGAGTAATAAACCCTTCTTCTATGGCAATCGTAATGGTTCCTATGGTACCATGACCACACATAGGCAAACATCCTGAGGTTTCTATAAATAATACGCCTACATCATTTGCTGGATCATGCGGAGGATACAATATACTTCCACTCATCATGTCATGACCTCGTGGTTCGAACATCAAACCTTTGCGGATCCAATCATATTCTTTTAGAAAATGCTGACGCTTCTCACTCATAGAATTTCCTATAAGCTCTGGTCCTCCTTCTTTTACTAACCGAACAGGGTTTCCACAGGTATGTGCGTCTATACAGGTAAATGTGTGTGTCAATGTATTAATGATATAATGGGTTAATCGTATAATGGGTAAATGAAATAATGGTATAATTATATTCCCATTCTTGTAAAATCAGTATTCGGTATTTGGTATTCAAAAATAGAGTAGCACTCTAATTTAGAGTAGTACTCTATTTTTTAGTCTATGTTCTCTTCTCTATGCTCTATTTTCTATTTTCTATTTTACTTTCTTTCTCAATCCAATCCTTCACTCGTTGTTCCAAAATCTCCAATGTCACCGTTCCTTGTCCTAAAATCACTTCATGAAACTCACGAATATCAAAGTCGGCACCCAAAGCGGTTTCTGCCTCTTTTCGGAGTTCGCGAATTTTAATTTCGCCTATTTTATAAGATAATGCCTGTCCAGGCCATGAGATATACCGATCGGTTTCTGTATTGATCTCATGGATGGAAAGGGCCGTATTTTCAGACATATAGGCGACGACTTGATCGCGTGTCCATCCTTTGGCATGAATCCCTGTATCGACCACCAATCGGCAGGCACGCCACATCTCATACGTGAGTTTTCCGAAATGCTCATACGGCGTCGTGTACATTCCCATTTCTTCGGCGAGAAACTCACAGTATAATCCCCAGCCTTCTCCAAAAGCAGAGAGGTACATATTTTTTCTGAATTGCGGAATGCTATCTCCCAATTCGTTATTAAGGCTTCCTTGTAAATGATGCCCAGGAACCGCTTCGTGTACGGTTAAAGACGGCAAAGTATATAAAGTACGGCTAGGCAAATCATAGGTGTTTACCCAATAATAGCCAGGATCTGTACTGTTTTTATTGGTCCCAACATAACGACCGCCTGTGTACTTCGGGGCAATCGCATCGGGTACGGGAGCGACTCCATAAGGTTTTCGCGGAAGCGTTTTAAAAAATCGTGGTAATTGCGCATCCGCACGTTTTGCCATATCCCGAGCAATCATTAAGAGTTCTTTGGGCGTCTTCGCATAAAACTGCTCGTCGGTGCGGAGAAATTGTAAAAAGTCGGCAAAGGAACCTTTGAAATTAACCTCAGCAATGATCTTTCGCATTTCAGCTTTGATCCGCGCAACTTCGTCAAGACCGATAGTATGAATCTGATCTGCGGTCAAATCTAAGGTCGTGTAATAGTTAATTCTGTTTTGGTAATAATCACTACCGTTGGGGGTTTGAGAAACACCGATCGTTGTTCGGGTTTTTGGAAAATACTCTTCTTCAAAAAACGTTTTGACACGTTTAAACGAGGGAATCACACGATTCTCTATGGCAGCTTTTGCAGCGGTAAGTACCGAATCTTTTTCAGCTTTTGTCAGCGAACTCGGTAAGTTTTTAAAAGGTTCATAATAAAAACTATCTTCATAATTAGCGACAATTTGAGAGTCATAGGTGCTTTCATACCCGTTGAAAATCACTCTAGGTTGTGACACGCCTTTCTCCAACCCTTCTCGCAACAAAGGCAGATATTGATCTACCGCATCTGGAAGTGCATTCAATCGATTCAAATATGATTTTGCTTGTTCATAACTAGTAATCGGGCGCACCATATAATTCCAGCTACTGTGAAATCCTGAGTCAGATAACAACGGATTTAAATAGCGCTCGTAAGCAGTATAGTCTATTGTTTCTTGTAAGCTAAAACGCAACAGGGCTAGTGAGATCGCTTCGGTTTCAGAAAGATCGGTTTCAGAAATGCTAGCAAGTTTTTCTAATTGCGCTTTCGCGAAAGCGGACTCCTCCTCAAAATATGCCTTTGTAAATAAGCCCATCGGGTAATCCTTACGGTCATATCCTTTGTGATCCTGAACGTCTTCGATGATTTGTGCAAGGTTTTCAGAAGGAGTTTGAGCACATAGCATGGCGCTACAACTGATGATCAATAATACACTTAGTATTTTATTCATAGTGATATTAGTTTAACGTGGATGTTAAAAACATTTTTAATTTGTCAAACTGAGCCTGTCAAAGTTTTTAATCTTTTGAGTACAAAACCCCTTCGACAGAGCCCGTCTTGAGCTTGTCGAAAGGCTCAGGGTGACAATTAGCTAGTTTAGGTACTTTTCAAGTAGCATCATTTTATTTCTTTAAAAACTCAGGAAGCAACTCTTCCGGAAAATCTTGGAAGCTAAAAGGGCGCACCCATCTTTTAATCGATTGATTCCCTACAGCTGTAAATCGACTGTCTGTTGATGCTGGATACGGCCCTCCGTGAGTCATCGCATCGACTACCGCAACCCCTGTAGGAACACCGTTAAATACAATGCGTCCTACGCGGTTTTGCAGTCTTTCAATAAGGGGTGAAAGGTCTTTGAAATCTTCTTCTTGGGCAATAATGGTACCCGTTAATTGACCTTCTAATTTACTAATAATTTCTAACAACTGTGCTTCATCCTTACATTGTACGACTAACGAAAAAGGACCAAATACTTCTTGATGTAGTTTTGAGTTCTTTAAAAAGGAGTCTCCAGATACAGTCGTAATTTTTGCGTGCGCATAATTTTCTTGAATCGTTCCTTGATGTGTTGCGACCAAAGTCGTTTCTGATTGGTTGATAATGGCTTCGCCATTTTTTTCATACGCTTGATGAATGGAAGGGTGCAACATACAATTTGCATCGATCACGGCTGTTTTTTCTCCTAGATCATGAACGAAGTCCGTTAATGCTTGACTTGCAACGCCTAAAATTAATCCTGGATTTGTACAAAATTGTCCAACACCTAGTGTAATAGAATCTGCGTAGGTTTGTGCAATTTCTGAAGCACGAGCTTCTAGTGCTTTTGAAGTAATTACAACAGGGTTTATACTACCCATTTCTGCAAACACAGGAATAGGTTCGTCCCGCTCTGCCGCGAGATCATATAAGGCACGACCTCCTTTGATACTTCCTGTAAAACCAACCGCTTTTACTTTTGGGTGTTTAACAAGTTGTACGCCTACTTCAATGCCTGCACTATTCAAATTTGAGAAAACACCTTGTGGCATTCCTGTTTTTTCTGCGGCGCGTTGAATGGCGCCAGCCACCAACTCCCCTGTTCCCGCATGCATGGGGTGTGATTTTACAATCACTGGACAACCCGATGCCAATGCACTTGCCGTGTCTCCTCCCGCTGTTGAATATGCCAATGGAAAATTACTCGCCCCAAAAACCACCACAGGCCCCAACGGAATTAAATACTGACGTAATTCGTTGTTTTCTCCTGAAATCGTCGGATTGCGCCAATCTTCGGTTTGTATAAGTTTAGCAAACATACGGAGTTGTCCTAGGGTACGTCCGCGTTCTCCTTTGGCTCTTCCTTCTGGTAATCCTGTCTCTGACACATACATATTGACAAGTGTATCGCCTAAGGCTTCTATCTCGTCTGCTATGGTGTTTAAGAAGTTGGCTCTTTTTGCTCCAGATACTTTCTGATACGCATCAAACGCCTGAGAAGCCAATGTGACTGCCTCATCAATTTCTTCTGATGTGGCTTCTACAAAAGAAGTGGCATTTTCTGTATTTGCTTTCGGATTAAACGTTTTGTACGTTTTTGTTCCTTTGGCACTTTGGGTATTTCCTATATAGTTTTTTCCTGTGATCATTTTTCAAAGTATTTAATTTCAAATGATCTTACTGTTTCCAATCGATCATTTTTGTACAAACTCTTTTTAATTAAATTTTTATAATTATCATATTGATACTTGGTCTTCCAAATTGTATTAAGATTCCCTTTTGTATCATACTTCCTTAATTCAACTTCATTTCCTAGATCATCATATATGTATTCATTTTTTGTGTAAGTCGAATCTTTAAAGTATTCTCTAGACTCTATCTCATTTCCAGAGTCATCATATTTTGAAATATAATGAGTATCAATTCTATTTTCACTGTCAAATGTTTTTTCTTCTATCGGATTTGAATTTTCATCATAAATAGTTACATCTCTTCTCTCTTGATTACCTTGATTATCATTAACTATCCATTCAATCTCATTCCCTTTACTGTCGTATTTTGTATACCAATGCGTTTGCGTTTTATTCTTATAATGTCTGATAGTCTCTATCTCATTTCCCTTATCATCATACTTGTACGCTACTTTAAGTAATGGGTTAGAACTTTCTTTACTTTTTAGAATGAGAAGTCTGGTTTGGTTATTGTCTTTATGAAATACACTTTGAGAATGACTTATTAATGAATCATTACCATCATAAATAAACGACTCTATATTATTTCCCTTTAAATCAAACTTCTCAATACTTTTTGAAATGGTATCTGATGGGATCTTTATTATAATTCTCTTTACATTATTGTAATTCTTATCATATACATAAACTATTTTTTTATAAAGTTCGCCTGTACGATAAAATGAATTTTTCTGAATAAGTTGTTTTTTCTCATTAAAAACTAATTCTTCATATTTATTTGTTTTAATGTTCTTTATGACCGTATCATTACTGTAGTATCTATAATAAGAAATAATCTTTGTATATGATTTTACTTTTCCATTTAGCTCATACCTCTCTAAGTCATTTTCTTTAGGTTTTAGTGTACTCGCACAACTTAACATTAAAAGACATAAACCTATTTGAATAATTTTTAAAATCATCCTTACCTACTTCTTATTAATTCTTTCCTGATGTTTCTCCACATTTACAGGTTTATACACTCGTTTTGTAGATACTGGATATTTTTCTAACAGCTCCTTAGGTCGGATGGATCGTTTTTCAAAACCACCGCCACAATTAGGACATACCTGCTGTAATACGTTTTCTACACACTCCTGACAAAACGTACATTCAAATGTACAGATCATCGCATCTGTCGCATCGTAGGGAAGTGCTTTGTCGCAATGCTCGCAGGAAGGTCGTAGGTCTAACATGGTTTATAAATTCTTGTAATCAGGCAACGTAGGTCTCGACGCTAATCCTTTTTTAATAACTTCTGATACGTGTGCTCTTTCTTCTCCTGCTAATGGTAATCTTGGTGCTCTCACGTGTTCTGTACCAATTCCTGTATGCACTTCGGCGAGTTTTATATTTTGTACTAATTTCGGGTTTATATCTAACTCTAGCAAGGGTAAAAACCAACGGTAAATTTCGAGAGCTTCTTGAATGCGTCCTGCTTTCTGTAATTCATAAATAGCCACCGTTTCTGCGGGAAAGGCGTCGACCAAACCAGCAATCCATCCATCGGCGCCCATTAATAAAGATTCTAATGCTAAGGTATCCACACCCGTCATAATTTTTAAGCGATCGCCAAAGGCATTTTTAATCCGTGTCACATTAGAAATATCACGTGTTGATTCTTTTACTGCTTCTATATTGTCGCATTTCAATAATTGATCAAACATTGGTAGTGTGACTTCTATTTTATAATCCACAGGATTATTATAGACCATAATAGGAAGTGAGGTACTTTCTGCTACTGCTTTAAAATAGGTAACGACTTCCTGATCTCCTGCTTTATATCGCATAGGAGGCAACATCATTAACGCCGAAGCGCCGTCCTTTTCTGCGGTATGTGCTGCTGCAATGGCTCCTTTGGTGGTTTGCTCGGCGATATTAATAAGTACGGGTACTTTCCCGTTTACGAGCTCTACAGTTTCTTTGGTTAAGGTACTTTTTTCAGCATCACTTAACGTACTCGCTTCTCCTAGCGTTCCTCCTAAAACGATTCCGTGTACGCCTGCCTCTAATTGCGCTTTTATGTTGACAGCAAACATATCTAAGTCTAAGGTATCCTGTGCTGTAAATTTTGTGGTGACGGCTGGCATCACTCCTTTCCATTGTATTGACATATATAAAGGTATATAGTTATTTTATTGAGTCTATGTGTTCATGTAAACACTTCTCACTTTCAACGTAAAAATACTATAGATCACAGATAGTAGCGTTATAGTAATTATCCAAAACTATGCGTATTTTATCCATTTAGTAAACTGATTTACTATTTTTACAACAATAAAGTATCTTTATACGATGAAAGTCCTTCCTTTTAAAATTCCTAAATCCCGCAATACAGCCATCATTTTTCAAATAGATGAGGGGCCATTTTATGGGCAATTACATCAACATCAAGAACTACAAATCAGTCGTATTATAGAAGGAAAAGGCACGTTGCTGATTGCAGATACGATTCATCATTTTCAAGAAGGAGATGTATTTGTGATTGGCGGACAGCAACCACATGTGTTTCGTAATGAGTCGACCGATGCGTTAATGCATACCGTTTTTTTTAATCCGCAATCCTTTGGGAATTCCTTTTTGGATTTAGAAGAAGGCAAAGGGGTATTGGATTTTTACGCTTTCGCGAAAGCGGGATTTAAAACCATAACAACGCCAGAAATCACGGCTACCTTCGAAGCCATATCGCAACACGACGGAATCTTACGACTGGCATATTTTTTACAGCTTATCCAAGTACTTACGGTGAGTGAGTCTACTCCGATCGCTTCTTTTGTATACCATAAAAACATATCTGAAGCCGACGGAAAGAAACTCCATCGGATTTTTGAATATTCTTTGCAGCATTTTTCGGAGCCGATCCAACTCACAGACATTGCCGAAGTCGCTGCGATGACCACCAACGGATTTTGTAAGTATTTTAAAAAACGAACGAATAAAACCTATTTTCAGTTTCTCACGGAGATTCGTATTGCTCATGTGTGTACTTTATTAAAAGAGCGACCTGAGTTATCTATTGCAGATATTGCGCTGCTTTCAGGGTTTCAAACCTTATCTCATTTTAACCGAAAGTTCAAACACTACAAGAAGTTAAATCCGTCTGTGTATAAGGCTTCATTATTGTAAAATTTCATCAGGACAAGGTCATAAAAGATTTTAAGGAAAACTAGTTACTTTGAAGCAAGCCTCAGCGTATATACATCTCAATTCTTGCATAAAATCACCCTTTCGTTTATCAAAAAAACCACCAGTATTACCTTAATATGACTTTTTGTGAATGTTCTTTTTTAAAAAAATAAAAATCTACAAAAACGCCCTAGTATCGTGTAAACACCGCTTTTTTTAACTCTTAAAAAAGCAGTTATAAAAACTAGAACAAACTTCCTTTTTCTTACAATTCTTCAAAATACCTAGAAAGTTACAGTGCTTGTTAAAGTCTAAATGGGTGTATTAAAAAATAAAGCGCTCCTTATTTCAAAAATATCTAATACAGAAAAAAACTAAACACAAAAAAACATTAAATACAAAATCATGAAAAAGATTATATATACTTTCATAGCCGCTGGGGCTCTACTTTTAGGAAGTTGCAACTCTGACGATAATAACACAACTCCTGAAGGAGAAAACCCACAACCAGACGCGCCAACAGCTGCAAGTTTATTATTAAATAGTATCGAAGTAGACGGCGGAACTCCTTATGATACAGACAACCCCGCACTTTCCTTTACAGATGCACAAAACGTATTTATACCAAGTGTTTTAGGCATTGATTTCCGCATAGATAGGAATGTTGTTCCAGCAGGACCAACCGCTAGATTCCCTATGTTTCAAGGATGGGAGACCTTACCCAATGGAGACCGTAGAGAGGGATATTATGTGATTACCGAAGCATCAGATAGTGATCTAGCCACAGAGTTAGGAGTTATTTATGCCCCTAGAATGGCAGAAGCGATAGGATCTGGAGGAGAGCAAAACTCAGAATGGACTGAGGACGGGAGACTTATTTTTGAAGGCTCTGTAGACTTTTCACCAACAAGAGATTTGACTGCTGGGGGAGCCTCTCCTGATGGGGCACTTGTTGGATTTCCTCCAGCACAAGTCATTCCTGGTGCTGTGGCAGATGCCAACTGGTCTTCGTATGTGGTATTGCCTGACACTAATATTGTCATCAACGCACAATTGGTTGCCAATAGTACAGGAATTCACGATAGAATACCACATCCAGATGGGAATGGTCAAGCACAAGAAGATGATTTGAATAATCCAAATTTAGCGATTAATCAGGCATCCGTTGTGATGCAACTTTTAGATGGATGGCACGCTGGTCAGCCATACTACTTTCATATCGTAACAGATACTTCTGATCCAGCTCCTGCAGCGATTGAGTTAGGTGTATTTGCGCCACGATTAAACAACTTACCTGCTTTTGGACTATTCCCAGGAGGTTCTATGTTACCCTTTAGCCCAACTGCCAATGGAAGAACTTTTGATAATGGCGACGGATTAGGTGTACAGGGTTTAAATACGGCCTCTTTAAGTGACCGTCAGGTACAAGATCCTACAAATACCTTCCCGATAGATCCGAGTGATACTCGTTATGCACCGATGTGGGATGCACATATCACAGAATTTACGGTACCCGAATCAGAACGTCCTATCCTTACGAGTTTTGAGCAAATTAATGATCTTTTAGATCAAGGTGTCTTAATTCCTTTTAGAGGCAATGCAAATGCAAGTCCGTTGGCAAATTCCTTATCTAACTCATTAACAGCTACTGGAGCGATTATTAACTGCCCAGTAATTACACAACCCGATGCGAGTGTGATCGGAACACAAATAGGATCACCAAGAAACCAATAGTGTCAATTGTATGTTGATAGAATCAAGATTTTTTTTTGATTGGGAGGGGCTGTTCGAAAGGATGGCCTTCTCTTTTATACTAATTCCCCTTGATCCGTTCCCACAAGGTTCCAAAAACAGCATTTGTATTTTCCATTTTAGGACGGTCTTCCGTGGCGGTAACGGTTCCGTTTTCTTTTTCAAGAATGTATCTAAAAACAAACTGAGGGTTTTCGGGGTCAATCGAAATTAAGCCAAAACGCAAGTCATTATAAATCCATTGTCCATTTTCTTGTTCTAGAATATACCAGCCTTGGGAGATGTCAATGAGTCGTTGTACGGCATCGGTCGCGGCGAGTTCTTGTGAAGTTACTCGTTTTTTGGGATAGGCAGTAAATGTGACAGGTTGTGAGTCAAAAAAGGAGTAATCACCAATCAGATAGTTCTCGCCTGCATCTACATTAGCATTCCACAAAATGGTATTCAGTGGTGCTGGACGGGTGGATACTTTTGAATAGGCTATGTTTTGTTCTTTTAGTGCCTCTGTGATTTTAGTATGTGCGCCCCACTTTAAAAATAGGGTAATGACTAGATATCCTGTACTTAGATAGATACCAAGATTATTTATACGCTTTCGCGAAAGCGTACCCCTTTTTTTAAAAGCCGCGATTATCAAACACACTAAAAAGGGAACGGTATATAATGGGTCAATCACAAAGATATTATTGAAGGCGAGCCGGATATCAAAAGGCCAGAATAATTGGGTGCCCCAAGTGGTAAATGTATCGAGTAGCGGGTGGGTAAAAAGTCCCCAGAAAAAGAGTTTGCTCCATCCTTGCCAACCGACATCCGGTCGTTTCTTTATCTGATGAACGAGCCAACCCAAAAGTGGTGCCATCAACACCGAAAAGACGATAGAGTGACTGAATCCTCTGTGCATTTCTGTGGCGGTAATCGTATCTGTCAGAAAACGTGCAACGACATCTAAATCAGGAATCGTTCCTGCAACCGCTCCCCAAAGCATCGCTCTGTTTCCTACTTTTTTACCTAATACGGCTTCGCCTACTGCAGCTCCTAATACGATTTGTGTTAAACTATCCAAGGGGTTAATGTTTGATTATATATTATCAATCCAAATATCTTCTTTTTCTTTTTTTCATTGCCAAAAAAAGAAACAAAAAAGTCTAGGCTAGCGAAATCTTGTCTAAATGTATTGCTTAATTCCTGAATTTCACAAACTCGCTGCGCTCAAACAGTGCGAAATTCTACGGAATCTTCACTGCAAATTTTACGACAATCTTTCGAATGCCATTAAAACACAGTTATTTCGTCATGAAGAACTACACATGCTGATCAATGAGGATCGCATTGCCGTCAGGATCTAAAAGTACTAGATTGATTTTAAACTATGATAACAATTAAACTAAGGCATATTAGTTTGCTCAAAAATTCCTCTCTTTTCTTTTTTTCATTGCCAAAAAAAGAAACAAAAAAGGCTAGGCTGGCGAAATCTTGTCTAAATTTATTGCTTGATTCCTAAATTTCACAAACTCGCTGCGCTCAAACAGTGCGAAATTCTACGGAATCTTCCCTTCAAATTTTACGACAATCTTTCGAATGCCATTAAAACACAGTTATTTCGTCATGAAGAACTACACATGCTGATCGATAAGGATGGCGTTTCCATCGGGGTCTAGGAGTACTACGCTTGCAGGACCTGTTGTGGTTTCATCGGCTTCTCGTTCTAAGAGAATACCTTTTTCTTTGAGGTGTTTTTGGATAGTTCTCACATCATCAAAATCGTCTAATGGGTTTGCATTTTCATCCCATCCTGGATTGAATGTCAAAATATTTTCATCAAACATTCCTTGGAAGAGTCCGATGAGGGCGTTGCCGTTTTTCATGATGAGATAGTTACGCTCCATATCGCCTGCGAATACCTCAAAGCCTAAGTTTTCATAAAATGCTTTGGATACGTGAATGTCTTTGACACTCAAACTTGCTGAAAATGCTCCTAGTTTCATAGTTGTTGGTTTTTAAGATTGTTGCTTAAAAGTAATGAATTGTCGGAAGAGTTGATCTGAGTTTAAAAGTTTAGGTGTTTAGGTGTTTAGGTGTTTAGGTGTTTAGGTGTTTAGGAAAAACTAAATGGTTTCAAATTGTTAATCTCTATTGTCCGACAAAATTTTTACAATTCTTTTAAGCATAACACTATCAAAGAGTTTGAAAAGATATGTACTGATCCCATCGAAGTAAGGGCTAGGGAGGTGTAAAATCAATAGTGCTCACGAAAATAGAGTATTGTTCTATTTTAGAGTACTACTCTATTTTTAGAAATGTACTTTGGGAACTGCCTAAGACAACACCTCCCTCAGTCCCTCTTTTCTAGGAGGGAAGTTTAAAAAAGAGCATTTCACTTCTTTTTACTACACTTTAGTGAAAACAAAAGCACGTAGTCACTTACCTAGTTTGTATACAACCTTACTCTTTAACTTATGTAAATCACGTCCCTTTACGAAGATTTTAAAAAATAGAATTATTAATATTTAATCGAATGGAAACAATTTCAAGTTGGTTTCCTACACCTTGTTTGCATTATTTTGTGAATACTAGTAATGAGGTAAAACCAAAAAATGAGAGGGTCTTACCTCATGTTGTTAAAAACACGAAAAAATCATCCCGTGTGGCTATGATAAGAAAAACCACATCTTTTGCATGGTTCACTAGGGTGACCTATAAATTCACCACATTGTTCTGTATGTCCTGAATAATTAAATTCAGTTTTAATACGTTCCCTTTTTAGTTTAATTTTTTGATCTAGTATCATAATAAAATAATTAATGGTTTATATATACTCATCGTTAGTATTCCTAAAGGTCATCAAAAACATTATTTTACACTCGGGTTATATCAAAGCAAAAACGCTTATAAAAAGTGATTTTTATAAAATCCAGACAAAAACCTCATTACTAACCCACTTTTTACCTTTTCACAAGTGAATTTGAGATACTTCTTTAGATTACAAGCTCAGGATTACAATGTGCTACGATGACTATTTCCTAACGTCTCACATCATTACTAATCGTTTTTAACGGTTATAAACGCTTTGATTATTTAATTAAAATGGCTAAAAATGTGAAGGTTATGTTTTTTGTAGTATTTTGGGTGTTGATATAAAGTAGTTGTACGTAAGCTGAAAAAACCGACAGAAATAAATGATATATTATTCACCTCATTCATTATCGAATCCAGTTGACTGGAATGTAAAAAGAGAACCTATTTATAGAATTTTTGACGATGTAAAATGGATGGAAAACTTCTTTGAAACTGGAGAAATAATGTTAAGTTGTTTTGACAAGTTCAAAAACTATGAAGATGAAATGCAAGGAGATAAAGATGAGGGAAACGGAATTGTTGGTGGAACTGATGAAAAAGGAAATGTTAGTGCAGTAATTTATGAATCTGGACTTAACGCATACGTTATGTCAACAACAACGGAATTGACTGACGAAGTCAAATCTGACTTTAACGGAAAATGTGCTATCAAAATTAACAATCCAACACTTTTTGGGTTGGAATTATCTAAAAAAATACCATTTGTAAATAGTGGACTTGAGGGACATTGTACTTACGCAAAATCAAGAGTTCATTTTTTGGACAATGAGATTGAGAATAAAATATTTCAGAATTTAGATTTTAAAAATGACCCAAATTCGAGAGAGTTATTCAATCAAATAACATTAGGAATGGAATTATTTTTAAAACTTGAGAAGTATAAGCACCAAAGGGAATATCGACTAATTTGGTTTTCAAAACCGAATATAAAAGAATCAATAATTGTCAACTGTCCGGAAGCAATTCAATTATGCGAAAAAATATACTTTTGAATAAAGCCTACGCACAACAATGGTAACCGTTGCACAAGTCCATAATTTTGATAAAAACGACTCATTCTGAGCCTCTCACTCGAGACTTTTTTATACCATCTCGTATGGAGGTGTACTTTTGAAAACGTTTAGATCAAAGCAAAAACCCTTATACGAAGTGATTTTATAAAATCCAGATAAAAGCCTCTTTCCTACCCCACTTTTTACCTTTTTATGAGCGAATTTGAGATACTTTTTCAAGTTATAAACTCAGGATGACAATGCGCTACGATTACGATTTCCTAAGGTCTCACAACTATGACTAATCGTTTTTAACGGTTATAAACGCTTCGATTATTTAATTAAAATGGCTAAAAACGTGAAGGTTATGTTTTTTGTAGTATTTTGGGTGTTGATATAAAGTAGTTAGGCAAAATATTAAAAAAACAAAAATAAAGACACCAGAGAAATATTGATTATGCATTGCGATATCGAAATGTAAATTCAAAAGTGAGGAATTAGATGAAAGCTATTATTAACTTTTATCTTTTAAACATTTATATCTTTATAATAATATATCTTATATATACACTATAAATCGCCCTCGCCTATTTGTTTTTGAAACTTAAATTTTTATGAAATGTAACTTTTCAAAGTTCATACACAAGAGAATATGTCTGGTGTCTTTTTAGATAAATTATTTATTGAGAATACGAAAAAACGATTCTACCAAATGAAAAATTTGACAGATTTCGTATCTCTGCTAAACTATATTGAATTTAGAGTTTTTAAAGAAAGGCAAAAGCCGCTAAATATTCAGTATTTATATTATTTATCTAAGACTAAGGATAATAGATACATTGAATTTGAAATTCCTAAAAAAAATGGAAAGACAAGGACAATAAAATCTCCAGACAAAGCAATTAAAAGAGCTCAAACTTTAATCAATCTTCTATTACAAATTATATTCGAGAAACATTCGCACTATTCAACAAATGGGTTTTTATTTGGAAAGGATATTAAAAGAAACGCGGTACCTCACGTAAATAAAAATTACTTATTAAATATTGATATAAAAGACTTTTTTCCATCTATAAATTTTAGGAGGATAAAAGTTGTTCTCGAATTGTCCCCTTTCAATCTCAGAGATGATAGAGAAACAATTGGATTTCTAATAGCAAACCTTTGCAGTCATAGAAACTCTCTTCCTCAAGGAGCACCTACAAGTCCAATATTATCAAATGTAGTAACTCAAAGATTAGACAGGAAAGTTTCTAAATTTTGCATTGACAACAAGATAAAATATACAAGATATGCTGATGACTTAAGTTTTTCTTCAAATTGGAACATTTTTAAACCAACATTTATTGGAGAAATTGAGGAATTAATAAATTCAGAAAACTTTGAACTGAACAAGAAAAAGACAAGAGTTAAATCATTTATGCAGAGACAGGAAGTTACTGGTCTCGTTGTAAATTCCAAATTAAATGTCAAAAGAGAATATTTACAAAAAGTACGTGCTATGCTCAATAATTGGGAGAAAGGAGGTTTGAATTTTGCAATATTACGTTTTAGAATTCATCAGCCCTTAAATAAAAGAGGTTTCGATTTTAGAGAAGTCCTATTAGGTCATTTATCATTCTTAAAATTAATTAAAGGAGAAGATAACCAATTAGTAAAAAGACTGTTAGAAAAATATAATAATCTTAATAATTTAATTGAGTATGGCTTTGTAGACATCGAAAATGTTAAGAATAAATTGATTGATGATAACTTGAAGATGGAAAAAACATTTTTGAATCAAGAGCTGTCAGACGATGATAAATTTATTTCTTTTTGTACTACTGCGTTTCATCAAATAGAAAATCTACTAAATTTCTATTACTATAAAAAATTTGAAGTTTTCGATGATTTATTAAATGAACTTATTAAGAATAATCCCAATTTTAAGAGAAGATATAAATCTATAGAAAAAGCTAAACAGAGTTTTAAAAAAATCAGTGATTTAAATATTAATGTTCTTGTCTTTATTTATGAAAAGGAATTTTTCTTTGATAAAAAGATATCTTACGACAAACATATTACTATGTTAAGGGAAATTAGAAATGATGATTCTCACAGGTGTAGCGTAATCGATGTTGATACAGAGAAAATAATTAAAGAGCATTTACGAATCGAGAAAGAACGAAAAGATAAAATAAATAGAGGGAAAAATTTCAATTATAGCAACGAACAAGCAAGAATTAAATTAAATTATGATACTCTTAAATTTCTTGAAAGGAAAAATTATAAATATGTGAGACAAAATCTGAAAAACATTTCATCTAACGTGAGAAAATACTTTGCCTAAAAGTGGTAACCGTTGCACAAATCCAAAATTCTAGTAAAAACGACTCATTCTAAGTCTCTCTCCCGAAGCTTTTTTTATACCATCTGGTATTGAGGTGTACTTTTAAAGACGTTTATATCAAAGCAAAATCGCTTATAAAAAGTGATTTTATAAAATCCAGATAAAAGCCGCTTTCTTACCTTATTTTTTACCTTTTTGTGAGTGAATTTGAGGTGTTTCTTTAAATTATAAGCCATGGCGGATAAGTGTACTCCTTTAACAGCTTATAAGATTGGTCAAGTGAACGCAATTACTTAACTAAAAACTATTGAAAATTTCTCCTGACAAATCTTGAACCCTTGCATACAATAAGTTAATAAATAAGCTAATACTTATACAACAGGCACATTATGTAAAATACTACAATGAATTTTACATTAATTGGTAGTAGTAATTTTAAAGACTAATATTTAGAATCATTATCGAATTTCCTTTTTAAGTCTTTGATCTATTGGGAGTTCAAAAAATTCCACTACTTCCACTTTACCAAAGTCCTTAAATAGAGGATTTAAAATAATATTTGATTCAAGTCCTATAATGGTAGAAGGAACCTTGAGTGCAAACTTATTTCTGTCTTTAGCGAATTCAGTAAATACCTGTGTAGTTTCTGAAGTGTATGGATATTCTTTCCAAGTATCTGGTATTTCCTCTGGTTCTTCAATAATTAAATCATCAGGAAATTGAATTTTTGCTATCAATATTTTTTTTGGCAGAGTAGAAATATCATCAGAATGAACGTAGTATTCTAATAATGCTAATGAAATATTTTCAGAACAGTAAATAGCTCTTGTTCCTACAGAATTCCACCTACCACCAACCTTTTCAGCACCAATACCTGATAAGGTAGAGTCTTTATACTTAACATTCGCAACTCTATAGACAACCATTAACTATACACATTGTACTTAATTCTAATAATCTCATTTTCAACCAATTCAAATCCCAAACTACTGTCCAATAACTCAAATGGCATTTTATTACCAAGAGCCTTAGATGGTGTTCTTAACCATCTTTTAAAATCATCCTTTGTATCAAAAACATCATATCCTAAACCAAAGAGTTTTGCTAACTCGTAAATACGCTCTGAAGTTTCTTTACCATAAACCGTTTTCTTTTGCATACTACTTATGGATGCTGGAAGAATATGTTCAAATTCTTTTTCGGTGGAATCAGTATATTGAATCAATTGTTTCCAATCAGATTTTTTCACACCTTCTCTAATTCGGTCAATTAGTTCAAGTTTAAACCCTGGAGTGTCTTTAGAATGAACAACAACCCATGATGGAGAAAACTTAGTATGCTTAACAGATGTTTTTCCTTTTTTTGCCACTCTAACCCTCACACTAGTTTCTTTTTTTGCCGGGTTTACAGATTTTGTCCTTAAAGCCATAATTGTATTTTTACCTCTATTCTATTGTAAATATACAATAATTTTGAATAACTTATCTTTCTTTAACTTTACCTTAAACAAGACTAACCAAGAAATTCGACTACTGCCGACAAAGAACTATGACAAAAACAAGTAAAACCGCACTAATTTTACTAATCTAACAACTAGAGAATATGATCACCCAAAAAAGTAGGGAAAAGGTATATTGGGCTTCTTCAAACCTCATCACAAACTTCTAAAACATCCTATGGTTTCAATCCACAATCTCCATTTTCTTCAATAAGAAACTCGCATTCATATTTTGGCAAATGCCTTCTTTAAAGGTGTAGTCAAAATAGAGTTCGTCATCTTCAATACGGGCATCAAAATAGTAATTTTTAACTTGGGGTAAATCTTGAGCAGCTTCACACAAACTTAGATCATGGGTGGCGATAATCCCTGTAGATTTTGAGCCTACTAACTTATCGACAAATTTCCGTGAACCGATGGCTTTGTCGGTGCTATTGGTTCCTTTTAAGATTTCGTCAAGGATAATAAAATAGCGATCATTTTTAATTTCTTCTACAATGAACTTAAGGCGTTTTAATTCGCTAAAGAAATAACTCTCATCGTCTGTTAAGCTATCTGTCGTTCGCATACTGGTGATGAGCTTTATAGGCGTATAGCTAGTTTTTTGTGCGCATACGGGCAATCCTATATTCCCCATTACAATCTGCAAAGCAACGGTACGTAAAAACGTACTCTTTCCTGCCATATTTGCGCCTGTGATGATAAAGAATTGTTCTGTGTCTATGGTTACATCGTTACGGATTGCTTTTGCAGAGTCTAGTAATGGATGTGCGGTTTGTGTGGCTTCAAGGGTCACGTTGCTATCCGTAATTTCTGGATAGTGATGGTGCGGATGATTAAAATCATAATTTCCTAAACTGTTATACGCATCAAAAAAAGTGATGATCTCAAACCAAATCGCCACATCATTTTTGTGTTTTGCAATCCACGTTTCTATTTGAGAAACCACCAAAAGGTCTCTTATAAAAAAACCATTGGCGATAATCCCAATCAAGATATTATTACGCTGATCAAAGGCATCTAGATGTCTAGAGAAGCTCCGTAATACACCCGATGCTTTTTGAGAGGTATTAATAATCCTGGCGCTCTTTTCTTTGAGTACATCGCTTTCAAAGGTTTGTTCTTCTATCTTGGCTAATAATTTATGATACTGATCAAAGGTGCTTTGGATTTTTCCTGTATATGCTGCAAGTACATTGATTTTCTTTACAAACTTTCCTATAATAGCAAGCCCTAAAAGAAACCATCCTATCACAAAACTCCCGTGAATAAAGCCTAAGAAGTAAAGTACTAATCCTGCTAAAGAAATACCAGAAAAGATCCTTGAACCTATTTTTGCATTTTTAGGAACAAACGGTGTGTACGCTTGTAACCAAGTGGTTACTGTCGTTGCAGGAACTTCTGTTTTTACCAAAGATGCAATTGCCGAAAATTGCTGTCTCCATTCTGGAAGGGTACTGAGTTCTTGGATGGCTTTTTGTTTTGCAGGAATATCCGTGATCTCATTGGCTTTTACAATACCAGCAAGAACATCTGCTCCACTTTCCAAAGCCGTTCTGTTGAGGTATTGAAAAAAAGAACCTCTTCCAAAAAGATCAATATCCTGACTGTAAAAATGATTTGGATCGTGGTATTCTTCGCCTGTAGGCAAATCGTGAAAATCACGATCTAACACCTTTAATTCTGTTTCATTGATAGCAATCAACGCTTTTATCAAATCACGTTGATAGATAAATTTGCCATGACGCACCACCAAAAAGACAAATAGTGTAACCTTAACAAGTAATACGCCTGCCATTAGTCTCCAGTTTCCAAACGTAACATAGATACTTCCTAAGATTCCTAAAAACAATAGTAATCGTATGGTACTTGATACATTGAGTTGCCCTTTGATTTTTGAGAGCGCTTCTTGATGCGTTATTTTTTGATCTTTATAAAATTGGGATGGGTTGTTCATGAAGTCTGTAGACATTTATTAGTAACGCTTCTATTCAAGGGAAGGAAAGCGGTTATAGGTTTTCTAGTTCGTTGCGAAGTTTCTTTGTCATCTTACTCACGACAAGATTGTATGAGTGATCAATGAGTTCTATGATTAATTTTGGAGGTACTTCTTCTAAGATAATTGTGTTCCAATGGAGTTTACTCATGTGAAAAGCACCTGTAATACTTCCATCATACTCTTCTCTTAATTCGACAGAACGTTCGGGATCACATTTTAAATTGACAGCAGCTGGAATACGTTCGAGACCACTTAATGCAAACATCTTTCCCATCACTTTAAAAACAAGTGTGGTCTCATCAAAAGGAAACTCTTCGGTCACTCCTTTTTTTGCAATACAATAGTTCCGTACATCTTCTATGTGCATGAGTTCTTATTTACTTTTCTTACTTTTTAATCCTATAGCCAACAACAGGCTTATCATCTACATAAATAATGAGTGACTCTCCTTTTGTTTTTGTTGCAATCATACACGCTAAGACATCATTTTCTATTGTAAAATCTACCTTTGTTTTTTGAGCATCGTCTAGGGTATAACTTACACTTTCTGCTTTTATTCCTCGTAACGAAAATACAATTCCTTTAGATAACTCTTTCGCTTTGATGATTCCTTCCTTGGGACTTATATCGGCCACCGTAAGTCGTTTTCGTATCACTAAAGGTTGCTGAATAAAATCTTCTTTTGACAAGGTAAAATTCACATAGGCATCCTCAAAAACTTCTGGATAATGATTCTTTAAAAACAGCGGTGCTGGAGTATCAAAATAATAATAAGATGGGGATTTAATAAACGTATCTTGATAGCGACCCGCTCCCCAAGTAGGATCTAATAACAGCGCATTATCGCCAATGATAGCCACCATCCACATGTGATTTTTAACAAAATAACGCCCTATATCTGAAGGTTTTGTTTTAGTGTCTCCGCGGACTACATACGCTTGTATGTCTAATAACTCGCACAGGCGTTCTAATGTTAAGGCATAGCCTTCACAAACCGCTATCCCTAGCTGTAAGGTTCTATTAATAATAGCTTCTCTGGTTTCAGCCATTTTTTCATTACGCTCATCCAATACACGGTATTGAAACTGATACGTATAATATTCCTCCGGATCATACGCTACATTATTGATCAGCCAAGAGTATCCTGCGCGTAATTGCTCTTTAGGATTGGTAAAATCTTTTTTTATTTTCTTAGCTAAGGCCTGAGGCGTCTCAAAGCTTTTTGGATAAAAAGATACAGTAGCGTCTACTTTTTCATAGTCTTGAGGTATCGCCGACATGCTAAAGCACAGACCGATAAAAAGGCAGGTAAAGACGTGTCTATTAGGTTGTAATAATGAGTGCATGTTCTAATTCGTTTGGGGTGGGTTTTTCAAACCAGGTTTCCATAAATTCCATATCGGTTTCGGATACTTCAAATTGAAATGTGGTTCCTTTCTCTTGATTGCGTTTTATCACACGTTGTTTACGTACTTCTAATGGAAGATCTAAAAAATGCAATTGGAAGGGGATGTTATACGCTTTCGCGAAAGCGTAAAAACGAGCCCTCCGATCTTTTTTAGCAAATCCCAAATCCAGAATCGCGGGTGTTCCTACCGTCGCCAGTTGCACGACCAATGATTGAATCATCGTATCTGAACGCTCAATCCGTTCCAAAAACCAATCGACGCCATCGTCTGGTGTTTTGTCATCCAGAAACAGGATTTTATTCCAATGATCTATCGAAAAGAGAACACCTTGCTCTTTTTCTTTTAGTGAAAGCGCGTATGTGGTCTTGCCAGCTCCTGTATTTCCGAGGATGAGGTGTATCACTAGGCATTGAGTTTTGGAGATTCTTCTGGCGCAGTTATTTTTAAAGCATCATAATCTAATTGCCAACCGATGGTTTCTACTAATTTCTGAATCAAAACAATCGTATCCAAGGCTTGTCTGGACGCTTCTTTAAAGAGTCCGCTATTCGGAATTTTATCCACAATATGTCGTTTTGCTTCTTTATTAATCTCTGTCAAATCTGTACTGTTAAATGGATTTGCCCAGCCCTCTTGGGTATTATAAAATTTAAAGTCGGTTTCTATAGAGAGTAATTCTGGCTGCGGAAAATCATAGAGTTTAATGGTCTTGGTTTCGATATCTGCTTCCATTTTAATCTTGGTCAAATCAAAACCTATATGCGCTTTGGCATCGATAAGCACCAATGCTTTTTTGGTACCTAATAGCTTTTGAATCCACTTATCGCGAAGGCTTTCATAATGATAAATCTCTGCAAAATCTCCCTCTACCGTAATAAACTTACATACAGAACGAATACGCTCCATAAGTATCGTAGATTGCGAATGTGCATTTGCCTTATTTCCCCTTCTGGCAAAGCGTGCGTATAAAAAATAGGCGATAACTGCGCCTATGGCAAGGCCTAAAAATAAAAATTCCATAGTGTAAAGATACTATAAAGACCGCTTTGCTGACAGATTATAGATAATAGATCGCTTCGCTGATAGACTTTTACTCAATATTTACAAATTTCCTAGATGCGTGAACTTAAATCCTTTTTCATATTTTAAACCATAGCCTAATATTCTGTCAAAAGCTGCGTGTGCAAATAAAATGACTCCTATAAGCATTAAAATCTCATGTTGAAAATAGATGCCTAGTAAGTATAGTCCTATGGCGAGACCTTTATGATGAAAAAAATTATATGAGAAAGCGCCTACTTTATTTCCAAATGCATAGCCTATCATCCCAATATCTGGCGTGAGTAGTAATACTAAAAACCACCACCATGTAAATGGAAGTAGGCTAAACAAATAGATTCCTAATCCAAATTGTGCGAGTTCTTCTAGTTTAAGGGTTGTTTTCATAATACTAAAATGTTAATTACTCCATTTTATACAATACAGGCTTGCTAGGCGTCGCATCATTTTCAAAAGAGGCGATTTGTAAGTTGAGTAAGTAGGTGCCGTCTTCGATTTTATGGGGGACGTAAATCATTTCAGTAATCGTTGCATCCATACGAATGACGCCGTCTACATTCCAAAAAGCTCTGTGGGCTTTTAGTTCGCCTTCGTCTTTTTCACGATCGACACTAGGTAAATCAATAAGTAGATGCTTTATTCCTAACTGCCGTAAAAATACCATCGCACTTTCTTCTATATAAGGCCAATTGGTGTGCGACCAATTTTTTCTTTTTTTCTCCTGTGTATTCGGAATCGTTCTGATCACTAAGGCTTCTGGTATTTTACCGTGAAGTGCATGCTTTAATTGTTTTTTCGAAATTATATAGTCGTCTCCATTAGCCTCCGATACCGCTGTAATGAGTTCTGCTATAAAAAAGAAGGTGGTAAGATGCTCATTAATACTATACACCTTTTCTGTAATATGACCTACGCACTCGGTATGGGTACCGTGTGCATGAGGATTGAACGTAATGGTATTAAAGTTCACATCACCGCCCTCGCTTACTTTGCCTATCCAATCTTCGGACTGTACAGGAATGATGGTAGGCTTATCTAGATACCAAGCCAATGGGCTTTCTGAATCACTTAAAGGAATAGAAATGTCTATAGGTTGCAATAAGTCTACAGAAAAGGTCTGTTTTTTATGAGTGATGGTTGCTTTCATGTATGCTGAACTTGTTTCAGAAATTCTTAAAAGTGTTGGCTGATATTATATATGTTATGTGTCTTTAAAGATAAAAAATGTTACACAGTATTGTAGTTGCTTTTAGGTATAATTTAGCCCATCCCTTCTGTCATTTACCTGATAAGCGAAGGAGTTTTTATGTGTAGTTCTATTTTATTAGAAATTTACGAGCTTAAATTCAGCATGAACAGGTCCGCGGCGATGCCGTCGCTTAAGAACTTTCCTTTTTTGGTGACATACACTCTATCTTCTTCTTGAAATAAGAAATGATTATGAATATGCGGTTGCGATTGTTGAAGAAAATACTCGTGCATTTTCTCTCCAAAAAGTGCAAGCACTTCTTTAAGCGAGATACCATGTTGGGTACGTAAACGCGTCATGACATACTCATTATATTGATCGGTAGGGGTTAATTGCTCTACGTCCTGAGGCAATTCATTTTGCGAGATGGCTTTGATATATTTTGGATTGTTGCTCACATTCCAAGCGCGACGTTTTCCATCATAACTATGCGCTCCTGGACCAATTCCTATGTAGCTTTTTCCTTCCCAATAGGCGGTATTATTACGTGAGAAAGATCCTGGTTTCCCAAAATTACTGAACTCATAGTTCTGATATCCTTCAGCTTCCAGACGTTCTACCAAAATTGCATGATGTGCTTGCGCCACCTCATCTTCTACAGGCGGAATGATTCCTTTTTTGATGAATTTTTCAAGGGCTGTTTTGGGTTCGACCGTCAGTGCGTATGCTGATATGTGAGGTACGTCTAAGGCAAGTGCTTGTTCGATGTTTTCGATCCATCGAGCGTTACTCATCTCTGGAATCCCATAAATAAGATCTATGGAACTATTCTGAAACCGCTTTCGCGAAAGCGTAATAGACCGTACCGCCTCGGCTGCATTATGTGCCCGATTCATCAATTTTAAATCTTCTTCAAAAAAAGATTGCACCCCAATACTCAACCGATTAATCGCCGACTTATGTAATGCCTCAATCTTTGCTTCTGAAAGATCATCTGGGTTTGCTTCTAGCGTAATTTCTGGGTCGGCACTCACTTGGTAATGCGTATATACCGTTTGAATCAAAAGGTTAATCTCCTCTGTTTCTAGTACCGAAGGCGTTCCTCCTCCAAAATAAATACAATCTACGAGTACATCTTTAAACTCCTCTTTACGTAGTTCCAACTCTCTCATCAATGCCTGAATCATCGCTTCTTTCTTGCCCATAGACGTAGAGAAGTGAAAGTCGCAATAGTGACATGCCTGTTTGCAAAATGGGATGTGGATGTAGATGCTGGACACGGGTTAATGGGTTAATGGGTTAATGGGTTAATGGGTTAATGGAAAAAATAAAATAAATCGTTCAACTATTCATTATGTCAAAAAACATATTAACACAATTACTTCTTCACACGTTTTTCATTTTGTTTGACAAATGCTTCCCATCCTGTATAACTTTTTCCTGTTTCTATTTTTCCTGAATTATAAAAATGACATACGGCAGCGGCGAGTCCGTCGGTGCTATCTAAGTTTTTGGGAAGTTCTTTGAGTTTTAAGAGGGATTGCAACATTTTGGCTACTTGCTCTTTACTGGCATTTCCGTTACCGGTAATGGCCATTTTAATTTTTTTAGGAAGGTATTCTGTGATGGGGACTTCGCGACTTAATCCTGCCGCCATTGCCACGCCTTGTGCTCTTCCCAATTTGAGCATACTTTGTACGTTTTTTCCAAAGAAAGGTGCCTCGATGGCAATCTCATCAGGATGATAGGTGTCGATGAGCTCGATGGTACGTTCAAAGATGAGTTTTAATTTGATGTAGGGATCTTTATATTTAGAGAGCAACAATTCATTGAGTTGCATAAATTCCATTTTCTTATCTACTATTTTAATAAGCCCAAAGCCCATAATAGTCGTTCCTGGGTCAATCCCTAATATGATTCTTTCTTCTTTCAAATGAGAAGTTCTGGTTTTATTTGTTACTTTGTTTGTTATGCAAGGCGTCTCCCACAAAGCTACACAATTCTTAAGCTATCCTATCAAAATTTTGATTTTGGTTGCGACGCTTTTTTTTGTAGGCAAACGTTTAACTCAAGATACGATTCCTATTCTTGAAAACTTTAAAGATGATTTTGTCTCTATATTTACATATAGCAATATAGCAATATTACTATTATTATCTATTCTTAATTGGTTTTTTGAGATTTTGAAATGGAAAACCTTAGCGAGTCATTGTCAAGTCATCTCTACAAAAGAGAGCCTAAAACAAGTTTTAAAAGCGCATATTACATCGCTGATCACCCCTGCGAAAATTGGCGAATATGGTGCGAAGGCATTGTTTTTTCCAGCACATCAACGTAAGCAAATTCTCTTCTTGACGTTATTAGGAAACGGGTATCAAATGCTAGCAACGACTATTTTTGGTAGTATAGGGATTGGGGTCTGTGTGTTCTTGTTATTTCCTTCTTTTGGTTGGTATTATATTCTAGCGTGCGTTTTAGGCATTCCGTTGCTTTATATAACTCCTCAAATCTTAGATAAGATTCGGTGGAGTGTTAAGGGATATTCCTGGCAACGAATCCGCCAATTTATGAAGACCATTGCTTCTCCTATAAAACAAAACGCATGGATTTTTTCTCTCATAAGGTATTTATTATTTGCGCATCAGTTTTACTTTTTGCTTTTGGTATTTCAAGTAGATGTTTCCTATCCTTTAGGAATGGGACTTATTGCAACTATGTATTTGGTAAGTTCTCTCATACCGATGCTGCAACTTTTTGATGTGGTGATTAAAACGGGCGTTGCTGTCTATATATTCTCATGGATCGCTGTTCCCGAAATTATCATGGTTGCTATTACATTTTTGATGTGGTTTTTTAATGTAGTACTTCCTATCCTTCCTGGTAGTTATTTTATAATGATAGACACAACACTAACTCGTAAAAAAACCAGCGCTTTATGATTGTATTGATCATCTTGTATGGTATTATGATCTCTTACGTTCTTCTTATAGGAGCGTTGTCTTATGGGGTTAAAAGAGTACCTTATTTTACGTCACAAACACAAATTCCAACACAAGGATTTTCTGTGATTATTCCTTTTCGGAATGAAGAGGCAAACCTTCCTCAATTGCTTGAAAGTCTTGCCGCATTAACGTATCCTGAATCTTTGTATGAAGTTTTATTGATTAATGATGCCTCAGAAGATAATTCTGTAGCGTGTATTGAATCCTTTATTGAAAGCCATCAACTAACAAACATCACGATCACAGACAATATCCGAGTTTCTGATTCTCCAAAAAAAGACGCGATCCAAACGGCTATTGAGATCGCCACACATTCTTGGATTGTCACGACAGATGCAGATTGTATAGTTCCTACGTTATGGTTAAGTACTCTAAACACTTTTATACAAGAAAATAACTCAAAATTGGTTGCGGGTCCTGTGAGCTTGCCTCCTAAAACGGTCTCATTTTTAAATGCTTTTGAACAAATGGATACGTTAAGTCTTGCGGGAGCTACCATAGGTGGTTTTGGAATAGGGCGTCCTTTTTTGTGCAACGGCGCACATCTGGCTTATGAGAAAGCGGCTTTTTTGACCTTGGGCGGTTTTCAAGGAAACAATCATATAGCAAGTGGCGATGATCACTTTATGTTAGAAAAATTTACAACAGTATATCCTAAGCAAGTCCATTATCTAAAGTCAAAACAGGCTATAATTACTACAACATTTCAAGAGGATTGGGCTTCCTATATAGCACAACGCACCCGTTGGGCAGCAAAGTCAACGGGCTATACCAAAGCGTTTACTAAGGGTGTTGGGCTTCTTATTTTAATGTCTAATTTGACGTTTGTTGTTGGGGTTGTTTTTGCTTTCGCGAAAGCGGACAAAGAAGCATTCCCTTTTTATATCCTACTTTTTATAAAAATAGTTGCAGACAGTTTTTTACTATATCCATCTGCGCAATTTTTTAAAAAATTAAAGCTCTTTTTTTGGTATCCACTCTGTGCTTTATGGTATCCTTTTATAAGCTCATATATTGCTTTGGTTTCATTAAAAGGAGGATTTACGTGGAAAGGCAGGTATTTTAAGAGATAACTTTTTTTGTTACCTTTAAAATTCCAAATCTTTTTTCATGAAACACTATATACTCTTTTGTTGTGTACTCCTACTAAGTCTTTCAACAATCACCGCACAAACAGATACCTACACGGTAAACAATCAATCGTACGAGCTTAAAACAGATGTAGCCGGTCCTATTACCTTGCTCTGGAATACATTTAGTCAGGAATACCGCTATTTTGCTAAAAAAGGAAATACGATTATAGAATTGACCAATACCAAAGAAGGAAATAGGTATCAGGATGAGTATAAAAAACAACTCCAAGATCTCACTTCGGATGTGGATATGAACGCGGACAAAGTGAAATTAACGCTAGCGAGTTTACGTCGATTTTTTAATGACTATAATAAAAAAGTAGATCCTTCTTATCAAGAAAATAGTTTTCTTACCAATATGGAATTTCGCTTGGGCATTTTTGCAGGAATCACCAATAGCGTCTTTGTAGACAATCCAGACAATACATCTAATGGTCAATTTGGATTTGACTTTGAATTATATGACCCAACGGCACTTCCTAGCCATGCGATTGTTTTCCAATTTAAACAAACTTTATCTAGTGATGACTTTGACTATAGTGCATCACAGGTTTCTATTAATCATCGTTTTAAATTTATAAAAACACCTGTATTCCAAATATACCTCAACACAAAGTTGGTGACCTTTACGTCTTCTAAGAGAACAACCGAAGTGATCGGTGATGATTTCATCTTCATTGATGAAGATTCTGGATCCAACTTGCAAGGTCCTCTTATTTTTGGACTAGGCGCTGATATTAAATTAGGAAAGGGCTATCTATCGCTTAATTACAACGATGCGTATTCTTTTATCATAGATGATAATGGAGCGTTTCCTGTTGATCTGACTATTGGATATCGGTTTGTGTTGTAGTTTTAATTTACTTTTAAAATCACGGGGACTTTAAATCGTGTTTTTACAGGAATATCTCGTTTTATAGCAGGGTGAGATTTTGGAAGGGCTTGTGTAGCATCATGAATCCATAGAGATAACTCAGGAATTTCTTTGCGTACTGTAGGTGTCAAATGAATACTATCTAAACAAAAGTTTCCTGTTTCATTCACGACAAAATCTACCCATACGGTATCAAGTACTGACTCTTGTACGATAATAGTAAGATTACTAAGTTCTGTATATAATGTGCTTGTTACAAAGTCTTCAAAACAGCGTTTTAACGCTATTTTTTCAGAGAGACTATCGCAGTGATCAAAACTAGGATAGGTGTCTACCTCTTTGATATCTATGGTGTTCCACTCTTGATGTAGGATTTCTTCTGTGGTAATTTTTTTGGTCTCCCATCCCGAGCAAGAAGCTAGTAGCATACAGCAAGCTAAAGACATAAGACGAAAGTTCATACCATTTAATTTCTTGGATGAAATTTACAATATTATATGGTGTTGTCCTAAAGGGGATTCAATCTTCTCCTTCTTTTAAAAAAAGTTCTTCTTTTAAGATTTTAAGACGTCTTTCTGACATCGTTATATAAAAATCAGCTCTTGGATCTTTTGAGTCTCCAAATTTTTCAAGGAGGTTTTCGTATAACTTGACAACCTCTTTTTTATCTTCATAATAATTATCAGCACAGATAGCAATATTATGGTATACTCTTATATTCTCAGGGTCTACTTTAAGGACACGTCTATATTGTCCAATCGCTTTTTCATATTTTTCATTAATTTGATATGCTCTTCCTAAGGTGTAGTAAATATCGTCTAGCGGTAAATCTTTATAGTATAAGGCTTGTTTTGCGTGGTATTCAGCTTTTTCTATATTTCTTGTCAATCCATATAATTCGGCTAGGATATGATGAACTCCATAATCTTCATCATCCATGTTTAATAGAATTAAATATTGGTCAATTGCCTTTTGATATTTATTTGTTTTTTGATAACTAACACCCAAATTATTGTGAATAAAAGGAGAAGATTGTCCTAATTCGATCAGTTTTTCAAACCAAGTTACCGCTTCAGTATACCACCCTCTCAAGTAATAATTTTGCGCTAGAATGTTTACCATTTCAACATTATCTGGATCCATATCTAATGCTTTGAAACAGATTTTATCCACCACAGGATAATCACGTTGCCCTAAATAATGTAATCCTAATTGATACAATGCTTTCTGATGTGTTGAGTCTAGTTGTACTGCTCTAGAAAAAATTTCTTCACTCTTAATCGTTGCTTTAGTCTTCCATAGTGAATCGTCTTTCTTTTCGAGTTGTTTTACGGCTCTTCCTCGTTGATAGAAATATTCTGGATTATCTGGATATTTTTGCGTTAATCCTTTAAATATAGTGTCGGCAGTGACATACTTACCTCTAGTGATTAAAAGTCGTCCATACTCTGTAGCGGCAATAGGTTGTTCTGAGTCCAGTGATAAAGAATTTTTATAGGCTTCAAGGGCTGCTTTTATATTCCCTAACCCTTTGTACGATCTCGCTATTTGTAATTGTGCTTTTTCATTTTGTTCTGATACCCTTTGATATTCTTGGATAGCATTTGTGTAACTACCCACCGCATATAAACTGTCTGCAACAGTCAAAGCCGAAGACTGAGCTTCGGCTTTAAGGATGACTGTACTTAAGAGAAATAGAAAGAGATGTTTTTTCATAAAGTAGTTACTAAACTTTAAATGTAATAGGAAGGCTGTATAAAACGGCTGTTGGAACGCCATCTTGCTGCCCTGGCTGCATATTGGGTAATCCCTTAATTATTCGGATGGCTTCCCTTTCTAATTCTGGGTGCGGTGCTCTTGCCATGATGTCTATAATATCACCCTCTTTGTTTATTTTAAATTTCATAAAAATCCGATTAACTCCTTTCAGATTCAGCTTTTTTGCAAGATTTACATCAAAATTTCTATTCACATATTTACTTACTTTTTCTGCCATACAGGCTTTTCGTTCTGCATTGGTTAGCGTATTCTCACATCCAGGGTATACGGGTACTTGGTCTATCAATGCATAAGGAACTCCGATATCGTCAAAGTCTATATATTCTCTTTCTTCTATTACTTTATCTCTTCCATCTGCCGTAAACTTCTTTTCATATACTTCTTGCATCAAAGATGATAGCTGATCTCTTTCGGCATCAGAAAGCCCTTCTTTTTCTTGTATGGCTGCTTGAAGCTCTGCAATTTGGGTTTGTAATGAAACTTCTTTTTCTACAGAGACATTATCGTCAGAGCAAGACACATAGACGAGCATAGATAAAATAAGCGGGAGAATAAACGCATATTTGATTTGTGCAATTTTTCTGGATTTTGTTTTTTGTAACATAATAATTCGTTTTTTGATTAATGAATGATTGAAAAATGTATTGATGAATGAAATATTTTCTGTTTTAAAAACGTGTGATAGCAAGCTTTGATAGTAAGTTTTTTTGTCGTTTTGAGAGACTGCTTTGGCATCTGCTGTATACTCTTGGAGGAGCATCATTTTATTTTGATAGATATATACCAACGGATTAAACCAACATACTATACGAAGTACTTCAAAAAATAGCATATCTAATGAGTGGCGCTCTTTGATATGAATTATTTCATGGAGAATTATATTTTTTCTTTGAGAATCGGAGAGATCTGCTCCTAAAAAAATGGTATTGAAAAACGAAAAAGCAACATCCGTATTTGGTAAAATAATCATTTGGAATCCTTCTATATGACTCAGAATCCCTTTCTTTTTAAGTCCTTGTATTTTTATAAATTTATACATAAAATAGCTACAGCTTATCATCACTCCAATACCCCATATACTTAAGATCCATGTAGATAGAGGTATTTGTTTTGAACCTATAAGGATTACTTCCTGAAGCATTCCTCCTTCTATAACTGGATCACCAATTCCTGTTTGTAACAATATTTCTGGAAGTGTGATGGTATAGGATGTTGGTATCGTTTCTCGAATGGCATCAATCTTAATAAAAGGAAGAATAAAACTAAGAATAGGTGTGATTAAAAGGTAACATCTATTCCACACAAAGAAGGTTTCTTTCTTTAGAAACAGATCGTATACTACTAAGAATAGTAGTTGAAACGCGATGATCTGGAGGATGTAATGTATCATAGGTTTTCCTCTTTATTAATCTCCTTCATAATCGCTTCCATTTCTGACATATTGATATCATTTTTCTTCATAAAAAAAGACACCATACTTTTAAATGAGCCTTGAAAATAGCCATTCATCAACTTATTAAGAGTTTGATTGCTATAATCTGCCTTTTGAACCAAAGGAAAATAAATGTGCCCTCTTCCCTCTTTGCGATAGTCTACAAACTCTTTATTCTCAAGAATTCTAACAATTGTAGATACTGTATTATAGGCAGGTTTTGGTTCTGGTAATTCTTCTATAACAGCTGCAACATTTGCTTCTTCCAGATTCCAGAGAATCTGCATAATATCTTCTTCGGCTTTTGTAAGTTGTTTCATTTCTTGCATATCAATTATGAATCATTACGTGATTCTTTACTAAAAGGTTTTTAAAGTAATACGATCACAAATATAACTAAAAATTTAGTTTAAACTAATTTCTTAGTTATAAAATTGTAACAAAGCATTCTTTTTTTCGTCATACCGTCTGTCATTACACACCTTAGGATGGATTTACTTCTTGTATTTTTTAGTTTGTTACTTATACTTTTAGGTATTCTTGGGAGTTTTCTTCCTGTATTGCCGGGTCCTCCTGTGAGTTGGTTAGGGCTTTTGGTCTTACATCTTACAGAAGCCGTTCCTATGGATTATACTTTTTTAGGAATTACCTTATTTTTTGCCATTCTTATTTTTATACTTGATTATATTATTCCTTCTATAGGAACTAAACGTTTTGGCGGAAGCAGAGCGGGTGCGATAGGTACCATGATCGGACTATTTGTTGGTATTTTCTCACTGATCCCTTTTGGGATTCTTATTGGTCCTTTTGTGGGTGCGCTTATTGGAGAGCTTGTGTTTAATCAGAGTGACTCTAAAACGGCATTTAAAGCAGCTGTAGGCTCTTTTCTAGGATTTATCGCCTCTACCTTTATGAAGTTTGTGGTAACGATCATATTCCTTGTCTTATTCGTTTATAAACTTTTTTTGTACGGAGACGTTTTGTTTGTTTGGTCTTAAAGAATTCAATGAAATTTTACCCATGTTGTGTACGCTTTCGCGAAAGCGTATAAAGAATAATCCTCAAAGCAACACAATGTGGTACTCAACAGAAAGGTTTTTGTTTTTCAAAGCAAGCTCTGGACACTAAAAATCGACACAAGGATCGAGGTATTAAACTATAGATCCCGCTTGTAGCAAGATTAGTTCAACTACCTATTTTGTGTGTGTCTTTTTGACTTTACAAAACAGCTTTTCACTAAAAAAAGCCCTTCATTTCTGAAAGGCTTTTGCTATGTTGTATGAAACTAGGAATTAGTTTTTAATCACTATAAATTCAGATCTTCTGTTTAACTGATGTTGTTCTTCAGTACATTTTGAATTATTACCACAGTCATTTACGAGTTGTGTCTCACCATATCCAGCGCCTGAAATCCTGTTTCTATCAATACCTTGACTTATGATATATGCTACGGTAGATTTTGCTCTTTTATCTGACAGACTTAGGTTATAGCTATCTACCCCACGACTGTCTGTATGTGATCTTGCGTCTACAACCATATTAGGATATTGCTTCATCACAGAAATTACTTTTTCAAGTTCTAGTGCTGCATCTGGACGAATATTGAATCTATCAAAATCAAAATAGATTGGGTTCAATTCAAGCAGTACTGTAAGGTCATCTCCAACATTAATAGGCTTTTGAGCAAGTTCTAATTGTAGATTATTTGTAATCGTTTTTGACTCGTCAGGTGTTGTAAATACGACTTCATCACCATTATAGGTTTCTTTGATCGCTCTTACAATATATTGCTCTTCACAAGTTGCTGTATCAAAGCTGTAATCTCCATTGGTTGCACTTAAGATTGAACTTATTACCTGATTGTCACTATCCATCAACTGAACTGTGGCGCCTTGAATTGGAGCTCCTGACTCTTTGTCTAAAACTTTTCCGTTTACTAGGATATCACAAGGAATCTCTTCTTGTAAGAAACGATAGATATCATCACTTCCCATTCCTGTTTTACGATTGGAAGCAAAATAACCTAGTTTGGTATCGTCATTTATAATAAATGTAAAGTCGTCATAAGAGCTATTAATAGGTTTTCCTATATTGATAATTCTTTGCTCACTATCTTTAGCTTGAGGACTTGTCACATATACGTCAAGACCTCCTAATCCTGGATGTCCATCTGAGGCAAAATATAGATTCCCATTTTTACTCATAAAAGGAAATGTCTCTCTTCCTTCTGTATTAATAGGGCGCCCCATATTTACAGGTTCTCCATAGGTTCCATCTTCATTAATAGTGACTACCCAAATATCAGAAAGACCCAATGTTCCTTCCATATCTGAAGCAAAATATAATTTTGTGTTATCTGCATTTAAGGTAGGGTGTGCGGTAGAGTATTCATTACTGTTAAAAGGCATTTCTACAGCTTCTGTCCATCCTTTTCCTTCTTCTCTTGTAGATTTATAAATTTTTAATTTATTAGTCCCATTTTTAGCTTTCTTGTAATCTCCTTCTGTAAAGTTATTACGTGTAAAATATACTGTGTTCCCATCTTTAGAAAAGGTGGTTGTACTTTCGTGAAATTTAGAGTTTAATTTTTTATTGAATTTTGAAGGCTTAGAAAAAGATCCGGACTCTTCCCCTATTCTTGTTTGGTATAAATCAAGGAAGGGTTGGTTATTCCATTTATGAATCCGTCTGACGGCTCCTCCTGTATCTCTAGTTGAAGCAAAAATTAATCTTCCTTCAAATTCTGTTGGTGCAAAATCAGAATATCTTGAATTGATACTTCTAATATCTTCAAGGGTATATTTACTCTTTTTATATTCTGCTATTTCACGTAAGTAATCTGGAGATTCTGTAAATAATGTTGCTCTAATATCTGTCCCACTAAGTTCATCAAATCGAGTCATCATAACATCTGCTAATTCATAGTTTTTTAATGATCTTAATGTTTGTGCATATCTAAAATAATACTCTGGTCGTATTCCTTCCTGATAGGTATCTATCAATTTTTTATACCATACCTCTGCGCTTGTATACTCTGCATTAAAGTAATAAGAGTCTGCTAGTTTTTGAAATAAATCTGCAGATTCATATCCCTTTTCTGCAACGTCCAAGTATATCTTACGAGCATCTACAAAAGCGTATTGATCAAATTTTTTGTCTGCTCTAGAAATCTTCCCTTCTTGAGCAAAACTAATTGTTCCTGCTAGCAAGAATAAGGTGGTTAGTATGTAAATGTGAAGTTTCATTAATTTTATTTTAAATAATAAGTATACGAAATTCTATTTCATTAAAAGAATCTAGGTGTTAATAACCTGTCATATTCGTTAAAGAGTTCAAATCTAAGGAAAACTTCAAAACTTCCATCATTAAATGTTGTGTTGCCTAAATCTGTTGTCTCTCGGTCATACGCAAGTCCTATGAGCATGCTGTCTGATACTTGAAAACCAGCAAGACCACTAAAGGCTGCATCCCACCTGTAAGCAGCTCCTAAGTGTAGCTTTTCCAGAAATAAAAAGTTTGCTGTAAGATCTACCTGTAAGGGAGCACCTGCTACCGCTTTTATTAATGTACTAGGTTTGAACTTCACTTGGTC
>NZ_CALEMI010000110.1 GCF_937910895.1 uncultured Dokdonia sp. | reverse complement strand
ACTGATTATTAGTCTTCCATACAGGACTAGATTTCATGTTATTAAGATACGAAATCAAAAAAATAATGCAAAAAAAAGAGGCCACCTTTTTAGACAGCCTCTTTTGCATATCTAAATAATACATTCTTATCGCTCTAACCTTCGTTCTTGATCTTTACCTTTTTGAGATTGAAACAAAGCGTCTAATCGCTTCTGTTCCCTTGTCATTTCTTTCAGGTGCTCTCTACCTACGCCGAGCGTTGTTAGTCTAAATTTTCTCTTGTCTAACCATACACCTGTAAGTATTCCTTTCCTGTGATATGGCTTGAGTTTATGCCTATTAAGTTTTGATTCTAGTTCCTCCAAACTCACACATTCTTGTGCTATCTGTATCACTTTTCGCGAAAGCTTTTCTTTCTCAGATATCTTCCCTTTTTCCTTCATACGCTGTTCTTGATGAGTCAATTTAAGCTTTAGAGTTTTAGCTTTGTTATGATCGACAAGAGAATGTGATAATTCAGGAAACTTTTCTTGTTGGAATTGTTGCAATTGGATTTTAAAGGTTTTAAACTCTTTTCTGCTGATCCGCGTTGCTGATCCATCTAGAGCAATACCAGCGATGACAAAATGAATATGGGGTGCTTCATCATAGTGAACTACGGCGACGCCCATTGTTGGTTTTGTCATCCTGTGTTTGAGATAATATTTCGCAAAGGTCTGTAGCGTATTTCGTGAAATGAGCGGATTACTCTCTTTTGCGAAGCTGATAATCTCATGACGAAGTACCGTTCGTTTTGCGTGATTAAACGTTCGCTTATCATCATTGGATTTTAAAGCTTGTACCCAATTTCCTTGTTCATAGCTTTGTAGAAATTGTTTTACTATAAGCGGTTTTCTGCCGTAGTAGCGATCTTGCATTTTCTCTTGATCGCAAACATATTCAACGAGTCTGCGGATAGCCGATACGTTACTACTTTTATGAGATAAGGCTTTAACGATCATTCAGAAGCGTATGGCATTTTTCTATGAGTGATAAGAGGTATTGGGTATCTACTGTTGTTTCTTCGTGTAGTGATTCCTCAAGACTATCTATGATTTGTAAAAGAATAATCCTAAGTGCTGTTAGAGTAACTGATTGATCATTATTTTGCTTGTTAAGTACCAAGCGCTTGATATAGGTCGTTGTGATGATATTTTGCTTCTTGGCTTCTCTTTCATATTCTTGATACTGCTTCTTTAGAATACGAAAACTAACCTGAATATATCTTTCCCGATACTGCTTGTAGTATCGGGAAAGATAGATCGCTCGCCATTCTTGCTTTGCTTGTTTGAGCATCGTATCAGTAACAACATCAACATTATCAAAACGAGATTCAAGATAGTCTTGGAGCGTATGATATGTTGTATTATTATCGCTCAATATCGGTTTCTTTATCGTGTTCTGTATCTTTTGGCAATTCTGCTAATCGTGATTGTTGTATCGGTTCATCAATACCTATTTCTTTGAAATAGAGATCACGTTCAATAGAGAGATCAAGAGGTCTTTTGATAGATTCTAAGATAGTAAGAGAGAATGTACCCCACTCATCGTAAGCAAGTCCTGTTACATACCCATAACAAATATTCGTTTCCTCATCATATTCAGTAGCATACCAACTTGCTGATCCAACAGGGTCAAAAAACTTAGCAATAACGATAGGGTCCTCTATTTCTGATTGATCGCCGACTTCCTTGAAGCGAGCAATTAATTCGGGTGTGATAAGTTTCATGATTATTGTTCTCTATCGTGATCCTGATCCTTTCCCTTTTCGGTATGTATTCCCTGTAACTCTGCCTCTCTGCCTAGTCGTCGTTCCACCTGGGGTTCCAAATCCTTATCTCTATCCTTATTTTTTGAAAGCTGGACAAGTTTTTTACGCGACTTATCAAGCATTGCCATTCTCGCTTTGTGCAAGGTGGAGAGTTCTTTGAGTAATTCTTCCTTGCTCGTAACGTGATTAAAGTTTTCAATCTTTAAACTTTCAAAAGCGTTTGTATAGGGATTAAAAGTGGTAAGTTTTCCATCATTATGAAAATGATAATGGGTAAACTCTTGTACCACCTTACGAATGACTTTTTCGCGGAACATAACATGATGTTCGGTATGTTCAAAAAATTGATTAATAGAATTAAATCCATACTCGCCACGAATAACATAGGCGACATTTTTGTTTGAAATTTTAGGTCTCATAATGGTATATTTTAGCTGTTACTATTTTCTTTACTTATCTTTCTATACGGCTCTAAATCGATATACTGAATACTATAATCAGCTATCTGTTCCTCATTATTCTCTCGCAATTCTTTATTAAGATTCTTTATCAATCTTCTTTGCTTATACGCAGGAATAGCTTTTACCTTTAAGGGCTTTTTACCATTCGCAATAACCAGTATCTCCCCGTCCATTTCTCGAATTTCAGAGGCAGTCATCAGCGATCGTTTCACTTTCTGTTTTGTCTCCTTATCTGTATAGGTGTAGTTTCCTAAGAGTTTTTCTAGTTCAAAAGCCTTTTTCTCACTGGCTCCGTGATAGCATTTGACATAGCAATTCTGAAGGATATTATCCTTCAACTCTTTGTATGACGAAAGTTGAGATTCATCTTGTAATGCGATAAGTTGCGGAATAAGGAACTTACGACTATTACTAATAATTTGACTGTAATTTGAAAGTCCAGGAATAAGGCTAGAAAACTCATCCAATACATTCATTATTGGTAAATCAGTCTTAGGGTCTGGCAAGCTTGAAAAAGCAAAACGGTAGAAGGATTGTAGGATGAGCGATATCATTGGCGAGTAGAAATCTGCATCACTTACTGGCGATTGGATGAAAAGCACATGTGGCGCTTTTCTAAAATCTATAAATGATATATTTGTGACCGAGGTAAGATCAGCAAGTACAGGATTATCTCCGAGCCAACTCAACACACTGAGAGCTGTTGCAGTAATTGATTTAAGTGTTTTTTCTGAATTACCTGATAACGCTAAAAACTTTTGCCATGTTCTCTCACTTGCTTTTTCTGCCATATATCGCTCTATAACTTTAGGTTCTCCTTGATAGGCTAGTATCAAACGATAGACATTGCCAAGATTTGCATGTACGATGCTTTCCGATTCAACGACGTGTTCAATAAAAAGTGAAAGGCAATCTTCTGCACTTAACGAAAAGAAGTCTTGCTCCTTAGAAGCAAAGCCCATTAAGGATTTAGTTACTTTTCTCACTTCGGCAATATTACCTTTACAGCCATCGAGAAGGTTAATATAGACATCCCTTTTACGGGTAAGATTCATTTCTAGTGCTGTAACTCCAATTGATAATAAATGTGGAATTGATTGTGATAATTCTCCGCTGTTATCATTCACTATTGCTGAATATTCAATTTTTTGTCTGAGAAGTAATGGCAAGACATGTACCTGTGATTTGCCTTTCCCTGATCCTGCTATTACTGCACAATTTTTAGAACTCGTAGTCATATCAAGCGAGTTTTTGCCGTCAATAATAAATCCGTTATTTCTTTTGCTGATAAGCTTGGAAGCATCTCCAAACTCAGTATCTGTGCTGTGATCTTTATCGAAAAGTCCTTCCAGCCCCGTAAAGAGACTGGAGAGAAGTTCTATTAGACCTTCGATTAATATTTTCATGATTTTTATTTTTTTATGAGATGAATTTTTCAGTGATTTTTACGAGAGTTTCTGCTAACATCTGTAATAGCTTGGCGGTAGTATATATTGCCAGTAAAATCAGTTTCCATAGAGCAGATACAATTTGCTTTAGATATTTAAAAAATATGCGTCCTTTATGTGCCATTAGTTAATGTTTATTTGATTATCGATTCCTACGTGAATATTTATTCCTTCTGGTTCTAGGACCTTCCTGTAGAGCAGTACCATTTGTGAAAATAGTTTTGCATCTCTGACAGACGGACGATGAACAATACGGATGTTGATACCTGAAAAATCTGTATCAGTATCTATTTCCCGTTCAAAAAGCTTTGCTGCTTTTTCAAGATTTTTAAAAAGCTGAGCTTGTGATTGAGGGTCATAGACAGAAAAGAAGCTATGTTCTTTTAAATCTGAGAATAACCACAATTCTCTGTTTCCTTCTTTTTTAGAAAGTTTTTCAAGCTCGGTAACAACCGTTCTAAAAATATCAGAGCGTTCAAAAGAATATTCCCTTTTGTTCTGCATCGCAAGACTATCAGAGAACTGTTTATAGAGTAATCGGTTCTCTTTTCGTCTGGTATCTTCATTTGCGAGGATTCCTGTTTCTCCTTTACCTAGAACAAAGCACTGCGAAGTAGCATACGGCGTATCTCCAATAATGCTATAGCAGAGTTCCAACGCATCATTAGGAGAATGTTTAGGCAATCGTTTTAAGAGATAATCTGCAGTTGGTGGGGTAACAGCATCTTCTGTCCTATCAATAAGGAAGCTAAAGGTTCTGGTCTGTAATTGTTCGCTATCGCTACATCCTATAAAGAATGTTACCGCAAATAATAAAATAATCGTTTTCATAATGTGTTGTTTAAAGGTTTTGGATATCAATATTTTCAAAATAGATAGTAAGTGGCTCTGGCGTTTCTGAAAAGCACTTAGGCGTTTCATCATTCTTTCGGGCAATGATCGCCTCTGAACACCATAGAGCAAACACGCGCATATATTCGCTCGATACGATGCGCTCGTAATGATGAGCCATGAGTACAATACCTTTAAGCTGATCAAATTTTTCGTTCTTCTCTTTGGTTAAACTCGCAAGACGTTTTTCAGCAGTAGTACATTCCTGTTGCAGTTTCTTAATCTGACTAGCAATTTTCTTATGATTTCTATAATCCGAAACTACCTGTTTACTGGGCTTATAGATAACTGTTAGTGCAATTCCGCTTAAGAACAGTATCAGGTTCAGCAATACAAAATTGTATTCTGAAATATACTCGGTAGATGTTTCTCCAATATCTGAGATCATAGACAGTCGCATCTTAGCAAAGGAGTACAGCAGTGCAGTAACCAAAGCCACAATAGATATTCCCGCTACAATCTTTGCAGATCGTGTTGAAAATAGATTCAAAATATCCTTAAAAACATGGCAGATTATAAATAGGGAGATGCCTATTCCCAAAGCTCCAATAAAAGCTGTGAGATTGTTACTTGAAATCGGTAAGAAGATTTTGAAATTTATCAGAATTTCAGAAAAAGTTAAGGCAAACAAGCACCACAAAGCAATGTTCCAATGCTTGATTTCGTGGCCTAGATTTCCTTTAAGCTCTTTAACTTCCTTTTTCTGAAGCCGCAGTTCCTGATTGGTCTTCTCTAAATCATCTTTCAAGGTTTGTTCTTCCTGCTCATAGTTCTCCTTAATTGATTTCATTTCAGAACTGATTCCAATGGCTCCAATCTTCTTATGGACTTTCTCCAAAAGATTCTGAAACGGAGATCGTATTTTAGAAATGTATAGACTCAGCTTGTCTGTTTCGCGAGGTAGTGATTTTTCGGATAGATCAATCGCAAAAGTCCTCACTTCTTGCTCAATCGTTTTTACTTCTTTTGAAAGTAGTAATTCAACGTCGCGGTTTGAATACACGGTACTCGGATTTGTCTTTTTCATGTGATTAAAAATTAAAAGGGTTAGTAAAAGAAAAGCACATCCCGATCTGGAATGTGCTGTATTGTGTGATATCAATTAGCTAAAATGTGATGCTTTAGCCATTGTAATGATGTACTTTCAGGAAACTTATTACTTGAATGTATTGCAATTAAATAGGCTTTGTTATGAAGCTTGTTTTGTTCAAATAAACAAAATGTATACTGTGAAAGCTTATGTAAACTCTCAGCATATTTAAAATAATACTTAGGATTCTTAGCAAATACTCTATGTTGACGTGCTGTTTGAAATACTAATCTGTAGCATTCTACAGCCGCAGCTATCGACTTTAAGTTATCATCACGTTTAAAGTCTAAATAGTGATACTTTCCTTGGAGATAATAGATATACATAAGAAGACCCGGATTTAGTCCATTATGATTTATTTCTGATAAAGCTTGATAGGCTTTATTTTGTCTAATAGGATTGTTAGACTTGATCTCTTCATTTAGTCTCTTGAGATAACTAAAGGTAATTCTATCGTTTTTCACCGCCATAATTATTTGTTTATATTACGGTAGCAAGTAAATAGTAATCAGTAATTTGTGATTCTAATTTACATTCGAAAACATATTCGATTTGAGAATAATCATTCTAAAATGTATTCGATTTTTAAAATTGTATTTTTTAATTAGAAAATTAAGATAAATGGTTAAAGAAAATAAGATGAATTCTTTCTGGAAGTTTCTTTATGGTATAGAAGATTTACCTATTCCAGAAAAAGGAAAAGCACATTTTACTATTACTGGACACATATTAAGTTCTTTAATGTCTGCTTTATCAGCATGGAATATAGATGATGGACTAATAATAAGTGATCCAATAAAAAATTCTACAAAAATTAAAGGATTTATAAAATATAATATTGAAAAAGAAACCCTTGCTAAACATATAAAAAGTGGAAAACTATCTATAAATGCATTCAATGCTATTTTATTCTATTATTATTTTTCATTAACGAGAAGTTATAATGATTATGATGAGAGACAAAAATCACTCGTAAACCTCATTACTTTTTTTGATACGCTTGATGCTACTGCTATTAATGCTGAGCATGTCTTTTTTACAAATTCATTATTAAATTATTTATTAATAAAAATTGGTTTGCCAAAGGTTCTAGCTGAATTACAACCTAATTTTAAATTATCTTTTTTTGAATTTGATGATAACAACGAAAAAGAAGAGTTATTCAAAAATATCGAAAGTACAGCTTCCAAAAAAAATGATGTTGCAATATCTCAAAGCATTAGAGACTACAGATCATTATTAAAAAATGAATTTAAAGAAATCAGATTTGGATATGATAGTCTTCCTGTATCGATAGAAGATGTTGTAGAACTTCCTTTTTTTATAATAGATAAAATTGAGGTGGAAAGACGTGATTTATTAATTAGAGAACTTGAGTCATTAAAAGAAAATAATGATATAGATATTCAAGCTACAAACCCAAATATATCACAACAATTACAAGATGAAATTAATAAAATTAATGAGTTTTTAAACAAAAAAAATAAACCATTAGAAGTATTGAATAGTTACAATGATATTTTTATTTCTTCTCCAGCAGGAACTGGAAAAACAACAACACTCAAATGGTTTACCTATAAATTATCTATGCAAGAAAATGTAGTTCCTATTTTTATAGAACTCCAATTTTATAACTCTAATTTTATTGATCTTATAAACAGCAGACTTAAACGATTTAATTCAAGTTTTAATAATATTTCAACTAAGTCTTTGATTCTTCTATTAGATGGTTTTGACGAATATTCTGGTAAAGAAGAGCATAAATTAATACAAGAAATCAAGGACTTTAAGAAAATATATAATTGCCAGATTATTTTAAGTGGACGTTATAAGCCTATCGGATTAGAAGGTAGCGAATTTCAAACCTATAAACTGTCTAATTTTAATCCTAACAATATTCATAGAATATTAAATAAAGTTTTCCCAGAAAAAGGGCAAGAATATTTTGAAAATCTAGAAAGAGCAAGGCTATTAGAGTTTATAAGTATTCCTCTACATCTAATATTTTTAATTTCCCACCTAGGGAGGCAAGGTCAGTTTGAACTCAGGCAGATTACTATATTATTAAAGAATAAAGGAAAGTTATTTAAGAAGGTATTAATTGATGATTTTTTAAAGGATTATGAAAATACTCAAAAAGCTAAATTACCAGAACATAAATGGAAAAAAGTAAAATCTCAACAAATTGATTTGATTTCTAAACTTGCTTATTATTTAACTTTTGAACAAGAAGATATTGAAAATGTTATATATGAAAAAGCAATCGAATATCTGGAAAATATAAGTGATGATAGTATAAGTCCTCAACAATTAATCGATGATTTTCATAAACATTCTATTTTATCTTTTAAGGGTGAGAGCCTAGGGTTTGAAATAAAAGAAATACGGTTATTTTTTGCAGCAAATTATTTAACTGGGAAGATCAATAGTATTAGAAATCATAAACAATATCGCAAAAAATTCAAGGGAGATACTGATAGTTTCTATTCCATAGAAACATATTTATTTGGACTGATTTCTCCTAGTAAAATAATGGAACCTTTAGACACTTTTATTATCAAAAAACAATTTGTTTATAACAATAAATTTATAAGACAATTGGAGTATGCACTAAAATTTATAGAAAGCGGAAACAATAGTAAAAAGTTTAAATTATTAGACAAACTTTATCTCTTAAATACTTTTAGCCTTATTCTTTTTAATGATTTAAGATATAGAATAAATGATAAAAGTAAGCCTACCAATATTACAAGTGAACTATTTTTCTTTTCAATTAGGAGGTTTAATTATATTGGTAATTATTGTGCTTCTTTAATTCCTAGGATTAATAACCATTTTCTTCACTTTTATCCTTTTATCCAACCAAAATATGAACTTTTTTTAACAAGTACTTATGAGATGAGTATTATTTTGAGTGAAGATTTATGTAGAAATCATTTTGAAGGAATAAAAATGGATAAATATGAATACAAAAATTATAATTATTCCCTATATGAAAACAGCACATTTGTAGATCATATCGACAATACTCCAAATTTGTTATTCTCAATTATTAATTCAATGGTTTTTAGTCCAATTTTTGAAAGCCGAAAAAAACCTATACTAAGGAAAAACTTTGACTACAAACAACCCTTAGATTTTTTAAAAACATTTTTATTTGATTGTATTTTTTTATATCCAAATGAATATCTTTCTTTTTATTTTAAGACACATTCTCCAACATCATATAACCTCAAAACACTTTATGAATTTTTTTATAAAAACGAAATAAAGTTACATTCCAATACAATTACTCTAGAGAATAAAAAAAGAATTCTCAGCTACCTTACTTATATAGCATATAATAGTAAAGGCAGATATGGTATGGCTATGATAATACTTAATAGCTTTAATCATATTTTAGATTATCAAATAAAAGAAGAATTATTAGATAAATGGAGTGACACATTAAATAATAAGAACACCTCAAGCCGAATTGTGATAAATGTTAGCTATGTTTTTTATAGACTCATTCGTGATAAAGATATTCCACTTTTTATCAAATTATCAACCTCAAATAATAAAAAATTACAGTATAATGGCATTTACGGTTTATCTATTTATGTTTCTCAATCTTACTACTCTCATAAGAACGAGACAGTAAAAAGCTTTCAGACTTTACATAGTATTTTTCTAAAAGAAGATTTAGAAACAAGGGAAATGATTTTGAAATCTTTTACCTTATACAAGATTAGACTTCCAAAATATTTTGTAGATGATATTTTAAAAATTATTAATGATGAATTTTTTAGTACTCAAAAAGTTATTGAGTTTTATAGCGCCTGCAATATTGAAATTACCGTTCCATATTTACTAGACTTATTAAATGGAAAAAATATATTATCCATTTGGGCTTATAATGCTCTTTGTGACATGGATCCTGAAAACTTTTACAAACTTAATAATGAGTATTTAAAAAATCGCAGAAAAATAATTATAAACTCTCTTGAAAACCTTAATGAAGGTAAAATAAATAATTTTTCATTTTTTGATTTTGAATTTTTTGAAGTATGTCAAAAATTAGGAGGTTATGATGTTTTTACATTGCTTCAGCAAACAAACACAAAATTACTTTTAAGTGAACTTCATTTACCTCCCAATCAACGTGTTTTATTAAAAAGAACGTTACACTATTTAGAATCTAAAATTAGTAGATTAAAACGCACAGATCGATATTGGGAAATATTTAGACAAAAAAACAACCTCTAATATTATATCAGAGGATTGTCCTATTTAAATTAACAATTTTCTATTAATGAATAATAGTTATCATCATTCACTAATAACGTATCAACTACTTCAATATCAAATTTTTCTAATAAATTGTTATGCATTATTGTAAAAGTATTAGAAAATTCTAAAGATTTTTGAATTTGACCTAGATGTAATGCAAAAATTACTTTTTTTACATCAGCAGATAAAATTACACGAAGTGTTTCAGTTGGATGGTTCGTTTTCCAATCCAATAATGAAACTTTTACAAAGCCTTTTATCTTATCATTACCATTTATGAAAAATATCCAAATGCATTCCATTGGTAAATCTTTAATCACATAATTGTTAGTAAGGAAATTCCAAATAATTGTATTTCCAACAGTATATAATTTTTGATTATTAGTAGTGACAAGCTGTAACTGAAAAACATCATTTTCGAAATGTTGTTCATATTCATTAAGTATTATTTTTGAAGACATAATATTTTTTTAAGGTTCAACTTATTAATTACCATATCATTACAAATAATAATTGTCAATACTTAAATCAATTATTTAAAAGCGTTAGCTTTTACTATTCTCTTTCCTAATCAAAAAAGACAACTAGGTATTCCAGCTATCTCTTTGAATCTGCTTACGCTCTTGTTCATCTTTAATTCTTTGAATTCGTATATGGTCAGGAATTCTTTCGTTTGCACTGTACTTTTTGTAATTAATTTCTTTTGTAGTAAGCAACTCTTGCGTTTTGTTTTGGTCGTTTTTTTCGGTCTGGAACGTAGTTTTTTCTGAGTTATCCAGTAGTAATGAGTAGTAGACTCGTTTGGCTAACTTACGTTGTTTAGGATCGCTTAAATTGTTTCCTATGTAGTCAGCTACTTGGATTAATTGTTTCTCTAGCAGTTCTTCAATACCATTGGTAACACTTCTATTTGAAAGTCCAGTTTTTTCAAATTGCGAATGAGCTATCCAGTCTCGCTTCTTTACTTGTCCATTTTCATCTCGCCATCCTAAAAGATTACGAACGATTTTTAAATACACCCGTATAGCCGATCCTCTTAACGTTCCAATCTGCTTATCAAAAAATACATTTGGGACCGCTGTCGTGTTATTAAGCTTCATTGTTTCCAAATTCGATTACTGGTAGTGCTTCATTGTGATTTGGGAATACCATAAACTCCGTATTAGGCTGTTGGTAAAGACTTAAAAACCAACCACCATTTTTGGTGACTTTAATAACTCCTACTTTATGGTAGATTTTTTTATCACTATCCTCATTTGAGATTATTTTGCGAGTAACGACATTATAAAATTTTGTTATTTTAAATTGTACTTTACGTACTTCCAACCTTAGGGTTGTAACCCAATACCTAAGCATTTATAACAATTGATATCTGATAATTAATGTCGTAAAACCCTTGACTTCTGTCGTACAAGAGGTGTTGTGCGACAACAAAAAATACCATTTAGGTGCTTTTTTACTTACTCCAAATAATAATGCGTCATCGCCAAACTCACGGCATCAAATACACCTGTATTATGGTTTTCAGCCATCCACCGTTTACGCTCTGGAAACGTATAACTTTCTAATCGTTTATACCATCCGATAATCTTTTGTGATATCTGATATTTAGAGTTCGCTCCAAACTGAAGAAAGACATCTTTGATTTGCGTTCTGGTGTAACTGTGTACTTCAAAATTTTGTAATTGTGCTTCTTTGCAAATACAATCTATGAGTTTTTCAATACGTTTACTTTTCTTGTTTTGGTCGTTGATATTTCGTGTGATAATAACATTAGGTTTATAATAAGCGATATACTGTTTTACCCGCTTCATAGTTTTTTTGTTACTTATTGGTTGTACATAACCAATACCATACTCTACAAGATTATCTGGCGTATCAAAAACAGCATACCCTATACCGTAGCGATTTGGGTAGAGCGCTAATATGGTTTGATTTTTCTTATTCATGAGCATTATCAAACTGCATGAGTCGTGTAACAACAGTATTAAGTCCTTCAAGACGTAATCTGTTTTTAGGTGTTTTTGGTCCTTCAGAAACTTTTTCTATTAACTGAAAACACCTATCAGATAAATTGTTGAAGCCACCTTCAAAAACTTGCGCTATTGAGTTTTCTATTGATAAATTAAGAAGGATATGATAGCCTATAATGGCTTTGGGGTTTTGGATTTTCCCTGCCTCAAAGCGGGATAAATTTCCTTGATCCATTTCTAAAAGGTAAGCAAGATCATTGATTTTCAAGTGATGCATCTTACGTGCCTGAGATGGAGATATATTGGGTTGTTTATTCATAATTGTGCTAAAGGCAATGGATTACACATTGCCTTTTCACATAGTAATTTATCTTCTGTATATACAGGTAGAGAGAGTATGTAGGGTAAGAAATATGTATATATACATATTTTTTCGTGGTGGCTTGAATATTGAGTGAATAAGCTGTGTATCTCTGGTGTCTTTATTATTGATTTATGGGTAAAGTATTTTTTATTTGTTGGTATCGTTCAGTGTCAGAAAGCTTTCTGGCACCTTGTGAAGTATTGTAACAAGATTTAGTTTTATTATTTAGTTTAATAGTGTGACCTTTTGTCACTGGTTTATAACAAGACCCTTTACGAGTTTTTTCTTTTTGCTGTTCAAGCCTTAAAAGGCTTGAAAAATACAGCTGAGAAGCACCCCTGCGCTTTGCTTTAGTTCCCAAAACAGTGCCTTTTTTGTCTGTTACCAGCAACAATTTTTGTTGTACTAAAGAATCAATGGCATTTGAAACAGCTCGTCCAGATAGGTTACAGCACAGCATAAACAGCTTTTGTGATATCCATGCTCTTTCTAATCGAGTACCAGGAATCGTAGGATGTGTCTGCCCTATCGTTTTGCGAATAACGGTAAGCAGTACTTTTAATTCACTACTCGTTAACCGTTTTAATAAGTGATCAAAGAGGATATTAGGAGTTTGGGTTGTATGGATATAATAACTCATACCTCTAGTCTACAGATCAATGATAGTAAGGTGGTAGTGGTATAAATATGTATTGAAGATGAATTAAAAGCATCATACATATTTCTCCCCCTACCTATTAAGCACCTTATTGATTTATAGTCATAATATGAAAATTCAAGTACCAACAACACTCTCTTTAGAAAGTAATATGGAATTCCGAAGACTCTATAAAGATCAATACGGAGTAGAATTGACTATTGAAGAAACAAATGATGAAGCCTATCGATTATTGAGCTTCTTTGCGCTCGTTATCGAAAACACTCCTAAATATTATGAGTAGGATTTTTTGTATTGTGTGGTATAGTACTAATGCTGTTCAAAATCAAAATAAATTCAGACTAAAAAGGGGCAAAGAAATGATTTTGAACAGCATTCTGAATTATTACTCTTTGTCCCTTTTTGGTTGGTATTATGAAAAATAACAGTGGACTTCGTTATTTTCTCTATGCCAGAAAATCTAGTGAATCAGAAGATCGCCAAATGGCTTCTATCGAAGATCAAAAGGCAGAAGTATCTAAGATATCTGATGAACTCGGATTAAATGTTGTTGAAGTTTTTAGTGAGTCAAAATCAGCTAAAGCTCCAGGTAGAACGGTATTTAATGAAATGCTTTTACGGATTGAAAAAGGAGAAGCTGATGCCATACTTTGCTGGAAGCTGAACAGACTAGCCAGAAACCCTGTAGATGGAGGGAAAATAAGTTGGATGCTACAGAATAACATCATCAAGCATATTCAATGCTTTGGGAGGGATTACAAGCCTTCTGATAACGTATTAATGATGCAGGTAGAACTTGGAATGGCTAATCAATTTGTAAAAGATTTGAGTGTCGATGTAAAACGTGGAATGCGACAAAAAGCAGAGAGAGGATGGTGTCCTTTTCCAACGTTGCCTATAGGTTATATTCATCATAAAAATCGTAAAGGAGTTGTCCAAAACCAAGAAATTATAGAAGATCCAGAGCGACATCCCATTGTTAAAAAATTATGGAACTTAATGTTAACAGGTGCATATTCTATTGCCGAAATTAAGCGAGAAGGCGACAAAAGAGGGCTAGTAAATTTCAATAAAAGATCATATTGTATTCATACCTATCATAAACTGTTTAGCACAGAATTTTTCTTTGGATACTTCTATTGGAACGATGTTAATGGAAATAAAAAAAGATATAGAGGTCTCCATACGCCAATGGTGTCACAACAAGAGTATGAGAAAGTGCAGATTCATATAGGCAATCATAAAAGACCGACTCGAAAGAAAAAATATGATTTCTCTTTTCGAGGTCTACTCACTTGTGGAGAATGTGGATGTTCTATAACCGCTGAACGTAAATTGCAGGTTCGATGTACAAAATGTAGATATAAGTTCTCTTGTATTAACAGGGATGACTGTCCTAAATGCAATTTTGTAATTTCAGAGATGAAGAAACCCACAGTTATTGATATAACTTATTATAGATGCACAAAAAAGAAAGGAAGTTGCAGTCAAAAAACCATACAAGAATCAGAACTGGAGAAGCAATATTTAAAGGCATTACAAAGTATAGAGATTGAAAAGCCATTCTACGATTTTATAACGAAAGAACTTAAAGACTATGATGAAACTAATAATGCCGTACAGCTTCAATATATATCACAAATAAAAAAACGTAAAAGTGAAATTGAAAGTCGAATTAATGGTTTGACTTTAATGAGAGCTGAAGGAGATATTAGTAAAGAAATGTATCATCAATTGAAAGAACAGTCTGTAAAGGAAGCTAAAACTCTCGAAAGCGAAATTAAACAAGAAGAAAGAGGAATTACTAATTGGATGGAAGTGGCTATTGATTATTTAAACTTCTCTCTCAATGCATCCAAAACTCTCGAAGAAAGTGACTATTTTACTAAAAAAGCACTACTGAGTAAAATAGGTTCGAACCAGACGTTATTGGACAGAAAACTCTATTTTATAAAGGCGAAACCACTATTGGCTCTTAAAGAATGTGATCTTGTGTATAGAGCAGAAAAGCAAGGGTTAGAACCAAAAAATCACCTTATAAACAAAGGCGATTCTCATGGTTTTGACACCCCTAATGTGTCCTTGTGCACAGGACTGCACAACGTTCGAACCAGCATTATAGATTCTTAAAGGCTATCTACTACTACAAGCATAGAGAAAATCAAAAATTATTAGAAAGAGACATCAACTTTAAATTGGTGTTTTCTCATACATTTTACTACCCCTTTTGTATCATTCATTTGTAAGAGAAAATAGCAGAGTGAATACTCCTGATGACAATCCAATCTGCTACTTCGCACAAACGAATTTCAGAAATCAAGGTGATGACTTTGGTATTCTTTTACGTGACAGGCTCTATCACTTTTATATACTAGGTCGTACCGGAACAGGGAAAACCTCACTTTTACATACAAAAATCGCGCAGGATATCTATGATGGGAGGGGGGTCTGTTTGATCGACGTTCACGGAGATTTAGTTTCAAAAGTGTATGATACTATTCCAGAACATCGTAAGAAAGATGTTATCTATCTTAATACGACTGATCCTTTGCTTAATCTAGGATATAATCCACTGCGTAATGTTTCCTATGAAAAACGTCCGTTAGTTACTTCTAATATCCTTGAAATCTTTCAACACCTATGGGGAAATCAAAGTTGGGGTATCAAACTCTCTCATATCTTACGTAATGTCATTCTTACCCTCTTAGATCAAAAGCAAGCAACTTTTTCTGATATTCTAAAACTTCTTCATGATCGTGATTTTCGAGATCAATGTTTACCTCATATCATTAATCCAGACGTACGTGCATTTTGGGAGAAGGAATTTAAAAACTATTCTCCCAAGACAGACCTTATTCCTATTTACAATAAGTTGGGCGGTATCTTGTCATATCCTTCGGTAAAAAGGGTGTTAGTAAGTAATACCGAGCAGATTTCATTACGCAAGGTTATGGATTCTCAAAAGATACTGTTGGTAAATATTTCTAAAGGAAATTTGGGTTCTGATGCTTCATATATATTAGGTTCTTTACTGCTCACTTCCATTGCCTCTTCTGCATTCTCTCGTATTGATACACCTCCAGAAAAACGAAAAGTTTTCTTTTGTTATTTAGATGAGTTTCAACATTACACAACCGCTTCTATTATAGATATGCTCTCAGAACTGCGTAAGTTCAAATTAGGTCTTATTATGGCGCACCAATACATCTCACAGCTTGATCCTAAAATTAGAGAAGCGGTACTTGGAAATGTTGGATCAATCGTATGCTTTAGACTTTCTCAATCAGATGCGCGATTTATGGAAAAAGAGTTCTATCCCATATTTGTTGTAGCGGATTTTGTGAACCTCGCTAATTATGAAATTTATCTCAAGTTGATGATCCACGGCTCTCCTTCCAAGGCATTTTCAGCTAATACCATTACCCATCATCAAATCAAAAAACTTTACGATCCAATACATATTTCTGACTCTACCGTTTGATTTTTTTTGAGTTCATACTGGTTTCAAACGAACCTTAATTAAATAGACTATGAAACCCAAAAAACAACATCCCTTGGATATTGCTTTATGCAATGAAGTCCAAATACATTACAAACGACCTTTATATGATAAAGAGCAGAGAATTGCATCTTCGATGGCTACTGAAAATCTTTTGCGTGATTTTGTCGATACAAATCGATTGGATTACAAAGAGTTCTTTTGGGTCATCTTACTATCTAATGCTAATCAAGTATTAGGCGTTAGTGAGATTAGTATCGGAAATACGAACGGTACGTATGTAAATTATAAAGAGATTGCACAGCTCGCCTTACTTACTAATGCAACAGGAGTGATCATTGCTCATAATCATCCTTCGGGGGTTTTAAAAGCATCTCATTCTGACCATTCGACAACCAAGAACTTAAAGAAAAGCCTTGATACTTTACATATCAAATTACTCGATCACATTATCCTAACTACAGAAAGCTATGTCTCCTTCGCAGATGAAGGTTGGTTATAGTTTTCTAAGTCTTTATGCCAAAAACTCCCATTACTTATTACGGTGGCAAACTCAATATGCTATCTCATATCCTTCCACTTATTCCCGAACATACCATTTACACCGAAGCCTTTTTTGGTGGTGGTGCGGTCTTTTTCGCGAAAGCGCCTTCAGAATCAGAAACGATCAATGATACGAATAACCTTGTGGTTAATTTCTATGAAGTCATCAAAACTGATTTTGTTTCGCTTAAAGCAAAAATAGAAGCAACACTATTCTCACGGGCGACGTATTCTGTTGCTCTAGCGATCTATCGAATGCCACACTTGTTTAATACGTTACAACAAGCCTGGGCATTTTATATCGCTACTAATATGGGCTTTGCCTGTAATGTGGGATCGTGGGGATATGATAAATATGGAAAGCGGGTTAAAGCTTTTAGGAATAAGAAGATTGCTTTTGATGAGTCGATTTACAAACGGTTAGAGAATGTACAGATTGAAAATAACGATGCTCTAAAAGTAATTACAAGTCGTGATGCTGTAGATACCTTTCATTATATCGATCCTCCCTATATCAACTCTGATCAAGGACTCTATGAAGGTTATACGGAAAGTGATTATCGAAACTTATTAGATACGCTTTCTAATATCAAAGGAAAGTTTCTCTTGTCTTCATACCCTTCTGACATTTTGGATGAATACATCCAGAAAAATGGATGGTACACTAAACGATTTGAAAAACCTCTGAATGCCAGTCTTGGTAAAGAAGGAGTAGCAAATACCTCAAAGAAAATAGAGGTACTGACTGCTAATTACGCTTTCTAAAATCACATACTAATTTTTAACACAATTAAATATGACACTCAAACAACAACGTTTGTTACTCTACTTTTTTGAAGTATTGGAAGTAAATATGCGTAGTGCGGATATTTTCCCCATTTCTAAAGAAGTTAAAGGGTTTTTAACCCGAGATGAATGTATTGATATTGCCCTTTGGATTGCACCAGAGCGATATCATAAAAAAGAATTAGAAAACTTTAATGATGAAAAACTATACGAAGCATTAGTTACTGATTACAATGTTCTTTTATACATCATTCATAAATGGGAGTTACACTTATCAAAGCCTATTACTTTTTCAGATGAAGAGGTGGATGCGCTTTTTACCAGAACAAATAATCAGATGCATTACTTGTATAGTAAGCCGACATCACAGTGGGATAACTATGACAGGTATAACTACATCTCATTACTGTTTAAAGCAGGGTTTACCATTCAAGTCTATGGCATTTATTCTTCTTCGGTAAAAGAAGATGATAAATATATAGTGGATTCCCCACCGAAGGTGTTTTACGACACCAAAGAAGAAGCGAAAGCTGAAATACAACGCTGTATTACAGAAGAAAATTCTGATGAAGAATCCTTCGTAATCTATCGCCTTTATAAAATCAAATAATGAATTATTAATCTGCACCGATTCGGTGCTAAAACTAAATAGTATGGAAACACCAAGTATTGTTGATGTCTTAATACAGAACATCACTCAAGATCAGGCACTCTTAAAAGATGCTGACAAACAAATTACCGAAGCTAAAACAGCTAAAGGTGAAATTACGGATCGTCTTAAGGGTTATCGAAAAGAAGCAGAAATCTTTTTGAAATATGCCAATGATGAGCAGAAAGAAAAGATTGAAGCACTTGGCTTTAATACCTCTGAAACTCAAGGCTCATTAAATAATGTGGCCACAAGAGCATTCAATATCATCATGTATGCTAAAGATCATTCGCTTACCAATGATGAACTCTACACCATATATGCAGGCAATATGGAGAATCCAAAAGATGCTCTTAACTATACCGCCTTTAATATTAAATGTAGACCGCTGTTTAATAGTCAGCGATTGATTCGTACAAAAGCAGCAGAAGGTTTGTCTTCTCGTGAGGATATCATTTCGTTAAATAGTACGCCTATCAAAAAGGAAGAACCGAAAGATGGAGTAGCCAAGGTAAAAGAAACATCTGATATAAAAGATGATTCAAAGCAAGCTGAAAAGAAAGAGCCTGTTAAAACCATTGCTCTAAAAAAAGGAACACTTAATAAAGACAGTAAAGATGATACGACAGCAAAGAAAAAGTAAGGCAATAGATAATGCATTATGGTTAAACTTTGAACATCGCACTACTGATAAAGTTTACGGTGTTGTACAGAGTATAGAACAGGACTATTTAATAATACCTAAAGATCATCCGACCGTTTTTGGAGAAACCTTTGAGATACTACCTGATAGTTATACTTCTCTAGACTATGATCGAATTGCAGAAATCTTTGCAGATCGTAATACATTATGGTTTTGGGAAGAACTTCAGGGAATGTTCTCTACGGCAAATGGAGAGTTATTACGCTTTATTCTTGCGTATGACATCCCGCTTGAAAAGCTCATTCGCTACAGCTTGTCTGCTCGTGGATATGATAAAGATCAGAACTGGGTTGGATTTGATAAAGCCAAAGAAATTTGGCTGGAATAATTTAATACTTTTAAACACCTTTCTTTTGAGATTGGTGTTTTTATAATAAACTAAAATATGAGTGTTATTTTTTCACTATTAATTGTTTTTGACCAAGTAAAACATCGCCATTAAAAATCCTTACTATATATAATCCATTAGAGAGATCAAAATTATATTTCTGATTACTATAATTGCTTTTGCTAATGTATGTTCCTAGTAAATTACCTTTCAAATTAAATATTTTGATAGAAGTTATATTTAAATCTTTATCTAAAACCTCAACATTAAAACTTGAATTAGTTGGATTGGGAAATAACATTATCGACAAAGAATTATCATTACTATCTTCAAAATTTATTGTTTCAACACAAGAATTTAAATCTTTTCCTCCATCAATTATAGTCCAATTGTATGTATCAATAATGCTTTGCCTTGCCACTTCTCCAAGACAAAATTTACTATTTCCAACACCAAATTCAAGGTTGGGTTGTAAATCTAAATTACTCCAGCCTATTAAAAGATTATCATAACTTGTAGTAGATAAATTAGCATCTCTAAACATGTCCTTTACATCGGTAACATTACTTATATTCCAATTTCCTAGATCTTGATCAAAGGTAAGTGCATTATCAAACATCAATCTCATTTTAGTTACGTTACTTACATTCCAATTCCCTATATCGTGATTAAAATTAGTATTTCTAAACATTGCATTCATATTAGTTACATTGCTAACATTCCATGAACTAATATCTTGATTAAATGCACTAGAATCAAACATAAGAGACATACCTATTACAGAACTCACGTCCCATGTACCAATATCTTGATTGAAAGAGCTAGCTCCCTCAAACATAGCATTCATACCAATTACAGAACCAACATCCCAATTCTCTAGAGGATAATTAAAAATGGGATTATTTCTAAACATTCTAGACATCTGTGTAACATTACTAACGTTCCATTCACTGAGATCTTGATTAAATATAGTTCCACTAAATATATCTGTTAAACTGAGAACATTTGATAAATCCCAATTTCCAATTGGTTGATTAAATAATACAGCATCCTGAAATACTCCATTCATAAATATAATATTCGAAGTGTCCCAATTATTAAAACTTGCATTACCTACTAAAGAAGAGCATCCCATAAACATTTCATGTAAAGTTGTTACTTGACTTAAATCTGGAACATCTTGTGCTAAAACATCTAAATTTTTGAAATCTTTGAAAGATCCTTGAAAAGTTTCCCAAGCTATATCACCCCATTGATCAATAGATATCAATTTAAATTTATTAGCAGAAGATCCAACGAAGAAGTATGGATAATCTCCAGTAATTTTGATGGTGTATATTCCTGGAGAAGCATAGGTATGTGTAATACCTTTTTGCAATCCAGTATCTGAAGTTCCATCTCCCCAATCAACATTATAGTTAAAAACAAATGGTGCACTAAATAAAGTTGGTAGAGTGATTTGGTTATCATTTGAAGTACCTGGATTATCTGTTTTCCAAGTTGTAATGAATGCTTCATTTGAATTAGCTTCATCGGATATGCTAAAAATTCTTGCATACCCTGCATTATTTATATCGTTAAGAGAGCCAACGGCGCCAATAGCTAAAACACTTCCATCTTCACTTAAACTAACTGCCCCACCAAATTGATCTCCTTGCAAATCACCTTCAATATCTTGATTTACTTGTAACCAATTATTTGATTCTAGTTTGAAGACGCGGACATGACCAATATTATTAATATTTGTTTGACCGTCATTACGTCGAGCGCCGATAGCTATAGTTTCACCATCGCCACTTATAGTAACCGCTTCTCCAAAATTATCTCCAGAAGCTTCTCCATCAATATCTTGACCTAACTGTATCCAAGTATCATTTATCAATTGGTAAACTCTCACATGACCAGAATCAATACCATTTTCATCATTAAAAACAGCACCAATGACAAGGCGATTACCAACATCATTAATACTCACAGAATAGCCCGACTGATCATTTGCTGCCTCTCCATCAATATCCTGACCTAGTTGAATCCAATTATTTCCATTATATGAGTAAACTCGTGTATGACCTGCTTTAGAAGCGAAACCGTCATTTAGAGTTGCACCAATAGCTACTCGTGTACCATCTTTGTTAATACTTACAGAATAGCCCGACTGATCATTTGCTGCCTCTCCATCAATATCCTGACCTAGTTGTACCCAATTTAAACCGTTAAATTCAAATATTCGAGTATGACCTTTAGAGAAATTAATATCATTCGTTTTATTAGTTCTAGCCCCGATAGCAACCCGATTACCAATACCACTTAAGCTTACGGTAAAACCTGACTGATCATTTATACCTTCTCCATCGATATCAGTTCCCAACTGAACCCATATATTGCCTATTAACTGATATATTCTTACGTGCCCTGAATTGTTTCCATTACCGTCATTCATAAGGCCTCCAATAGCAACAATATTTCCGTTAGAACTCATACTTACAGAATATCCAAATTGATCATCTTCTGATTCACCAAAAATTTCTTGCCCTACTTGATTCCACGTATCACCAAAAAAATCAAAAACTTTGACTGAACCAGAATCTACGACATTCTCATTATTATTAAGTCTGGCTCCAATAGCTACACGATTACCATCCTCACTTAAACTTATAGAAGAACCAAATCGATCCCAAAAAACTTCTCCATCAATATCATTTCCTAATTGTGAAATTTGAGAGAAACTAATTATTGGAATAATTAGAAAAATAAGGATATAAATCTTTCTCATTTTAATAAATTTTATGATAATTAACACCTTTTTATTAATTATCTGATTTTCAAATAAATATATAAAAAAATAATAACTTTATATCTGATTATGAGATAATTATAATTTAAACAAGGAATTTGAGGTATAATATTCAAAAAATGTAGTGTTATTATAAGACATAGAGCATGATTTTTTAGTCATACATAAATGTTATTCCTAGTTGAAGGGCAAATATTTGAAACATTACCCGAAAATTACACTTCTCTTTCCTATGATCGGATAGCAGAAATCTTTGCAGATCGTAATCCATTATGGTTTTGGGAAGAGCTTAGAGGAATGTTTGCAACGGCAAGCGGAGAACTCTTACGCTTTATTCTTGCCTATGATATCCCACTTGAAAAACTGAATCGTTATAATCTGTCTGCTCGTGGGTATGATAAAGAAATGAAATGGGTTGGATTTAACAAAGCCAAAGAAGTTTGGTTGGAATAATTAAATACTTTTAAACACCTTTCTTTCGAGATTGGTGTTTTTTCTAACTCATCTGAGTAGTAATCGAATTAAAAAGAAGAAGACAGATTTGAGAAAAAACTAACTTAACTCTAAATTACCATACTTACTTTAGAATACTCTTCTGATGATTTTAACGCTTATTTTTATTTTAAGTTTTAGATATTAATGTATATTATACTTTTTAAAATATACTTTTACTATCTAAATGAGAAAAATTCTATATCTAATAATTTTAACTTGCTCAATCACTTATTCACAAGATAAGTGGGAGCTGATCAATAACCATGATTTAAAATTCAAATTACCTATTGATTATAGTTCTAAAAATACTCCTAATGCAAAAGTCTACAGCTATGAAGATGATAATAAAATAATGACTTTATCTATCTTTAAAAATGAAGCAATAAAGAATCTAAAGGAAAGTAATGAAAATGAACTTAAACGTTATTATAAAGGTATTATAGATGGTTATGTAGGTAAATCTGGTAGTGAAATTTTATCTAGTGAGACTTATAATTTTGAAAATACTCTGGCAGAAAAAAATGTTTTAAAAGTTAGTTATCAAGATGGAACATATAACCTTTTAGAAATACATATCTTATACAAAAATGGTTTAAATTACTTTGCAACTTTTCAGTATGATTCAAATGCTAATCAAAAAATTATTAATGATAAAGATGTTTTTTTTAACTCTTTTACTTTTATAACACCAGAGATTGTTAAAAAAAACGAGGGAACTAAAATAACACTTACTCAAAATGATTCTTATCAACTCGGAAACTATATAGGCAAAATACTATCTTATATTTTAGGAATTAGTTTTGTTGCTTTTATAATCTATTTTTTCTTCATCAAGAAAAAGAAAGAGGCTATCTAAAAGACAGCCCCTTTTTTATTTGCACAAATCGAAACTTATTCTCAAATACGCGACTCTCTAGTGCTTTATTTTGTTTTCAAAAACCTTCTTTTAACTTAATCTTCAAAAGAAAAAGAGTCATATTTCCCGTCCCAACCATCATCATATGTTACAATTTCTATATAGTTAAACTTACCTTTATCTATTGATAATTCAAAAGAAAAATATTCTTCAAAAGAATCGAACTTTAATGATTTGTTTGATGATAAATTGGCATTCAGATTCTCATTAAATTCTATTTGTTTTATATTGTCATAATCAAATTTAACGTATAACCCAACACCTGTAAAATCTCTCTCTACCACTTTCAAAAAGGGTAAATACTCCAGTAAGAAAAGATTCTCCTTTGAAGTCGTTTTGCTTTTAAATACCTCCTGTATAATAGCAAATTCGAGTTTGTTTAAATAATCAACCATAAATAATTTATTTTAATCCTTTTTGACTAAACGAAGACAGGTCAACTACCCCATCTTTTATTCTACCTCCTATTAAGCGTATTTGTTGTCCTGCAACTTCTATTATATTTCCTGCATCTCCACTTGGCAATATTCCTTTTGAATTAGGCGTTAAGGCACCGTCTTTTAAAGCTTTATTAGCTGCTTCTTGAACCGCATCAAATGCTTTATTTTGGTCTCCTCCAAAAGATTTCACAAAGTCATCTAAATTATGTTCAGCTTTGCCAAAAACATGATTAAGTCTATTAGGGGAGACAGCTTTTTTACCTAACTGTTCTGCTCCTTCTTTAACTCCTTTTTGGGAGAGTTCTTCACCGCCTTCTTTAATAATTTGTTCTACAATTTCACCAGCACCCTTTACTTTCTTTAAATTATTCAAACCACCTGTAACATAAGTTTCGACAACTTCATAAAGTACAGCACCTCCAATTCGACCACCTTCATAATAATCATCATCAGACTTAACACGTTCAGTGTTTGAATGTTGTCTAAACGTATCTAACATATAACCTTGATCCGCTGGAGGTTTTTTAGGATCATGACCTATAAATCCATGAGCAACACCTATGGCTATACTTTTCGCTTTTGCTAACCAACTTGGTGGCCATGGCCCCATTCCTGTTGGATCAATAAACATATTAGGGTTGTTATATACATAATTGTATAGAGACCAACTATGAAATTTTTCCGATAGAGGATCAATATTCATCCAACGTCCTAATGCAGGGTCGTAATTACGAGCAGAAATATCATACCAATCTAATCCAAGTTCTTGTCCGTATTCTTTTCCTCCGAACATAAATCGTTCCGCAACGCTGTTCACGTTGGAAGTAACCGCGTCATTATATCCTTTTTGTTGCAATCCAAAGGGATAGTAATGCTTTTCTGAGATGATTTCTGATTTACTTTCTATACTTCCATCCAGATTACTATCGGCATAAGTTAAACGAATATTTCCTAAATGATCCGTATAATTAAAGGCATATTGATACGCTGTACTCCCCGAAGTGATTATAGGTTCTATGTACCCTTCTGGATGTGAGAATAATTGTAATGTTTCTACACTTCCTACTCGCTCATAGATATAACCTCCTGCATACGAGGTCGTTTTAGTAATTCCTTGTGAGTTGTCTACGAGCACTTTTGCGAGTTTGATTCCTGTGGCGTCATAAATATACGTAATAGTTCCGTTTTCACCTCCTGCGTCGTTTATAATGATACTTGTAGGTAAATTCAAATGGTTATAGGTAATATTAGTAATCTTTTTATTTTGATCTGTCGTTAGGTTTCCGTTTACATCATAGGTATAGTCATTTGCAAATTGCCCCCCATCTTTAAATCCATTGGTATTACCAGAAGCATCGTCTACTTTTTGTAACTGGTTGCCTATATAGGTATAGGTCAAGTCGTCCATAAGTGCTGTACTACTTTTACTTGCTTGACTATCTCTTTTAAGAGTCCCTATATTTCCGTTTTTATCATAACTTACATCATATAATGAGTAGACATCTTTGGTATTGAAAGCAACTCCTTTACCACTAGATGCTATGGAAATTCTGTTTAAAGCATCATAAGTATACGCATAACTTCTCTCTTGTTTATCGGTATTGGCTGTACTCCAAATGGTTTGTACTATATTTCCATTATATAGAGGCGTTGGTGTGATATCTTGTGATGTATCAAAACCCTCTGTATCATCATAATACAATTTAAAGGTAAATAAATCAGCTTCGTTTTGATTTGTCTCTGGATTAATATCTGTAAGCCATCCTCGCACATTATAGGCATAGTCTACTTTTTGAAGACTTTTATCAATTGTAGTCGCATAGAAATTAAGATTACTGATTTGTGAATTTGGTGTTTTTAAACTAATATCACCGATAAGAGGAATTTCAGAATCTTCTAGTGGTACAGATACTTTAATATTTCCATTCTGTTTAAAGTGTGCAACACCTTCTTCTATTTCTATACTAAAATTTTTATTATCAGATAGGTAACGTCCTGAATATTGCAATGTAGAACCTCCTCCTGCTAAAGGACGAGTAAACACATAGTATAAATAGCCATTAGAATTATAATTAGTTGTGAAGAGATAGTAGTAATTCATTCCTCCTGCGCCAGGATCCGTATTGATATTATTTAACCCCACACGTAGTTCTGAACCTATGGTCTCTATAGTAAAGGAAAATCCACCATTATCTTCTAATTTACCAATTGTAGCAAGCCCCGCATTGTAAGAATTTGCATCATCCGTTTTTGTAATAAAATAACCATCATTAGATACAACTACATTAACCAAGTCAGTGTATCCAATTTCAAAAAGCTGCCCTCCTACACGTTTAGATTCTAATTGTCCTATTTCATCATAGCTATTACTAGCAATCAATTGTACTGGTTCATTGTCTATTTGCTGCGTATGTGTCACCAATCTATTTTGATGATCATAGGTGAAATAATCTTTAGTGACTATAGCCTGATGTCTTGTTTTTTGATGTGTGGTTTTACTCTCTAGTACTTTTCCGATAAAATCCAATCGTGACTCTGTAATATCTTCTGTATCGAGGTAGGCATTAACACTTACTCCATACACAGGTCTTGCCTTCTCATCATAGCCCGTAACTGAAGTAATCCAATCACTGTTTTCTAATACTCGTACTTTAGAAACTGTAGGTAGCCCTCGGGTACTATTTGTTAAAGAATCTGCATATACTGTAGGAGGTAAGGTAATTCCTGCATGGTCTATATAGCTATCATAATAATTTACAGTATGTATTGTAATATTACTACTAGGAAATACCCCGTTTGAGTAATATATAGTATCATTTCCTATACTTGTGGCTGCTGTACGAGTTTCATTAAAACTGGTTTGTGCATTAATTGCCGTTTGTATAAGAGTATTAGAACCCCCTCCCGTTGCTTGATAGATTCCTGTGTATACGACACGATTGAGTGCATCATATTTTGTAAACAGGTATTGATTGTTTTCGCGTAAGCGGGCATCTTGTGTTAATACAGGACGATCCAGCAGATCATAATAAATATATTCCCATCCTTTTGCAGGAATTTTCTTTTCTATCAATCGGTTACGATAATCATAACGATATTGATAACAAAGCCTATCTAAAATGTCTTGATAATTACTCACTAGATTTGACCCGTTTACGATTTGACTACTTCCTTCTGGAGAAAGCACAAACGTAAGATTGCCAAAATCATCATAGACATAATAGGTGTCATGTGGAACCTCTTGGTCATAGGTTCTTTTTAGTACTACTTGTCCCTTTTTATTGGTAAACTCCTCTATAGCATGATCTCCACTTTCTACAATAGTATACTCCTGTGGAGGATCAAAGGGTCCTGGAGGTGGTCCTACTGCTTCATATCTTTGTTCGAAATTCTCATCTTGTACAATTGTCTTTGATAATCTGTTTTCTGAATGAATGCCGATAAGTTGTAGTGATGGTTGAGTGATATCTGTTCCGTTAAAAACAACATTGAAATCTAGTACATCATCTCCTTCATCGTCTTGATTACTTGTCGTGTTAGCAGTGTAAATGTAATGGATCGTATGATCAAAAATGGTGTCTTTTTGTATTACCCAACTATTACCAGGCGCTCCTTGTCGCAAAGGCCTGCTAAGGGGAGATTCTTCAAAAAGGGTTTCACTATATGGATTTTGAGTATTCTCATACTTAAAGGTGTTATAAAAAGTCTCTATACTATCTTTTAAAACACCCTGATTGGTAAAATTAAGTGGAGTTCCCATTTCTGTAGGTGTTGCATAAGGCAAGTATTGTTTGCTAGTACGCCCTAAAGAATCATATGTGACCATTTGAACCACATTTTGTTTATTGCCTCCTGCCTTTGCTGAAACAGATTGCATTACTCTTCCTAAACCATCGTAATAGGTGATATTCTCTATTTTTTGTTCATCATCTACCACATCTGTTTGAGTGGGTATTTGATATGTTGTTGTCTTTACGTAATTTTCTGTTGTTGTCTGTCCAATAGCTAATATTGTAAACATCAACATTACGAATGCTATTATTTTTTTCATCTTAATGAGCGTATTAGTTATTGATTTTAAAATTATATTCATTTTTACTTAAGATATTTCCAGTGGCATCTTTAACATACTTAAGTCTATACAAGGAGTCATACTCATAGTACATTGTATAGCCACGAGGGTCTGTCATAGAGGTAACTCCTATCAATGGATCATAGGTATAGGAACTTATTTGGGTATGGCTAAGTGTTGGATCATCTCGCATAGCATCTAATGCTTGCCTAAGCGCTCCTTCATTACCTACATATCCTATTGTTCTATCATTATCTGCCTGAGCAAAACTGACTAAGGAAGATATATAAGATGATATGTCTGAATATGTACCGTTTGCAATTTTTGCAATAGGATATTTATTACTATATCCCCATATATAAGTGACTACATTAACTCTATCCAAAGTAGAGGGTAGCCCTCCACTTGTAGAGACATCCAACTGATAGGATGTTTGTATGTTTCCATTTGAGTAATACTCAAAGAAAATACGTTCTTCATTGGGATGACTAGAAGATAAACCTGTTGCTGGATCTATAAGATTATTAGTAATCTCAATGGAGCCTGGGTAAAATCCATTTCCTGCAGTGATATAATTAATTTTTCTTGTATTTACTGCATTATCTGCTGTTGTCGTTGTGACAATAGGTACTTGAACTTGATTACGAGTTTGCATTTGCAAATACACGCTCTCTGTAAGTTCTGAGGAATACACATATTCTTGTTCTATTTGCTCATCAGTTTCAAGAATTGTTGTTCTCTTTCTGAGAAGATGCCCTATACTATTATCATATTCATAATCTGTAGTTGTTTGCAACTGTTGATTATCATCAGGGTTCCCAAAGAATTGTGTCGATACTTGTTGTATAGCACCACCAACGGCTCCTTGAACGCTAGATGTTCTCATTTCAAAAGAGGGTATGTATGATGTGATATGGCGATTCCACCCTTCTGGTTGATCTGGATATGTATAACCACAACTGTAGGAACCTTCATCAGGTAAGTGTATTTCAACACCTTCACTTGCTGTACTAAATTGCGCATAATACTTTTCCTGAAAATCATAGGTAAAACCATCCAAATATGGTTTACTCACTAAAAAATTGGAGATTTTTTCTGGTTTATTGACAACATATATCCCAAAGCTTCCAAAATATTTATAGGCAGAAGCATGATCAGCCAATTCACTTGAGGTTTGCTGTAAAGCATTTCCAGAAGCACTATGTATTCTGGTATTTACTTCTTGACCAACAGCCAATGATGGGCGATAAGAACTTACATTAGGTGGTACTCCTGATGAGTACAGACCTGTATGTTGATCAATATAAAAATCATGCTGTATGTACCCTCCATTGTCCTCTAAAGTTGTTCCTTTTTTAAACACTTCGTACACACGAGAATAGGCTATGTGGGGTTGACTTCCACCGCTAGAACTTCCTGTAATAAAAATAGAAGTGGCATCTACAAGTTGACAATCTTCGCCAATACTCAACCCATTATTAATCGTATAAAATTGAGGGCGAAAAATGATATTTCCAGAAGAAGTGCTTGAATCTGTTTTTTCTACTTTATAGAGGTATTCTTTTTCTGTAGCTAGCACTGAAGTATCTGTATAGTTTTTTATGGTTTTAATACGAATACCTGCACGTTGAACTTCTGCGAGTTCTTCTTCTGTATCTAGGATAGTTTCAATACGACTTATTCGCATAAGCTGCGTAATGTTATCATTAGGGTTTACTAAAAATATTTGATAACAACCAGGGGTTAGATATGTAGTCATCTCTCCGTTAACATTGAGCTGATTTTGATGAAAATTTTTATTAAAAATGAGATTTGCATTATCAATCAATAATTCGCCATTACTCAAATCAATAATCTGGTCAATACTACGTACTGGTTGTGATCCACAATTAGTAGTATTGGAAACTTTAAAAACATAAGCTAATAAAGCAAAGCCTGTAGGCACATTACCTCCATTGTTATTAGTCTCTACATATTTCAAGGTATAATTTCCAGCCTCTTGAATATCAAAACTTGTATTGCTGTAATTGGGACTTCCAGTAGCTCCATAAGTATCCGCACACCAACCAATGTCATTACCTCCGCTACAATCACAGAAAGCTCCAGGATCATTGCAAGAAACATTAGTATCAATATCTCCTACAAGGGATTGAATTCCGTATATTTGATTCTGGGTGTTTTCGTTAATATCTGCACTTTCAGCAGGTGTTGAGTGTGATTGAAATTCAAAATCAGTATAACCTCCCGTAGGATAGTAAATTCTTGAAAGTGTTCCTATTATCGCATGATTAAAACTTGAAGATCTATCTGCTCCTCCAAAGGTATGCTGACCTACCGTTACTTCTGGAAACAATACTGTGTTTGATATTTGACCATTATTGTACCCCATATAATCTTGCCCTCTGCTTACTACAGGAGGAACTTGTTCTGGAGAAAAATAATCAAAACGGTATTTTTGATAAATATCATTTGTATTAGAAGTGATATCAATACCATCTAATTTTAGTCGAATATGAGATGCTAATTCTGTAGAAGGATCTTCATTATTAGCCATCCCAAAGTAGGAGGTTAAAAAATCGAATGTTCTATGTTCTTGAGTCGATCCATCTTTAATAATGATTTTATCAATAGCTTCAGAAGCTCCTATATCATAACGGTCTTCGTACGTTATAGAAATAATTTCTTTTCCACTATGGGTAATATTATCTAATCGTTGCTGTTGTATTCTAATAGCGGGAACAGAACCCGTTACATACGGAGGAGCACCAACATAATTAGGGGTATTCTCATCTATAATGTAACTATAAGAAGAATATCCCGAGACACTGAAATTTTGCGACCAAGGATCTAAAAGAGTATAGTTAAAGATATAAGTATCTCTTCTGTTTGCAGACTCTATTTTGGTAAGTACCCAAGAAGAATTATAAATCTTAGTCACTGCAAAGTTTTGATTGGAATCATCTCCTTGATAATTAGTAACCTCAGCTTCTTCAAAGTAGTATTTTGTACCGTCTGACCCCGTTACAGTCCATTTAGTAATACTACGCATCCCATTTGCAGCAGCAGGACTTGTGGTAAACTCTACAATAATATTAGGATTATTAAGCGCATAGGCTTGACGTGTAGCAACATCAAAAGCGATATAATCGTTAATCCCTATAGCGTTTAAACTAAAATAGTCTGGTTGTGTCTCGTTTTCGTTGATACTGATGCGATTCAGAAAATCAAAATACATAACTACAGAATCACGAGTACCAAACTTAGTACTTTCATCGTAATAAGCAATCATCTTACTTTGTACACTATCATTCCAGAAACTAACATAAGGTGTAATTCCTGATTGAATATAATCATCAGGATTTCCATTAGTAATACGAGAGATTCGTCCTCCGACAGCTAAATTCCATCCCAAACCGGCACTTGTTGCTAATTGTTCTACTTTGATACCAGAAGCATCATAACTAAGACTTACAGGAAGATTAAGTTCTCTTCCTTGATATGTATAGATAGGAATCCCAATCTCAGGAGTACCCGCATACATATTTACAGACGTATTTCCATATTGTGTAAAGGCTTCTGCTTCTGGAGAATTAGGAATGGCAATAGATCTATTAAGCTCTGCTTCATAATCAAATGGTGATTGCCCACTCGATACTTGAGCATAGGATGCTATAGAAGTTAAAAGTAACATCTGAATACACACTATACATATGTGTTTTAAAAACATTGTTTTTCTTTTCATAATAAATTAGTGATTGTAGGATACCTCATCGTATACTCAGACATATCCATAGATTGGATACACCAAGTACAAGAACAGATGTACCTTTTTTTTTATAAATAAATGTGGGATTTTTGCTAGCTAATTTCTTCCAACACGTACACTTGATCAGATGTACAGGGCAAAAATATGGCAATAGGATGGAGATACCTCATAAATAGCCTAAAGACGACTGAAGCTACTGATCCTTATCATATAAGCAATAAAAAGAGGATGTTTTGGGCATAAAAAAAAGCCCTTTTCTAAGGGCTTTTTTTATTAATTCTTATTTAATACTCACTGCATACAGTTCTCATCATAAACAAGCGCTAGCAAAACCCTAATCATAAAAAGTGCTGCTATTTAGAATGATATCAACATTCCCGTCTTCTTTTATTTTAAGAATATATTCATACATCTGACTTGTATGTAATCCAGCATTATTTTTTATTTTACTCATAGATATATCTCCGTAATAATCTGTTAATTTAACTTGGATTAAATCACCGTACAATCTTGTGCTGCTAAAAACTACTGCATTACCACTAGTATTAGAAAGAGAAGATAGACTTTCATAATATCGTTTTTGACAGCCCACAGATGCATCATCCATTAATATCACTTCATCAAAATCTATTTCAAATGATTGAAAAGCTGAATCAATTTCTTCTTTTGAATAAGGTCCAAAGGATAGTTTATCAAGATAAGGGCTTACTAAATAAGAGTTTACTGATTTTGCATCTTGCGTCTTCAATATTTTATTTATACATTTTTGAATTACAAAGTGATCATTAATATTTAACTCTTCTGGACAAGGAGTATGAGATTGACATCTCATCAAAAGAATAAACAGTAAAAATATCCTATATCTCATCCTATAATTCTATAGATTACCTCTTCTTTCACCTACCAAGAGTTTATAAAATATGCACAAAGCCCAATTAACAAAAAAATAGATCAGTCCTATTAATTCTTTTAATCTTTGAAAATTCTGGTTTAAGATATTTTTTATTACCTCGTCTGTTTGGATCTATAATTAGTAAAATAATTGATCCTATGATCTCAAAAATCATATAAATCTCTTTTATAAATTTGTACGATGTGATTTTAGAATGAACTCTTTATTTTAATGTTTAGGAATCATTCTACGTATCACACCACCATCATCCTACCCTCACGCAGCACAATCGCTTTCCCATTGACCAAAATCTCTAAATCATTGCCTTGGTCTATGCTAAAATGAGTACCGACTTGCGTAACCTCAATGGTAAGGATTTGTCCTCGGTAGTTAATTTTAAACGAATAGCTTTCCCAGGCATCGGGAATTTGAGGTTCAAACGAAAGCATATCTTCACGCATCCGCATCCCGCCAAAACCTTCCACCACACTCATCCACGTGCCTGCCATACTCGTGATATGTAAGCCTTCCTCTACCTCTTTGTTATAATCGTCTAGATCTAAACGTGACGTACGTAAATAGAACGTATATGCCTGTTTCATACGACCTAATTTTGCCGCTTGTATGGCGTGGACACAAGGGGAGAGCGAACTCTCATGCACCGTAAATGGCTCATAAAAATCAAAGTGCTTCTCCAACTGTTCGTCAGTAAAATGATCTTCAAAAAAGTAAAAACCTTGCAAGGTGTCTGCCTGCTTGATGTACGGGGAACGTAAAATACGATCCCATGACCATTTCTGATTAATAGGACGTTCAGACATCGGTAAATCGGCGACAGAGATGAGTTCTTTATCCAAGAATCCATCCTGTTGCAAAAACACATCGTGCTTTTCAGAATAAGGAAAATACACTTTACTCGCTACGTTCTGCCATTCGGTGATTTCAGCTTCGGAGAGTGCTGTTTTTTCTAGGATTCGAGCAAAGTCGGTCGCGTGTTCTTCGCGGACTTGGTACGCTTTCGCGAAAGCGTACTCCAAACACCACGTTGCTAGATAATTGGTAAACCAATTGTTATTCACGTTATTCTCATACTCGTTAGGCCCCGTCACGCCTAGCATTACATACTTTTCTTTATCTGAAGACCACGTAAAACGCTGCTTCCAAAAACGCGCCACCCCAATAATCACTTCCAGTCCCATTTCAGGAATATAGGACGTATCTCCCGTAAAACGCTCGTAGTTATAAATCGCAAAAACCATAGAGCCATTGCGGTGTATTTCTTCAAAGGTAATTTCCCACTCGTTATGACATTCTTCACCATTCATCGTCACCATAGGATACAAAGCAGCGCCATTGGTAAACCCTAATTTTGCCGCATTTTCTATCGCCTTCTCTAAGTGTTTATAACGGTATGTCAATAAGTTACGCGCCACACTCTGATCTTTGGTCGCCATATAAAACGGAATACAATATGCCTCGGTATCCCAATAGGTAGACCCGCCATATTTCTCTCCCGTAAATCCTTTAGGACCAATATTAAGTCGCGCATCTTTTCCAGAATACGTCTGATTTAACTGAAAAATATTAAAGCGAATCCCTTGCTGTGCCTTGACATCGCCTTCTATCGTGATATCTGCCATCGCCCACACTGCTGCCCAATCTTCTTTTTGCTGCGTCAATAATGCTTCAAAACCTAGTGTTTCGGCTTTCTCAAGCACGGCATTTGCAGCGGACAACAAGGCATCTTTCTCGTGATTTAAATCACTGACGTAGCCGCCAAATTTATGAATCTCCAAGGTTTCGCCTTCCTTCACATCAGTCTCGTACTGATGACCTATATAAGTAATCGTTTCTTGTTTATTGCCTATTTTCCCTTGATAGGATGATTTTTCTGTACGCTTTCGCGAAAGCTGAATACGTCTCCCACCCACATACAATTGGTTGCTCATCATGGTGCATACCTGAAACTGAGTCTTCATGGTATGCGCTAAAATAAACGCGCGATGCTCCTGATCTGAAACAGAAAGGGTATTCCAAAACTGATCATCCCAATTAGAATCTTCATTGCTAATGCCACTGTCCAGATACGGTTCATAGCTGATGGTCGCATCTTCATCAAGAGGGGTTACTTCATATTTAATCGCACCTATCTCATTGATGTTTAAACTTAAAAAGCGGGTGGCTTTGACAGCTACTTTACTTCCGTTTTTCAACGTCGCGTCAAAACTACGATAGAGCACCCCTTCTTTCATATTAAGGGTTCTATTAAAATTCTGAACAGCCGTACACGCATGTAAATCTAGAGATTCACCGTTTACCGTCACTTTTATACCGATCCAACTTGGGGCGTTTAGTACTTTGGCAAAGTATTCTGGATAGCCGTTTTTCCACCAACCCACACGGGTTTTGTCTGGATAATACACACCTCCTATATAACTTCCTTGAAAAGTCGCACCGCTATAATTTTCTTCAAAATTAGCACGTTGCCCCATGGTACCGTTCCCAAGACTCATCAAACTCTCTGATGACTTTACAACCTCAGGATTCCATTTTTGCTCTATAATTGACCAAGCGTCAGGGATAATATATTCTAAATGCATGTTTTATATTTTTAGAATCAAGAATCAGGATCGTTTGTTTTACTCACTTCTTGAGACAAGACTTTTTAAATTCTTATCTCTCATTTTGGTTCTTGAAAGGCTGTTTTAAAAATTGATATTGATGAATTTTTTATTTTATAAGGGTGTCTAAAAAGTCATTAGACATCCCTGTAAAATCTGCAAAGACATGATCTGCTTCGTGTAATACGTTTGCATCTCCAATCCCAATACTTGTCATTCCGGCACTATTTGCTGCTTGAATTCCCGCAATCGAATCTTCGAATACGATGCAGTGTTGCGCATCTGTTTGTAACGCTTGCGCTCCTTTAACAAATACTTCAGGATCAGGCTTAGCAGCCGTCACATCATTACCATCTACAATGGTTTGAAATTTATTGATAAGCGCCACACGTTCCAAAATAGGACGTGCATTTTTACTGGCACTTCCAAGAGCGATGCCTTGATTTTTTTGAATTAAATAATCTAAGACACGAGGCACATCAGGTAAAATTTCGCTTTGATCCATTTTCTGGATGTAGCTTAAGTATTCTACATTTTTTTGAACAAGCCAAGCATCTTTTTCTTCTTGTGTCGCTTTGTAGTTTGCCATCTCCAACAAAATCTCCAGAGATCGCACCCTGCTCACGCCTTTAAATTGTTCGTTCTGCTCCTCGGTAAAATCAAAGTTGATTCCTTTAGCAAGATTTCGCCAAGCGAGGTAATGGAACTTTGCGGTGTCTACAATTACCCCGTCTAAATCAAATATAAATGCTTTCTTCATATTGGTTTGTATCTGGGCACAAAGCTACTTATTATTTCTATTTTCTCTTTTAAATTCATCATAATAAAACCAATTACACATTTTATCAAAACAGTTATCACTTGAACGTTTAACCCACATTATACATAACAGATTCATAAATGATCATATCTCCTATGATCTTAGCAAGTTTTTTTATTTAGCAAACAAAAAAAGAGGCCGTCTAAAAACAATTTAGGCGGTCTTTTATATTTTGAAGATTTTGGTTCTTTCAGTTTTTAACTC
>NZ_CALEMI010000109.1 GCF_937910895.1 uncultured Dokdonia sp. | reverse complement strand
ATGATATGAGTGTATTGATACTAAAAAGATACTGTGGAATTCTGATATCTTAGTTGTTAATTGTTGATAACTTCAAGTGTTTACTTCGAAGTAAACACTTTTTGATAAAAATCACCTACTAAAGGAATAGGTTTTGTATGTCCTTGAAAAGCAGATATAATTCCATACAGCCATAGGACAAAGAAGACGATAAAAAAGCCAATAGAAGCCATCGGAATATCAAGCATGCTCAACGGAATCATAATCAGAAAATAACTCAACGTAAGTCCTAAGGATTGTCTGATATGAAAACCTGCAAACGGATTTTTAACTTCGCTATTCATAAAATAAGCAATGATCAAACCGACAAACGTTATGTAACTTAATGCCGCTGCTGTTTTTCCTTCAAAGATGGTATTTTCGTTCATATTTACTTGAGTACTATTTTTTGATTTGCTATAATTCCGAAGACGTTTCCTTTGAGTTTTGCTCCGAGAAAGCAGGCATTTTTAGATTTTGATAAAATATCACTTTCACTGAAAACGTAGCTTCCTTTTGTGGTAAATAAGGTGAGATTGGCTTTCGTATTTTTTTCGATAGGGAATGATGATTGCGTAAAACGCTTGCGTCCGTTGGTTAAAAGCTGTACCGCTTTTTTCTCACTAACGAGTGTAAGTAAAGCGCCAAATGTAGCCTCTTGTGAGATCGTACCAAAAGTAGCATTGTCAAACTCTACTTGCTTGCGCTCTATATCAAGCGGATTGTGATCACTCGTGACCATATCGATCGTTCCGTCTTTGATACCGGCTATTAATGCGTCTACATCTTCCTGTGCTCTGAGTGGCGGTACTACTTTGTAATTCGTATTAAAATCAAGCAAGGCTTTGTCTGTATAAAATAGGTTGTGAATAGCAACACTACAACTTACGTCGAGTCCTTTGTTTTTTGCTTCTTTGATAAGTGCTACTGAAGCAGCCGTAGAAATGGTTGGAATATGTAATTTCCCGCCTGTATATTCCAGAATATGTAAGTCTCTTGCGATGTGTAAACTTTCGGCGATAGCAGGAATTCCTTTGAGTCCGATGCCTGTACTAGTCACGCCTTCATTCATTTTTCCTGTTCCTGCAATTTTATCTTCTTGAGGAAAAGAAAGCACAAGCCCCTGAAAACCTTGTGCGTATTGCAATGCAATTTTTAAAAGATTCGGATTGGTAATCGCACGCTGGTAATCTCCAAAAGCGACGGCACCCGATTGTTGCATATCATATAGCTCAGCGAGATCCACGCTTTCACTATTTCGCGTAAGCGCACCTATAGGAAATATACTTGTGGCGTGACCTTCGCCCATTTTGGAAACAAAAGTAATATCAGCACTAGTATCTAAAATAGGGTAGGTGTTCGGATTAATAGCGACGCCTGTAAAACCACTTTTTGCAGCGACGGTCAGACCGTTATCAATCGTCTCCCGTTCTTCGTATCCTGGTTGTCCTATACTCACACTACTGTCAAACCACCCTTGTGAGACAAATAAATTTTCTATTTGTATGAGTTGCTCGCCTTTTTCCTGAGATAAATTCTGACCAATCAATCTGATTTTTCCGTATTTAATACGAATATCGACAGTGGTGCCATGATGCGAACTTGTACTATCAATAATGGTGGCCGCTTTTATGAGTGCGTTCATTTAAAGAATTTTAAGATAAGCATTTCTAATACTAGGAATAATAACGCAAAAATAACAAACCATTTCCAAAGCGGCTGGATACTGTTTGCTTCTTTGAGGGAGTCAAATAATGTGGCAACAGATGTGGTATAACTTACTCCATCTATGGCTTGTAGGTTTTGATACCGCAAGATACTCTCGTCTCTGTTATAATTGTAACTAACTTGCTGGAGAATGTTATCCTTGTTTAAGATGTTATAAATCCCTGCTTTTTCAGGTTGTTCCTGTGTCGTAATGGTGACTTTATTACCGAACGTACGTTGCAACGGAATTTGCGTTTTATCAGGGGTCTCGATATTTGCTAATGATAAGATTTCATCTTCTTGAACCATGGCAGGGATATCGTAGGTATTAGGAACCCCATTTGTAAAATATAGAGTAGGCAAGGAGAGGCTTTGTTTTGCCATATTGTATAAGGTAGGAACAATCAATGGCGAGTTTTGAAAGTTGGAGTTGGTAGCGTTTAATCCGCCAGCAATGGCATATACTTTGTTTTTTCCTGCAATAAAAGCACTTCCGTCTTCAAAGTCTAAAATCGCTTCTCCGTTAGTGATAGCAAAACCACTACTGACAGAGGGGTATTGAAAATTTTTAATGCGACTATCAAAAACAGTACGATACAGCGGATGATCGTAATTTATGGAGGTCACCAGACGCCCTTTTTTATAAAGGTTTCCTACCTGCAATCCACTTAATCGTGCCAATAGTAAATTATAGTTGGAAGCTTCTCCTGCTTCGCTTAGAATACACAAGACACTTCCGCCATTAGCGACAAAGGTAGCAAGTGCATTGGTTAATGCTTGTGAAGGCGCTTTGACTTCATTAAGAATAATAAAATTGTAATCAGGGATTTTGCTGTAGTCTAAGGTATTGACTTCAGTTGCAGTATAGGCAAATTCAGGAGCCGTATACATACGTGATAAAAAACCTTGCTCGGCTTCATTAATAGACAGTACTTTGATTGTCTGTACTGGATTATTATTAAAATATAAGGTATTGTCAAAAGCCAATAGCGGATCCTCTATTGTCAGCCTTCCTTTAAAATCCGTCTGGCTATCAATATCAAATTCCACTTGGGTTTCTGTCGCTTCATTAAAAGAAGCGGTGGCTTTCGCAATCAGTTGTTCTCCGTTGTATAAGGAAATAGGTACATTGGTTTCTCTCCGTTCTTGGGTGGAGAGTGTTGCGACAAGCGACAGTTTATTGGTTTCGGATTGCACAGGATATACAGAATCTATAGCGATATTATTTTCAATGACTGGGCGCATTTGCACATAATGCAAGGATATATTCTCAAGGTCTATCGTTTGTGGTTGTCCTTTGTCTTGAAAATCGGAAATCACAATCAGTTGTTTCTCGGTCGCTGGATTTGAACTAAATTCCTTTTGTGCTTTTAACGCAATTGCTGCTGGAGTCAGTTGTTCTGCAGCATAGTCTAGTTGGAGTAAATTATTACGCGTATTCTTGATCGAAATATCTTTAAACGTTTCTGTATTGGTCAATAACGTAAAGGTTTCTTCTTCAGGAATGTTAGTGATGAGATCCTGTAAGGCTTTTCTAAATAGTTGTCCAGAAGCCCCTTTGGCTTGCATACTAAAGGAATTATCCAGATAGATGACCGTTTCTTTTTCTTTGGTCGCCGTGTCACTTTGTGTAAAAAAAGGTTGTGCAAATGCCAGTACCATCATCGCAATAAGACCAAGACGGGTGAGTAATACGAGCCATTTTTTGATGGTATTGCTTTTTCTGGTTTGGATACTTATTTGCTTCAGGAAAGCCACATTGGTAAAGTCCTCTTTCTGAAATTTACGAAGCTGAAATAAGTGAACGAGAATAGGAATGATAAGTAAAATTAAAGCGTAAAGTAATTCTGGATGTTTAAACTGCATTCCCGTGTAAAGCTTTTGTCAAAAGTAGGAAAAAAAGGAATGAGTCGAGAGGGTTTATGATAGTAAACGAATAGTTTTAATAGTCTATTAAGAGTTTTATGGTTTTTATGCTTTCGTACTTCGTCGAGCTCAGTATAAACTTCACTTACGTGAAAGCGTGCTCAGGATGAACTTCTATATTTTGGTGTTCCTTGAAATTAGGAATTTTATATTGAGAATATAGCGCATAGAATATAGAGAAAGGAGACTTATTTTTTGAAATTTATGATTTGGAATTTGAAAATTTTTGGATGCTGGAAGTAGGTAGTAGGAAGTTTTTTTTATTTTATAAAAACAACTAATTTTCTGTTTAGTGTGAGGCTGTTTACTTTACATACCTATTAAAATACATTACACTTTTATTTAACAATTAATTTTTGCGTTGATTTTCCAAGGTTTGTTTCAATTGTTACGATGTATAAACCTTCAGAGAGATCAGTTACGGGATATGTTTCTAGATGTTGTTTAAAGAATTTTACCACTTTTCCTGTGATGTCAATAATAGTGACGTTTGTTATTTCTTGGTTGGATTCAACCCTAAAAAACTGACTTGCAGGGTTCGGATAGATCTTCATCTCAATGTTGGGAACTTCCCCAATAGATAATGCTTCGCATTCTTCTTGTGTTTCTACAAAAGTTGTAGTAGAATCAATGTTTAGCCAATTATTCTGACTATAAACAGCGTCGTCTACAATGATACAGGATAAAATAGGATTATTGGTTGCATTAAAGGAGGTGATGTTTGTATTGTTTTCATTAGTAATGATTAAGGTTTCTAGTGCATTTTGTGCCACCGAAACGGTGGTCAGGTTTGGATATTCTGATAAATCTAAGGAAGTGAGTTGTGCATTTCTGCATACAAATGATACCAGACTTGGACTTTGGGGTAATTCTATACTACTTATATTGCTATCTGACAACAATATAGTAGCTATATTTTCACATTGGCTAAGATCAACAGAGGTCAAATTTGTGTTACTAATCCCTTCGAAATAGGTTAAGTTATTTAAATCACCAAAATTTAATGCAGTGCATTCGATACCCACCACAAAAAGATGCTCTAGCGAAGTGAAATCTTGGATGCCTGTTAAGTCATTGATAAAGTAAAAAGGAGGACTTTCATTTATTTGAAGACTTGTAATAAACTCAATATCGCTCGTTAAAACCTGTCCGTTGATGGTGGCATCAGAATCAAATCCAAAATCAATTAAATATTGCTCAAAAACAGGATCAGGAATAGCGGTGTGTTGTGCCTGTGTAACTGGTATGAATCCCCATACAATGGAAATCAATATGTGTTTTAATTTAATCATTTTGATCTCCTTTTAAAATTACCTCCTGCTCCTGGGTACCATCATTGTAATTCTTTTCAATGAGGTATAATCCGTTTTCTAAATCTTGTATTAAGGTGGGGAGATTGATTCCTACAGAATCTTTTGGGGTAATTGTATAGTTATGATTTAGGATATTATCTGTGAATTTGATCACTGTGCCACTACTAACGGCTCTATTTATATTGTGATAACAACGCCTAGGCTGGTCATCCAATTGTTCGATTATAATGGCGCTTTTATTAGGGTGGTATATTTTCTCTAGATCTAAAGAATAACGATCTACTTCATTTAGGATAGTACCAGCGTCGTACACAAAACTAGTATTTTCATAACTAGAAGGCGTATTGTATACTTGATAGCCATTGGGTGCTTGCCCTCCAGCACTTACAAATTTATAGTCAAAACCTGGTTGAAATAATGGTGTGTCATTTTGAGTGGTTGGTCCAGCGACATAATAGTCGCCACTGTAAGGTTCGTAAAGACATGAGACAGGCGCTAAAATAGCTTGCAAAACGGCTTCGTTTTCAATAGTCTCCCTCATACGTATGCCTTGACCGTCTGTAAATCTAGTTTTAAATTCGTGATATTCTACCCTATCATCTGAAATCATAAAATTACGAGTATCTATATTTTCATAGGGGGTGTTTGTGACGTCAAGTACCTCATTGCTATAAAGATAGTGAATTTCTGAGTTATCAACACATAAATTTATTTGATAATACGTCGCCGGCGTGTCAACGACATAATCCCCGGCAGTAGTTGCATTATAATTAATATCCGTTTCATCTCGTGTAACATTTTCTGAGGTTGGGTTTATGATAGGAAAAGTTCCCATCGTAATTTGATTTCCGTTACAGTTGAGAGGTGTATTAAAAGTACCATTCGTATTTCCAGTAGTACCATTTGTATGGATAAGCCCGAGGATGTGACCAGTTTCGTGTGCAATTAGAAATTCTTTGTTCTCATCATTGGTTAATGCCTGAAATGTAGTTAACACATTGAGATCATAAGGAAAACCTGCTACGGCGCCTCCTTCTTCAGGTAAGATTCTGAAATTTATTCTATCTGTATAATAAGAAGTGTCATAATCAAAAATATCATCAACAAATTCAAATCCTAGGTATTTGAAAAAGATATTAAAATGATTATAATTGATATTGAGATACGCTACTGCCGCTAGATAATCGCTTTCGCTAATGTTTTCATTAATAGCCGTTGACTCCATGATCAGGAAATAGGTGTTAATGACCAATGGCTCTTCATTTTGAAAATCCATAACGACATCACCTGTATGGTATGATTGCAAACCATATTCTATAGTATTTGCTTGGCAAATGTCTAATGATTGTGCTTGTAAAGTGAGGGGGGTGATTACTAATAGAAAGAATATTTTTTTCATTTTAAGATAGTTTAAACGTCAATGTATAAGAACACCTCACCCCTGTTGTATCAGAAGACTTCATAGTTGTTGCCTGTTTATTTTTAAACTTAGGTGTTTCATTGTACGTTTATATGCTACAGTAAGCTTCTATTTATATCAATCTGCAATAATATAACTCACTGTTTGTTAGTTAATTGGTTTTATTTTGGGAATGTATACAATTATTTCTTTTCATCCTTACGGATTCCCGTAATTACATTAAAAAAAAAATCTGTTGCTTTAACCTTATCGCTTTCGCGAAAGCAGTAAAATGTAGCTAGTGAGTAGCGTATAGTTAGTAAAGAAGAGAGAAGAAGTTTTAAAATTTTACTGACTATTAGAACTTAGAAGTAGGATTTTTAAATTTAAGATTTGATTTTTTTGAGATTTGGAATTTGAGTTTTTAGAATTTGTGATTTTTCGCCACTCGGGTCTCGTTTTGTCTAAATGATTGGAAAGGATAGATGGGTTGAGAATTTCAGTTTTAATTTTAGATTAAAACGTCCTATATTACAATATCACTTGTTAAAAAATCCATAATGTATATGTTATAATAGATGAGACTTTCTGTGGCAAAACGTAAGTTTTATATATTTGGTTATAACATTAGCCATTAAAAAATGAAAAAATTAGTTACAATTCTTTTCACAATCTTACTTAGCGTATCTGTTAACAGCCAAACTGTAAAAGAAGTTTCTAGATATTGGACATCATTCTCTCAATCTATAGAGGTTAAAACAGACGCTGTAAAAAAGTTTAAAATTATAGGGTACGCAAAAATCGAAACAAGTGATGAAGAGGCTTGGTCTGGGATTTGGGCTAGGGTAGATAATAAACCTGAACAAGGAAGTGGCTTTTTTGATAATATGAGAGATAGGCCTATAAAATCGAATGTATGGACTCCATATACAATTGAAGGTACTATAGATGGAAAATCAGACAGATTGGTTTTTGGTGGCATTTGTAGTTACAATGGTAAGTTTTTCTTTGACAAATTTGAATTATATATAGAAGATGATACAGGAGAATATCAACCTATAGAAATTAAGAATGCTAGTTTTGAAACGAAAATAACAGATCGTATTATTCCAGAGTGGAGTCCAGGTATTTCTGAAAAAGAAGTCACTTCCGTAAAGGAATTTATGCCTAGTACTAGCGAAGATCGTGTCGATGGCAATTATTCAATTTTAATAGAAGGTAAAGGTATCTCAAAAAATACAGGAAGCATTGAAGCTTCTCTTCCTAATGTAGGTATTTTTATATCAATACTATATATTTTAATACTCCTTCTTTCCTTTATGACGTATGCTTCTTCAACTGAAGAGGATAGATGGTCTCGATTAGCAAAAATTGGATTTAGATTTTCATTTATTTACTTTCTACTAATAATCTTTTTTCAGAATAATGGAGCGTACCCATTTTTTGACTATTTAACCAACAAGCCCATAGAGTTCATGCAGAATTTTGCAACTTGGTTTGGGAAAAATATTGTTGGTATTCCTTACGATATCAATACAGGACCTAATGGTAGCGGCGATACAACGTATGACTATTTGGTCATTTTCATCATTTTTCTAGTAGCTATATTTGGTACTTTATTATGGTCTATACTCGATAGAAATCGGCAGAATTATAAAAAACTATATTATTGGCTAACTACAGGAATGCGTTACTATGTGGGTTTAATGCTTATTAGTTATGGTTTAATAAAGATTATCCAACTTCAGTTTTCGGCACCTACTTTCTATAGGCTTATGGAAACATACGGCGAATCTTCTCCTATGGGATTAGCTTGGACTTTTCTTGGGTTTTCAGAAGGCTATAATTTATTTATGGGGATAGCAGAGGCGTTAGCAGGCTTATTATTATTTAGACGTACATTAACTCTTGGAGCAGTAATTACATTAATGACAACCATGAATGTAATGGCTGTCAACTACTTTTTTGATATTCCTGTAAAGATTTTATCTACACATCTAGTAATTATTACACTGTTTCTTTTATCTCGGGATATAAAGAAAGTGATGCAATTCTTGGTTACTAATAAGGCTGTCCAGAGATTAACAATAATAAAACCCCCTCAATTTAAAAAGGGGATTAAGATTGGTTTAAACGTCTTAAAAGGAATAGTGATAGCGTATGCTTTAGGGTATGGTTTTTATAATTCTTTAGCATCTAGAGAATTATATGGCTCAGATGTGCCTAAGCCAGCATTGTACGGTGTGTATGAAGTCACAAACTATGTGATTAATGGAGATACCATCACAAATTATAAGAGTGATCAGCTTTGGAAAGATATTAGATTTGAAAGAGAAGGAAGGGTACAAGTTCATAAGATGAATAAGAAAAATATCTATTATAAAATAGAAGTTGATTCTAACATGCCAAGAATTAAATTCTTCCCTTCAGGGAATAGTGATAATTATTTTTATTTTAATTATACCAAAACTGAGAATACTTTAGATTTTAATTACATCTATAAAAATGATACAATCTCAGGTAAAACAAAACGAATAGATACAGATGGTTTTTTATTAACGAATAGAGGTTTTCATTGGATCAGTGAGTATCCTTATAATAGGTAAGTACAAGCAATCAATTATTAGACGATCGCTTGATATAGTCGCTAGCTGTTTTTAATAGTTCATTGTAACCTTAAGTTGATTATCTAATGTATCCCAATTTCGTATATCATTCTTCTATGTCCACGTCCACTCGTTGATATAAGGAGTTATGATTTAGGTAATTATTAGTTTTCCACTTTAAAAGTGGTCAACCTATATCAGAGATGTACATTTTCCGTACCTCATAAAAGATTTTACAATAAATAGAGTAATCCTCTAAAATAGACCAATACTCTATTTTATACTTATATGATTTTTTGTGACTTATTCTATTAAAATTAATAAAAAGTCTTATGACTTACATCCTTTAGGAAAGCGGTCTTATGTCATTTAATACGATATGCTTCTAGTTATAACAAATAAATATTTACTACATATTTTTCTTTTTCAAACAGCGCCCTCGTGGCTCGTCAGCTTCGTGTAGAACAATCTCAGAATGGAGGAACTGCGCTGCTGCTGCAGAGTCTTTTACTTTGGAAGCACTGCGAGCGATCATTTCAGATTCAAAGTCGGTTAACACAGATTCCCTTAATCCAACATCTCTCCAGTTTGCTAAGGGGCGGTGTAGGCATCCTTTGGTGATGGCTCTTGCAAGGGCAAGGGCATCCAGTAGCGCCTGATTGGCGCCCTGTCCTTTAAACGGACTCATAGGGTGTGCTGCATCTCCGATGAGGGTACATGGCCCTGTTTTTTGTAGTAATTCGGGTTGTAACAATTCTCGGTCATATACAGGATAACCAGATATATGTGCTTCTTGAGTGGTTTCTAAAATTTGAGGAATAGGATCGTGCCAAGGCGTTCTACGGCAGGCCTCTTCTTTGAGGGCTTTTGCGCCTTGCGCGCTTAATGCTTTGGCTTCTTTTTCAGGCATGGGGAAGCTAAGTTGCCACATAATCGCATCAGACGAGTAAGGCATCATATAGATACGCTCATTGCCATTGGCGGTTTGGAATACCGTAGCGGAATCTAATACATCACTGTCTAGATTTTGTAATTGATCTAATGGACAAATCCCCAAAATCACAATGCAGTCTAAATAGCGTAAAGGTGTCACTTCTTCACCGATCAGTAAGTTGCGTAGCGAACTTCGAATCCCATCGGCTCCTACGACTAGGTCAGTTTTGGTGGTTTTACGTTGTCCGTTTACTTCAAAGTTTAGATCAACACGATTGTCCTTACCTATTTTAAAATCAACAAACTGATGTTCCCACTGCACGGCCTCATGTCCGCCGAGTTGCTCCAACAATGCCAAACGTAACGATTGCCGAGCGATGTGTATGTTTGTTCGTTTAGGAGCTTTTTTGGGATCGGTTTGTATCCATTTTCTCATACCCCATTCGCCAACCACGTTTCCTTCGGTAGTATGCACTAGATGTCTAGTCGATACGACGCCTTCTTCTAATGAGAAAAGACCAAAGCTTTCCATCGCCTTACTGGCTTGTTGTAAGGTGAGTCCGTAGCCTTGTGATCGGGCATCAAAGCTTTGATCACGCTCATAGAGTGTAAACGGAATCCCGCGATGCAAACAGGCAACAGCCAACGCTACGCCTCCGATACCGCCTCCGATAATAGCAATGTGAGGATAGTTTTCGTTGTCGGCTTCAGGAGGACTTGCGGCAGGGATCAACCCAGAACCTTTACAAATAGGGCAGGGATATAAAGAAGGCTGAGGACGAAGCGGTTCTGAGCCTTTACCATTTTTTTTGTAGTGTTCTAATGCTCGTTGGTAACTTAATCGCACTTTTTTGCGCAACCTTCGGCTTTTTTTGCCTTGCCCGTAACATTCTTGACAAGCGGTCCAGCTCGTGGTTGCGTTTTTCATTTTTTAGTTTCTTTGTTTTTTCTAGCTGAAAAGATTGTTATATGAGAAAACTTATAACGTATAGGGTACAAAAGAAAGAATTATAAATGAGTTGAGGTAGAAAGGAGTGATTTTTGATTTAGGATTTTCTTATATATTAGAATTAATTCTTACTGAAAGGAATGATATCTATTTTATGAGTCTTGTCAAGGTCAGCTAGTAGTTTGTTAAGTTTTTCATTATTAATAATTTCCAACGAGTGCAAATGATAAAACATAGCATATTGAAAATTATAACTTAAATTTGGGTTTGCTTTTCCAAACCGTTTTTCAAGATATATATTCCTTCGTTTGAATAATTCGCTGATAAATGAGTCCATCTCTTTTTTTGATGGTTCATCTTTATAAAATTCAATTCCTTCGTAATCTATACATCTAAGGACAGTTGATGCCATTTTGAAATTAAAAACTCCAAAAGCGCCACCTATAAGAACTATTAAAATCGCTCCATAAATTTTTCCTAGGTTGTCTATGTTGTACATTTTAAAGACTAGAAATGAAAAGACAATTAAAACACCAAGAACGATAATTAGTAAGTAATGAATAGGATTGAATTTTAATGAAATAAATTCATTGGTAATATTCTCAAACGGAATCATTCGGCTACTATTACCAAATGAGCTATCCTCGGAAACTTTTAATCCGCTTTCTTGAATAAGAAAAGTTCTTTTTTCTCCACGATTCTTTTGTTCTAATCTCAATTTTATTTGTCTTGTAATCAAAGGCCTAATGTACTAAAAGTAGGTCAGTTCTCTAATATGTTTTCAGAATAAACTAAAGGTAATATTTAAGTTTTATATATTAATAGTTAATAGATGGTTTTGCATTAATTTTTGATATTCTGGTACAGATGAGATAATTCTATTCATGCTGTTTTTGCTTTCGCGAAAGCGGAAGTTTTAAAAATGAAATTAGAAATTAGAAAAAGGGAATATAGAATATAGAAAATAGAGGAGAGAGTATAGAGTATAGAGAAAAGATTTTGATTTTTAATCCTGTTTATTTTTAATTATCATCCATCATCCATCATCCATCATCCATCATCCATCATCCATCAAAAACCAAAGTATAAGATTAATTATTAACCAGAAAAAGGGAATGCTATTTAGTCATAGTCAAACGGATAACCAATAACCAAATAACAACTACCCCATTAACTCGCCAAAAGAATGATTCCCACTACAAATGCATTATTCATAAAATGAAGCCCCATAGACCAGACAAGCCCTTGGTTTTTGATTTTAATCCATCCCATCATAAAGCCAGAAATAATACGAGGTACAATGAGGACTAATAAAGCAAGATTGATTACAAAATCATCTACGTAGTTACCAATATGTACGAGTCCAAACACCACGGATACTATAATTAATATCAGTGTTTTGTAGGTGTGAAGAAACGTACGCAATCGCTGCGTGGTGGTTTCTGTAATAAGATGTTTTAAAATATAAAATAAGACAAAGAGAACGGTAGCACCAAATGCAAGTATGATCCCCCAGTGAATATCTCTAGGTAGAAAACGGAGTCCTATAAAAACAGGCCACGAACAAATAAACAAGAGGATATCGGTATGTGTAGGTTTGATGAGGGTTCTAAACATCATTTCTTCTACGATAGGGGCAAAGACACATGCCAGGATAAAAAGCTTAAATGGATTTTCTTGTACGAGTTTTTTGAGCGTAGCATCTTCATAAGCTTCTGCATTGAGTTCAGGAATCCAACGAGTCAGCACACCCAAAGTGATAAAAAAGAGGATATATAATCCCCACATTCTAAAAAAAGTTTTAAAAAGAAGGCGTGTCTTTTGGCTCGAAGTCATATAGTTAGTTTCATTATCCCATTAGTATGCGAAAATAACATAATGTTACTTAGGAATTACGCTGTTTTATTGGAATAATTCCATATTTTTGAAGTATGGAAATAGAAGTGTCAGGAAAAGTAAAGGTTGCCAAAGACCGCCATCAAGCAGAAGTATCGAAGCAGACAGGTTTTCCTAGTGCTGCTACTCATTATATGGAAGCACCTATTGATCTTAATGAGGAATTATCCATACATAAAGATGCTACTTTTTTTGTCAGAGTAAAAGGAAATGCGTGGAAAGATTTTACCATCCTAGACAAGGATGTTCTTATTATAGACAGATCTCTTACGCCTGGTTTTAAGGATTTGGCTTTAGTCGTACAAGACGGAAGTTTTAAAGTATTGCGTGTTCCCTTTGATAAAGATCAGGAAACCTGTGTACTCTGGGGAGTCATCACCTATATAATCCACGATGCCCGATGATAGCGATGGTAGATTGTAATAGCTTTTATGCTTCTTGTGAGCAGGTCTTCCGACCTGACTTATGGGGAAAACCTGTGGTGGTATTGAGTAATAACGACGGATGTATTATTGCAGCAAACAAAGAAGCAAAACAGTTGACTCATATTCCCATGTTTGAAGCAGTTTTTAAAATCAAGCATATTCTTATAGAAAATAAAGTCACCTTTTTTTCTTCCAATTACACCTTGTACGGAGAGATGTCGCAACGGGTAATGAATATATTGAGCACATTTTCTCCTTGTGTAGAAGTATATAGTATTGATGAAGCTTTTCTTGATTTACACGGATTATCTCATATTGATATGCGAGCGTATGGGGTTGATATGAAAGAACGTATTTATAAATATACAGGCTTACCAGTAGGTGTTGGGATCGCTCCCACAAAAGTATTAGCCAAATTAGCCAACCGTATGGCAAAGAAGATTCCTACCTATCAGCATGTTTATGTCATGGACACAGAAGCCAAACGTATAGAAGCCTTACAATGGGCAGATATAGGTGATATATGGGGTATTGGAAGAAAACACGTAAAACGACTTCAAGCGATAGGTGTTTTTAAGGCGATTGATTTTGTGAAGTTACCGCTCGCTTGGGTACGCAAAGAGATGACGGTTGTAGGAGAGCGATTATGGAAAGAGTTGCGAGGGGAATCTTGCTTAGAATTTATGGTAGTTCCTAATCCCAAGAAAGCCATCGGAACCGCAAAGTCCTTTGGACAGAAATTACCTGACTTAGGAAGAATAGAAGAAGCTTGTGCTTACTATATTACAGAAGTCGCCGAAGTATTGCGTACTCAGAAATCCTGTGCTACCTATATTCACGTGGCACTCTATACAAACTATCATAGTACAATAGACAAGCAATATTCAAACCGCACCACAGTCACTCTCTCCATCCCGACCAATGATACGTTTGCACTTATAACACAAGCACGTAAAGCCCTACAAAGTATTTACAAATCGGGTTATAGGTATAAGAAAGTAGCTGTAAATCTGACAGGATTGATTCCTGAAAATCATGTACAAGGAAATCTTTTTGAAAAACGTTCTAAAATTTTAGACACAAATCTAATGCAAACACTCGATGTTCTCAATCGAAAGTTTGGAAAAACCACAGTGTCTTCTGCAATGATTGGAACACGTGTATCCGAATGGGAATTAATCAAGCGAGAACGAAGTCCTCGATATACAACACAGTGGCGAGAGTTGTTAGAGATAGGCTCTGAGGGAGTTTAGCTATTTTCTTATAGACTTCCGCTTTCGCGAAAGCAAAAAAAAAATGACACCTTGTCAGCTTATTGGCAGTGGCATAATGATTGACTATTGTGTAGTGTATAAAAATTTTAAGTAACATTTAAACACTATAATATAATGAGTAAAATCATAGGAATTGACTTAGGAACTACCAATTCGTGCGTCGCTGTTATGGAAGGTAACGAACCTACAGTGATCCCTAACGCTGAGGGTAAACGTACGACACCATCTGTAATTGCGTTTGTAGAAGGAGGAGAGATTAAAGTAGGCGATCCAGCAAAAAGACAAGCTGTAACAAACCCAACAAAAACGATTGCTTCTATCAAGCGTTTTATGGGGAATAAATACAGCGAAAGTTCTAGCGAAGCAGAACGTGCAGCTTACAAAGTAGTAAAAGGTGATAACGATACGCCTAGAGTAGACATTGATGGTCGTTTGTATACGCCACAAGAATTATCTGCAATGACACTTCAGAAAATGAAGAAAACAGCAGAAGACTATTTAGGACAAGAAGTAACACGTGCTGTCATTACAGTACCAGCTTACTTCAATGATAGTCAGCGTCAAGCAACGAAAGAAGCTGGAGAGATTGCAGGTCTTAAAGTAGAACGTATTATTAATGAGCCTACAGCAGCAGCGCTTGCGTATGGACTTGACAAGAAAAATACCGATCAGAAAATTGTAGTATTTGACTTTGGAGGAGGAACGCATGATGTATCTATCCTAGAATTAGGAGATGGTGTATTTGAAGTACTTTCAACAGATGGAGATACGCATTTAGGAGGAGATGATGTAGATCAAAAAATCATTAACTGGCTTGCAGAAGAGTTTCTTTCAGATGAAGATATGGATCTTCGTAAAGACCCAATGGCTTTACAACGTCTTAAAGAAGCTGCAGAAAAAGCAAAGATTGAGCTTTCTTCTTCTACACAAACAGAGATCAACTTACCGTATGTTACTGCAACAGCGAGCGGACCAAAACACTTAGTACGTACGTTAAGCCGTGCAAAGTTTGAGGCGCTTATAGATGATCTTGTAAAAAGAACGATTGAGCCTTGTCAAACAGCATTAAAAGCTGCGGGATTAAGTACTGGTGATATTGATGAGATTATTCTTGTAGGAGGATCTACACGTATTCCAGCAGTACAGGAAGCAGTAGAGAAGTTCTTTGGAAAAGCACCTTCAAAAGGAGTAAACCCAGATGAGGTAGTAGCCGTAGGAGCTGCTATTCAAGGAGGGGTACTTACAGGAGATGTAAAAGATGTATTACTTCTTGATGTAACACCACTTTCTTTAGGTATTGAGACAATGGGGAATGTATTTACAAAGCTTATTGAAGCTAATACAACCATCCCAACAAAGAAGTCACAAATATTCTCAACGGCAGCAGATAATCAACCATCGGTAGAAATCCATGTATTACAGGGAGAGCGCGCGATGGCAGCAGATAATAAGACGATTGGACGTTTTCACTTAGATGGTATTCCACCATCACAAAGAGGGACTCCACAAATTGAAGTAACTTTTGATATTGATGCTAACGGAATTATCAAAGTAAGTGCTACAGATAAAGCGACTAACAAGTCTCAGGATATTCGTATTGAAGCTTCATCTGGACTTACAGAAGAAGAAATCAAAAAGATGAAAGCTGAAGCAGAAGCAAATGCTGAATCTGATGCAAAAGCAAAAGAAACTGCCGATAAGATTAATGAAGCAGATGGAATGATTTTTCAAACAGAAAAGCAGTTAAAAGAATTTGGAGATAAGTTATCTGATGATAAGAAGAAACCTATCGAAGATGCTTTAGTAGAATTAAAGGCAGCTTTTGAAACAAAAAACCTTGATGCTATCCAACCAGCTTTAGATAAGATCAACGAAGCTTGGAAAGTAGCTTCTGAAGAGATGTATAAAGCACAAGCAGAAGCGCAAGGCGGAGGAGAAGCACAACCAGGACCTGATGCACAAGCAACAGAAGAAAGTGGAGATGCTTCAAGTGATGTAGAAGATGTTGACTTTGAAGAAGTGAAGTAAGCAGAGAACCAATTTTTGCGATAGCAAAAAACGTGTAAATCGCTTATCCCGAGCTCGTCTCGGGGTCTATTGAACAACAATTATAAGTAAAATTCCCGTAGCAAACGTTACGGGAATTTTTTTGTTTTTGCTTTCGCGAAACCGTATGAATCGCTTATCCCGAGCTCGTCTCGGGATCTATTGAACAACAACTATGAGTAAAATTCCTGTAACAAACGTTGCGGTTTTTTTTTGTTTTCGCGAAAGCAAACTTCTATTTATTCTAGGAAGGTTTAATACTCCAAGGCTTGCCTCTTTAGGCAATATTTAAAGTTTCCAAATATGTTTCTTAAAAATGTTCCATTGGCTTGCCTTGAAGAAATTTATTTAAAAGTCTTCATGTATAACACGTAGATTTTTTCATTAAATTTAGTGTTATCGTTTACTATAAACTAATATATATCTAGTGACTTATATACGTAGATGATTAGAAATTATAATAATAAGTATAATTAAATAGGACAGGTCTATGAAGCATTATTATACTGCATTTTTACTTTGTTATTTTCTCTGTCTTTACGGGTACGGTCAAGTTTTTGAGGAAGTTTCGGAAAGTGTAAACTTTAGTTTTTCAAACGCTGTACAGTTTGGTACTGGAGTCCCTTTTTGTGACTTTGATAAGGATGGTTGGGATGATATTACAGTATCTGGAGATGATGGAGAACCTATAGGATTTTTTAGAAATGTGAATGGTGTTTTTGAAAAAGTAACCTTTGAGCTTGAACAACTCCCAATGTCTTTAAAACAAGCTGTTTGGATTGATTTTGATAATGATGGGGATAAAGATCTTTTTGTCGCTAGTGAAGAATATAAAAATAGGCTTTACAGAAATGATAATTTTATATTTACTGATATTACGGTAGCTGCGGGAATTCCAGATGTGCTGCTTCATACTAATAGTGGTTCTTGGGGAGATTATGACAATGATGGAGATTTGGATCTTTTTTTAAGTAATAGAGATTTGAATCAGTTGATACCTAATATGCTATTTAGAAATAATGGAGATGGAACCTTTGAAAATGTTAATGAATTATCTGCGATTGGGAATGTGAGTAAGATTACTTTTCAAGCTACTTTTTTTGATTATAATAATGATGGGTGGTTAGATATTTATCTTATTAATGATAGGAAAGTAACTACTAATATTTTATACCATAACAATGGAGATGGGACATTTACTGATATCTCAGAAGAAGCAGAAGTTGGATATGTTATGGATGCAATGTCAGTGGGACTAGATGATTATGATGCAGATGGTTTTATAGATGTTTATATAACCAACACTGCTTATGATCAAGATTTTCCTGTTCCAGCTAATGCGCTTATGAAAAACAATGGTGATGGAACTTTTTCAGAAATAGCAATTTCATCTGGAGTTAGTTTTGATAGGACATCTTGGGGAGCAAATTTTATAGATATGGATAATGATGGGCGGCTTGATTTATATGTAAGTGGCTTTGATGATACAAATGACAATGGAGAAGTATCGGCAGCATTTTATTACCAGAATGAAGACATATCATTCACCAGAGTTCTAAGTAATGGTTTTGAAACAGATTTAGCGCACTCTTATGGTAATGCAACAGGAGATTTTGACCATGATGGGTATTTAGATATTGTCGTAGCCAATAGAGATCCTTATACATTTGACTTATGGAATAATAGATATTATCAACTATTGTTTAATAAATGGTTAAAAGTAAGCCTTGAAGGTGTGGAAAGTAACCGTGATGGCTATGGTTCAAGAATAGAAATCAGTATAAATGGAGAAAAACAATATAGAGTAACGACTAATGTAGAGAGTTATTTAAGTCAAAATTCTGATGTTGAATCTTTTGGAGTCGGTAACGTAGCTATTATTGATTATGTTAAAGTTACATGGTTAAGTGGTCATATAGATCTAATAGAAGACGTTAGTGCTAATCAAACGATAACCATCATAGAAGGGCAATCACCGCTTACTGTAGAAGATGTTCAAACTGATTTTGATATACAATTATATCCCAATCCAACGAAAGATATCATTACAGTTAAAATATCAGAATTTATAGCAGGAAACAGTGAAATTAAAATATACAATATGTTAGGGCAACTTGTAGCTACTCACCTTATACAACAGGATGAAATGGTAGTATCTACTTCTGACCTTTATAGAGGGACTTACTTTATATCATTCTATAAAGAGAATGAACTTGTCATTACAAAAAAAATCATCAAAATATAACAATTTGTAGGAGACAGGTGATCGCTTATATACGTTTTTTAATAAACGCTTCATTCACTTCATGGATTCCATCAAAGACTTCAACGTGTAAACGATCCCCAAAGAGTGCGGTGCCTTTTAATTGTTGTTCTGTTTTACGCGCTTCGTTGATATATTCATCTTTGTCTCCATAGAGGTAAGTAACCTTTGTGGTTGGTGACAGATATTTAAAATCAGCTGGTATTAATTCGTGAGGGATCGCACCAGAATGAAGTAGGAGATGCTTACAATCTATCTTTCGGCTACTTGCCCAGCGGGTCACAATAGAAACTCCTTGAGAATATCCCATTAAGATGAGGTTGATGTGTTGTCCTTCCCATTTTTTAGATTCGGTAGCCCAAACGGCATCAATATAGGCGAGTACATTTTCTTTTTCTAAAGCAGTCTTTTCCTTGGTAAGCCAACTAGCGCCTACATATTTAAAACGCTTATCTTGATAGTATTTACTAGGTGCTTGTGGCGCAATAATATAATTTTCATCAGCATTGAGTCCTTCAAAGTGTTTTATAAAATAACGACTGAGATGTCCCATCCCATGAAAAGCGAACCAGACATTTTTGGTTTTCGGCGTAAAAGTATTAAGGGTTGTATACGTGTTGGTATGTGTATACGTGATTTGGTTTTCTGACATCGTAGGAAGTTTTCGCGAAAGCGTAAAAAAAAAGATATAATTAAGCTTATTGATAGCAATTAAGTACTAAGATCTTTAAAAATAGAGTTTTTAATTTCATCCCATTCTTCACGTAAAATTCCATAACAAACAGAACTACGTCTAAAACCATTTTTGGTAATCATGTTTTTACGCAAGATGCCTTCCAAGACCCCTCCAATTTTTTCGACGGCGCGACGAGAACGTGTATTGCGCTCGTCTATTCGAAATTCTACTTTCTCAAAATACAATTTTTCAAACGCATAACTAAGCATCAAAAACTTGATATGGCGGTTGAGTCCGCTTCCGCGAAAATCATCTCCTAACCATGTCCAACCTATTTGTAATACTTTATTTTTCTTGTTTACATTCCCAAAACGTGTACTCCCTGCAAAGCGTTCTAATTTCTTATCAAAAATAATAAAAGGGAGCGCAAGCCCTAGCTCTTTTTTATCAAAAGCCTCATTCATATATGCTTTCAGTTTTTTGGGAGAAGAGATATCTGATGATCCGTATTGATGTAAATCTACTTGTCTAGAAAGCGGAAGTAAATCTCTATAGTGAAAAGGCTCAAGCGGAAGTAATTTTGCGCGTTTATTTTGTAAGGTCTTTGCTTTCATAAAACAGATGTCATACCTTAAAAGTATGACATCTATCTATAATAATATATTTTTTGTTTAATTTTATATACCAAGTATCTTGGCATCTACCCTAAAAACAGTTTCAATATTTATTTGTTGATCTTCAGTGATAGCTTGATCTGTAACAGTTTCTGTACGAAGTGTGTAACTGTCTTTGCGAATGTAATCACGTAATTCTATATTTTCTATATCTAACTCTAGGGCACGTAATCCATTTTCAGGAATAGCTACACTAGACGCTATTAATATTTCTTCAAGTCCCTCTGCTCTAATAAATATTCTGATTTCGTTTAAGAAGTTAAAATTTCCGTTTTCAGGAGTAATGAGATCCATCCTTAAACGTTTTAACTTGATACTTTCTACGAGATCAGTTCTTGTATTATTGTTTTCAAACTCTTGTTCTGAGTTTGTAGAGACCTCAGGCGATATGATCTGTATTGGGATGTCTATAATCGTAGACGACTCAATTGTAACATTTGTATTGTAGGTTAGGTCAAACTTTGTAAGTTCATCTACGACATCGCAAGAGCTTAACAGCATAATAGTAAAAATAAATACAATAAAATTTTTATACATAATGATGGGGTTTATTTACTTTAAATAACGAAATTTGACTTCGAATGGTTTTTTCAAAATTATTATTTAACAATTTTTTATGAGTTTAAATAAGAAACAAGTTTTAAAAAAACTTGCCCAGAGTTGCAAGAATACACTCATGGAAACGCTAGAAATCGAGTATATTGATTTTGGTGAAGACTTCTTAATAGCTCAAATGCCAGTAACCCCAAGAGTACATCAGCCTGATGGTGTATTGCACGGTGGTGCTATGGTAGCACTTGCAGAAAGTGTAGGAAGTGCGGCTAGTTTTATGTTTTTAGATGGTGAAAATATGTATGTGCGCGGTATTGAAATCTCTGCAAATCACGTCAAGAGTAAGCGAGAAGGAATGGTCTACGCAAAAGCGACATTTATACATAAAGGACGTACCACACAAGTATGGAATATAGATGTGGTAGATGAAGAAGATACGCTGATTTCTAAAGTAAAATTGACCACAATTGCATTGCCTAAAAAATAATGACAGAAGCTTCTTTTTTTAAGTTAATCACACAACAATTTGATGATGCGCTTCCTTTTGTGGCGTATAGAAAACCTGAAAGTAAATACCTTCATAGTTTTTATCAAGAGGAAGATACGGTACATCATATCAAGGATTTTACGGAGAGCGGATTTGCTTTTGCACCCTTTGACAATGCTCAAAAAGCGAGTCTGATCCCAGACACACATCATATTCAATGTGAATATGGTACTGCTAGTATTTCCCAAAATGCTTCAGATATCGTACTTCCCGAAGAAGAGGTGTTTCAGAGAAATGCACATATTGAGCTAGTACAAAAGGCAATAGCGAAGATACAGGAAGGGGTGTTAAAGAAGGTTGTGCTTTCGCGAAAGCGTACTTTTCAAAATTCCCTATCAAATCCTATAGCCGTCTTTAAAAAGCTCTTGCAGACTTATCCCACGGCTTTTGTGTATGTATTTTATCATCCTAAAATTGGATTGTGGCTAGGAGCAACTCCAGAAACATTGTTAGAAGTAAAAAACAGAACCGTATACACCATGTCTCTTGCAGGTACTTTAAAATATGCACCCGATGCAGCGGTATCTTGGGGTTCTAAAGAGAAAGAAGAGCAACAGCTCGTAACAGATACAATCGCCTCTCGATTAAAACCACTGACAAAAGATTTAGTTGTTGGCAAAACAGAGAATCATCTTGCAGGGAATTTACTGCATTTAAAAACAGTTATTTCAGCAAGTCTAGATGAAAGTAACGTTAGTTTGCAAGATGTTATTACCGCATTACATCCTACCCCAGCCGTGTGTGGTCTTCCAGTAGAGGAGGCTAAAACATTTATTATAGAATATGAAAACTATGATCGCTCTTATTACACAGGCTTTTTAGGTGAGTTAAATCTAAAAAGTGAAACCAACCGATCTAAGACACGACGTAATGTAGAGAACCTCGCATATCGAAGTGTAAAGAAAAATACACATCTTTTTGTGAATTTGCGCTGCATGGAAAGTACATCTACAGGAACTCAAGTATATGTAGGAGGCGGGATCACAGCAGCGAGTATCCCAGAAGCAGAGTGGGAAGAAACTCAATATAAATTACAAACCATGGGGAAGGTGTTGTTTTAATATATTATGCTGAATTATGAGTAGAGAGTTGTATTTTTATGCGATTACATGAAACACTCCAAAATACCTGTAGCACAATCTATCGTTAGTCTTTGCTTGCGTAAAGGAATAACACAAGTGGTTATTTCTCCTGGCTCACGTAATGCTCCCTTAACTATTGAGTTTACAAAAAATGAAGACATACAAGCCTACAGTATTGTAGATGAACGTTGTGCTGCTTTTTTTGGTTTGGGAATTGCACAGCAAACAAGAAAGCCAGTAGCATTAGTATGCACATCCGGAAGTGCATTATTGAATTACTACCCAGCCATAGCAGAAGCTTTTTATAGTGATATTCCGCTTGTTGTCATAAGTGCCGACAGACCCGCAGAGCGTATAGATATAGGCGATGGGCAAACCATTAGACAAAAAAATGTGTTTGAAAATCACTGTATGTATTCGGCAAATTTATATTCTGAGATTGTCCCAGTAGAGACGATTACAGACAAACATTTACTACAAAAAATTGTAGAAAGTAGGCGCCATAATGAGCAGGAGATCAATAAAGCACTTAACATAGCGATAGAGCAAAATGGTCCCGTACATATTAATGTTCCTTTTTATGAGCCGCTGTATGAAATGATTTCAGAAAAAATAGTGACACCTATACACGTAGCTCCACGAGTGATAGAACAGGAAATCACAGAGGAAGAATTACAACCTTTTGTAGATATTTGGAATACCGCTGCTCGTAAAATGGTATTAGTAGGAGTGAACCCTCCTAACGTATTAGATCAAGAAATTATAGATTGGCTAGGTGCTGATCCGTCCGTGATTGTTTTTACAGAAACAACTTCAAATATAGAACATCTAGATTTTTTTACGCGTATTGATAATATGATAGGTTCTCTGGATGATGAGGAATTTAAACAATTACAGCCTGATATTTTACTTACGTTTGGTGGTATGGTGATTTCAAAAAAGATAAAAGCTTTTTTACGAATCTATCAACCAAAACATCATTGGCATGTGGATGTTAAGAAAGCCTATGACACCTATTTTTGTCTAAACAAGCATTTTGAGCTTACTCCTAATACTTTTTTTACATCTATAAAGGGAAAGCTGTCACAAGCTACGAGTACTTATAAATCGTATTGGTTATCTGTGCGAGCAAAACGAGACCAATTACATACATCCTACATACAACAAATGCCTTGGTGTGATTTTAAGGCATTTGATTATATCTTATCCTCCATACCTGATCACTCTATGTTACAAATTGGAAATAGTAGCGCTGTACGTTATGCACAACTATTTGATATCAATAAAACCCTTCAGGTATATTGTAATAGAGGCACTAGCGGTATTGATGGAAGCACAAGTACTGCTATAGGAGCTGCTGTAGCAACACAATCACCTACGACACTAATTACGGGTGATCTAAGTTTTTTTTATGATAGTAATGCGCTTTGGAATACCTATATACCTAAAGATTTCAAAATTATAGTCATCAACAATAGTGGGGGAGGGATTTTTAGGATTTTACCCAATAGAGATAAAAACACAGATAATTTTGACACGTTTTTTGAAACCACTCATCAACTCACAGCAAAAGAGTTATGTACTATGTATGGTTTTAAGTACCTCAAAGCAACTAATGAAGAAGAGTGTGTAGTTAAAAAAGATGTATTATATGCATCAAATACTCAACCGACATTACTAGAAGTCTTCACACCGCGCAAAATCAACGATGAAGTGTTGTTAAATTATTTTAAGCACATCAAATAAAAAAATATTGGTTAAGTATTAGAAAATATTTTATCTTTAAGAACAATAAATTTTTAAACCAAACAAGTAACTTTATCATTATGAGCAAAAGAGACGATCTCATCGCAAAATATGCAGATGATTTAAAAAACAAGTGTGGGATGACTCCTGATATGGATCTCCTTACAAAAGTAACTATAGGTTGCGGACCATCTATTTATAATGCTGATGCAGCAACTGTATCTGGAAGTGATGAGGGTGAACTCGCTACGGTTAAAAATAATTTTTTAATCAAAAAATTAGGACTTAGTGACGGACCACAATTAGATAGTGCTATAGCTAGTGTACTAGAAACGTACGGAAAATCTAATCGTAATAAATACCGTGCAGTTGTATATTACATGCTTACAAAACATTTCAAAAAAGAATCTGTATATAATTAATAGGCTACTTAACTAACCAACCTATTTTTAAAAACGCTCTGACTATAATATCAAGTCAAAGCGTTTTTTTGATGGAACTAATTGTATTTTTGCAACTTATTTGTAGTGTATGTTAGAAATAGGAAAATATCATAAAATGAGAATCGATAGAGAGACAGAACCAGGTCTCTTTTTATCTAATGAAGCAGGCGATGATGTATTACTACCTAATAAATATGTTCCAGAGGAATATAAAATTTGGGATGAACTAGATGTCTATGTATATCTTGATCATGAAGAACGCCCTGTTGCGACAACCTTAAAGCCCTATATAGAACTCAATAGTTTTGGATATTTGCGCTGTACCACAGTTTCAGATATAGGTGCTTTTTTAGATTGGGGATTAGAAAAAGAACTCTTTGTCCCTTTTGCGCAACAAGCGAGACCTATGAAAGTAGGAAGTTGGTATATAGTATATATGTACCTAGATGAAAAAACAAATCGCCTTGCCGCTACCAGCAAAACGATAAAGTATCTCTCCAATGATCTAAATGATGATGAGAATACGCCTAAAAAGTTTGACAAGGTACACGTGTTAATATCACATATCACTGACCTTGGAGCCAATGCAATTATTAATTCTAAATATAAAGGGCTTATTTATAAAGAAGATATCTTTGAAGATATACGTACAGGAGATCAGTTAGAAGGTTGGGTGAAAAAAATACGTCCAGATGGTAAAATTGATATTGTACTTCAAGAAGAAGGATATAAAAGTATAGAGCCTAATGCACAATATATTTATGAAGAGTTAATTGCAAATGATGGTTTTTTACCCTTACACGATAAATCTGCACCAGAAGATATCCAAGCGCAATTAGGACTTAGTAAAAAAAGCTTTAAAAAAGCCATTGGAACTTTATACAGAGACAAAAAAATTCTAATCAAAGAAGACGGTATCTATAGCATAGAATAATCTGAAACTTTTAATTTTGTTGGTTATTTGCTGCATACGTAGCTGCACAATAAGCAGAAAATATATTTCCACCTGTAGACGGTTTATACGCTATATTCTTCACATCAATACTGCTATCACCCCAAAATGCGTGTAGGTCATCCACATTTAACGGAGCAATCTTAATTACAGGATTTTTGAAATTTTTGGTATTAAAATTACTTCGTACCGAATAGATAAAAGACTGACTTGTATTGTATATTTCCTGTCTTGATCGAGAATCAAATTGCTTCAACCGAGTAGGTATCTGCTCATTATTAAGATCGTAAGAAAGTATACTTCGAGCGCTATTGGTAAGTGTTAGTGCTTTTATTTCAAAACTAGTTGTTTCATAATCTAAGGCTTGACTCAAACTCACTAGCGGAGTAAAAAGCAATAAAAAAAGTAATTTTTTCATGATGTTACGTTCTAGAAGCAATCTAAGATATAACGCCAAAAATCACACTATATTTAACACGCATTTGTTAAACTTCCAGTTAAGTAGAGCACAGCTTTATCTAATGACTCACATAATATAGCGTGACAATCATTTATTTGTTTTTCAAATTTGAATGTATTCCGACCCTTTTCATCATACGTGATAACTGCAGAAGGGTATACTTTTTGAGCTAAAGGTCTTGTTTTCATAAAATCAGTCACCTTTACCGTATAGTTATTGACTCTATTTGAAATATAGCCAAAAGATTCCTTGTTTTCACTATAAGAGTTTAAGTAATGAAATAACTGAACAAAACAATCAAAATCTATAATAGCCCCTTCATTAAATTCTGAAATCATAAAATTCTCAAATACATAGATAGTGCCCTGTTGTAAATTATGAATTTTTTTTACTCCGTCTTTAATAGTCGAATCTTTTAAATGCATGCCCAAATGTTTTAGAGTGCAAAGATACTACAGACTTTTTTACTATGCACGCATAGTAAAAAAAATATATAAAAACCGACAAGAGGTTTACTTATAACGATAAAGTGTTTAAAAATGATTTATTTTATAAGTTTCTTGTGTTATAACTTTATTTTTTTAGAGATTGGAGTTGGGATTCCATCTTTGTGCATCAATACAGAAATTGCCTTTAGGCGTATATAGGAAGCACTCATATATACATATCCATCATACGCCGTACGATTTACATCTGTACCCCAAGAATTTTTCACTTTATAATAGATCGTACCGTTTTGATCTTTTGCTTTTCCTGTAATATGCATTAAGTGATCATCTGTCGTATTATAATTTTCAAATTCGTCTTGACGGTATTGCTGAGTAATTACTTTTTCTTCTTCAGGTCCTAATACCGAAAGTTTTACATTTTCGCTTTGCGCAGGAATAACAGCAACGCCTTGTTTTGAAGAAAAGGATAATTCGCTTACATCACAATCTAATGTAACGGTAAAACCATTTTCTAAAGCATGATCAATGCTTTGCATAAATTCATCAAGAGGAACATTATAAAAAGATCCATTAGAAAAGTTATCAGGAATATTTAATATGAATGACTCATAAAAAGGGATATGCGTAAAAGATGTCAAGGAGACATAATTTTTAGGTTCTATACGCATCGCATTTGCAAAACTCATGGGCGTATACTCCTTATTATCATAAGAAAAAGTACTTAGTGGAGTTCCTAAGTAGGTGTCAAGAACAGCATTAACAGCGGGTTTCCACTTTTTACTTAATTTCCTTCCAGGATTATCTATGTATGTATTGAGCATAGCTTCCAGCACTGCCACCATTTCTGCATGATCGTGCTTATTTTCGGTAGGAGCAAGACCCGTATAGGCATCTTCAGGAACAAGCCCAAAACTGCTGACACTGCGTATCACATCATGCGCTAGCCCACCTTCGCTAAACTGCGCTTTCCCTTGGCGCATTATATAATTTTCTGCTTTGAGAGGGTAGGTAGTACGTACGGTGTACATCTCTGAGAGGTCTACTTTAGTACCCGTAATGCGTTTGATTTCACTTTCCAAAAAAGAGGAGGTAGAAAAACTCCAACAGGTTCCTGTTCTTCCTTGACTTATCACAGGGTTGGCTTCAAGATCAATAAGATCTATAAATGTATATGGTGCTGCTGTTTCTTGTGCTAATACCGCTTTCGCGAAAGCAAAAAAAAGAATAATACAAATGGTGAACTTTTTCATTTCTATGAATACGAATAAAGGGTTATTTTTACGCTAAAATAGCATTTATGAAGAATCCTGATTGGAAAACAGCCAAAAAATATACAGATATCACCTATAAAAAGAGTAATGGTGTTGCTAGAATTGCATTTAATAGACCGAATGTACGCAATGCATTTCGCCCTAAAACTACGAGCGAATTATACGATGCATTTTATGATGCCAATGAAGATACCTCTATAGGAGTTGTATTACTTTCTGCCGAAGGTCCCTCTACAAAAGATGGTGTATACAGTTTTTGTAGTGGAGGAGATCAAAATGCCAGAGGAAAAGAAGGCTATGTAGGAGATGATGGTTATCATAGACTTAATATTTTGGAAGTACAACGATTGATTCGTTTTATGCCTAAAGCGGTGATTGCAGTGGTTCCTGGATGGGCCGTAGGCGGCGGACATAGTTTACATGTGGTTTGTGATCTTACACTAGCTAGTAAAGAGCATGCTATTTTTAAACAAACAGATGCTGATGTTACAAGTTTTGATGGCGGCTATGGATCTGCCTATTTAGCTAAAATGGTAGGACAGAAAAAAGCAAGAGAGATTTTCTTTTTAGGTCGTAATTATTCAGCACAAGAAGCTTATGATATGGGTATGGTCAATGCAGTGATTCCTCATGAAGACTTAGAAAATACAGCATACCAATGGGCACAAGAAATCCTTGCAAAATCTCCTATATCTATTAAAATGCTCAAGTTTGCTATGAATCTTACAGATGATGGTATGGTAGGACAACAGGTATTTGCAGGAGAAGCTACGCGACTAGCCTATATGACAGATGAAGCACAAGAAGGTAGAAATGCATTCTTAGAAAAACGGAAGCCTAATTTTGAAAAGAAATGGATTCCTTAAAATAATAGAAAACTATTCTATTATTTTATTGAGACGTTTTGTGAATTTTTCAGCTCCTTGCGGACTTAAATGATTATCGTCTCTATAATCTTTTAGATAATACTTTTGAGTTGAGTCTGCTTCTATGTAACGCATTTTATAAATTGCAGTTACTACTGATCGTATGCTGTCTTTTCTATAAAGCACCTCAGGAATTCTTTGCTCCTTAAAACGAGTAGTCGTAGGTGTTTCTATAAGAATAACTTTATAATTATGGGCATTACAATATTTTAGGATAGCTTCTAGTTTTTCTGCATTTTCAGCAACAAAACCTAGATTTGGTTGCGGTGGTGTGATATGAATAGGTTGTCCAGCAATAACTATGCTATCGTATTTTAACTTTTGGAATATAGCGGTACTTACGTCATTGTTATACCCAAATTCATTAAAATCCAAATGACTTTCTCCATTTCTGTGATCTCTTATTTTTGCAGAATAATAATTAGGAAAACTAATGTATAAAAAGTTGTCTTTAAAATACGTGAATTTCTCAGACACTTTAGTACCGAAGTAATGTCTATACATACTATTTTTCCAAGTTTCTTTCTGGTTAGGAGCTGTTTCAAAATGACCATAAGAAATAGGAATAATAACTGTTTTTAGCGAGGGAAGCGTTGGTGCTAGTTGTTCAAGTAATTTAGAACTTACATAGTAGTCTTGGTCGGGAAAGGCAAGATTTAATGTTTTTTGAGATAAAAACTCAGGATTGATAGCATCTCTGTTTTGAGACGCACCTAGAACCAAAATTTCAATAGTATCTTGATACTTTTTATAAAAGTCGGCTTTTACTTTTGGGGTGAGTGGTAAATTACGTGTGTAGTTTTCAACAATAGCATATCCTATGATTACTGGAATCAAGAAAATACAAACCTGTATGAGAAACTTTTTAATCATTAAAATTGAAAATAAATAAATTCTTCCTGTGGGCGTCCATATCTAATAATCGCAAATATGATAAAGTAATAAATACTCCATCGTACTATTTTAGGAAACACTCCTTCTAAATTCATAAACGGATGTGTGTATTTTTTTCTCCATACTTCTATAATAATCATAAGGAGTAGGAATATAATCTTCTTGTCTATAATCAAATCAAACTCATAGAAAGGAATATTTTGAGTAACAATTTCTTTAAGCATTACAACTGCTTTATCTAGTGTGCTTGCGCGAAAAAATATCAAGGACACCACAAGAAAGGTAACGGTATAAAACTTAGACCAAAATACGCCAGTTTCTAGCCATTGGTATAATTTGATTTTTTTTCCTTTACTAGTAATAGTAGTTCCTTCTAATATAATTAAAACACCGTGTAATAATCCAAAGGCAAGATAGGTCCAATTAGCACCATGCCATAAACCAATTAGTCCCATAGTAAGTAAAAGGCCTACTACTTTTTTAGTAGATTTTGATAGGGAATTAAAGGTATTCCATCGTACAAAAGGAACATATACGTAATCTTGAAACCATTTTGATAGGGTAATATGCCATCTTTGCCAGAAACCCGTGACACTGTTAGCTAAATAAGGAAGTTTAAAATTGGTGCTTAAATCAAATCCAAAAAGCTTGGCGGTTCCTATAGCAATATCTGAGTATCCAGAAAAATCAGCATATAACTGAAATAAGAATAAAAAAGCACCATAAATAATCGTAAGCGATCCGTAATTTTCTGGATGATTATAAATAGCAAATACAGCCACTCCAATATTATCGGCAACAACAATTTTTTTGAAGAGTCCCCAAAGTACTTGCCGCAGACCATCTTTGGCTTTGTCAAACTTAAAAGTACGTTGTTTGCTAAATTGTGGTAACAATTTACTAGCACGTTCTATAGGACCTGCTACCAACTGAGGAAAGAAACTCACAAAACATAAGAACTTTAAGAGATCCTGAGAAGGTTCTATCTTTTTACGATACACATCTAGCGTATATCCTATGGTTTGGAAGGTATAAAAACTTAATCCTACGGGAATGATAATGTCTAATGTGGTAAAGGTATTTTCCGGAAGCTCAAAAAGAGATTTGAGATTATCTAGGAAAAAATTATAATACTTAAATACAAACAGCACTCCAAGATTCCAACTAAGACTGCCATACAACCAAAGTCGTTTTCTTTTTTGCGTTTTTGCTTTAGCTATATAGGTAGCCGCATAAAAATCTACGAGCGAACTTGCCAATATAAGCAGTAAGAAACGCCAATCCCAAACCCCATAAAAAAAGTAACTGGCACCTAGTAATAAAAGGTTTTGACCTTGTATGCGTTTACGGCCTAGTATCCAATACAAGATAAAGACAATGGGTAAGAACAATCCAAAATCAAAAGAGTTAAATAACACGGGTATTTAGGGTTTACGAGCGAAGATAAAAAATAGAATGCTAATGGCTATATGTTCTCAAAAAAGAACAAAAAATAAAGGCTATCAATTTTTGATAGCCTTTATATCATATTTTAATAATTTATTTTAGTTTCCTGAAATAGTAAAGTTGTCAAAAGCAATATCTTCATCAGTACCAGATAAGTGCTCGATGAAAAAGCGAATACTTACAGTAGCATTACCCCCAGTAGAAAAGGAACCACTTATTTCTTGAAATACTTCCGTAATAATAGCTCCGTCTCCTGTACCATCGTTATTAGCGTCTAAAATTGGAGCTGAATCTCCATTGGGACCGCTCCCAATAATAGAAAACACAGGTGTCCATGTAGTATTATCAAATGAATACTCTAAACGTACTACACATTCATTAAGACCACTGCCAGGACCATCCCAATCTTCTAAATTATCATCGGCATCTCCTTCAGCGATAAGTGAACTTACAGTAATATTGGAAAGTCCTGATATATTTATATCAGACCAAGTCATTGATACAAAGTCGGTCAGGTTATCAATAGAGGAAATTCCGTCAATATCGTTAGCACCAAAGAAATGAGTTCCTTGGAAACCTGAAAAATCTAAACCGTCTAGTGGATCTAGATTTGATAAAGCTAAACGACCTAAATAATCTTCTTCTGTCATTGCTTCTGAGATATCTTCGGCAAGAACCTGACCAAAGTCTGGAGAAGTTGGAAACTCATCACGTAATACATATCCAACCGTAGCATCTTCAAAATCTTCAAAAAGTACAGTTGTAACAGGTGGTGGGCAAGCACCATCACTTATAAATGTACCGCCTATGTTTCCTAGTATAGGTGAGTTCCAACCCCAGTTTCCAGATACTCCAGAACAATCATTAGAACTAGTAGGACCATTATCAAATGTATGGGTTCCTGTCCAACCTACATTACCACCACCAGCGTTAAAGGCAACACCAGTCGTGACACCGTCACCACTTAAAATAGTACAGGTTGTTTGGGTATTACCACCATCCACACATGAAGATTGCACACCAATACCATTGTATGTGGTTGTATTTAATGTGGTTTGTGTAGATATAGCGCTATTTCCATTTGGTGCCGATGTAAACATAAAATTAAATGTCTGAGTTGTACTATTGTTTAAAGGTGCTGGACAACCAGGACAATTAAAGGTTCCTGTTATTGGAGTTACAGGTGCTCTTTCTGTGTTTCTAGAAGCTAATATAGCACTTTCAGTACCTCTAAAAGATACGGTGTCTATTTCTAATATTTCTTCCTCAACTCCCGTAGTCATTGTAAAGGAAAGCTCATCTGTCGTAAATGTTATTTCTTTTACATTTCCTACATTAGATACTTGATCTGTAAGAATACTAATGACCTCACCTGTAGATAATGTAAGGTCTGCGGTAGCATAACGATTGTCTTCAGAAAGAGTTATATCAAGGGTTCCTCTATATTGACCATCGGAAGATGTGAAGATTCCTTTGTAATTTTCTAACACTACTTCAAGGTTTGATCCTTCATTTGGTGTTATTTCTTCTTCTGGACTACATGCTACGGTTAGCATTGCAGCAAAAGCTAATACGATTAATTTTTTCATGATACGTTAAGATAGGTTAATAGTTTACAAGTGCTAAAGTACTTTATTTTTTATAATTCATAAAATCAAAGCTTTCAATTAGTTGGTTTTTCTGGCTTTAGGGGTAAAACCTACTAATGATATAAAGCTAAAATATAATTATATAGTGCCGGAAATGATACCTAGCGTATGATCATACATCTAAACCTAGAAGATACATTTTCCTATATACTAGTACAAAAATACTTATTTTCTTTCATAAGAAAACGGGTGTTTTCACGTGTTTTTTAAAGAACGTAATTAGGATACTTGGTCAATCATAATTTCCAATAATCCAATGGCAGCTTCACTTATTTTGGTACCAGGTCCAAAAACAGCAACGGCTCCTGCATCAAATAAAAATTGATAATCTTGCTGTGGGATCACACCACCCACAATGACCATAATATCTGGGCGACCTAATTTGGTAAGTTCTTCAATTACTTTAGGAACTAATGTTTTATGTCCAGCAGCCAGCGAAGAGACCCCTAAAATATGCACATCATTTTCCATGGCTTGTTTTGCTGCTTCTTTGGGTGTTTGAAACAATGGGCCTATATCAACATCAAACCCGATATCTGCATATCCAGTCGCGACTACTTTGGCGCCACGGTCATGTCCGTCCTGTCCCATTTTCGCAATCATAATCCGAGGGCGTCTGCCATCAAGTTCGGCAAATTGGTCGGCAAGTTGTTTTGCTTTCGCGAAAGCGGGATCTTTTTTAATTTCTTTACTATACACGCCACTAAATGATTTTATGGTTGCTTTATGTCTGCCGTATACCTCTTCTAAGGCATCAGAGATTTCACCGAGAGTTGCTCGTTCACGAGCAGCAATCACTGCTAAGGCTAGTAAATTATCTTTACCTGATCTTGCCGCATCTGTCAATTGGATAAGTGCCTGCGTTACTTTTGAAGCATCTCGGTGTTCTTTGGTACTTTTAAGTCTTGCCAATTGACCATCACGCACTGTTGTATTGTCTACTTCTCGGATACTCAAAAATTCTTCTTCGGTGGGGCGATACTTATTGACACCTACAATAATATCTTGTCCGCTATCAATACGCGCTTGCTTACGTGCAGCCGCTTCTTCAATCCGTAATTTTGGAATACCTGCTTCTATGGCTTTAGTCATGCCACCTAGTTCTTCTACTTCTTGTATTAACTCCCACGCTTTATGTGCAATTTTATCGGTAAGCGATTCTACATAATAACTTCCTGCCCAAGGATCTACAGTGCGGGTGATTTCGGTTTCTGATTGTAGGTATATTTGTGTATTACGTGCAATGCGTGCTGAAAAATCTGTAGGCAACGCAATGGCTTCATCTAAGGCATTGGTATGTAAACTTTGCGTACCTCCAAAAGCTGCTGCCGATGCTTCTATACACGTACGGGCAACATTATTAAAAGGATCTTGTTCTGTAAGACTCCATCCGCTGGTTTGACAATGGGTTCTGAGCGCGAGTGATTTAGGGTTTTTAGGGTTGAATTGTGCCACTAGTTTTGCCCAAAGCATCCGTGCGGCACGCATTTTTGCTACTTCCATAAAATGATTCATTCCTATCGCCCAGAAAAAAGATAAGCGGGGCGCAAAGGTATCGATGTCCATTCCTGCTTTCAATCCAGTTCGGATATACTCAAGACCATCTGCTAGTGTGTATGCCAATTCAATATCACAGGTAGCGCCAGCTTCTTGCATGTGGTATCCAGAAATAGAAATGGAGTTGAACTTAGGCATCTCTTTGGATGTATATTCAAAAATATCAGAGATGATTCGCATGGAAGGGGTCGGTGGGTAAATATAGGTGTTACGCACCATAAATTCCTTCAAAATGTCATTTTGAATCGTTCCCGAAAGTTTGTTTGGAGAAACGCCTTGTTCTTCGGCAGCGACAATATAAAAAGCCATAATAGGAAGTACCGCGCCATTCATGGTCATGGATACCGACATTTGATCTAATGGGATTTGATCAAAGAGTAGTTTCATGTCCTCTACAGAATCTATCGCAACACCTGCTTTTCCGACATCTCCTTCTACGCGCTCGTGGTCACTATCATACCCTCTGTGTGTAGCAAGGTCAAAAGCGACCGAAAGTCCTTTCTGTCCTGCAGCAAGGTTACGGCGGTAAAAAGCATTGCTTTCTTCGGCAGTAGAGAATCCTGCGTATTGTCTTATCGTCCAGGGTCTGCGGACATACATGGTGCTATACGGACCTCTTAAATTTGGAGCGATGCCAGCAACAAAATCTAAATGCTCTAGGTTATTAAGATCTGCTTTTGAATATGATTTTTTAAGATCAATCGTTTCTGCTGTAGGCGTTACTTCGCTAACCTCATCTATGGTAGATGTGGTTGGTAACGAGTCTAGGGTGATATGGTCAAACTTTCTTCTAATCATTAGTTTTGTGGCGATTCTTGAGGTGTGATGTTGAGAATCTGTTGGTAATAGCCGTCTAAGGCTACAAACAAAGCGAGATACCGATCTTTTCCAGAGTTACGACCAAAATTTCGTAATCTAGAATTGAATAGTTTTGGATTCATCGTTTTTGTATCGATGAGCGCGTTGATAGTTGCTTTGAGGTCTTCATCCTTTATATTGTTTATGATACACTGCACGGCTGGGTGTTCATAGTTAAGATGACTTGGTGTTTTATTTTCAATCAAAATATTTTCAGCAATAAGTGCTTCTACAATAGGGCGTGTGTTTGCCGTCATGATTTCATCATATTTTGCAGAGCCGTCCATACCTCTATACATAAAAGCACCATAGCCTTTTATTTTGCTTTGATTTATAGAATCATACTTGGTTGTTAAGTCGTTTTCAAAACTGTACAGAGCTTCGTTTAATAAAGCATTATTAGCTTCAGGGCAGTTTATCACTTGCTCTTGGTCTGCAAATTTAAAATCGAATTTGGTCTTCTGATTGCAACTTAGAATACTTACGGTTGCTAGAATTAAAAATACAATTTTCTTCATGGGTACTTTTTTTAATATCAAATTATACTTCGGTTGTAAGACGTTCTTGCTCCATAGCTTCAGATAGACGACGTTTTATAATCGGTACTATGAGTGTTTTTCTGGGGTTTGTTTTTACAAAAGGATACAGTTCTAAGGTATCCTTCATCCGATCGTTGGGGTTAGGATGTTTATTGGTTCCTAAAAGGATTTTTTCTTGGGTATCAAATTGCGCTTGTTCTTTTTGAGCACTTTCTTTTATTTTACGTTGGATGGTTCCATCTTTAAGCTGTTTCAAAAAACCTCCTTGTTTTTCGATGTCTTTAAAAAGAGCCAATGCTTTCTCTGCTAATTGTTTTGTGATGGTTTCGATATAATAGGTACCATCAGCGGGATTGCTTACGGCATCAAAATAACTTTCTTCTTTTAAGATAATCAGTTGATTACGAGCAATACGTTGTCCGAAATCATTTCTCTTGTGATAAATTTCATCATACGGCATATTAATGATGGTATCTGCACCGCCTATTATGGCGCTCATTGCTTCGGTAGTAGTGCGAAGCATATTTGTATTGTAATCGTAGATGGTTTTATTACGACGGGTAGGTCTGGCAACGATGTGGGTTTTAATTGCTTTCGCGAAAGCGTACTCATTCACCAAAACAGCCACTAATTGTCTGAGCGCTCGTAGTTTTGCAATTTCAAAAAAGTAATGAGAACCAACGGGAACTTGGAAGGTAATAGAAGGTAAAGCAACTCCCAAAGTCTCTGTATGCAATAAGTACTCATTGGCATGTGCGAGCCCATAAGCAAGTTGTTGTACCATTGTAGCACCTGCATTTTGATACAAATCAATAGCTACCGAAAGGGTATTTTTTTTATGTTTTAAAATGCTATCGAGAATACGATGATCTTCTTTTAGGTTGTGATACCAATTCCCGTCTTCTGCTAAATGATGGATTAGATCTACGTTTAGATAAACAGTATGATCTCCTGCTTCCTCAATGATTTGCGTATAGAAGGCCTCATCAAGAAATTGTAATTTAAAATGAATCGGAATCTTTGTGTTATCTAACAGCTTAAATAACTGCGGTACATCAAAAGGAGCATCGGCAATAAAGTAAAGGGTTTCTGTACCAGATGCTATACACGTATTTGCGGTATGTGCAGCTGCACTGGCTTCTATAATAAAAATATCTTCTCCTATTGACCAATGGGAGGGTATACCGGGAACATCTGGAAATTCCTCTGTCTCATCGCTGTGATAAAAAGGTTTGATGTCTATCCCTTCGTTGGTATGAGAGATGAGCGTGTCATTATAAGAAGCGCCTTTCAGGTCAAACTGTATTTTTTGTTTGAAGGCTTTTGAAGAGACTGGGTCAAAATTGGTAAAGAGTTTATTCTTTGTCATTTTTTTGGATACTATCTTCGTATTCTATGATATAAATATCTTCGTCGGCTTTTTTCATTAGATATTCTTCGCGGGCAAAGCGTTCTAAACCTGCGCTATCTTCGAGATTTTTGATTTGTGTCTGATCTTCTTTGATTTTACTTTCAAAATGCTCTTGGTTTCCTTTTAGCTTGTCTATATCTTGGTTAAGCTCTCTATGAATAAGCCAAGAATTCCCATCAAACCAAAACATCCAAACTATAAATATGAGAAGTATAAGCATGTATTTATTGCTTACAATTTTAAACCATTTTTTATGTCGCAATGATTTTAATCCCATAATTACGAAGATACTAAAACGCTTACGATAAGCGCTCATTAATTATTGTACGTACAATATCTACAGCAACGGTATTATACCGATTATTTGGAATGATCATATCTGCAAATTCTTTTGTAGGCTCAATGAATTGTTGATGCATAGGCTTGAGCGTATTTTGATAGCGATCTAGTACTTCTTGAAGATCACGACCGCGCTCTGAAATATCACGTTTTAAACGACGTATGAGGCGCTCGTCACTATCGGCATGTACAAATATTTTAATATCAAATAAATCACGGATCAGCGGATCTGTGAGGATTAAAATCCCTTCGACTACAATTACTTTTTTTGGATGTGTGGTTACAGTTTCATCAGTTCTGTTATGTTCTACGAAGGAATATACAGGTTGTTCTATGGCATTTCCTTTCCGTAATTCTGCCAGATGATTGCATAGCAATGTGAAGTCTATAGAATTTGGGTGGTCAAAGTTAACTTTGGTTCTGGATTCATAGTCAAGATGTGAAAGATCTTTATAATATGAATCTTGAGATATGATGGTCACTTCACCTTCAGGGCTTTCGGAGATGATATTATTCACAACCGTAGTTTTTCCACTTCCAGTACCTCCTCCTATTCCTATGATAAGCATACGTTTATTTATTTTGGTTCAAAGGTAGAAAAAACAAATGCAGTCGTCAATAGGATGTGTTTGAAAATCACTCAATAATAAGCGTGTTTTTAAATTCTTGTACAATGGCAAAATAGCCTAATGCAAAACTATCAGGTCTACCAACATTGTCAAATACGTCTATGTTGTCTATGCCTTCTGCATTGAGAATATTTCCTCTTACGGTAGATACGGGTACTTGAAAAGGACCTCCATCTGTAAGGTCGCTTTGTGTAACGAGTTGCTCCATATAATCATAAAAAGGTTCATCGGCTCCTAGAATGCTGATGGTTATTTCTTGACCTGTTTCTAGTGGAACATCTTCTCCATCATAAAAATAGGAGAACTCAAAATCTTGTCCTGGAAAGAACGTATCTTCTACAGTAAGGAATTCTCCAAAATCAAAATCAAACACATAAAAATCTTCTCTATCTTGAGTATCTGTAAATGAGATAATCACTTCGGTATCATTTTCATCAAAGAGCGTGTCTTCTCCTTGAGTAATACTATCTATTGGTGAGGTAGGTACAAAAGAGGTTCTTGCGAGATATAGCTCATCTTGAAAAACGACACTAAAAATATACACTGGATTTGGGTTGGTAAGAAAACTGGTAATAATTTTATTGTCTACTACAGGTGATACCGTTGTAGGAAACGGACGGTATAATCCAGGTTCTCCAGGTACAGGCTCGTAGGGGACAAAACTGCCATTTTCTTCATTTTGAATTTGCATACTTTCTATCTCAGCAGGTTGAATCTCTCCAAAAAATGAGGAGGTTAGCGTTACTCTGATAGTGGCTTCAGTAAGTTCTTGTGAAGTATCTACCCGTATCAATGCATCTACAACCAATCGAGGTGGTTCTGAATCTAAATCTACATCAACAACGTCTTCACAGCTGGTAAACATACAGGTAATAAGGAATACTAATAGTAACTTTTTCATTGGGTTTTATGTTGTGTACGCTTTTCGCACCTGCCTGCCGGTAAGTTCGCGAAAGCGTACTTGTTTTGCTATTCTATGGTAATACTGGTTTTAAATTCTTGTGATACTGCAAAATACCCAAGGACAAATTCTTGGGGTCTTCCTACATTATCAAAAATATTGATATTGTCTACACCTTCTACTTTTAAAATATTACCGCGTACGGTAGTCACGGGTACTTGAAAAGGGCCACCATCGGTAAGATCACTTTGTTCAATAAGTAAATCCATATAATTATAAAAGGATTCGCTAGCGCCTAGAATACTAATATTTGCGACATCTCCTGCTTCTAAATCGGTATCATAGAAATAGGAAAAATCAAATTGCTGACCTTGAAAAAAGCGATCTTCTATGGTGAGAAATTCGTTAAAATCGAAGTCAAACACGTAAAAATTATCTTGTTCTGGAATATCGGTAAAGGTCACAATAACTTCGGTGTCGTTTTCATCAAAAAGCGTTTGATCTCCTTGAACCACCATATCTATAGGTGGGGCGGGGGCAAAACGAGTTTCAGCTAGGTAGAGTTCTTCCTCAAACGTAAAGGTAAGAATGAGTCTTCCTTCTAAGAAAAAATCATTAGAAACGACTCCGTCAGGATTAGGTCCTGCCTCATCAGATCCAGGCACATATTCATTTGGGTGATCTGGATCTTGTGTGAGAAATACGATCCCTGCTACGGTAGGAATGGCTTCATTTACAAGTTGCATTCCTGTTAATGGCGTAGGAGTAATCTCATCAAAAAAGGCGCCTGTCGTAGTTACTTTAAAACGTACAGGAGAGGCTTCTTCTTCCAAGTTAAGACGCACCAAAGCATCCACAACAAGTCTAGGTTGTGGCGCGGGTAAGTCTACATCAACAACGTCTTCACAGCTGGTAAAGAACGTAGCTAAAAATAGGATGTATATGATGTGTCTCATTATTTTATGTAATGTCTGGTACGCTTTCGCGAAAGCGTATAAATATTTAAAATTTAAAATTATACGTTACTGAAGGTATGATTCCAAATATGGAGGTTCGTACGGCTTCATTCATACGTGTTTCTTGGTTTTGTCTAAAATTAATAGAAGCAGCATTCATCCTACTGTATAAATTATAGATACTAAATACCCACTCAGAACGCCATCTTTTTTCTTTATTTTGTTTTGGTGTCAATGTTGCTGAAACATCAATACGATGAAAATCAGGAAGGCGTTGTTCATTTCTAAATCCATAGGTAGGAATGACGAGTCCTTGAAATTCAAACTGTCCTACGGGGAAGTTAGTGGGTTGTCCCGTCTGATAAATAAAGTTAGCTCCAAAACGCCATCTGTCACTTAATTCATAATTGGCATTTACAGAAATATCGTGGGTTTTGTCATAGGGTGTATTGTACCATCGCCCTAGATTGATACCGACTTCGTTTTCATTTCTACCGGGTGTGCGCTGCTCTGATTTTGAAAGCGTATACGCAAGCCATCCTGTAAATTTTCCTTCGTTTTTACGAAATAAAACTTCCAGTCCGTAGGCTCTGGCCTCCCCACTTAAAATAACTTGCTCAATGGCGTCATTGGCAATCAAATCTGCGCCATCTATATAATCGATACGATTATCTATGTCTTTATAAAAGACTTCAGTTTCTATAGTGTACATATCATCTTTCAAGTTCTTAAAGAAACCCACAGCATATTGATCTGATATTTGCGGATCTACAAACTGACCACTAGGCGTCCAAACATCTAGTGGGGTAGGTGAACTTGTGTTGGATAACAAATGGATGTATTGCGCCATGTGTGTATAACTTGCTTTAACGGACGTATCATCGTTAAATGCATACGAAAAGGCAAGTCGAGGTTCTAGTGTATTAAACGTAGCCAACTTATCACTGCGGCTAAAAGAGGTGTCTACATTATTAATTTCAGCGCCTTGATACACCAATAAAAAAGGATCAAAAAGTACTGGATTATCATCTACATATACATTCACTTCATCTTGCCCTAAGCGTATAAAATTACTCCAACGTACGCCATACTGGATATTCAGTTGATCTGTAATTTTATGTTCTACATCAATATAGGCAGCAAACTCATTGGCAAATTGTTTGGTTAGCTGATCTTCTACAATTCCAGAATCTGGACTGTTAGGTTTGATCTTACCAGGGTTAAATGCATAGTACACATTGTTAATCCCATAGTTGAGTTGAATGTTTTCAGTGAGGTAATGTTTTAAATCATATTTGAGATTAAAATTGGTAATCCCTGAATCCCAGGTAAAGCCAACAAAATCAAGATCTAATCCATAAAAGTAATCGCTGTAAATGATGGATAGATTAGAGAAAAGTTTGTCAGAAAAAAGATGTGTCCATCTAAAATTTCCCACTGCATTCCCATAATTATTAGAAAAACTATCGTTGATGCTAAAATCATCTCTCCCAAAATATCCTGAAAGATAGATGCTGTTATTGTCGTTAATTTTGTAATTCAATTTTGTGTTGAGGTCAAAAAAGGAAAGTCTGTTATCTATATCAAACAGCGGCAAGAATATATTAGCATACGAAGAACGTCCTGCCACTAGAAAAGCACCTTCGTCTTTTTTGATAGGACCTTCTAACAATAATCTACTTGAAATGAGTCCTAGCCCTCCATTCATTTTAAATTGTTTACTGTTCCCTTCTTTTTGATAAATGTCTAATACAGAGGAAGCTCTTCCTCCAAAACGAGCAGGAATTCCTCCTTTGTATAGTTTTAAATCTTTAATGGCATCTGGGTTAAAGACGGAGAACAGACCAAATAAATGAGAGGAATTAAATATAATTGCTTCGTCTAGCAAAATCAAATTCTGATCGGCGGCGCCTCCACGAACATTAAAACCAGAAGCCGCTTCTCCAGCACTGGTCACACCTGGAAGTAAAAGGATAGACTTGATTACATCTGCCTCTCCGAGTACCACAGGAATCCGTTTGATGGTTTCGGCGGTAAGAGAGTTGACACTCATTTGCGGTTTTCTAATATTTATACGCTCTACTTTTTCTTCAATAACTACTTCATCAAGCGACTCTGTAGCTAGTGAAAGTTGTATGTCCTTCCGTACATCTCTATCCAATACAATCGTTTCTGTGATTTCTGTATATCCTAGATAACTCACAATGATTTTATAGGTGCCTTTAGGTAAGGTAATAGAGTAAAATCCGTACGAATTGGTTGCTACACCATTTGATACTTCTGGAAATAAGATGTTGACACCTATAAGGGTTTCATTACTAGCAGTATCCGATACGGTACCGCTGAGTGTAAATTTTTCTTGGGCAAATGAAGTACACAGTCCAATACAGAATAGGACTATAAAAAGTAAACTTTTTTTCATGAAGAAGGATTTGGAGTAAATCTAATATCAATTTTTGGAAAGCGATGTTAAAAAAGGAAAAACCTTGTTTGTTGTAAGCATATTTTTAGTTTTTGGTATCTTTTTATCTAATTTGTTAATAGGGGTTTGGATGTAACAGTAGATTGTATGGCTACTGGGTACGCTTTCGCGAAAGCGGTCAAATTCTCATTCGAATCCATCAAATTCTCATTGACACATGAGAATTAGAATAGTTAATAGTACTTTCGTTTTGTAAGCGATCGTACATGAAATCAAAATTACTTCTATACATTTTACTCTTTTTATCCATACCTCTTCAAAGTCAAACGAGTACGTTAGATAGTCTGAAGAGGCAATTAGAGCAGCCTATTAACGAAGCTGAAAAAGTTAGGTTATACAACAAAATCTCTAATGAGCTTAAGTACAGCGATCCTAATGAAATGCTTGTCTTTGGCACAAAAGCACTCACGTTAGCTCAAAATAATTCCAATACGCTAGAAGAAGGAAATGCGTATCTAAATATAGGAACTGCCTACATTATTTTAGGGGAGTATGAAAAAGCCTTAGATCATTTTGTGTGGGCAAAAGCTATTTTTGAAGGAATGAAACTCAACGAGACTAAAGACTCACAAGTAGATCAAGGAATTGCGCGAACATACGGGAGTATGGGAATTGTTTTTTCTGAGCAAAGTAATTATGCAAAGGCACTTGAGTATTACATGAAATCGGCGACGATTTATGAAGAATTAGAGGATGAAAATCAAAGTTCAAAAATTTATAACAATATAGGAGTTGCTTACAAGTCACAATCTTTAGATAGTAAGGCATTAACGTATTTTAAAAAATCCTTGATTCTTCAAGAGAAACTAAAGAATCCAAATATCGGAATTACACAAACCAATATTGCGAATATTTATTTTAAGGAAAATGATTTAGACAATGCTTTCAAGTTTTATACTGATGCTAAAAAAAGTATTGATAAAAATCCCAATCCAAGAGCTTTAGGAGAATGGTACAATAATATAGGTGCTTATTATGAGTCTAGAAAGTATAATGAGCTAGCTATCGAAAACTGGGAAAAAGCGATTGTCACTTTTGAAAGTATTAGTGATAAGTTTGGATTGGCAGATACGTATTTGTATTTGGCGCAATTTTATTTAGATCAAGGGCAAGAGAATCTTGCATTGGATATGGCAGAAAACTCCTTACGCCTCGCTAATGAAATTAATGTTTTAGAACAACAAGCAACTTCAGAAAAGCTACTAAGTGCTATTTACGCTAAAAGTGGAAAACCAGCTTTAGCATTAGATCATTATAAAACATACACAGCAATAAAAGATAACTTACTCAAAGAAAACGACATTCGGAAATCGGTGGAAGCGTCTATGAATTATGAATTTGAAAAGAAAGAGCTGATCCAAAAGGAGGAAGCAAAAAAACGAGAGTTGCTTTTAAAAGAAGAAGCAAAAAGTTCGAAGATGAAACTGATTTTTGGTGCTTTGATTGCGTTGCTTTTGGTAGGTATAGGCTTTTTGATTTACAACAGGAATCATCTTAAGAAAACCTTGACACTTCAAAAGGAACTTGCCGAGTATGAGCAAAAGGCGTTGCACTTACAAATGAATCCTCATTTTGTATTTAATTGTTTGGGTTCTATTTCTAGTTTTATAGTTCAAAATGGAACAGATTCGGCGATAAAATACCTTTCTAAATTTTCTAAATTGATGCGCTTGACTTTAGAGTATTCTAAAGAATCGCTGATTCCTATTGATAAGGAAATAGAAAGTTTGCAAAACTATTTAGAGTTAGAACAGCTTCGATTTAATGATAAATTTAATTTTCTGATTTCTAAAAGTAAAGATATAGATGATGATGTGGCTTTACCTCCATTATTAATACAACCTTTTATAGAGAATGCAATTATACATGGCGTCATTCCCAAGAAAGATCAAGGGAGTATTACGATTGATTTTTCCCTAGAAGATCAGTCTTTGATTTGTGTTATCTTGGATAACGGAATCGGGATTAATACCTCAAAATTGAATAAAGAAAACTCTGTATTGGCTCATAAATCGATGGCGCTAGATATTATTAAAAAACGTCTAGAAATGATTACAGCCTCTACTTCTAAAAAAGCAACGATTGCTATAGAAGAGTTAGCAGATACGTTGAAAGTAACAGGAACAAAAGTAACATTGAGACTCCCGTTACGATATGTAAATGAATAATATATGATAAAAGCTATTTTAATAGATGACGATAAGAATCTTCGGGAAGGCATGAAAGGATTGCTTGCTCGTTTTGCACCAAGTATTAAAATTATTGGAGAGGCAGATAGTGTTGCTACGGGTATTGAAGTCATAGACACACTAGAACCACAAGTTGTTTTTTTAGATATTCAACTTACGGATGGGACAGGTTTTGATATTTTAGAAAAGCTTTCTGAGCGTAATAAAGTGATTAAAACCAATGTGGTTTTTATCACGGCTCACGAACAATATGCTATTAAAGCATTTCGATTTAGTGCATTAGATTTTTTACTGAAACCTGTAGATCCAGAAGAACTACAAAAAGTGATAGAAAAAATAGAAGCAGTTATTGAGAAGAAAAATGATTACTCTCATATAGATTTATTATTAGAAAATATCAGGAAGAATGTAGACAATTTTAAACGCATTGCGCTGTCTACATCTGATGGGATTCATTTGTTTGACATCAGTGATATTATACGATGCGAAAGTGCTGACAATTACACGATGTTTTATATTAAAAATACGAAACCTATCCTTATTTCTAAGACCTTAAAAGAATATGAAGAACTGCTCAAAGAACATAATTTTGAACGCATCCATCAGTCACACCTTATTAATTTGAATTACCTAAAATCCTATATAAAAAAAGATGGCGGATATGTGGTAATGACAGATGAGAGTCGTTTGCCCATTTCTCAAAGAAAAAGGGAACGTCTACAGGAAATATTAAAATCAATGTAACGAATTCTAATTCGAATCCATCACTTACTCATTAACCCATTAAAAATTGAGAAATCGATAGTAAGTTTATTTAAAATTAAACACAATGAAAAAAATTACACTCTTAGTATTGTTTGTTGCAGGATTTGTGAATGCACAAATAGTAGATATCCCCGACGCTAATTTCAAAAATAGATTAATTACTATTGGAGTCGATACCAATATGGATGGAGAAATCCAAGTTTCAGAAGCAGCTGCTGTCACTGGAACCCTCAATGTGGCTAGTCAAAACATTGCAGATCTTCAAGGTATAGAAGCATTTGTAAATATTACAGGGCTTAACTGTTTTGAAAATCTATTAACATCTTTAGATGTTTCTTCAAATACACTTTTAGAAACGTTAATATGTAGTATTAATAATATTGAAGACCTAAATCTGTCAAATAATCTAAACTTAGAGTTGCTTGAAGCTTG
>NZ_CALEMI010000108.1 GCF_937910895.1 uncultured Dokdonia sp. | reverse complement strand
CAGATGCAATCTTTTTAACTGTTCATGTAAAAAGTCAGCTTCATGCATATTTTTCCCACCTTCTTCTGTATCGTCTAGCCAATAATTAGGATATCTCTTTTTCATCTCACTAGGCATTAATCCAGAAAAAATAGCATTACGTGCATATTGGGTTGCCGTTGGGAGAATACTATAATACGTATCTTCTTCTCTTTTTTTATAGTACGAAGAAAGATGTGGTTCAAAAGCTTTCCACTGATCAAACCTTAGGTTGTCAATGACTACAAACAATGTAGGTTCTCCTTTTTTAATTTCTGGTGCCACTTTCTCTTTAAATAAGGTATGTGACATAATAGGTCCGTTGTGAGAACTGAACCAATCTGTATAATTCTTGTCAACAAACTTGCAAAACTGTTGATTGGCTTCTGCTTTCTGAGATTCTAAAATCTCAAACATACTAGGATCTTCAATGGTTTCTAACTCCATTTCCCAATAAATCAATTTTTGATATAACTCAGACCACTCTTCAAAAGAATTGACCATAGAGAGATCCATCGCAATTTTACGAAATTCCTGTTGATACGAAGAAGCCGTTTTTTGAGAAATCAAACGGCTATGATCTAGATTTTTTTTAAGGCTCAGTAAAATCTGATTTGGATTCACAGGTTTTATGAGGTAGTCAGCTATTTTAGATCCTATTGCCTCCTCCATAATGTACTCCTCCTCACTTTTGGTAATCATGACTACAGGTACATTCTCACGTTTGTTTTTGATTTCGTTGAGTGTTTCTAAACCTGTAAGCCCAGGCATATTTTCATCCAGAAACACGATATCAAAATTTTGCTCGTCTATGATTTCGATAGCTTCAGTACCACTCGTACATTTTGTTACCGAATAGTTTTTTTTCTCTAAAAAAAGAATATGTGGTGTTAATAAATCAATTTCGTCATCTACCCAAAGTATTTTTATAGTACTCATGTATTATTAATGTATTATACGCTTTCGCGAAAGCAAAAAAAGACTCCCCAAAAAGCTAGTATGATTAGTGGTATATTTGTTTAAACTCTTTAAATAACTCTGTGATAAAACAGTCTACCAAAGTTACTATAATTAACGATCCTATTTATGGTTTTATTACCATTCCCAATGGTGTCGTTTTTAAACTAATTCAGCATCCTTACTTTCAAAGACTACGCCGTATTACACAAATGGGGCTTTCATATCTAGTCTATCCAGGAGCTCATCATACTCGTTTTCATCATGCCATAGGATGTTTGCATATTATGCAAAAAGCCTTGACAACCCTTAAAGACAAAGGTGTTGCTATATCTAAAGAAGAAGAAGAAGCAACACTTATAGCCATACTATTACACGATATTGGTCATGGTCCTTTCTCTCATGCCATGGAGCAAAGTATTATAGAAAATGTGCATCATGAGCAGATTTCTATTGCTTTTATGGAAGCTTTAAATGAAGAGTTTAACGGAAGTTTAACGCTTGCACTCCAAATATTTAAGGGGGCTTACTCACGTAAGTTCTTAAATCAGCTTGTTTCCGGGCAACTAGATATGGATCGGACAGATTATTTAAAAAGAGATAGTTTTTATACGGGAATGGCAGAGGGTAATATTAATACAGAGCGTATTATTGCCATGCTTAATGTTGACGAAGATCAATTGGTTGTAGAAGAAAAAGGAATTTATACTGTCGAAAAATTTTTGGTAGCAAGACGTCTTATGTATTGGCAGGTGTATTTACACAAAACAGGAGTCGTGGCAGAGCAACTCATTACGCGTGTATTAAAACGCGCTAAGGAATTATCACATAAGGGAATAGAGTTACCTGCAAGTACAGCATTATCTTATTTTTTAAAAAATAAAATTGATCAGAACAATTTTAAAGAAACCCTAGATACGTTTTCAAAACTTGATGATTACGATATTATTTCTGGAATGAAGGAATGGTGTTATACAGAAGATTTTGTGTTGAGAGAACTGTCTAAATGTATAATAAACAGAGATTTATTAGAAGTTAAAATACGAAAAAAACCATTTCTTGAAGAAAGAAAACAGATGCATATTGATCAATTAATCACGCAATATAAGATTACTCCGTACGAGGCTTCTTACTTTGTTTTTACAGGAAATATTTCAAATCAAGCCTATAATTATACACAAGGAGGAATAAATATAGCCATGTCTAATGGTAAGATTATAGACGTAGTAAAAGCTAGCGATCAGTTAAGTTTAAAATCCTTAACAAAAGAAGTCGTTAAAAACTATATCTGTTACCCCAAACCTAAAGACTAACTTTTTTGTTATTTTTGCCAAACATGAAATTTACAGCAGCTCAAATAGCAGGTATATTAGAAGGGACGGTAGAGGGTAATCCCGATATCCAAGTTTCTAAACTTGCAAAAATAGAAGAAGGAACTACAGGATCTCTTACATTTCTTGCAAATCCTAAATACACTCATTACTTATATACAACAAAAGCATCTATTGCAATTGTTAATATAGACTTTGAACTTGAAAATAAAATAGACACAACACTCATACGTGTTGAAGATGCTTACAAGTCATTTTCAAAGCTATTAGAATATTACAATCAAGTAAAGCTTAATAAATTAGGGATAGAACAACCCAGTTATATTTCAGATTCAGCGACGTATGGAGAAGGACTTTATTTAGGCGCTTTCTCTTACTTAGGAGAAAATGTGACTATCGGAAGTAATGTAAAGATATATCCTAATGCCTATGTGGGTGATAATGTTACTATAGGAGATAATTGTGTATTATTTGCAGGAGCAAAAGTATATTCTGATAGCGTCATAGGACATTCTGTATACATTCACAGTGGCGCCATTGTAGGAGCCGATGGGTTTGGATTTACCCCTAATGAAAAAGGAGAATACAGTAAAGTTCCTCAAACTGGAAATGTAATTATAGAAGATTATGTAGATATAGGAGCAGGAACTACCATAGATAGAGCTACCTTGGGATCGACTATTATTAGAAAAGGAGTAAAGCTAGATAATCAAATACAAATCGCTCATAATGTAGAGATAGGTGCACATACGGCTATTGCTGCGCAAACAGGAATTGCAGGTTCTACAAAAATTGGTAAAAATTGTCTGATTGGAGGACAGGTAGGCATTGCTGGACATATCACCATAGGAGATCGTGTTCGTATTCAAGCACAGTCTGGTATTGGGCGTAACATAAAAGATGATGAAGTTTTACAAGGCTCTCCATCATTTGCGTATGCAGACTGGAATCGTTCCTATGTGCATTTTAAAAATTTACCTAAGATAGTTCAAACGGTTAATCAACTCGATAAAAAAATAAACCAATGAGTGAAGCTAGAGCACAACAATGTACAATAGCTAAAGAAGTTACTCTTACAGGGGTAGGATTACATACTGGATCAAATGTAACGATGACATTTAAACCTGCTAATGAAAATCACGGGTATAAGTTTAAACGTGTTGATTTGGAAGGAGCACCTATTATAGATGCTGATGCTTCATTAGTAATAAATACCCAAAGAGGCACTAATCTTGAAAAAAATGGGGTTGCTATACAAACTACAGAACACGTACTTGCTGCTTGTGTAGGTTTAGAAATAGACAACATTTTAATAGAACTCGATGCGTCAGAACCGCCTATTATGGATGGCTCTTCAAAGTTCTTTGTAGAAGCGCTAGAAAAAGCAGGGATCCAACAACAAGAGGAGTGTCGCCAAGAGTATATCGTAAAAGAAGTAATTTCGTATGTTGATGAAGAATCGGGTAGCGAAATTATTTTAATGCCGGCAGATGAGTATCAAGTAACTGCCATGGTTGATTTTGGTACCAAAGTCTTAGGAACTCAAAATGCAAGTATCAAGCACCTTTCTGAATTTAAAAAAGAAATATCAGATAGCCGAACATTTAGTTTTTTACACGAAATAGAAATGCTCCTTGAGCATGGATTGATCAAAGGAGGGGATCTTAATAATGCTATTGTTTATGTAGACAAAGAACTGTCTCCAGAAACCATGGATAAATTGCGTGTCGCTTTCAATAAAGACCATATTGCAATTAAACCTAACGGAATACTAGACAACTTAACATTGCACCATCCTAATGAAGCGGCACGTCATAAGTTGCTAGATGTGATAGGCGATCTTGCCCTGGTGGGCACACGCATACGAGGTAAGATCATTGCAAATAAGCCAGGACATTATGTAAATACCCAATTTGCGAAAAAGCTACAAAAAATCATAAAGACAGAACGTCGTAATCACGTTCCTCAGGTAGATTTACATGCACCTCCCGTAAAAGATGTCAATCAGATTATGGAGATGCTTCCTCATCGACCTCCATTTTTATTGGTAGATAAAATTTTAGAACTTACAGATCAGTATGTGATTGGGATGAAAAATGTCACCATGAACGAACCTTTTTTTGTAGGACATTTTCCAGGAGCACCTGTGATGCCAGGAGTTTTACAAATTGAAGCCATGGCTCAAACAGGGGGTATCTTAGTACTAAGCACTGTACCTGACCCAGAAAATTATTTGACGTACTTATTAAAAATAGATAATGTACGTTATAAACAACAAGTAGTGCCAGGAGATACTCTTATTTTTAGATTAGATTTGATGTCTCCTATACGAAGAGGAATATGCCAAATGCAAGCCAGAGCGTATGCAAATGGAAGACTAGTATCAGAAGCCGAAATTATGGCTCAAATTGTTAAAGTAAAGAACAACTAACGAATGAATCAACCACTGGCATACGTACATCCTGGTGCTAAAATTGCAAAAAATGTAGTTATAGAACCTTTTACTACCATACATAATAATGTGGTGATAGGAGAAGGAAGTTGGATAGGATCCAATGTCACCATCATGGAAGGAGCCCGAATAGGAAAAAACGTAAGTATCTTTCCTGGAGCGGTCATATCTGCAATCCCTCAAGATAAAAAGTTCAACGATGAAGATACCGTCACTATTATAGGTGATAATACCACCATAAGAGAGTGTGTGACTATCAATAGAGGTACTTCTGATCGTATGAAAACAGAAGTTGGAAAAAACTGTTGGATTATGGCGTATTGTCATATTGCACATGATTGTATTGTGGGTGACAACTGCATTTTTTCAAATAACAGCACACTAGCAGGTCATATTACCGTAGGAGAATATGTTGTACTAGCAGGAATGGCGGCGGTACAGCAATTTTGTACGATTGGTAGTCATGCTTTTGTTACTGGAGGTTCTCTGGTAAGAAAAGATGTACCCCCTTTTGTAAAAGCTGGTAGAGAACCTTTAAGTTATGTCGGAATCAACTCTATTGGACTTCGTCGTCGTGGATTTACTACAGATAAAATACGTGAGATTCAAAACATTTATAGAATCCTCTACCAAAAAAATTATAATAATACACAGGCGGTAGAGATTATAGAAGCAGAGATGGAGGCAACTCCAGAGAGAGATGAGATATTACAATTTATCAGAAACTCTCAAAGAGGAATTATGAAAGGATATTTCAGTACCAACTAAAATAATAAATATAGTAATATGTACGCTTTCGCGAAAGCGTACAATCAATCACTCAAAATAGCATACACAATGGCAACAACATCAGATATACGTAACGGATTATGCATACATTATAATCACGATATATATAAAGT
>NZ_CALEMI010000107.1 GCF_937910895.1 uncultured Dokdonia sp. | reverse complement strand
AAGGAACATCGTGACGCAGAAGTGTATGTGACACTCAACGAAGTACGAAAGCTATTAAACCCATAAAAAAACTCCCTTAGATGATGTAGATAACTAAGGGAGTTTTTGTGGTATAGATATCATGCTTAATAATGTATACCAAATGAATTAAAATGATAATTAGTTACACCCTCGGTAAATCACTATCATCTTTTAAAGGCAATGTAGAACTTCCCATCAAAAAAGTATCTACGTGATACGCTGCCTGCCGTCCTTCTGAGATTGCCCAAACAATCAGTGATTGCCCGCGGCGCATATCACCTGCAGTAAAAATAGCGGGGACATTGGTTTTATAATCTTTTGTTGTCGCCTGAATATTATCTCGACCATCCATGTCTACGCCAAATTGTTCCGCTAGTGTTTTCTCTGAGCCGGTAAAACCAAGTGCCAATAAAGCAAGCTCACATTTCCATTCTTTTTCGGTATTGGGAACTTCTTTTAATTGAGGGCGTTCGCCTTCTTCAAAAATCCATTCAACTTCAACGGTTTTTAATGCTTTTAAGTTTCCATTACTATCGCCTATAAATTCTTTGGTAGAAATACTAAAAAAACGCTCCACTCCTTCTTTATGAGACGAGGTTGTTTTTAATTTCATAGGCCAATACGGCCACGGCTGATGCGCTGGTCGACCAACGGTAGGTTTGCTTAAAATTTCAAAGTTGGTGACAGATGTTGCCCCTTGGCGATTGGAAGTTCCGATACAATCAGATCCTGTGTCTCCTCCTCCTATGACAATGACATTTTTCCCTTCAGCAGTCAAAACTTCCTTAAAATCGGATATTCCATCGACACGTTGATTGTTTTGTTTTAAGAAATCCATCGCTTGATGTACGCCTTTCAAATCAGCTCCAGGAATCGGAATCGAACGTTTTACCGTCGCTCCACCACACAATACAATCGCATCAAAATCTTCTTTTAATTGAGTGATCGCAATCTCCTTTCCTACGTGTGCATTGGTTTTAAATAAAATTCCTTCATCTTCCAAAATCTTAATTCGCCGATCTATAATCTGCTTTTCCAATTTAAAATCGGGGATTCCGTAGCGCAATAAACCTCCTACTTTTTTATCACGTTCAAAAACGGTGACGGTATGTCCTACGCTATTCAATTGTTGTGCAGCTGCCAGTCCTGCGGGTCCAGATCCTATCACAGCTACGGTTTTTCCAGTTCTGATCTCAGGTGGGTTTGGAGTGATCCACGCTTTCGCGAAAGCGGTCTCTACAATATTTTTTTCAATATTTTCTATAGTGACAGGATCTTCGTTGATCCCCAACACACACGCCTCTTCGCAAGGTGCGGGACACAAACGTCCTGTAAATTCTGGAAAATTATTGGTCTTATGTAAAATTGCAGCGGCTTCTTCCCATTTTCCTTTGTATACCTTGTCATTAAAATCAGGAATGAAATTACCTAACGGACACCCACTTTGACAAAACGGAATCCCACAATCCATACACCGAGCACCTTGATCTTGCAGCTTTGAAGGCGCTAACGGAATGGTAAATTCTTTATAATTTTTGATTCGCTCTTCTGGTAACTCACGCGTTTCATCTTGACGCTCATATTCTAAAAATCCTGTGATCTTTCCCATATCCTAAGCTATTTGTAATTTTTCATTCTCCAATCGTTTTAAGGCTTTCTTATACTCTTCTGGAAGTACTTTTTTAAACTTTGGGAGATACGCTTCCCAACGCTCTAAAATTCGTTTTGCCAATGGGCTTGCCGTTGCTTCAAAATGATTTTCTATTAATTGTCTTAATTGTTGAGCATCTTCTTTCGTTTTTATAGGATCTATATTCAAATCGGCTGTATTACAATGTTGTTTGAATTCCTTTTGTTCGTCTAAAACATAGGCGATCCCACCACTCATTCCAGCGCCGAAATTTCGACCTACGGCTCCTAAGATTACTGCAACTCCTCCTGTCATGTATTCACATCCATGATCTCCTATTCCTTCTACCACTGCGATGGCACCTGAATTTCGCACACAAAAACGTTCTCCAGCTTTTCCGTTGATGTACGCTTCTCCAGAGGTGGCGCCATACAAAGTCACGTTTCCTGTGATGATATTATCTTCAGGAACAATGGTACAGGCCTTAGGAACTTTGATAATTAATTTGGCGCCAGATAATCCTTTTCCTAAATAATCATTTGTATTACCGTGGACTTTAAAGGTTAATCCTTTGGTTGCAAAAGCACCAAAACTCTGTCCTGCTGATCCGCTAAAATCAATATCTATGGTATCTTCAGGTAAACCATCGGCACCATAAATTTTAGAGATTTCGTTACTTAAAATCGCACCTACCGCACGATCTACATTGGTAATAGGCATCGCTAAATGTGTTTTTTGTCTTCTAAACAATGCTTGGTGTGCTTGCTTGATAATCTTGAAATCTAAATGCTTGTCTAGATGATGTTCTTGTTGTTCTGTATTATACAGTTTGGTATCTGCTGGCACATCGATTTTATGCAGTATCGGTGTTAAGTCAATACCTGACGCTTTGTAATGTTCTATCGCTTTATTTCGATTTAATTTCTGTACTTGCCCTACCATTTCGTTAACGGTTTTGAATCCGAGCGACGCCATAATTTCTCGTAACTCTTGGGCTACAAAATACATGTAGTTCACCACGTGCTCTGGCTTTCCTTTAAACTTTTTACGGAGTTCTGGATTTTGCGTAGCGATCCCCACGGGACAGGTATTTAAATGACACACACGCATCATAATACAGCCTGATGCCACTAAGGGCGCTGTCGCGAAACCAAACTCTTCTGCACCTAACAGACAAGCGATGGCAACATCACGACCGGTTTTTAATTGGCCATCACATTCTAACACAATCCGATTCCGTAAATCGTTCATCACTAGGGTTTGTTGTGCTTCTGCAATCCCGAGCTCCCAAGGCAACCCTGCGTGACGTAGAGATGTTAAAGGCGAAGCGCCTGTACCTCCATCAAAGCCAGAAATTAAAACCACATCTGCTTTTGCTTTGGCAACACCAGCAGCCACGGTGCCTACACCTATTTCTGAGACTAATTTTACGTTGATTCGCGCTTCTCTATTGGCTGATTTAACATCATATATTAATTGAGATAAATCTTCTATAGAATAAATATCGTGATGTGGAGGTGGTGAGATTAAGCCTACATAAGGTGTCGAGTTTCTTGTTTTTGCAATTTCGTGATTTACTTTGGGGCCGGGTAACTGTCCTCCTTCTCCTGGTTTGGCACCTTGTGCGATTTTAATTTGAATTTCACTCGCATTCGTCAGATAATTAGAGGTCACTCCAAATCGTCCAGAAGCCACTTGCTTAATCGCAGAGTTTTTCCAATCTCCTTGTGAACTTTTATAAAATCGTTCTTGATCTTCTCCACCCTCTCCAGAATTACTTTTACCACCAATTCTATTCATGGCTACTGCTAGATTCTCGTGGGCTTCTTTGCTTATAGAACCATACGACATCGCGCCTGTTTTAAATCGTTTTACAATTTCTGTCCACGGCTCTACTTCTTCAAGTGGAATAGGATCAAATTGATCAAACTCAAACAGTCCTCTTATAGTCATTAAACTCTTAGACTGATCGTTTATTAGACTTGAATATTCTTTAAACGTGGAGGCTTTATTTGTTCGTACCGACTCCTGCAATTTGGCAACCGTCAGCGGATTAAACATGTGTTTTTCTTGACCACGTCGCCATCTGTAATCGCCACCTACTTCAATATCTGGGCTTGTAACATTGACCTGAAATGCTTTCTTATGACGCTTTACAATTTCTTGTTCAATCTCTCTTAGACCAATCCCTTGAATCCGAGTTGGGGTATTTGGAAAATACTTTTTAACGGTTTGTGTATTGATTCCTATACACTCAAATAATTGAGAACCTCGATAGGAGTTTAAGGTGGAGATTCCTATTTTATTCATCACCTTCAAGATTCCTTTTCCAATTGCTTTATTATAGTTTTTAATCGCTTTTAGATATTCTAAATCGGTCACTTCAAGAGTATCAATTTGTTCTTGAACGATTTCATTAACGATATAAGGATTGACAGCACTCGCACCAAAACCAAATAGCAATGCAAAATGATGTACTTCTCTAGGTTCGGCAGATTCTATAATCAAACTTGTTTTTGAGCGTTTGTTTAACTTGTGTAACGCATGATTCACATACGAACACGCTAAAAGCGCTGGGATAGGCGCATGATTTTCATCTACATACCTATCTGATAAAATAATAATATTGGCACCTTCATCTATAGCTTTGGAGGCTTTAGACATTAAATTTTCTAAGGCGACTTCCAGTTCATTTAAACCTCTGTTCACTTCATATAACATAGAGATAGACTTCACTTTAAAATTAGGATTGGTATCATAATTTCTAATTTTATCTAAATCATGTTTTGAAATAACTGGATTTTGAATTTTTAATTTTTTACAATGCGCTGGACTGATATCAAATAAGTTGACATCACTTCCTAACGTAAGGCTAATATCTGTAATTAACTCTTCTCGAATTCCGTCTAACGGCGGATTGGTGACCTGTGCAAATAATTGCTTAAAGTAATTATAGACTAATTGTGGCTTTTCAGACAATACCGCAATAGGCGTATCACTTCCCATAGATCCGATAGGTTCTTTTCCAAGCTGCGCCATCGGTCTAATGATGGTATTTAGGTCTTCATGGGTATACCCAAAAACAACTTTTCGCTTTGCTAAATCTATTTCATCATATTGTATAGGACCTCTTTTTGCTGAAATTGCTTTGAGGTGTACTAGGTTTTCATTCAGCCATTTTCTGTAGGGATGTCGCGAGGCAATCTCTTCTTTTATTTCTTCGTCATTTACAATGCGACCTTCATTCATATTGACTAAAAACATTTTTCCAGGTTCTAAACGCCCATGAAATCTCACATTTTCTGGCTTGATATCGACCACGCCCGTTTCTGAAGACATAATCACATTTCCACTTTTAGTCACGGTATATCGGGAGGGACGCAAACCATTTCTATCTAATACGGCACCAATAAAATTACCATCGGTAAAAGGTATAGAAGCGGGACCATCCCAAGGTTCCATGAGGCATGAATTGTATTCGTAAAAGGCTTTTTTGGAATCAGACATCGTTGGATTTTTCTCCCAAGCTTCTGGAACCAACATCATCATCGCTTCTGGTAAAGAACGACCCGTCATTAACAATAATTCGACTACCATATCTAGTGTAGCAGAATCTGATTTTCCTTTTAAAATAGTCGGTATTATTTTTTTTATGTCATCGCCAAATAATTCACTCTCCATAATCTCTTCACGGGAGAACATGCGAGAGATATTCCCTCGTAAGGTATTGATTTCACCATTGTGACAGATATATCTAAACGGTTGTGCGAGATCCCATGTTGGAAACGTATTTGTAGAAAAGCGCTGATGGACTAATGCCAATCGCGTATCCAAAGTTGTATTGTATAGATCTAAATAATACTCATTAATGTGCTCGGGCTTCAACAAGCCTTTAAAAATGATGATTTTGGTAGAAAGACTTGGTACATAGAAGAATTGAGATTCTGATAGTTTTGAATTATAAATGGTATGCTCAGCTATTTTTCGAGCGGCAAACAATTTTAGATTAAAATCAACATCTGATTGATCCTCGTGAGACTTTCCAATAAATATCTGTTTTACAAAAGGTTCTGTGGTTTTAGCAATTTCACCTAACACATCACTATTCACAGGCACGTCACGCCAACCTAGAAGTTGTAATTCTTGATTTGCAATTTCGGCTTCAAAAACACCAATACAGTAATCCCTTTGATTTTGCTTTCGCGGAAGAAAAACATTACTCACCGCATATCCTCCTGGACTGGGTAATGAAAATTCACAAAACTTTTCAAAAAACGCATGCGGAATATCAATTAAAATACCAGCGCCATCACCTGTAACACCATCAGAGCTTACTGCGCCGCGATGCTCCAATTTTACTAAAATTTCGAGAGCTTTATGAATGATATCATTTGAGCGTTTTCCAGTTAAACTACATATAAATCCTGCACCACAATTATCATGCTCAAATTCTGGTAAATAAAGTCCTTGTTCCTTTAACATAAATAGTTTTTTTTCATAGTTTTTACACCTGAATGAATCTCTAAGATAGAAGCAAATTATAGCAACAACAAAAGGAAAAAGACTTTTAAGGAATTGTGAATTATCTCTTCTTAAAATATGAATTATTCATTTGAGAGCTTCTATTTTATTAAATACGTAATTATAAAACACTATATAAAAAAGCAAGGATACGACGACAACGTTTTCGCTAAAAACCAGCTATATAAAATATCACATCAAAAAACCAATTTGATAAACAAGTATTGAATAAAAACATATTGATTTATCAAAAATCATATAATTAATATACATACCCCCTAAAAAAATAGGGTCTAATCAAAAATATTCGTAAAAATAACAAAGTAAACCCTATTTAATTTATAGTTTATTACTTTTTATATAGTTTTAATGCTTCAAAACATAAATAAATAGCTCATTTGAAATCTGATACTTCTTACCTACATTTTTAAAAGATTTTTGTAGAAAAAATGGGGTAATATCGGTAGTGACTAGATGTAAAAAAATAATAAACTGACCTATACAAACACGATGAAAAAAGTTGAAGCAATTATCAGAAAATCAAAATTTTCTGCTGTCAAAAAAGCATTACACGAAGTAGGTGTCAACTTCTTCTCTTATTGGGATGTTACTGGACTTGGAAATGAAAAAGAAGGTCACGTTTACAGAGGCGTTGCTTATAGTACGAGTGATATCCAAAGACGATACCTGTCCATTGTTGTTAATGACGATTTTGAAGAGGTGACCATTAATGCCATACTTGAAGCTGGTGCAACAGGCGATGTTGGCGATGGTAAAATATTTGTATCACACGTCGAAGAAGTGTATCGAATCCGTACAGGAGAAAAAGGCGGAAACACTTTAAAATAAAACACATGGAATTACTTACTACCAATAATGTATGGATGATGCTCTGTACAGCACTCGTTTTCTTTATGCACTTAGGGTTTGCATTTTTAGAAATCGGATTAACGCGTCAAAAAAATACACTTAATATTTTATTTAAAAACATATTTATCATCACCGTAGGCTTATTACTGTACTGTTTAATTGGGTTTAATCTGATGTATCCTGGAGATTTTAATGGATTTATAGGATTTGCAGGTGTTGGATTAGATGCACCTCTTACAGAGGCGGGCACCTTAGATTTAGCTTATAATGAAGGCTACACCTACTGGACAGATTTCCTATTTCAAGGAATGTTTGCTGCTACTGCCGCTACTATTGTATCTGGAGCTGTTGCAGAACGTATGAAAATTGGCCCTTTTATGATATTCACAGTGATTTATGTAGGTCTTATTTACCCAATTGCAGGTTCGTGGAAATGGGGAGGCGGCTTTTTGGACAAATTAGGTTTTTATGATTTCGCAGGTTCTACATTAGTGCACTCTGTTGGCGGCTGGGCAGCGCTTGTAGCTGTTTGGTTATTAGGTTCTAGAATCGGGAAATATAAAGATGGTAAACCCCAAGCGATACCAGGACACAATATTCCGTTAGCCACTGCGGGTGTTCTCATCTTATGGTTGGGTTGGTTTGGTTTTAATGGTGGTTCTGTTTTATCGGCAGATCCAGGATTAACCTCATTAACACTTGTAACGACTTGCTTGGCTGCTGCAGCGGGTGGAGTAGTTGCTGCTATCGCCTCAACGATCATGTATAAGAATTTGGATCTTACCATGTTCTTAAACGGCATCCTTGGCGGATTGGTAGGGATTACGGCGGGTGCAGATGTGATGTCACCCACAAGCGCTATCCTCATTGGTGCTGTCGCAGGAATATTAATTGTTTTTGCAGTCAGCTTTATTGATAAAATTAAATTAGACGATCCTGTAGGTGCTATTGCAGTGCACTTGGTATGTGGCATTTGGGGAACGCTAGCGGTAGGTATACTTGGCTTTAAAGCTACTACGAATGATGCGGGTGTGTTTTTAAATGCTAATGGCGATGTTGTCACTACTGCTTCAGAAGCTGCTAATGCGCTATCCTTTTTACCTCAGCTCTATGGCGTACTTGCGTATGCTGTCTTTTGTATTGTTTCTGCTTTCTTAATCATTTTTACTCTGAAAAAGACAGTTGGTATTAGAGTTTCTGAACGTGAAGAAGTAGAAGGACTCGATGCTCACGAACACGGCATGGATTCCTATCCAGATTTTAGACTCAACGAACATTAAAAATATATAACATATCAATTTACCTGAATACACCTACTAAAAAGAGAAACCTCAAAGCATGATACTTTGAGGTTTTTTCTTTATTACGCTTTCGCGAAAGCGTGTATATAATTATTAATTTTAAAAAATTACGCCGAATTACGACTTGCATTGATATTTCCAAACAAAGAACGGGTTACTATTTTTTCAAATACAGCAATCTGTGCTTCATCTCTCTCAGGTGCTTTTTCAAGCTCCTGAATCTTTTTTAAGGCATATTGTTGAATGGTCAATAAAGGCAATACGATCGATTCTCGTATCGCAATAGACGCTTTTCCGGCAGGTTCTTCTTCCATCAATTCTTTATAGCCTGTCAGCTTCAAGATCAAACGTTTTGATGTTTCATATTCTTTAAAAATAATGGTCCAAAATGCGCCATACTCAGGGTCTTCTGACATGTATTTTGTCAAATCAAAAAATGATTTAGACAGCGACATCATACTATTTTCTATTAAGGTCTTAAAGAAACTAGAGGTTTTAAATAACCGCTGTACTTTCTCAAACTCCCCGATATCTTCATAGTGTTTTAACGCAGTTCCTACGCCAAAAAATCCAGGAACGTTTTGTTTCAACTGACTCCAAGAACCTACAAACGGAATGGCTCTTAAATCTGCAAATACCAACCCTTCAGCATTTCCACGCTTGGAAGGACGACTTCCTATATTCGTTTTAGCATAGTATTTAAGCGTACTCATGTGCTCTAGGTAGGGAATAAATTTTGGATGTGCCTTAAAAGCTACATACGCATCATAACTTAATGTAGCGAGCTCATCCATCACTTCTCTATTTTCAGAAGCCATGCTTAAATTTACTTCGTTTAAACTATTATAAATTCCCGAACTAATAAGCTGTTCTAGATTATATTGTGATGAGTCTAAAGTTCCAAAATTGGAACTAATGGTTTGCCCTTGGATGGTCAATTGCACTTCCTTGTCTTCAATTGTTGGTCCTAACGAAGCATAAAAATTATGCGTTTTCCCACCTCCTCTTGCTGGAGGGCCACCGCGACCATCAAAAAAGATCACCGTGATATCATATTTTCTAGAGATGGTAGTTAGATTTTCTTTGGCTTTATAAATCGCCCAATTTGCCATTAAATATCCACCGTCTTTTGTTCCGTCAGAAAAACCTAGCATAATGGTTTGTCTGTTTTTTCTATTTATCAAATGCTTTCTGTAAGCTTCATTTGTATACAAAATTCTCATTACAGAATCTGCGTTTTGTAAATCATCAACAGTTTCAAAAAGTGGAATTACATCAACAGGTAAAACATCATCAAACCCACATAAATTTAGCATTGCGAATGTTTCCATTACATTTAATGCTGTCTGATTATTGCTAATAATGTATCTGTTTGCGCCACGTTCTCCGTTTCGTTTTTGAATTTCTTTTAAAGCGTAAATA
>NZ_CALEMI010000106.1 GCF_937910895.1 uncultured Dokdonia sp. | reverse complement strand
GACCAAGTGAAGTTCAAACCTAGTACATTAATAAAAGCGGTAGCAGGTGCTCCCTTACAGGTAGATCTTACAGCAAATTTTTTATTATTAGAAAAGCTACACTTAGGAGCTGCTTATAGATGGGATGCGGCTTTTAGTGGTCTTGCTGGTTTTCAAGTGTCAGACAGTATGCTCATAGGTCTTGCGTATGACCGAGAGACAACAGATTTAGGCAACACAACATTTAATGATGGAAGTTTTGAAATATTCTTACGATTTGAACTCTTTAACGAATATGATAGGTTATTAACACCTAGATTTTTCTAATACTCATAGTCATGAAAAAATACTTTATTCTCTTATTTATTTTATCTACCCCTGTCATTATAACAGCTCAGCAAAGTAAAATTTCTAAAGGAAATAAAGGCTATACTAATTTTGATTTTGTAAATGCACAAGATATTTATCAGAAAGTAGCTGATAAAGGATATGAATCTGCTGATTTATATAAACGGTTAGGGGATAGTTACTATCTGAACGCTTCGTATGAAAAAGCACAAATTTGGTATGGGAAGCTTATCGAAAAATATACGGATAATGTAGAAGCAGAAACCTATTTTAGATATGCGATAGCACTAAAAGGAACCAAAGATTACAAGCGCTCTGACGAAATCATGACTCGATTTAGCGAGTTATATAAAAACGATAAAAGAGCACAGATTTTTAAGAATAATCCTGATTATCTAAAAGATATAAATACCTATAAAGACTCATATAACGTTACAGAAACAACGATAAACTCTGGATATTCTGATTTTGGAACTGCCTTTTACGAAGACAAGCTTATTTTTTCTTCTGCAAAAGATACAGGGGCTTTTATCAAAAGAATCCACAAATGGAATGGGCAGCCTTTCTTAGACCTTTATGAGATACCCTTAGAAATGGTCTCTAATGGAGAAGCAACTATCAAAGATGCTAAGAAATTTAATAACGCTATCAATAGTCCTTTTCATGAGAGTACACCTATCTTCACAAAAGATGGAAACACGGTGTACTTTACCCGTAATAATTATAATAACGGGGTATATAGAGATGATATAAATGGCACCAATAAACTTAAAATTTATAAAGCTGTCAAAAATGATAAGAATAAGTGGAGTGATATAGAAGAACTTCCTTTTTCTAGTGATGAGTATACCATTGCTCATCCAGCATTGAGCCCAGATGAAAAAAGATTGTATTTCTCTTCCGATATGCCAGGCACTTTTGGTGATGCAGATTTGTGGTATGTCACGATTCAAGAAGATGGTACCTACGGTGCTCCTGTTAATTTAGGAGATCAAATTAATACAGAAGGTAGAGAATCCTATCCATTTATTTGTGACGAAAACGATTTGTATTTTGCGTCAAACGGACATCTAGGTTTAGGAGGTTTAGATATTTTTAAAGCGAGCATAGGTGATCTAGGTGAAGTCTCTGAAATTATAAATTTAGGAGAGCCCGTAAATACATCTAAAGATGATTTCTCTTTTGTGATTAATCATACAACCAATCAAGGTTTTCTTTCATCAAATCGTGTAAATGAAGCAGGAAATGACGATATATACATGTTGGAGCGTATTAAAACGCTACCACCTCCTTGTGTGATTGTCTTAACAGGACTTGTGACCGATAAAGATACAGGAGAGAAACTATCCAATGCGACCGTTACGCTATATGATACAAACAAAAACGTATTTGGCACATCGGTTACGGATGGTACTGCTACATTTTCTTTTGACCCAAGTTGTGATAGAGCAATGTTAGTAAGAGCAGAAAAAGATGGATATCTTCCTGAAGAAAAAATAATCACTATTCCTGTGACCTCTGCAAACCTAGAAGCATTGTTGCAACTAGAAAAGAAGAACAAACTATTAACTACAGGAGAAGACCTTAAAGACTTATTAGATTTAAATCCAATCTATTTTGATTTTGATCGTTTTAATATAAGACCAGATGCGGCTCTAGAGTTAGCAAAAGTTCAAACCGTAATGGAAGAGTATCCTACACTACGTATAGACGTAAGATCGCATACAGATAGTAGAGGAAATGATGCGTATAATGAGCGTTTATCACAAAACAGAAATGATGCTACGATACAATGGCTCGTAGATAAAGGGATTAATAGATCACGTTTAACAGGAAGAGGCTATGGAGAGTCCAGCCCTGTAAACAAGTGTACAAATAATGTTGCGTGCAGTGAAGCCGCACATCAAGAGAATAGGCGTAGTGAATTTATTATATTGGGGGATAGATAAAGATATCTACGTCTATTTTAAAAGCGCTCTATTTATGAGCGCTTTTTTTATTTAATAAATGATGCTATTTTGTACTTTTACAATCTATATGAAAGAAGAACTCGTCATCCTAGTCGATGAACATGATAACCAGATAGGTTTAATGCCTAAAATGGAAGCACATGAAAAGGCAATCCTTCATCGCGCTTTTTCCGTTTTTGTATTCAATGATAAAAACGAACTTATGCTACAACAAAGAGCATTACACAAATACCATTCTCCAGGGCTATGGACCAATACCTGCTGTAGCCATCAGCGAGATGGAGAAGATAATATCAGTGCGGGCACCCGAAGACTAGAAGAAGAAATGGGCTTTGTTGTGCCACTTAAAGAGACGACATCCTTTATTTATAAAGCTCCATTTGATAATGGACTCACAGAGCACGAGCTTGACCACATCCTTATTGGCTCTTATAACGGAGAACCTGTGATTAATCAAGACGAAGTCGCCTCTTGGAAATGGATGCCGCTAGAAAGTGTGAAGCAAGATATAATAGAACACCCTGAAGAATATACAGAGTGGTTTAAAATTATATTCGAACAATTTTACTCCCATTTAGAATCATGAGAATTACGGTAAATAGACATGCGCATTTTAATGCTGCCCATCGTTTGTATAGAAAAGATTGGGATGAAGCAACCAATACCAACGTATTTGGAAAATGTAGTAATCCTAACTATCACGGTCATAATTACGAACTCATTGTAGGAATCACAGGAGAAATTAACCCAGAAACAGGTTATTTAATAGATTTAAAAATTGTCAAAGATTTGATCAAATCCGAAGTAGAAGACGCCTTTGATCATAAAAACTTAAATCTGGAAGTGCCAGAATTTAAAGATTTAAATCCTACTGCCGAGAATATTGCAGTAGTCATTTATAATAAAATGAAACCAGTCCTAGATCCAAAATTTGACCTTACCATTACTTTATATGAGACACCTCGTAATTTTGTAGTGTATACAGGAGAATGAATGAAAAGATAATATGCCATAAAATGAGCAGAACAGCGTAGCGCCTCTGTATTATAGAAAATAGCACATGCATATAACAAATTGGTACCCACTTCAGTTTCAACCGATACTTAAAGAAAAAATATGGGGAGGGCAACAACTTAAAACATTTCTATCGAAGACTCCTGAAGACTTGCCTTTCGGCGAAAGCTGGGAAATCGCAGATCTTCCTGAGGATCAAAGTGTGGTGACACAAGGAGTCCTTAAAGGAAAAACACTGGGGGAGGTGGTGTCCGCTTTCGCGAAAGCGGTCTTAGGCACCCCAGTTGTTAATCAATTTGGAGAAAACTTTCCCTTACTTATCAAATACATAGACGCCGCAGACGACTTATCTGTACAACTTCACCCTGATGACACCCTAGCAAAAGCACTTCATCAAGGCAGTGGAAAAACAGAAATGTGGTACATCATGAAGGCTGTACCCGGAGCGCAAATCATTGTTGGTTTCGAAGGTAAGATGACTCCTGAAAAATTTGATACTGCCGTTGCCACGGGAACTATAAATGATCATTTACAATATATAGATGTCACCGCAGGAGATTGCTTTTTTATCAGTGCAGGATTGATTCATGCCATAGGAAAAGGGATCGTGCTTGCCGAGATTCAACAAACATCAGATATTACCTATCGTGTCTATGACTATCATCGTAAACAGCCTGATGGAAGTTTACGAGATCTGCATATAGAAAATGCCCGCAAAGCATTACAGTATACCAATCCTGATGATTATATTTTAGAATATGACCCTAGTAAAATAGGGGTTCAAACCTTAAAACACTGTCCGTTTTTTAAAACAGACATTATAAAATTAGAAGCTTCTTCCCATACTATAGATCGTATGGATAGTTTTACGGTATTGATAATGGTTGCAGGAAATATGATTTGTAGACATCAGGATAAAATATATAAACTAACCATAGGCGAGACCTTATTAATCCCAGCTGACTGCACATCTGTACTACTTGAAGGAACAGATGCTAAATTTCTTGAAGTTTATCTGTAAAACGCTTTAAATTATCTTAATTTTGCACCAAATTATAGATTATGGCAAATATTAGAGATTTAAAGAAAGATATCAATTTTGTATTAGGAGATATTATTGATGCAGTATACGTTTGGGAAGCAATGACTCCAGATGCTGAGGCAGCAAAAGGCGAAGCTATTATTGATGATGCAATTGAGACATTTGATGTGCTTATCGCAAAAGTAAATGACAGAAAAGTTGAAAATAGAAAGCAACATATAAAAGTAGTACGTGTTGAGCTTGAAGAAAAAGCGACTACACTTGTAGAGCGTATCAATAAATTGTAATTTTTTTTAAAAAAGTTGTTGCAAATATGAGATACTATTTTATATTTGCAGCCGTAATGCCGATGTAGCTCAGCTGGCTAGAGCAGCTGATTTGTAATCAGCAGGTCGTGGGTTCGAGTCCCTCTATCGGCTCTCAAAAGTCTTCCTTAGTTTGGAAGACTTTTTTGTTTTACATCAAATCACCAACGACCTTAATGGGATCAAGTGTAAAAGTTGTGGGATTTTCTGATTATGCAAAAATAGTTGAGAGTCTGTATAAGAAGAAGTCTACATT
>NZ_CALEMI010000105.1 GCF_937910895.1 uncultured Dokdonia sp. | reverse complement strand
GAGACTAAAAAATGGAGTAAACTAGGTAAAAAATGGTTTGAACAAGAGATAGCGTATCAGATTTATGATGATGGTACGTTTCTTCAGTTCTCTATGAACTATCATCGCGTTGCCATACAATTACTCACTTGGGGGATACGCCTGTCAGAATTACATAAAGATGCATTTTCTGATGTTGTATATACAAAAGCAAAGAAGTCACTAGCCTTTCTAGAAGCCTCTCAAGATCCTGTGTCTAAACAATTACCTAATTATGGCTCTAACGATGGCGCGTTATTCTTTAAACTTACAGATGATGACTATCGGGTGTATCAATCACAACTAGACGATTTAAGAGCCGTGCTTTATGGGGCGGTCAGAGAAGTTTCAGAAAGTCAAGGTTGGTATGGACTACAAGACCTCAAAGTTGATGATAAAAGGGAAGAGGGTATGTTTAGCTTTCGCGAAAGCGGATACTATATCTTTCAAGAACAAGATGTTAAAACCTTTATTAAGTGTGGCTCTTATAAGGACAGGCCAGCACATGCAGACAATCTACATCTAGATATTTGGGTAAATGGCGTTAATTATTTAAGAGATGCAGGGAGTTATATGTATAATACCTCTAAAGAAGAGATTAACTTTTTTACAGGAACAAAAGGTCATAATACGATCAGTATTAATGGTCAAAACCAAATGCTCAAAGGAAGTAGATTTATCTGGTATCATTGGGTAAAAGAGGCTGTAGCAAGCCTATCTAAAACTACAAACACCTATCTTTTTGAAGGGCAAATTAAAGCATTTAAACACATTGGAGGGTACACCCATAAACGTGAAATTAAAAAAGAGATTAATCAATTATCTTGGGAAGTTATTGATCACGTGGGACTAAAAAATGGAGATGCTATGGAGCAGTATTGGCATCTGGATGAAAGTATGCAAGAGTTTATAGAAATTACGGCAGTAGATGCTCATGGAAAAGTAGTAAGTGCAACCAAAGATAGTGCTTGGTATTCCAGTTATTATGGAGTTAAAATACCATCTTTGCAAGTATCTTTTAGAGACCAAACAGGTACTTTAAAAACAACCATCAACATAAAGAGATTTTAGTAGGTATGCGCATACTCTTAATTCATCAATATTTTTTAGAAAAAACAGACGGAGGAGGTTCTCGTTTTAATGAAATGACAAAAAATTGGGCGTCATTAGGAGGAGAAATTACTGTTCTAGCAGGAATGGTAGATTATGCTACAGGAAAAAAAAGAGACAGATATAAAGGGAAATATATATTTAAAGATGATCGTTATTATACCAATGTTAATGTCATACGATCCAATGTTTCAGAAACATACAATTCTGGTTTTTTAGGAAGACTTTGGGGGTACTTTTCATTTGTTTTTTCTTCAATATATGCTGGGTTGTTTGTAGCTAAGGGGAAATACGATGTGATAGTAGTTACTTCACCACCATTATTTGTAGGTATTACGGCTGTTATACTTTCATTATTTAAAAAAGCTCCTATAGTCTTTGAAGTTCGTGATTTATGGCCAGAATCTGCTATTGATACAGGTGTTTTAAAAAATAAGCTTATCATCAAAATGGCCTATTGGTTTGAAAATTATATCTATAAAAAATCAAAACTAATTAATGTATTAACACCTGCTTTTAAAGCAAAATTGATAGAAAAAGGAGTTCCTAAAGAAAAAATTATTTTTGTTCCTAATGCAGCAGACTTTACACTAGCTGAACAATTGAAAAATGATAATTTTGACGCTATTTCTTTTAAAAAAGAATTAGGACTAGAAGGGAAATTTGTTATTACGTACGTAGGCGCTCATGGGGTTGCAAATCATTTAATACAATTGGTAGATGTGGCAGAAAGATTACAAGATACTCAAGTGATCTTTCAATTAATAGGATATGGTCCAGAAAAAGAAAATCTTATAGAAGTAACAAAAAAGAGAAACCTTTCTAATATTATTTTTAAAGATTCAGTTCCTAAAAAAGAGGTTTTTAAATATATTTTATCTTCCGATATGGGAATGTCTGTCTTAAAAAAAGTGGATACATTTAAAACGATTTATTCTAACAAGACCTTTGATTATATGTCTTGTAAAATTCCCGTTCTTATGCTTATAGATGGTATTTCAAAAGAGCTCGTAGAACAGGCAAAATGTGGTATTTTTGCAGAACCAGAGAATACGGATTATATTGTAAATAAAGTCATAGAAATGATGCAGTATAAAGATCTTTCTGTACTAGGTGAAAATGGTTATGCGTATGCAAAAGAAAATTTTGATAGAACAAAACTCGCATCGTATTATTATAAAAGACTTGAAACGATAAAAGAAAAATAGAACAAAAGTTTTACGATTATTAAAAATAAAATAATGTATCAGAAAATAGTAAAACCTTTTGGAGATTTTTTATTGTCAATGTGTGTACTAATACTTTTATCACCCTTACTTTTGTGCATAATTATAGGTTTGTTTATTGCAAACGATGGTAAACCTTTTTTTTTGCAAGATAGACCTGGAAAGAATGGAAGGATATTTCAAATTGTTAAGTTAAAAACAATGAATGATAAAAAGGACGATAATGGCCATCTTTTACCAGACGAAGATAGGCTTACAAGAATCGGTGAATTTATCAGAAAAAAATCGTTAGATGAAATACCTCAATTATTTAATGTGTTAATGGGACACATGAGTATTGTTGGACCACGTCCTTTACTTCCTCAATACTTGTCTTTATATTCTAACGAACAAGCTAAAAGACATAATGTAAAACCAGGTATTACTGGATGGGCACAAGTAAATGGTCGAAATGCAATTAGTTGGGAAAAAAAATTTGATCTGGATGTCTGGTATGTAAATCATATTTCTTTTATTCTTGATTTTAAAATTTTATTATTAACTGTCAAAAAAGTAATTAAGTCAGAAGATATTAATTCTAAGGGTGTTGCTACCACAACGCCATTTAAGGGAAGTAATCATAATGAATAAAGTAGCAATAATAGGCGCAGGAGGATTAGGCCGTGAGGTTAAATATCTTATAGATGATATAAACGCTGTATCTTTAAATAAAATTGAATTAATAGGTTATTATGATGATGCAATCCCTAAAGGACATTTTATTGTTGACAATTTACCTTGTTTAGGAAAAATAGAGGACTTAGTAGACTATACAGATGACTTAGGCATTGTTTTTGGGTTAGGAGATACGCAAATTAAAAAACAAATTTTGAATCTAATAGAGAAAAATAAATCTCTAAATTATCCAAATATCATTCACCCTAATGCACACATAACTAAAGGTGTTTTATTTGGGAAAGGTAACCTTATTGCTTATGGTTGTTTTATTTCTTGTGATGTAGAAATAGGGGACTTTAATTTTATAAATACGTATTGTGCAGTAGGTCATAATACAGTCATAGGAAACGGAAATGTCTTTATGCCTAGAGTACAAATATCAGGTGACGTAATCATAGGGGATGAAAATTTTTGGGGGATGAGTGCCTCTGTATTGCAGGGGAAGAAAGTAGGAAATGAAAATAAAATCAATGGCTTTACTTTTCTTACAAAAAGTATATCTAATAGACGTACTTATTTTGGTGTTCCAGGAAAAAAAATAAATTAAAAAATAAATTAAAATGAAATCATTACAGAAGTTTACAGAATTATTTGCAGAACAATTTGATGAATCAGAAGATGTCGTTTTTGAGCCAACTACCATATTTAAGGATATTGATGAGTGGGACAGCATGATTGCATTATCTATCATAGCAATGGTAGATGATGAATTCGATAAAACCATAAATGGTGATATAATAAAAAATGCAAATACAATAGAAGAATTGTATAATAAAGTAATAGAGTAACATTATGGCTACATTTGAAATATCAGGTGTTCTAGTTGAAGGAATCGTTACAGCGGTTCCAAAAAATAGCATTGATAATCTTAATGATCCTCATATAGAAAGAGAACAAGGAGAGAAGGTTCTTAAAACTACAGGCATCAGATATAGACGATTAGCAAATGACACGACAACAGCTTCAGATTTATGTTATGTTGCAGCTGTTAATCTTTTAAAGCAATTTCAAACGTTCAAAGGAGATATTGAAATTTTAGTTTTTGTCTCTCAAACTCCAGATTATATACTTCCTGCAACAGCACCAATTCTTCAGCACAAGTTAGGTCTTGCATCTCATGTCGCAGCATTTGACATGAATATGGGCTGTTCTGGTTATGTGTATGGTTTATCAACTGTAACAAGTATTTTAAGTACCTCTATGAACCCAAATGCAAAGGCTTTGTTATTGGTCGGAGATACCGTTTCAAAACTATGTACTCCTAGTGACTCAGCTACCTATCCACTATTTGGAGATGCAGGTAGTGCTACTCTTATTTCAAAATCTAAGGAAGGAAAGTTTATTTTTGACCTAAATTCTGATGGAGGTGGTTGTGATGCGATTAAAGTTAAAAAAGGAGGTTTCAGAACTACAAATGAAAATAACATGCTCAATTCCAATACTACTAAACCTTCACTATATTTAAATGGGATGGATGTTTTTTCATTTGGAATAAGTAAGGTGCCTAAATCTATAAAGTCATTTTTGACTTTTGTAGATAAAGAAGTTAGCGACTTTGATTATTTCATTTTTCATCAGGCTAATATGTTTATGAATGAGAAAATCAGAAAAAAACTTAAAATAGAATCAGAAAAAGTTCCATATTCACTTCATAACTTTGCAAATACGAGTAGTACAACAATTCCTTTAACAATAACTACTCAACTAAATGAGGTTACGAATAAAAATAATAAAGTTTTTTGTTGCGGATTTGGAGTAGGACTCTCTTGGGCAAGTGTCATACTAGATTTGAACAAGGATATCTACATATTAAATATTGAAATAGATGAATAATTTATTTTCACTTAAAGATAAAGTTATTGTTGTGACAGGCGCATCTTCTGGAATAGGAAGAGCAACAGCAATTATGTGCTCTCAATTAGGAGGTAATATTATTTTATTAGGAAGAAACGAAGAAAGATTAAAAGAAACACTCAATTTTTTAGAAAATACGGGGCATCTTTATTTTTCTTTAGATCTTAATGAAGATGATGACGTCGATATATTTATTGAAAAATTAGATAAAATCGATGGGATCGTTCATTCTGCGGGAATTGTTCAGTCTCAACTTTTTTCTTTTTTGAAGAAAAATGACTTGGAGAACATGCTTAATACCAACTTAATAGCTCCTGCGTTACTTACTAAAAAAATAATTAAAAAGAAAAAAATCAATAAAAATTCATCTATTGTATTCATTTCATCGATTTCTGGACCCAATGTAACTTATATAGGTAATGCATCCTATTCTGCGTCTAAAAGTGCTGTTTGTGGTCTTGCAAAAACAATGGCATTAGAACTTGCAGGAAAAGGTATAAGAGTAAATACAATACTACCAGCAATGATTGAGACAGACTTAATCAACTCTATTGATAGTAGCTCGGAAGACATTGAAAAGGACAAGAAAAATTATCCACTAGGTGACTATGGAAAACCAGATGATGTAGCAGCTTCTGCTTGTTTTTTGCTAAGTTCAGCAAGCAAATGGATGACTGGTACTGATTTAAAATTAGATGGGGGACTAACATTACGATGAAGAAATCTTACATAAATCATATAAGTTATTATCTACCAGAAAAGGTAGTAACGAACGAATCGCTTAGTAAAGAATTTCCAGATTGGTCTGTAAAAAAAATAGCAAGTAAAATAGGTATTGATCAACGTCATATCGCAGCTTCCGATGAGTTTTCTTCTGATATGGGAGTTAAAGCTGCTGAAACACTTTTTAATGAATATACTCATGTTTCTAAATCAGATATAGACTTCTTATTATTTTGTACACAAAGTCCTGACTATATTTTACCCACAACAGCTTGTATTTTACAGGATCGATTAGGACTCTCGAAGTCCACAGGAGCCTTAGATTTTAATTTAGGATGCTCAGGTTTTATATACGGACTTACTTTAGCAAAGGGATTAATCGCATCTGGCGTAGCAAAAAATGTGTTACTTATTTGCGCTGAAACATATAGTAAATTCATTAATAAAAACGATAAAGGAAACCGTAGTATCTTTGGTGATGCTGCCTCAGCAACACTCGTTTCTGATGACAAAAATGGGTATGGAGCAGAAATACTAAATTTCAAATTAGGTACAGATGGTTCTGGTGCAGAAAACCTTATAGTAAAAGGAGGAGGAATGCGTTATCGTGATTCTGAAATTGAAACTTATGTAGATTCTTACGGAAATGAAGCAACTAGCAATGATTTAATAATGAACGGTCCAGAAATATTTAATTTCACATCTAAAAATATTCCTGGGCTTGTAATGGATACTCTAAAAGAAAATAACTTGAATCAAGACGATATTGATTCCTATATTTTTCATCAAGCAAATGCCTATATGCTTAATCATTTGCGAAAGAAAATTAAAATAGACAAAGAAAAGTTTAAACTCAAGATGAATTTCTGCGGTAACACTGTTTCCTCTACTATACAAATTGTTATTGCAGAACTAATGAAAGATTCTGAGATAAAGGAGGGGGCACATGTTCTTATTGCTGGATTTGGAGTAGGGTATTCTTGGGGAGCAACAATATTAAAGTTTTAAAATGAGTGAAAATAAAATATGGCTCTCATCTCCTCACATGGGAGGTACAGAACAGGATTATGTGAATTTAGCTTTTGACACGAATTGGATTGCACCATTAGGTCCTAATGTAACCGGCTTTGAAGAAGATTTAAGTGCATATTTAGGAAATGCTCAGGTTGCCGTTTTAAGTTCGGGAACAGCTGCATTACACCTAGCACTTTTGCAATGCGGCGTAGGAGCAGGCGACGAAGTTATTTGCCAATCTTTTACATTTTCAGCGAGCGCAAATCCTATCACATATTTAGGAGCTACACCCGTATTTGTCGATAGTGAGACTACTACTTGGAATATTTCACCTCAATATTTGGAAGAAGCTATTCTAGATAGAATTTCTAAAGGAAAAAAGCCGAAAGCTATTGTAGCAGTTCATCTATATGGGATGCCTTATCTCGTAGACGAAGTTCACGCAATAGCAGATACATACGAAATCCCAATTGTAGAGGATAGTGCCGAAGCCTTAGGGTCTACCTATAAAGGTAAAAACTGTGGGACTTTTGGTCGTTTTGGAGTATTATCATTTAATGGAAATAAGATCATCACAACAAGTGGAGGAGGGGCGCTAGTATGTCCTTCTGATGCGGCAAAACAGCATACCGTTTTTCTAGCTACTCAAGCCCGCGATGATGCCCCACATTATCAGCATAGTAGCATAGGGTATAATTACAGATTAAGTAATATCTCTGCAGGTATAGGAAGAGGGCAGATGGAAGTACTTGATAAGCATATAGACTTGCGTAGAAAAATGAATCATTTTTACCAAGAGCTTTTTAAAAATTATGATGGAATTACGGTGTTCAAAGAACCTAATGAAGATTTTTATTGTAACAATTGGCTTTCAGCAATTTTAGTAGATCCAGAGAAGACTAATGGGATTACTAGGGAAGATATTCGTCTCGCTTTCGCGAAAGCAAACATAGAGTCAAGACCCTTATGGAAACCTATGCATATGCAACCTGTCTTCAAAGATTGTGCATTTTATGGGGAAAAAGTGGCATTTCATCTGTTCGAAAAGGGATTATGCGTACCTTCAGGTTCAAATTTGACATCAAAAGATACCCAAAGAATAGAAAAGGTTATCTTTGAAGTACTATCCAAATAGTACACCAATCATTTTTTATGAAAAGTAAATTACAAACGGCTATTGAGAATTTATTTTCTGACGATAATAAATTGGATATAAGGAATATTAGATATCTTCCTAGATGGGCTGTTTTGTTTATTGATACAGTGCTAGTCACGTTTAGTTTATTTCTAACATACTATTTACTTAAAGATCTTCATATTGTCCCTCTTAAAACACTAAGAGTTTCTCAACAGATAGGACTTCTTGTTGGGGTTAGTTTTGTTTTTCTATTACTATTTAAAACGTATGCAGGTCTCATAAGACACTCTTCTTATATGGATGCACTAAAATTATTCTTTGCATCAGTATCTACTTTTTTAACATTACTTATCGTCAATCTTGTAAGTCTTACTATCGTTGGTCAAAAGATTTTTATAACCACTGGATTAATAGTGTTCTTATTTATTTCGTTTTCCGCGCTATTTATTTTCAGACTGGCTGTAAAACAGTTGTATGAGTATTTTAAAGTAGCTCAGAGAGAGGAGGAACTTATCAAAGCTGTGATTGTAGGAGTAGATGACGGAGCGATTTCAATTGCTGCAGCATTAGACATAGAACATCCACAACGATTTTTAATACAGGGTTTTACATCTGTAAGACAAAATAAAAGCTTGCGTATATTAGGAAAACCAGTTTTAGAAATGAATGCGCCTATTAGTACGCTTGTACGTAAACTAGATGCACAAGCTATTATATTTTCTGGAAACACACTAAATGCAGAAGAGCGGTATGCACTAGTTAAAGATTGTTTAGAAAATGATATAAAAGTGTATAATTCTCCACTTGTAATTAATTGGTCTGAGAATACAACAGTTACAGATCAACTTAAATCATTACAAATAGAAGATTTATTAAATAGAGAACCTATTGTTCTTAATGCTAGAAACAAAGCGATTCAAATTAGTAATAAAAATATTTTAGTGACTGGCGGTGCAGGGTCTATAGGAAGTGAGATTGTAAGACAGGTGGCTACATTTAATCCCAAACGGCTTATTATTCTTGATCAGGCAGAGTCTCCATTACATGCCTTACAAATAGAGTTGAAGGATAAATTTCCAGATCTTAAGATTTCTTTTGTAATATGCGATGTGGTTAACAAAAAACGTCTGCGTGTTCTTTTTAATGCCTATAAAATAGATGTAATATACCACGCAGCTGCATACAAACATGTGCCATTGATGGAGGATAACCCCTCTGAGGCAATCCAGACAAATATATTAGGAACAAAATTAATGGCCGACCTTGCTACCGAGTTTGGAGTAGGACATTTTGTGATGGTGAGTACAGATAAAGCCGTAAATCCAAGTAATGTGATGGGCGCCTCTAAGCGTGCTGCAGAAATGTACGTACAATCTTTGTTTTTTGAACAAAAAGAGTTGGTAGCTGATAATAGAAAAATTACAAAATTTATTACCACCCGCTTTGGAAATGTATTAGGCTCAAATGGGTCTGTCGTTCCTTTATTTAAAAAACAAATAGAAGCTGGTGGTCCCGTAACGATTACGCATCCTGATATTATTCGATATTTTATGACTATTCCAGAAGCTTGCCAATTAGTACTTGAGGCTGGTTCAATGGGTAAAGGAGGAGAGATTTTTATTTTTGATATGGGTGAGCCTGTTAAAATTATGGATCTCGCTGAAAAGATGATAAAATTAGCTGGATATACTCCAAATGAAGATATTCATATTAAAATTACAGGATTACGTCCAGGAGAAAAGCTTTACGAAGAATTACTAAGTGATAAAAGTAAAACGCTTCCTACGCATCACGATAAAATAATGATTAGTGAAGATGAAACTAAAGAATATCATCTCGTAAATGAGTCTATAAAAGAAATAGTGCTCGCTGCAAAAGAAAATATGAATAATAAAACTGTGGCAAAATTAAAGCAATTAATTCCAGAATTTAAAAGTAATAACTCTGAATTTGAAATTTTAGATATCCAAGTCGAGAAACAAAAATAGTTAAAATGATCATCCTTAAAAGATTGTTTAATCTAACTTTTAAGATTACTTTTGCACATTCATTTTTAGATATATAAACTTTGAAATCTTACATCAAAATCCCCTTTTGTTTTATCTTATTCGTCCTGTTAATGACTTCATGTGTTTCAAAAAAAGAAATACTCTATTTTCAGGATATTGAAAACTTAGAAGCTAACTCACAAAATAACGTAGGTTATAAAACAGTTATTAGACCTAATGATCTTTTATCTATTATAGTAACAGGTTTGAACCCAGAGGCAGTAGAACCATTTAATCCTGTTTCAGCGACATCACGTAATGCAACTGAGCGTTTACAAACATATCTCGTTGATGAATCAGGAAATATTGAAATGCCCTTAGTTGGAACTATAAATTTAGGATATAAAACAAGAAAAGAGGCAGTTGATTTACTGAAAAAGGAAATTTCAAAATATGTAAATGACCCTGTTATTAATCTAAGAATATTAAATTTTACAATTTCTGTATTGGGAGAGGTAACTCAACCTGGAACATATACAGTACCAGATGAGAGAATTACTATAATTGAAGCTCTTGGACTTTCTGGTGATATGACTATCTTTGGGAAAAGAAAAAAGATTGTTGTTATAAGAGAAGAAAATAACATTAAATCTTATGGTGAGTTAGATATTACTTCTATAAATATTGTAAACTCTCCATACTATTATCTCCAACAAAATGATATCGTAATTGTCTCCCCTAATCATGCTCGAATGCAAGGAGCTGCATTTAACAGAAATACACCCGTATTCATTTCTTTAGCAGGTATCCTGATTTCCGTAATAAGTGTTCTTTCAAGGTAAATTAAATGAAAAACGATATAAATTTTAAGGCAGAAGAATCTTCTTTAAAAGAAGAAGTTCTAAAATACATAAGACACTGGCCTCTCTTCTTAATTATGCTGGTTATTAGTATAGGATCTGTATTATTTTATTTAAGGTACAGTACGCCAAGTTATAAGACTCAAGCTATTATATTAATAAAGGATTCAAATAATAGTTCTATTTCTGAACTTGCAGCATTTGAAGACTTAGGTATTTCTGGCGCAACGCTTAATAGGTCTTCATTTGAAAATGAAATGGAAATCATTAAGTCAAAAAAGCTTTTAAAAAATATTATTCTCCGATTAGATCTTGATGTAGCATATTTTAAGGATGGTAAAATTAAACGATCAGAATTGTATGAAAAAAAACCATTTACTTTAAAAAGATTATCATCCGACTTAGAAAATAAAAGAAGAACAGGAATTTTTTATGTCAAGCTTTTATCTCCTACCGAATTTGAACTTAAAGAAGGTGAAAACGGTATCTACAAAAAACATAAATTTGGAGAAAGAATCTCTTCTATTGTAGGTGATATTGTATTAACTCCAGACATTCCAGGAATCAATGATTTTAAAAAGGATGGCAGCGGTGATGCTATTATTGTTGTTTTAAATAGTGTAGAGAATGCTACAAACGCGCTTCAAAGTGCATTACAAGTTAATCCAGTAAGTAAAAACAGTAGTGTAATAAATTTATCACTTATTGCAAATAATACTAACAAATCTGAGGATATACTTAATACGCTAGTAGATGTTTTTAATGAAGATGCTATAGAGGATAGAAGCATAATTTCACGAAGTACCGCAGAATTTATTGATAATAGATTAGAAATCATAACAAAAGAATTAGATTCTGTAGAAACTAGTAATGTTTCTTTTAAAGAGAAAAATACCCTTACAGATATTGTCTCTGAAAGTCAAATATTCTTAGAAAATTCTGGAAGTATAAGGAATAGAAAGTTGGAAGTAGAAACCAAGATTTCTCTCTATAACACAATGGAGCAATATCTTAAATCTGGAAATGAATCAGAATTATTACCTGCAAATTTAGGTGTTGAGTCAGAAGCGGTTTCCAAGGCAATTTACGATTATAATATCTTGATATTAGAAAAGAAGCGAATGCTTCAAAGTGCAACTAATGATAATCCTGTAGTAATATCGCTGACGGAACAAATAAATGATTTAAGAGCAAATATTTTAGAGAATTTAAAAACCGTAAAAACAACACTTTCTATAGAACGTAATAATTTAAATTCTCAAATTGGAACTATAGGTAATAAACTATCAAAAATACCTAATATATCTAAAGAATATAGAAATATAGAAAGACAACAATCCATAAAAGAATCACTTTATTTATATCTTTTACAAAAAAGAGAAGAAACCGCCATAGCACTTGCAGTGACATCTCCTAAAGCAAAAATTGTTGATTATGCAAATAGCATTAAGAGTCCTGTATCTCCAAACCGTAGAATGTTTTTAATTGGAGCACTTGCCATTGGACTTTTTATTCCCTTTTTAATAATTTATTCTAAGAATTTATTTGACACAAAAATACATAATAGAGTAGATTTAGAAAAGGAAATTCCTACGCTACCTGTATTAGGGGAGATCCCTATTATAGATAGTAAGGAAAGTGAAGTGATTAAAAATAATGATAGATCTGTACTCGCAGAAGCTTTTAGAATTCTAAGGACTAATTTAGGATACTTTATTAAGGCCAAACAAAATGGAAATGTAGTTTTTGTTACTTCTACTATAAAGGGAGAAGGGAAAACCTTTGTCGCCTATAATCTTGCAATTACATTAACAAGTACAAACAAATCAGTACTTCTTATAGGAGCAGATATACGTAATCCACAAATCCACAGGTATATTGACAAAAATGAGTGGACAATCGGTCTTTCTGAATATTTGTTTGACCCTTCTGTAGAAATTGAATCAATTACCAATAAAGTAGATATTGAGAACCAAAGTTTTGATGTAATATTATCGGGTAGAATTCCACCTAATCCTGCAGAATTATTGATGAGTGATCGTTTTGAGAAAATCATTAACGAAGTAAAAACCAAATACGATTATGTCATTGTAGATACAGCACCTACGTTATTAGTTACAGATACATTACTTATAAGTCAATTTGCTGATACTACAGTGTATGTATGTCGTGCTGAATATACAGATAAAAAACTTTTACAGTATCCAAAAGAATTATATGACGAAGGAAAGATTAAAAATATTGCTTTTGCAATAAATGGCATAAAAATCACAAACTTCGGCTACGGAAGCAAATATGGCTACGGCTATGGTTACGGGCAAGAAACACCAAGTGTTTTTAGTCGTATAAAGAAATTATTACGATTTAAAAGATAGTAACAATTACTAAATCAAAAAAGCCTTTGAATTTTTTTCAAAGGCTTTTTTGATTTATATAAACAGCTCTCGTGTCGTATCGCATACTTTTTTGAGAGGCGTTATATAAGCATTCCCAATTTTCATCTGTTCTAATTTATTAAGATGCTCTATTCTATGTGTATCTATACCTATAAAATCATACATATCTTCTTTTAATAATTTTAAAGCTATTTTTTGACAAGACTCTCCGTAATGCTCAGAAAGCGAAAGCGCATTTAATTGTAAAAAACATCCTCTTGATTTAAAATCTTTAAAAATTTCATGTTTATTATGATAGTATGCATATCGCTCAGGGTGTGCTAAAACAGGGATATATCCTAAAGTTCCGATTTTGAAAATAAGTTCTTTTATGTTTTCAGGAGGTTGAAAATAAGACATTTCTATCAACACATAATTTTTATGTAAAGGTAAAATCGTATGTGTATCTAGTAAAGTGTCAAAATTTTCATCTATCATATATTCAGATGAAAAACTTAATTTTAATCCCTCAACTTGATTTTTAATAAGATCATAGGAGGCTTTGATAGTATCTGGAGTGTTATCATAAATACCACTCATGGTATGAGGAGTAGCAATAATACGTGTACAACCTAAAGATTTGTATTTTTCTATAATAGTAAGGCTTGTGCTTGTGTCTTTTGCGCCATCGTCTATGCCAGGTAATACATGACAATGTATTTCAGGTGTCCCACTCCAAATATCGATAAACGGGGTTTTCTTTTTAAAAAGCTGTAGCATAGCACAAAAATAAACCAAATTTTAAAGAGTTGATATTCTAAAAACATATTATCTTTATAGAGATATTTTTGATATGAAAAAACACCTGATTTTTACCTTTCTTTTATGCTATATCTCACTAAAAATATATTCTCAAGAAAATTCTCCTATCACTTATGAAGGAGGCGTAGAAGGATTTGGATATACCACCAATGAGGAGTTACCTTTCTGGATGTATTCTAATAAATTTGGGCGTTTAAGTCAAGAAACGAATGGTTTAGTATACGCTTTCGCGAAAGCGAACTACTCCTTAACCCCAAATAGTAGTTTACAATTTGTGGCATCTGGGGTTGCACGTGATGGGATAGACCCTAATATACAAAGAGCAGAACTCTACGTAGCATTTAAAAATAAATGGGTGGATATCACATTAGGATCAAAAGATTTCACAGACGACACGTATGAGCTTTCTACAGTTCGTCGAAACATATT
>NZ_CALEMI010000104.1 GCF_937910895.1 uncultured Dokdonia sp. | reverse complement strand
GGTTCTAACTCCATAAAACCTTTTTTAGTCAACTCTTCATCATATAGATAGCCTCTTGCAAGCTTATTTCCCGCAAGGTGTAATTCACCAGATTCTCCATCAGCAACAGGTTTTAAATCACAATCTAAGATATATGCACGAGAGTTAGGTACGGATTTACCAATGGTCACCAATTCTGTATCTCGATAAATTTCAGCGATAGTCGAGTATACGGTGTCTTCGGTTGGTCCATAGGCATTAAGAACGCGTAACTTAGGGTTTTGTGCATGTACTTGTTGAACGAGTGAGCGTTTCAACGCTTCGCCTCCAAACACGAGACATTGTAATCCTGTAGGTAATTTTTCTTTCGTCAGTAATGCTTGCATTGCCGAAGCTACCATGACGCATGTTCTTACCTGATCTACTGCTGCGAGCTTAGTCAGCTCTAGTGCGTTTTTGGCAAGTATGATGGTACCGCCTAAAGATAAAGTACCCATAATTTCCATTACTGAAGTATCAAAGCAAACAGAGGCAGCAGCAAGTACGCCTGTTAACTCTTCATCACTGAATAGTTCGCGCATCGACTGACTCATGGCGACAATCCCTCTATGCTCTACTGCGACTCCTTTGGGTTGTCCTGTAGATCCTGAGGTGTAGATGATGTATGCTAAATCATTTGCGGAAGGATGGATCTCGTTATCTGAATGGTTGCCTAGCTTATTGATATGTATGAGTTCGTGTACGCCAGTGCATAGGTTGGCAGTATGCACCGTATCGACGATCGCTGCTACTGCTCGTGAATTCTCTAGCATATACCGAATCCGATCTTTTGGATATGCAGGATCTAAGGGCACATAGGCACATCCCGCTTGCATGACACCAAGAAGTGTAGCCAAGAGTTCCCAAGAACGATTCATACAGACTCCGACTAACGAGCCAAGTGTTACTCCACGATGTTTCAGCTCTCCAGCAACTTCATTTACTCGTTGCATAAGACGTTGATACTCAATTTCGGTCTCACCATCAACGATGGCTGTCTTTTTGGGATGTTTTTGCATTTGCTTGGCGATCTGTTCGCAAATGGTTGTTTCTGATATTTTATCCGTTTTTTGAGTAATTTCTTTCTCTTTTATCTTTTGCAAATCCTTAATTAATGTACCCATAGTATCCTTTCTTTTTTATAATTGATTCGTGTAATTTAAAAATCATATACATTGAGGAGCCATTGGTTTGTTTAGCTCTTCAATCAATTTTTGAAAAGTGATCCTCTAAAAGGATTACTTTTCATAGATGTATATAGGGATGACATTAGTGTGAAAAAAAACTAAAAAACATACTTCCCATTTATGTTTTATTAGTTTTTTTAAATGTTTGTGTAACTAGTATATAACATACGTTCGTTACATCTATAATAGATTTTTACTTACGTAATTTACTATAATTTTTTGAAATATAGTTAGGTAACTATTTGTTTATAAGGATTTTTATTAAAACAGAATATAGAGTTGGTATATAACCTGAATAGATAATTTGTTAGAGATGGGATTAGCAATGGAACACATATCAGCAATAGCTTGTCATCTGAAAAAATGTCCAAAATTTATTCATAGAAAGGTAAAGATAGCGGAAGGAATGGAGTTTTTGTCCAAATTTTTAAAATTGCTTTTTACTATCAGATAGTATAAAAATACCTTAATAAGATGAATAATGAGTCGTTATTATCAAGATTATAGAGGTGCGCAACAGTTACGGGTATTGTAAGTAGTTTATTTTTTCTTTCGTAAAGTTCGAATCAGGAAAAATATTCCCAAGCCTAATAAAATATAAATGAACAATTTACCAAATACATATCCTAGACGATAAGCTTTAGGTTTTCCAATATATTGATCTAAAGAATCTATCTTCTCAAGATTTAATGAATTAAAAAATGTGCTTTTTGTTTTGTTGGCTTGTAGGCTTCCCTAAAAAGGGGAAGGCTACAGATGCATCTGAGTGGGATGGCGTATAACCTGAAGAAGTATCTCAAATTCGCTCATAAAAAGGTAAAAAGTGGGGTAGGAAAGAGGCTTTTGTCTGGATTTTATAAAATCACTTTATATAAGGGTTTTTGCTTTGATCTAAACATTTTTAAAAACAGACATCCCTACGAGATGGTATAAAAAAAGCCTCGAGTGAGAGGCTCAGAATGAGTCGTTTTTATCAAAATTATGGACTTGTGCAACGGTTACTGGTGTTGTGTGCAGTTTTTTATTTCAGACGCTTTTTAATATCCATTCTCTGATGTAAAATTCTAACGATTTCGACAATTTCATTTTCGACTTTTCTGTAAAAAATCAGATGCGATTTGATTTTCGTTACTCGATAGTTTTTTCGAGTTTGTTCTGCGGATTTTCCAATCAGATAGTTATCCGCAATAAATTCAATCTCTCCGATCATTAAGTCGTAATATCTATCAGCTTGTTCTTTAGACCATTTGTAAAAAGTATAAACCCAAATATCATTTAAATCATCAATAGCTTGTTTACTTATTCGATATTTGTTTTTACTCATAAGTGTTGGCGATGTAATTCAGACAGGTTTTGTTTCGGGTCAAAATTTTCAACAAATCCGCTATTTTCTCCAACTTCGAGAGCTTTAATTAGTTCTCTTTCCTTTTTTTCTTCACGTTCTAACAAACGTAATGCTGAACGAATTACTTCGCTAACCGAACCATATCTACCAGAATTAACTTCTTCTCTGATAAAATCCTCAAAATGATTTCCGAGTGATATTGAAGTGTTTTTTCCCATTTTGGCTATAATTTTACTCAAATATACCAAATCTTGGTAACGTAGCCAAATTGCACACAACTGTAGTATATCTTAAGTTTAGATTTTATTAAAAGTAGGTAATTTTAATATGAATCAGAAAGAACAAAAGAGAGGAGCAA
>NZ_CALEMI010000103.1 GCF_937910895.1 uncultured Dokdonia sp. | reverse complement strand
TTGTGGAGAAAACGCTATTCCCAAAAAGTCATTATGATCTGTTACATAAAACAAATAGCTATGATCAAAATAGTCAGCGATATGTAGGAGATTCTAGAAAGCCAGATTTTAGATTCAAGTGTATTCTTACGGATACTGAATTTCATGTAGAAGCAAAATATCGTTCTAAACCTTTTCAAGGACAATATGATATCCTAAGTGAAGCACAAGCTGATAGTTTTCCTGAAATCCATCAAGAAGAATGTTCTATTTATATTGCCTTAGGATATGGAGGCGCCGCAGATAATCCTGCGTATGTAAGCTTTATTCCTTATGAAGACCATCGTGAAATAAAAATCCCTGTTGAAAATGTACTTATGTATCAAGTTCCTAAAAATACGATAGATAGTAAATTAATATGCAGTCCAATACTAGAAACTACCTCAGAAATACAAACAAATCATCTGATTGAGGAAGATGCTACAACAGCACAAAATAAACAGGAAGAAACGAATCTACCACTTTCTAAAAAAAGATCAGGGCGTACAATAGCGATGGGCGTTGCCATAGCATTAGCACTCATTACCATCGTTGCAGGAGTTTTATACTTCCCTTTGGATAAAAATGATCCATACGAAATTGAGATGAAATCACGTATTAAAAATTATTACGCATTAAGTGATGCTAATAATCTTCAAAAATTAACTACGTATATCTCTCCCGACATGACTTTTTGGTATGGTTTAAAAAATCCATCTGTTCAAGAAGTAATAGACAATATTAAAGAATACCGTAATAAATTTCCATTTTCAGAATCTTCGGTAGATTGGACAAAATTTGACGTCACTCCAAATCCAGATGGGGGCTATTATGCGATCTACCCTCTTGAATATAAAGTAAAATCAAAAATAAAGGCACCTTATAAAGTATATGATCTTAAACTTTTTACAGTTTGGGATAAGGACATGAAATTAGTTAGTATTAAAGAGATTAGACACTAAATAGGATCTAACCCCATCTACACATATTTTCATATCTCCTTTCGCGAAAGCGAAAGCGCAAACAAAAAACCAAAAAAACGCTCACGACATCCCCATCACAGGAACAACATGAGCGTTCTATATATTCTCTAAAACAAGACTAAACCCTACCCATTCTTCAACACCACTCTAAACCTCGCTTTCCCATCTTTCAAATGCTGTACCGCTTCATTAATTTGATCCATAGGGAACTCCTCTACCGTAGGATAAATATCGTGACGCACACAGAAGTCTAGCATGGTTTTGGTGACCGCAGGGCTTCCTAATGGGCTCCCTCCTACTGATTTTTCGCCGCTTATTAAGCTAAACGCAGGAATCTCAAGCGGTTCCATGGGAGCACCTACCGTATGAAATTTTCCTTTGGGTGCTAGTGTCGTGAGATACGAATTCCAGTCTAAGGTGACATTGGTCGTATTCAATATAAAATTAACCGTACCCGCAATACTTTCCAGGGCTTCGGGTGATGTAGAATCAATCACTTTGGTCGCACCCATTTCTAGAATCTGTGCTTCCTTCTCAGGACTAGAGCTAAAAGCAATCACCTCACATCCCCAATGTTTTAAAAACTTAAGCGCCATGTGTCCGAGTCCGCCGATGCCTATGACACCTACCGTATCTGTAGGCGACACCCCTGATAAGATAATCGGATTAAACACGGTGATACCCCCACATAATAAAGGCCCCGCTTTACTCTTATCAATCGCATCTGGTAACGGAATCGCCCATGACCAATGACCCCGCACATAATCAGCAAAACCTCCATGTCTTCCGACAATCGTTCCTTCGCTCTCACTACATAAGTGATGCTCCCCACTCATACATTGCTGACAACTCATACACGAAGCCGAATTCCACCCAAGACCAACAATATCGCCAACTTTTACATTTTTGACAGCATCTCCTGCGGCAACGATCTCGCCTATAATCTCATGACCTGGCACCAACGGATATTCCGTCATCCCCCAATCATTATTCATCATACTGAGGTCTGAATGACAGACGCCGCAATAATGTACTTTTATATCTACCTGTTCGCTCCCGATGTCGCCTAATTCATACGTAAACGGTTCTAATTTTTCTTCTGGTGCCGTGACGGCATATCCTTGTACTTTCATTTTGCTTTTTTTTTGAGTTTTAATAGAAGTACTAAGGTACTTATTTTGCCACTATTTGTTGTGCTCTAAAAGCTAAGATTGTAATCGAATATTCATTTGTGTAGGGTTTAGTACGCTTTCGCGAAAGTATAACCTACCTGTCACGCTGAGCCTGTCGAAGCGCATTATTGATGCCCAAAGCGAACTCAGGATTAAAGGGAATCAGAACTAAAAGAATATAGATCGCTGTGCTTATAGAATATAGAGAAAAGACTAAAAAATACTCATAAACACATAAACTTTTAAACTTTTAAACTTATAGACTAAAAAGAAATGTCACGCTGAGCCTGTCGAAGTGCATTATTGATGCCCAAAACGAACTCAGGATTAAAGGGAATCAGAACTAAAAGAATATAGATCGCTGCGCTTATAGAATATAGAGAATAGACTAAAAAATACTCATAAACACATAAACTTTTAAACTTTTAAACTAAAAAGAAACAAGACTAAAAAGAAATGTCACGCTGAGCCTGTCGAAGCGCATTATTGATGCCCAAAACGGACTCAGGATTAAAGGGACTCAGGACTAAAAGAATATAGATCGCTGCGCTTATAGAATATAGAGAATAGACTAAAACCCTCTATAAACATTTAAACTCATGACTAAAAATCATATATAAACATTTAAACTCTTAAACACATAAACTTCTCAAATCATAGACTCACAAACCCGGTAACTTCGATACAATTTTATAGCATCACGTTGTTCTGATCTAAAATCACTCAGCCTCCTACCATACACTTCTATAAAACTGATGCACAAAATAGAGTGTTACTCTAAATTAAAGTTAAAATAGAGTACTACTCTATTCTCTATTTTCACATAACAGTTTCCCCTCTAGCAAGAGGGGATTAAGGGGTGTGTTTTATTATGGCTTGTTCTAAAACGTGGAGGAGCTTTTTGCTCTTCGTTTTAGAACAGAGTTTAGGGAATATAGTAACGTATAACACCTCCCTCAATCCCTCCTTTCTAGGAGGGAAGTCAAAATCTCATCAACTTTTGGGATATACAAAACAGAGTAACAAGCTATTATTAGAACACTACTCTATTTTAATTTACAAATAAAAGTTCCCCCTTCGGGGGCTTAGGGGGCCTGTCCTATTCTCCCCTTCTCATCTTCCAAACTTCCATCGCGTTTTCGGGCATTTTTGACGTCGTTATTGCCAAAGGTGTATTGAATATAAAAGTTGACATTACGCGTGTCGCCACCGCCGCGACCGTCGATAAAGAGGTTGCCAAATTGGGTAATGCCTTCCCATGGAATGGTGTATAAGACGTCATTGACGGTGATTTTTCCTGTCCATTGTTTCCATGTTTTTTGAACGGCAAGGTTGAGGGAACCTAAACTTTTGATTTCGTAAGTGCCGCCCCATATCGACGGACTGCTGTACCAACCGCTGACTTCTAGTTTGTAATCTTTGGGTAAGGTAAACGTGCTTTGCGCATAGAAGCCAACCGTTTCTTGTGAGGTCGAGATAAAAGCAGGATTGGTCGCGGTGTACTTACTATACGAGCCGTAGACATTGGCGTAGGTATTCCACCAGCTATTGACTTTATAGGGATAAGAAATACTGAAATTATACACTTCCTGATCGGCGACATTACGGGTGCTTAAAAAGTTTCTAGATTCTCCAACGGCTTCGGTGACTTGTGCAAAAAAGTCGCTGACATAGGAATAACTCACACTGGTCGTCAACGTATATTTATAGGTATGTGATAGCTTGACATTATTGGTATATTGGGGTTGTAAAAACGGATTTCCACGTCTGAAACTCAGCTCATCCAATTGATATTCAAAAGGGTTGAGGTCTTGGTAATTCGGACGTTGGATGCGTCGGCTGTAGTTGAGAGCAAAGGAGTTATTTCTGTTGGCTTGATAGGTTAATCCCGCCGATGGAAATAAATCGGTGTACGTCCGACTTACGGACTGATTATCATTTTCACTATCGGCAGTCAGGTCGCCTTGTGAGTCAGTACTCTCGACGCGGAATCCGCCTTGAAATTTCCAGTTGCCTGCGCCTGCGTTGTATTTCGCGTAAGCGGCATAAATCTTTTCATCATACAAAAACTGGTTACTCCTGTTGAGGTTCAGCACATCCATCCCGTTGATGACGTCAAAGAAATCAAAGGTATTATCGGTACGCACCTGAGAAACTTTTAAACCCGTTTCAAAGCTTCCGTTACCCAGTCGCTGTTCATAGTCGGCTTTTGCTGCATAAATATCGATGGTGATGGGGGTATCTTGATTGGTAATACTTTCGTTGAGAATCTCCCCCGATGATGTGACATAAAAATTAGGTTGGTTGTTGAGTCGGTCGCGGGTGTAATGCCCATAATCGACATCGGCACTAAAAACGGTTCCTGTCGTATCCTGATAGCGATAGTTGAGGTTCATACCAATGTTGACGGTATTACTTTCGGAGCTATTGGGCGCACGTAAAATACTGTCAATCGTTCCAGTGTTTCGATCGATGATGGGCGTACGGCTGTTGGATCGGCTTTCGGAATCGTTGATGTTGGTGGTTAACACTGCGCCTACCGTACTACGTTTTGACAGATAATGATCGGCCCCAAAACGGAAGTTGTTCGAAAATCCATCATATTCAGAATCGTTTTGTGCATCAAATATTTTGTCTCCTTGAATTCGGAACAGATCAATAAAACCCGTAGAACGTCCAATGTAGTTGGAATACGTCCCGTAGAGATTCCATTTTTTGAGTCGGCTGGTCAGCGAAACAGAATTATTGGTTCGCAGGTAATCCCCTACCGTGACAGTACTCGAAATACTCCCACGCGTCCCGAGTCCTTTTTCTCTTTTTAAGCGAATGTTGATAATTCCCGCATTTCCCGCCGCATCAAAGCGTGCCGAAGGTTGGGTGATGATCTCGATGCTGTCAATGGTATCTGCTTGTAAGGACTGTAAATAAGCGGTAAGATCGTCGCCTTGTAAGAAACTTTGGCGTCCGTCGATATAGATGAGTACGCCTGTTTTTCCTTCGACAATTACATTATTGTTATTGTCCAGACGCACACCTGGAGCTTTCCGTAAGAGTTCGATGCCATTATTTCCCGCACTGCTCACAGTTCCAGCAACGTTAAAGATCGTCTTATCAGGTTCTACCTGAATAATGGGACGTTCTGCAACAACGGTAACTTCTTCTAACGTTTCGGTAGCAAATTGCATTTGGATGGGTGGTAAAGTCAGCGTTTCTGTAGTGATGGTAATGGATTTTTCGACCGTCGTATAGCCAACAAAAGAAAGGACGAGTGTGTAGGTATTTGGCGAAAGGTCTGCAATTATAAAAGCGCCTTGCTCATTGGTAATGGCGGCTTTGACGAGGGTACCGTCGGTGGTATTAACGATCACATTAACGTAGGGCAGTGGCTCTTGTCTTTCGGACACGACGGTGCCTTTTAGCGTTTGTGGGGCTTCTTGTGGAGATACTTCCGCTTTCGCGAAAGCGGACACCAATAATATCCATGTAAAAAATAGCATTCGAGTGTTCATAGTGGTACTTGTTTGATGCAAATATGAGCTATGTGTTTTCCTTACTAAATAAAGAACCGACGAGACGCACCATAGCCCGATGAGTGGGCAACGGACCATTGGACGGTCTATAGGGCGACTCATCGAAAGTTGTATTGGAATGGAGTGAAATCGTTCTAATTTTGACCGAAATCAAAAAATAAAAATCATGAAAAAGAAAATTTCATTCCTTATAGCAGTTTTGTGTATCGTCTTTACAGCAAACGCAACAGAAACGAGTTATTTAAAAATTAAACTAGATAACCAAAAAGAAATCAGTTATCCGCCAGGAGTTGGTTTTATCGCACAAGATGCGGATGGGAATACAGTGTTAAGTCCTTCAGAATTGGAAACGATTAAAGTATATGAAGTACAAATGCCGATTACCTTATTTGTATTTACCACTTGGAATGACGAACCTGATGTGTACGAAATCTCAAGTGGAACGCTTTCTTTAGGAGAAACAGATATCGATTATAATCCTGACACAACATACACCTACGGACGTGCGAAAAAAGGAGAAACGTATGGACGTACGAAAAAAGGAGAAACCTACGGAAGGTCAACAATGATGAGTAATGGGCTGTCTATGACACGTGCACGTTATTTTGCAAATGATGCAAAAACGGGATATAATGCAAGTATCGAATTTTCTAACGATGTGATTTTTTATTATCGTGATGGAGCGGTATCTGCATGGCAAAACGGAAAAGATCTTGAAATAACAGGTAACTATCTTATTAAAACTAACAAAGGAATTATTAAATTGAGCTACGATCCGTCTGACAAAGAATTATGGTGGGTTTTTGATAAAAACTAACAGATGAAAAAAAGCATATTCAACATACGTATTAAAGAGGTTTTAGCCGTTGTAAGTGTCTATCTTGTCCTTTCTTTCTGCTATCACGTGACGCTCTACTTTAATCGTGGAGGTCAGAATGATCCCAATGATACAATATGGGATTTGGAAGAATGGTATTTTACAGAAGGTCTTCAATACACGTTTATGTTTGTGGCGACAACGATTGTCTGGTTTTTTATATTCCGTGTATTTAGAAGTGCACCACTCAAATATAGACTCCTCCTCCACTTTTTAGGACTTCCTTTTTTTATTCTTTTTGCTTGGAAATTATTTTATCTAACGTGTGATTATCTTGGCTATGGTCACCTTTCGGGCAACGCACAAGTTTGGGATATTTATATTCCTGCGCTTTTTTACCTAATTCAATTTTCGCTATTTCATGCGTATGAACATTACATCATCAATCAACGTCGATTACACTATGAGATTGAACTTAAAAACTCTGCACTCAAAAGTGAATTAAGCGCTATTAAAGCACAGTTGAATCCGCACTTTCTGTATAATGTATTCAATACCATAAATGCCAGCGTCCCTAAGGAAATGGAAGAAACCCGTGAGATGATTGCAGAGCTTTCCGATCTTTTTAGATACCAGTTAAAAGCCAGTCGGGAAGACTATGTCACGCTTGCCGAAGAATTGGAATTTGTCAATAAGTACTTAAAGTTGGAGCAAAAACGTTTTGAAGATCGCCTTTCTATCAATATAACGGTGAGTGATGGTTTGCTTTCGCGAAAAATCCCACCAATGATCTTACAGCCTTTGGTTGAAAACTCCGTAAAACACGGAATCTCCCCGCTGGTCAAAGGCGGTCGTATTGATATTATCATTCAAGAGAAAGAAGGTAAACTCCTTTTTGAAATCAGCGATACAGGCATTGGTGTTGAAGACAAAGAAGCGATATTTAATCTAGGTGTTGGATTAAGCAACACACAAAAACGACTTCAAAAAATGTATCAATCTACCTTACAAGTCACTGATAACCTTCCCAACGGACTCAAAGTGCAATTTGAATTATGAAAAAAGTAGTCATAGTAGATGATGAAAAATCAGGTCGTGCGCTGATCAAAGAATATCTAGACAATCACAAAGAACTCATCCTTGTAGGCGAAGCCAATAATGGCGTCGATGCGATTAAGATTATTAATGAGTTCCGTCCGGATTTGGTATTTATGGACATCCAAATGCCAGGACTCACAGGTTTTGACGTCCTCGAACATCTGGAAGAATTACCGACGATTATTTTTAGCACCGCCTATGATAAATATGCCTTACAAGCCTTTGAAGTTCATGCTGTAGATTATCTGTTAAAACCCTATACCAGAGAGCGTTTTGACAAGGCAATTTCAAAACTGAAAGACAGTTCTCCTAAACAAATCCTCCCGCTTGCCGATCAGCATATTATGTCCAAGACTACCTATCCTGATCGAATTATTGTAGAAAAAGGCACCAAATACGTCACCCTCGCCACCGAAGATATTTACTACATAGAAGCCTACGGCGATTACTCTAAAATCTATGACGCCAAAGACACGTACATCAGTAATCGCGGCATTAGTCAGCTAGAAGAAAAACTAAATCCAAAACAGTTTTTACGGATTCATCGGAGTAGTATTGTAAGTTTACCTGCCGTTAAAGAAGTTTCTAAATACGGAAAAAGCTATTTACTCATTCTCAAAAATGATGAAAAAGTAAAAGTAAGCCGCAGCTATGCGGATAAGATTAAAGAGTTGATCCTTTGATAGATAAAGAGAATCAGGATGAAAGGTGTTGCGTACTGTCAAAAATAAAATGACATTCCCAACAAACGACACTTTCAAAAAATCTGTAGCTCTAGCATTAATGCAAGTAACAAAGAAGCGGGCACAGCCGATTAATTATTAGAGATTAATATGTAATTAATTCTTAACTATATTTGAAAAACGGATTCAACTCTAAAAAGATAAATCCGCTGAAATTCTATTTACACAAAATTTGGATACTGTCACCTTTAAATACCTCAACACATAAACTCCTCAACTCTTAAACACTTAAACACTTAAACATATAACCTCTAAAACTCATAAACTTTAAGACTCATGAGCGAACCAAAAACCAAAGTAAATGATGCTTCTGTCAAAGATTTTTTAAACGCTGTGGAGCATCCTGTAAGACGAGCAGATAGTTTTACCATTCTAGAGATGATGACCAAAATTACAGGTGTAGATCCAAAAATGTGGGGTGGTAGTATCATAGGATTTGATAGCTATCATTATATATATGCTAGTGGTCGCGAAGGAGATTGGCCTATTGTAGGCTTTTCCCCTCGTAAACAAAATATAAGTCTGTATATCATGCCAGGGTTTTCCCAGTTTAAATCTCTTCTCGAAAAACTCGGAAAACATAAAACCAGCAAAGCCTGCCTATATATAAATAAACTCTCCGATGTTGATCTTGAAATTCTAAAAACAATCATCCAACAATCGGTAGATTCTATGAGAAAAAAGTATCATCGCTAGCAAAAAAACACCCCCTTTCTGCTCCATATTACCACCATCTTATCTAAGTATTTCAGAAATGTAAAATCTACCTTTTTACCCTGCAAAGCGTAAAACTTTCGTAACGTTAAGTTCAAATGATTGCGTAGTCAACCTAGTATTTTTAGGGAAACTAATTCATTAAAACTAGTTATGAAAAAATACTACATTTTGATACTCTTACTAAGTGTATCTTTTTTCGCGAAAGCGCAAGATTTATTAATTACAGGTGTCGTAGATGCTACTTTGACTGGAGGTACTCCAAAAGCAGTAGAGCTTTATGTCTTAAATGACATCGCAGACCTTTCTACGTACGCGATAGGATCAGCAAATAATGGCGATGGTTCTGATGGAGAAGAATTTTTCTTATCTGGAAGTGCCACGATGGGTGACTTTATATACATTGCTAGTGAGCAGCCCAACTTCAATACTTTTTTTGGATTTGATCCTAGCTTTATTGACGGTGCTGCAAATATTAATGGAGACGATGCTATAGAGTTGTTTAATAACGGGATGGTAATTGATGTTTTTGGAGATATTAATGTAGACGGAAATGGTGAAGATTGGGAATATCAAGACGGATGGGCGTATCGCATAAGTGGTACGACAGCAGACGGATCTACATTTATGCTAGATAACTGGAGCTTTAGTGGTGTTGATGAACTCGATGGAGCATCAGACAATATAACTGCGACTACTCCTTTTCCTATTGGAACGTATAGTACAGTCGCTCCTATCCTTATCTCTTTTGATACAACGTTAACAGAAGTTTCTGAAGATAACGGTGTGGCGACTATAGCAGTATCTATCTCAGAACCTGCAGATGCTACTGTAGATGTTGTAGTAATCTATACAAATGATTTAGGAAGTTCTTTTACACTAGATACTCCTACGCTATCATTTACGACAGGTGGATCAACTACTCAAAATGTGACCATTACACTTACTGATAATGCTAATGGTAATCAAGATTATCTTGTCGCTATTGCTTTAGAAAATCTAACAGGTGCCGAAGAAGGTGATAATTTGAATCACACCGTATATGTAATAGATAATGAATTACAAGCACCTACGGCTACCAATGTATTAGGAATGGCTTTTGAGACTAGTTTAGAAATCGCAGGTGCAGAGATTGTAACGCACGATGCTGCATCAAACAGACTTTTTGTTTCTAATGCAGAAAATGCTACTGTAGAAGTTCTTGATTTTAGTGATCCCTTAACTATGAGTGTTATATCTTCTGTAGACATGAGTCCCTTTGGAGCCGAAGTAACGAGTGTAAATGCTTTTAATGGCGCTGTTGCAGTCGCCGTAAAAGCTGCTGACCAAGGGAATGGTCAAGTCGTATTTATAGATACCGATGGAAATGTTTTAAGTAACGTAGAAGTAGGATCCCTTCCAGATATGGTCATATTTACGCCAGATGGTACTACTGTACTTGTCGCTAATGAAGGAGAACCAAACGATGACTACACCATAGACCCTGAGGGTTCTATAAGTGTCATTGATGTTTCTGGAGGAATTGAAACACTAGAACAGGCTAATGTAACATCTCTTACCTTTAATGCCTTTGATGCAGATCAAGCTATGCTTGAAGCCGCAGGGGTTCGTATTTTTGGACCTGGTGCTTCGGTCTCTCAGGATTTAGAACCTGAGTTTATTACAGTGACAGAAAACAGTGCTATTGCCTATGTATCATTACAAGAAAATAATGCCTATGCAATTATAGATCTTACCATTCCTAGTATTACTGCCGTTGAATCTTGGGGAGTTAAAGATCATTCTTTAGAAGAAAATGCACTAGATGTATCAAATAGACTCGACTTCGTATTTATGTCTACGTGGAATATTGTAGGAATGTATCAACCAGATGCTATTGCCAACTATACCGTAAATGGAACCAATTATCTTGTAATTGCCAACGAAGGTGATGCAAGAGATTATGATGGATTTAGTGAAGAATCACGCACTAATGATCTTACGCTAGATCCAACGGCATATCCAAATGCAGATATCATCCAAATAGATGAAAATCTAGGAAGACTAAACGTTACTACTGCTACAGGTGATACCGATGGTGATGGAGATATTGATATCATCCATGCCTATGGTGGACGTTCTTTCTCTATTGTAAATGCAGACACAAGAGCTATTGTATATGACAGCCAGAATATCCTAGAACGTATCATCAAAGAAGATCCTGTATACGGAGCGATTTTTAATGCGACAAATGATCATTGTAAATTCAAGATTGATTGAATTTGATTTAAAAAATGAAATCTACCAACAATACCAACAACTATCTGTCAACTTCTATAATAAAAATAGAACTGGAGATTTAATGAATCGGATCAGTGAAGACGTTTCTAAGGTAAGAATGTATTTTGGGCCAGCTGTTATGTACAGTTTAAATATTATTGTTTTGTTTG
>NZ_CALEMI010000102.1 GCF_937910895.1 uncultured Dokdonia sp. | reverse complement strand
TTGTGATCTGGCACTGAACCATCTCTATCAATGTCTTTTAAATCAATAATTCTAACAGAAGTAGATTTATATATTTTTTTTCCTTTTTTTTTGATTTCTAAGCTTTCATTTACTGCAGATCTGATTGATAAAATACTATTTAATACTATGGAAACGACTCTAAACCATAGTATTTAAAACACTTAAAAAAATAGAGATTTAAAAAAATGATTGAAAAATTAACTAAATCGCAAGAACTCTTAGATCGAAGAAAGGAGTGTGTTGCCAACGGAGTAGGCGTATTCAATACAGCTACTGTACAAGACGCCAAAGGAGCTATTATTACTGATGTAGATGGTCGAGAACTTATTGATTTTGCAGGAGGTATTGGCGTAGTGAATGCAGGACATTGTCCAGAGCCTGTGGTAGCAGCAATACGTGAACAAGCAGGAAAATATTTGCATACCAGTTTTAATGTAGTAACGTATGAACCTTATATACAGCTTTGTGAAGAGCTGGCTGAGATTTTGCCACATGGTGAAAAAACAAAAGTAATGCTCGTAAGTACTGGAGCTGAAGCGGTGGAGAATGCTATAAAAATTGCGCGTCAAGCTACCAAAAGACCTGCTGTACTTTGTTATACAGGAGCCTATCACGGACGTACGATGATGGCAATGACCTTAACAAGTAAAATAAACTACAAACCTGATTGTGGTCCTTTTGCACCAGAAGTATACCGACTTCCCTTTCCTAATTTTTACAGATATCGTGGTACACGAGACATGGATCAATTTGTGGAAGACGAATTAAAAAGACTCAACGAAAGTGCCCTCAATTTGGTAGATGTAAAGAGCGTTGCGGCTGTCATCATAGAGCCCATACAAGGCGAAGGCGGGTTTAACCCAATACCTCAAAAATACCTAGAAGGATTAAGATTCTTTTGCGATAAACATGGTATTATGCTTATTATGGATGAAGTGCAGAGTGGTTTTTGTCGTACGGGGCATTGGGCGAGTTGGCAACACTATGGGGTGCAACCAGATATTAGTACCTATGCTAAATCTATGGGATCAGGTCTACCTATTGCAGCTGTAGTTGGTAGGGCAGAAGTCATGGACGCTGCGGCTATAGGTTCTATAGGTGGCACTTATATTGGAAGTCCTATTTGTTGTGTTGCCGCATCTGCCACCATCAAGTATATGAAGGAAATTAACTTGAATGAAAAAGCAGTCATCATAGGGAATATCATGATGAATAGATTACTGCATTTAAAGAGGCAACATCCTGAGATTGGAGACGTAAGAGGCGTAGGCGCTATGGTAGCTATCGAATTTGTTAGAAACGGAGATCCCACACAGCCTAATTCAGAAATATGTCCTCAAATTGTGAAAGGATGCGCAGAAAATGGATTGATCATTTTAAGTGCAGGTACTTATAAAAATACGTTACGAATTTTATCACCTTTAGTCATTACCGAAAACCAATTAGAAAAAGGGTTATCCATTTTGGAAACCGAAATAAAAAAAGCTATACATAATATATGAAACCATTCGCAATTGCAGGAATACAAATGAAAGTATCAGCCGTCGCTTCCAACGTGGAAATGATGAAACTAAAAATTGATATTACCATGAATCTCTATCCGTGGATAGAAATGATTATGTTTAGTGAACTTTGTGCCTTTGGTCCTTTGACCCACACCGCACAACCAATTCCAAATAAGTTTGAATCAGAAATGCAAGCTAAAGCGAAAGAATATGGAATCTGGTTACTTCCTGGTTCTATATTTGAAAAAAGCGAAGGTAAAATTTACAATACAGCAACCGTAATTGATCCTAAAGGGAAAATCGTAACGCGTTACCGCAAAATGTTTCCTTTTTACCCGTATGAAACTGGAGTAACACCAGGGCAAGATTACTGTGTATTTGATGTGCCTAATGTTGCAAGATTTGGAGTTTCTATTTGTTATGACATGTGGTTTCCCGAAACCATTAGAACATTAACTACTATGGGAGCAGAGGTTATTATGCACCCTACGATGTCAGGGACGATTGATCGTGAGATTGAATTATCAATTGTTAGAGCTATGGCTTCCGTAAATCAATGTTATTTCTTTGATGTAAATGGGTTGGATACAGGAGGATGTGGTCGATCTATAGTTTGCGGACCCGATGGACGAATCCTACACCAATCAGAAGGCACTGAGGAAATCATACCCCTTGAACTAAATATAGAAAGAGCCAAAAGAAGTCGTGAACTAGGAATTCTTCGTCTAGGACAACCTCTCAAAAGTTTTAGAGATCATCTTAAATCAAGTCATTTTGGAATCTATCAACCTAATATCCCTACACCTTATCTAGATTCTTTAGGTCCATTAATAAAACCTTCAAGGCTTGATAAAATTACAGAATTAAAAATCAAAGAAAACGAATTAGAGCAAAAAGTCTCGCCCATTCACTATAAAGGGGATGGTGTAATTTAAAACAGAAACTATGGGTGGAATTCCAATGAATAAAAACAATAAACCATTAGCAATTAAAGATTATGTAAGTTGGTTTGAAATACCAGCAATTGATTTTAATCAAGCAGTTTATTTCTACAATCACATTTTTGGTATTGAAATGATACAAAATGTAACCGACGTGAATGCAACGGCTTATTTTCCTGTGAAATCAGGAATAGGAGGAGCGGTTATAGCTGGCCCAGGCTCAATCCCCTCCGATAAAGGACCTCTGATCTATTTAAATGGAGGCAATGATCTTAACGATGTACTCAACAAAATAGAAGAAGCTGGCGGACGAATAGTGATGCAAAAAACCTTCATTAGTGAAGACGCTGGCTATTTTGCCATTTTTATAGATTCACAAGGAAACAAACTAGCCTTGCATTCAAAAAACTAAAACGTGACTACAAACAAAACAAAAAGTGCACCTTATTATAATATTGGACAACTTCGTGTTGATTTTTGGAATAAGCTAAAAATTAAAACTTCTGAATTGACACGTTGTCACAAAGATTCTGAAAATGAAAAAGTACATAAACGAGATGTCAAGCAGTTAATAAAAGACTTGAAAGGGGTAGAATGCTTTTTTGCATCTCCTGGAAAAGAACGCCTGCAAAAGCTTGAAAATGCTTTCTTTAGTGAAGAATATGCTTCTTTATCACATTTGGTAGCAGAAACGACCAAACAATTGGTAGGCGATAGTTATAGAAGCAACCTTGAATCTATTACGCAACAAGAAAACAATAGTGAGTTATTAAGTGAAGAACAATATGATGGTGCCAGAAAAAATCACTTTGAAGTACTGTTTGTAGACGATATATCAGAAGAAGAAGAAATCAAACTCAATAACAGTTTACGATTGCTTCGATCTTCAAATGATAAATTCACCTATGGCGTTGTTGTTCGTACATCTTTTCAGGATGCGATGATTGCGTTACTTTTTAACTATAACATTCAAGCTGTTGTCGTTCGTTATGCACCTCCCTATTATTCAAAGGGAATTTCACCAGTGATCAAACCTTATATTGAAAAAGTAACTAACCTTAATTTTTCATCAAAATCTGAAACAGTACTTGGTCCTTTGATGGGTACACTTATAAAACAATTCAGATCTGAATTGGATGTGTATTATGTGACAGATACTTCTTTAGGACACTTGAAAGATACCACGTTAAAAGGTTTTAGACGTATATTCTATCAAACAGAAGACATACAAGAGTTGCATCTTACAATCATGCAAGGAATCATGGAGAGATACCATACACCTTTCTTTTCTGCTTTGGTTGAATACAGTCAAAAGCCAACAGGCGTTTTTCATGCAATGCCAATATCACGTGGAAATTCAGTATTTAAATCAAGATGGATAAACGATTTTGGAGATTTCTATGGACGTAATATGTTTCTGGCAGAAACATCAGCTACCACAGGAGGTTTAGATTCTTTACTGCAACCTAAAGGATCTATTAAAAAAGCACAAGAGTTAGCTCGAGATGCGTATGGTTCTTTAAATACATTTTTTGTAACTAACGGAACATCTACAGCGAATAAAATTGTGATGCAAGCTTTAGTTAAACCTGAAGATGTAGTTCTTGTTGATCGAGATTGTCATAAATCACATCACTATGGATTGGTTTTGGCAGGCGCATATCCTGTTTATCTAGATTCTTATCCCATTGAAGAATATTCTATGTATGGAGCTGTTCCTTTAGCACAAATTAAAGCAAAGTTGCTAAAACTTAAAGAGGCAGGAAGACTAGACAATGTAAAAATGTTGCTTTTAACCAACTGTACTTTTGATGGGCTTGTGTATAATGTAGAACGTGTGATGGAAGAAGTACTTGCCATAAAGCCTGACATGATATTTTTATGGGATGAAGCTTGGTTTGCTTTTGCAGGATTTGCATACAATTATAAGCAGCGTACAGGTATGTTTACTGCAAAAAAAATGCATGAAAAATATACAAGTGCCAATTATAGAAAGCAATATAACGAATACAAAAAGGGATTAGGTAATGATGAGCATTCAGTATTGCCAGATCCTGATAAAGTTAGGATACGAGTCTATGCTACACAAAGTACGCATAAGACGTTGAGTAGTTTTAGACAAGGTTCTATGATTCATATTTGGGATGAAGATTTCCGAAGAAAAACAGAAAATACATTTCTGGAAGCTTATATGACTCATACATCCACATCACCAAATTACCAAATGTTGGCATCTTTAGATGTAGGTAGACGACAAGTACAATTAGAAGGATTTGAATTAGTCGAAAAGAGTATCGAAATGGCAATGGTGCTTCGTGCCAAGATAAATGACAATCCACAACTGAGTAAATACTTTGATGTATTGACTGTAAGTGATTTTATTCCAAACGAATTTCGTCAAACAGGCTTAAATGAATATTACACCAAAAATGAAGGTTGGAACAGAATGGATGAAGCTTGGGAGAAAGATGAATTTGTACTAGACCCAACCAAAATAACCTTATATATAGGTAAAACAGGAGTTGATGGAGATACGTTTAAGAATAAGTATCTGATGGACAAATTCAATATTCAAATCAATAAAACGTCTCGAAATACGGTATTGTTCATGACGAATATCGGAACCACTAGAGGAAGCATCACATACCTTATCAATGCCCTTTTAAAAATTTCAGATGAATTAGATGATGAGCTTAAATCCTTGAATGATAAAGAACGAGAGATTCGGGATAAAAGAATATATTCTCTAACAAAAGAGGTACCTCCATTACCAGATTTTAGTTATTTCCATCATTCATTTCAGGCTGTCCCTGGCGTTCCAGGAGGTAATTTAAGAGAAGCTTATTTTCTGGCGTATGATGAAGAAAATTATGAGTATGTTCCCCTAAATGACTGTTTGTCAGTTATGGATACAGGAAGAAAACTAGTAGCATCTACCTTTGTAATTCCTTACCCACCAGGTTTTCCAGTATTAGTTCCAGGACAAGTAGTTAGCGAAGAAATTATCAATTTTATGACGGTGCTAGATGTAAGTGAAATTCACGGCTATCGCTCTGATTTGGGTTTAAGAGTATTCAAAGAAAAAATACTAGATAGGCATAAAATCATCACCTCTATAGGTGGTATGTCTATTGGAAAAAAATAAAAATAATTAATTTAAACATTGAAAGATATTTTATATGGCAACTAAAAAAACGACAAGCATAAAAAAAACGACAAAACCTGTTAGCAAAAAAACAACACCTGTAAAAAAGGGAAAGGCAATCGAAATTCTTAATGGTGTCCCTGATATAAGACGATACTTTTATAAAAATGAAACACCTCTCTATTTTATTAGTGCAACAAATTTCAATATGCTAGGCGCTGATGAATGGATAAAGGGCTTTAAGTTTATATGTCATATTGAATGTTTTGATGGCCTTCATCCTAATGTTTTTTCACCTACAGAAGAAATCCCACATGATGAATTTACAAGTATTGAAGACATTAATAATTATCTCCTCCAACACCCAGAGGTTCAAGCATATTTAAACCTTAGAAAAAAAGGACGTTCAGCAGGGAAAGCTATGTTTTTGATGTTTGACGAAAAAACAGAAAAACTTGCTAAAAAATTAGGGTTAGAAATCATGTTTCCTCCTGCGAAAATGAGAACCCTAATGGATAATAAAGTGAATACAAATCGAATTGCTGAAAAAGCAGGTGTACCATGTGTTCCTTATGTATTATCGTCAGTTAAAGATTATGCACATTTGGATAAAGTATCTAAGGCTTTAGGTAAAGATTTAGTGATTCAAACACCATTTGGTGATTCTGGACATACCACGTTCTTTATTACGAATGAAGAAGAATTTAAAAAATATGAAGAAGAAATCGTCAAGGAAAAAGAAGTAAAAATAATGAAACGGATCAATTGTAGAGGTTCTGCAATTGAGGCTTGTGTAACTAGACACGGTACTATTGTTGCTCCTTTAATGACCGAACTTGTTGGATTCAAAGAAATGACTCCTTATAAAGGTGGATGGTGTGGAAACGAAATCTATCCTAATGCATTTACTCCTGAAATTCGTGAAAAAGCAACAAAGTATACACAGCTTTTTGGTGATCAACTAAGAAAAGAAGGCTATAAAGGCTATTTTGAATTAGATTTCCTAATCGATCAAGATAATGGTGAAATATATTTAGGTGAGTTAAATCCAAGGGTGACGGGCGCTAGTTCCATTACAAATCATGCTGTTTTTGCCTTAGCTGATGCACCGCTTTTTGTATTCCATATTTTAGAATGGATGGGTGTAGATTATGAGCTAAACATCAAAGAATTAAATGAACGATGGGCAAAACAAGAAAACATAGATGGTTGGAGTCAATTAATTATCAAGCACACTGAAGACACTATTGAGTACGTTTCTGAGGCTCCAAAATCAGGAATTTATAAAATGTTTGATAATGGACACATCCAATATGACAGAATGGATACACATAGAAGAGCTGTAGAGACCGAAAACGAAGCATTTTTTCTACACATTGCCAAAGAAGGAGATTATTTATATGAAGGAGCAGATATGGGGATTTTAGTATCAAGAGGTCGTATGATGACCAATGATTTTAAACTCAACGCACGTGCAAAAAATTGGATAAATGCTATTCGTGGAAAATATACCTCTCAAATAGTAGAGGATAAAAGAGAACAGGTAGTGCTTACAGGTAGCCTAACTAAATGATAAAATAGGAACGATAGTTACATCAAAGTATCTTTCAAATTGCCCATAATTTTTTATGGGCTTAATTTTTAAAACAAACTATGCAATTAAATTTTAGTACGGTCTCTGAACCAACTATAGCAGGAGCAAAATGGAAAGGATTATTTGATGCCTATTGGTCAGGCTATCAAACTTGGTTTTTGTCAAAAGAAACAGTGAGTACGCCCAACTTAAAGGCTTCACAAGATGCTCTTAAAAAATACATGCCTAAAATGTGGTCTACCTATGAACATTTATGTACACTGACCAATGCCGATCCCGCTATAGCTCGCTTTCTAACAGGATTTCAACCTCCAGCGTATATTAGTGCTTGCGCACAAGCAGTTATCAAAGCAGACGAAATTCAACTAGTTCGTAATTATGATTACCACCCAGATTTATTGGAAGGTACCATATTACTAAGCAAATGGAATAGTAACAAAGTAATGGGTATTTCGGATTGTTTAATTGGTATCGTAGATGGTATGAATGAAGCAGGGCTTTGTGTTTCCCTTACATTTGGAGGTCGTAAAGAAGTAGGTTATGGATTTGGAATTCCTTTTATTTTAAGATATGTTCTAGAGTTTTGTACAAATACTGCCGAAGCAGTAAAAGTATTAAAAAGTATTCCATCACACATGTCATACAATGTAACGGTAGTTGACAAGACGGGAGCTTCAAAAACAGTTATGTTAGCTCCAGATAAAAAACCACTGGTTACTAATGACGCCTTCGCTACAAATCACCAAGGAACCGTAGATTGGGAAGAAAATGCTCAATTTAATCAAACGATAAAGCGATATAACTTTCTTAAAGACTATTTGAAATCTAAAAATATCAGTGCTACTGAGTTAGCAAAGGCATTTTTACATTATCCCTTGTATAATACAAAATTTACAGAAGGATTTGGAACCTTATATACTTCAGTATATCAACCAGAAAATTTAGTTATGAAAGTGCTCTGGCCCAATGTAACTATAGAAAGAACTTTCGATAATTTTGCTGAAGAAAATATTCTTATAAATTACAGTACAACTCAACAGCCAGTTATCCCTGTTAATACTTGGGAACCAGTTCCTGTAGAAAATAATGGATACAGATGGCAAGATGCAGTGGTAGATTCACTCGTGAGCAGTATGGCTGGAAATAAAACAAAACAAAAACAGCAGGAACTTCGTGATCGTTTAATGCCCGATGGTCAAATAGCTTGGGAAGTTTTAGTAGATTATTGGAATGAACCTGTTGAACAACATTAATACATTTTATACGTAACCATGGAATTTAAAAGTAATAACCCTTATAATGGAGAGCAAGTGGGAGTATATACAGCGCTCACTAAAGAGGCATTAACTGAAAAACTACATAAAAGCCAAGTAGCTTTTGAATCTTGGCGAAAAGTACCTCTTGCCGAACGCTGCAACCTTATAAAGAAAGCGGGACAAGTATTGCGGGACAATGTGGAAGAATATGCTAAAATGATCACTTTAGAAATGGGGAAGCCCATTTCGGAGTCTAGGTCTGAAGTAAATAAATGTGCTTGGGTCTGTGATTACTATGCTGAGAATGCTGTAGGATTTCTTGAAGACGAAACCATTGCTACTGAAGCTGATAAAAGCTTTGTGCGACACGACCCTATAGGAGGAGTTTTAGCCATTATGCCCTGGAATTTTCCGTTTTGGCAAGTTTTTAGGTATGCAGCACCAACGTTGACTTCGGGTAATACCGGATTGTTAAAGCACGCTCCAAACGTATTTGGTTGTGCGCAACAAATTGAAGAAGTATTTACCAAAGCTGGATATCCGCCTTATGTTTTTCAAAATTTAGTTGTTCATCACGATCAAACAGAGCTCATCATTTCCAATGATGCTGTAAAAGCAGTAACACTCACTGGAAGTGAAAAAGCGGGCTCTGCCGTAGCAGAAATTGCTGGTCGTCATATCAAAAAAACAGTATTAGAACTTGGAGGAAACAATGCTTTTATCGTTTGGGAAGATGCAGATATTGATAAGAGCGTTACAGTAGCAGTAACTGCGCGTATGCTCAATTGCGGACAAAGTTGTATTGCTGCAAAGCGCTTTATCCTAATGGAAAGTATCTACGACGAGTTTGTGATAAAATTTATAGAAGCTGTAAAAAAGATGGAATCTGGTGATCCAATGAGCGATACTACTAAGATTGGACCCCTCGCTAGACGTGATCTTGCAGATCAGTTGAATGAACAAGTAAGAAAATCTGTTAAGCAAGGTGCTACATTGTTATTAGGAGGAAATCAAAATGGATGCTATCACGAACCAACCATTTTAGGAGATGTTTTACCAGGAATGGCTGCTTTCGATCAAGAGACTTTCGGGCCTTTGGCTGCTATGATTAAAGCCAAAGATATAGATCATGCCTTTGAACTCTCTGAAAATTCCAAATATGGGCTTGGAGTTACGGTATGCACTAAAGATGTAAAAAAAGCATTAGAATATGCTGACACGGTAAGCGATGGCGCCTATTTTATTAACGAATTAGTGAAATCTGATCCTAGACTACCTTTTGGAGGTACTAAGAATTCAGGATACGGACGTGAATTAGCAAAAGACGGCATCATGGAATTTGTGAATCGAAAAACGGTTTATATGAAGCATTCTTAAAAATACTTTATGATATACTAATGAATTCTTCTTTTATCTGTAAAAAAGAAGGCTGTCTAAAACTATTTAGACAGCCTTCTTTACTTTTTAGTACAATCGGAAATTACGCTTCCAGTTGTTTTTTCTCAGTTGCTATAACAGCAAGGTTATACACAACAAGACCAAAACCAATTTTGTTGATCGCATCTCCTATATTGTAAACTACATCAAGAGAAAGACCTCCAAAGACCCCTTCATACCATCCTGGTGTTCCAGCCATGTATCCAATAGGATAAATAGCCCATCCTACAAGGACAAACCAGCATAAAGTTTTGTGTGCACTTAATACAGCACCTCCCGCTTTTACAGCAATTTTCTTGGCACTTCCAAGCCAGATCTCGTAAACAATAATAAAATAAGCTACCCCAGAGATGAATCCCCACAGAGCCGCAGAGTCACGATACACAGTCTCACCTAGATATCCAGTCACAAGCATCACTACAGAAAGAAAGATCAGTCTCCACATAAGTGATTTTTTAGCCCCTGCTACTTTTAAAATGAGATAGAACTCTACGCACATCAATGGTACGGTAAGAATCCAGTCTACATAACGGAAGAAGGTAGGTGATTCGGTATTTAATTGCCAGTAATCACGCATGTACCAATAATGTACAGCAGCAATAAACGTAATTAACCCCGATACGAGAATCGAGGTTTTCCATTTTCTATCAAAACTACTCATTGATAAAAAGAAAAAAGCAGAAGCAGCCATCATGGCCATCGCACCTACAAAAAATGTAAACGCCACATAATCGTCAGAGGCGATTTTGTCTAAAAATGTTGGTAGTGTTAAAAAATTCATAGTTATTGTTTTTTTTTGTTTAACTAAAAATAGTAAATATTAAACAAAACAATGCTATATTTATGAAATATTTATATTTAGGGTGTGAAGAATTATAAAATCGTAATCACTTTTTTTCTATTATGGCTTACCATTCAGTTTGATAGTGAGGCAGAAAACGTTCTCGCGTATGTTTCTATACTTACGTTAGGGTTGCTTCATGGGGCGAATGATATTAAGCTTCTTACTAGGCGGGGATCGACTGGTACGACGAGTTCATATAAAATTTTAGTAACCTATGTTGCATTTGTGCTATGCGTAGGAGTGCTTTTTTATATACTGCCTGTACTCGCTTTATTCGTTTTTGTCGTCATCAGCGGTTTTCATTTTGGCGAAGAGCATTTACACGATAAGTTTACAATGGGCACGCGATTATTGACTTATTTTTTTACAACGTACGGAATGCTCATCTTATTTTTAATCTTTTACTTTAACGCTGAGGCTACTTCCACCATTATTTATGAGATCACTTCTTATGACTTACCTGATTCCTTTTTTTTAATAGGCATAGGATTATTAGGGATCAGTACATTGATTTTTTCTTTGGTAGTGTATAAAAATAAGAACAAGGAGGTGTCTTATATAGAAGAGTTTGTCTATATCTTGGTGTTTATTGCATTATTTAAAATGGCAAATCTGCTTTGGTCTTTTGCCATATACTTTGTGATATGGCATGCTATTCCTTCACTTTCAGGTCAAATTCGTTTTCTTTATGGGAATACATCATTTGCCTCTGTTGTTAAATACCTAAAATCTTCTTTTGTCTATTGGTTACTTTCTATTACAGGTGTATTCTCATTATATTTCTATCTCAGAGATGACTTATATCTTTTTAATGCGATCTTTTTTGCCTTTTTAGCGACCATTACATTTCCGCATGTATGGGTTATTAATTCTATGAAATCCAAGAAATAAGCTATTTTATCTCTTCAATCACACTTCCACAAGTCAACATCGTATCTCCGTAGTACGGATTTTTAATTTCTTTTTCAGTACTTAACCAAATAGCCCCTTTATTGCTATTCGCCATAGGACATTTTTGAACATATAAAGTTTCTGAAGGTGATTTGATATGCATTGCTAAGGCGACTATATGTTCATTTAACACGACTAAATGAGTTCTTTGATTTTCTAATGTTGTAGTGGAAGCAATGGCATCTAACATCTCTATACTCTTTAATAGATGTGATTTCTCCATCGTACCTAAATTAACTACATCTATAGCTTTTATTTTTTTTGAAACCGCTTTCGCGAAAGCGGATACTTGATCAGCATCACTGTCAACAAAAGCATCTTTCATGTCAAAGTAAGACCCTAATACAGACTTAAACGCTGTTTGGAATGCTTTGGGCAATTCCATTTCCATCGTTGAAGCAGTCGTGGTTGTATTGGCTGTCGCCTGCATTCCTGTATGTCCTTCGTGACCTGTCATTGTTTTTCCACCTGAGGCATTCATCATTGATTTTTTGCCTTGTAGTTGTGCTGCGGCATCTACTGTAAATGTTCCGTTGGTGACAATCTCATCTCCGTTTTCTAGCCCAGAAATTACTTGATAAGTGTCTCCATTGCGAGTGCCGAGTGTTATTTCTCGCATTTCAAAAACAGCTTCATTAGGATGCGTTTTAATATACACCAAAGAACGTTCTCCAGTCCATAAAACGGCACTAGCAGGAATACGTAATATCTCAGATGAATCTCTAGTAGAAGCACCTTGAATTTTTCCAGTAACAAACATGCCAGGCTTGAATATATTTTCTTTATTACTGAGTGTGGCTCTTACCGCTACAGTTCTTGTATTCGCATTGAGTACAGGATCAATAAATGAAATGACAGCATCAAATTCTTTAGTTGGATATGCGTTTGTAGTTACCTTTATTTTTTGACCTTCTTTAAACAAAGAAATTTGATTTTCGTAGGCATCAAATGTTGCCCAAACAGATGTAAGATTACTTACTTTTAAAATAGGTTGTCCTTGTTTTACATAATCGCCTTCTGCCGCCATTACCATAGCTACCGTTCCTGAAACTGTCGCATATATGGGGAAATTTTCCTGAACTTTTCCTGATGTTTCAATATTGTTGATTTGCTTTTCGGTAAGCTTCCAAAGCTTCAACTTATTACGTACGGCATTATACAAGGCTGGTTGAGATTCTTTTAAAGAAGCAGTTGTAATTAATTCTTGCTGTGCCGCTACCAGAGTAGGGGCATAGATGGTTGCTAATAATTGCCCTCGACGTATTTCTTGCCCTTCGTAATTAACATACAATCGCTCCAAACGACCATCAAAATAACTTGCTTGGATCGCATTGTTTTCTTCATTAGTAGTGATTTTTCCAGATAGTGAAATGAACCCATCTTCATCTGAAACTAGGTCACTCCCTACAACACTCGTCTGAATATTAGCTAGCGCCATAGCATTTTGCGTCATTTTAATCTCATTGGCAGAGAGCCCTTCTGCACTAGTTTCGGCAGGAATTAAATCCATTCCACAAATTGGACAATCGCCTGGCTCCGGCTGCATAACTTGGGGATGCATAGAACACGTCCATAGTTGATTATCTGTAGCTTCGGTATGATCGTGACTCTCCGATATTGGGTCTAAGCTATTCCCGAATAATAAATAACCACCAAGGAGGCCTATACTAACTGCAATACCGAGATATAAGATGTTCTTTTTCATAGTTAATCAATTGATTTTGTTCGTAATCTAAGTGCATTGGCGATGACTGATACAGAGCTAAAACTCATGGCTAAAGCCGCAATCATAGGGGATAATAGGATTCCAAAAAATGGAAATAAAACTCCTGCTGCTATAGGTACGCCAAGTGTGTTGTAGATCAACGCAAAAAACAGATTTTGCTTTATATTTTGCATCACTTTGTCACTAAGGTTTCGTGCTTTTACAATGCCGTGCAAATCTCCTTTTACGAGGGTAATCATCGCACTTTCAATAGCGACATCAGTTCCTGTGCCCATAGCGATACCCACATCACTTTTGGCTAAGGCGGGTGCATCGTTAATGCCATCGCCTGCCATGGCTACTACGTGACCTTGTTCTTGTAATTTCTCAACTTCTTTGAGTTTATCTTCGGGTAACATTCCTGCTTTAAAGTCGGCAAGGTTAAGTTCGCTAGCGACGGCTTGTGCAGTATCGTGATTATCTCCTGTAAGCATGATGACGGAAATACCTTTATCTTGAAGGGCTGCGATGGCTTTGGCACTTGTCGCTTTAATTTTATCACCAATCACTACATAACCTGCCACCTCGCCATCTACAGCTAGATAGGAAACGGTTTTTCCTTGTTTTTGAAAAGATTGGGCTTCGGCTTCCATTTCTGATGTCATTTTTGCCTTGGCATATTCCATCATTTTAGCATTTCCTAGATCTAACTTTTTACCAGCTACGTTTCCTTCGACTCCTTTTCCTGTTACTGCGCTAAAATTGTCGGTTTTTGATATTTCTATACGTTGTTCCTTCCCATATTTTACAGTAGCTTCGGCAAGAGGATGTTCACTAGAACTGTTAAGTGACGCTATAAAGTGGATGAGTTCGCTTTCGCGAAAGCGGTCTCCAAATGAACCTATTTTTTCAACGGTTGGTTTTCCTTCAGTAATTGTTCCGGTCTTATCGACGATTAAGGTATCGACCTTGTTCATTTTTTCTAATGCCTCGGCATTCTTAATTAGCACCCCATTTTGAGCTCCTTTACCAACACCCACCATCACAGACATAGGCGTAGCTAAACCTAAGGCACACGGACAAGCGATAATCAACACAGCAATCGCATTGACAAGCGCATATACATAGGCTGGTTCTGGTCCCCAAATCGCCCAAACAACGAAGGTTAGTACTGCGATAATAACAACCACAGGTACAAAATAACCTGAAACCGTATCGGCTAACTTTTGAATAGGGGCACGACTACGACTCGCATCATTTACCATCTGTATGATTTGAGAAAGTAAGGTATCGCTGCCTACTTTTTCGGCTTTCATTAAGAATGATTGATTGCCATTAATGGTTCCGCTACTTACCTTGTCATCTTTTGTTTTATTGACAGGAATCGGTTCGCCAGAAATCATAGATTCGTCAACCGTGGTATGACCTTCTGTAATCACACCATCTACAGGAATTTTGTCACCTGGTTTTACACGTAGGATATCTCCTTTTTGGATATGGTCAATAGCAACTTCTTCTTCCGTTCCATGAACGACGCGCACTGCTTTATTGGGAGCTAATTTCAATAGTTCTTTTACTGCCGAATTGGTTTTACTATGGGCTCTTGCTTCTAACACCTGACCCATTAATACCAACGTAAGGATGACCGTTGCTGCTTCAAAATAGACGTGAACGGCACCAGATTCGGTTTTAAATTGTGTTGGGAAGAAGTCTGGAAACAACATTCCAAATACACTAAACAACCACGCTACGCCCGCACCAATACCAATAAGAGTAAACATATTGAGATTCCACGTTTTTATACTACGATAGGCACGTTCAAAGAACATCCACGTAGCATAGAATACCACAGGAATGGACAGTGCAAACTGCATCCAGTTCCATGATTTTTGAGTCATCACCTCGTATAATGGATTGTTCGGAATCATTTCGCTCATCGCAATTAAGAAAATAGGCAAGGTAAAGACGACAGCAATCCAAAATTTCTTTAAAAGCTTTTTATAGGTTTTCTCTTCTGCAGAGATATCTGCTTCCATAGGTACTAAATCCATCCCACAAATAGGGCAGGCTCCCGGTTCGTCTTTAACAACTTTGGGATGCATTGGGCAGGTAAAGCCCCCCGACACCCGAAGGGGGAGTTGCTCTTGGACTAAGTCCATACCGCAGATTGGGCAATCGCCAGGTTTTTCATAGGTCTTGTCTCCTTCACAATGCATTGGGCAGTAAAATCCCCCCAACCCCCGAAGGGGACTTTTAGATTTTCCTTCTGAGTTCTTCTCCTTTGGGGAGGCTAGGTGAGGATTTAAGTGAATAGAATAATGACCTCCATCATCCTGCATCGCTTTTTGAAAGGTCTCGATAGGGATATGGGAATCCATTTCGATACTAGCTTCTGCTTTTTCTAAATCTACAGCAACATGAGTCACACCTTTGACTTTAGAAAGCGTTTGCTCTACATGATTACGACAACCATTACAGGTCATTCCGTGTATGTGATAGGTGTGTTTCATAATCTTATAGTATAAATTTTATAATGAGTCCACCAGCAAGCCAGATATAGCATATAAATGCAGCGTATTTTAAAATACGTTCAAGTAGTGGGCTTTTAGGCGCCATCTCACTCATTTGATGATCTACATCTTTCTTTTTAAAGAACCCTAGATACACTAAATATCCAGAAATCAATAAAAAGGCAATGTTTAAGAAGAAGGTGTAATCAATTTTAAAGAACTCACTTTCTTGAATTTTTACTTGTGACGGATCTGGTATTATATCTAATAGATCAAAGCTGTAATGTAATATGAGTGCTGTTCCTATAAGTGCTGAAAATAATAAGAATAGTATAAAAAGTGACATCTTCCAACCATAGTATTTTGCATTTATACGCAGTACAGGAAATACGACTAAATCACTAAAAATAAAAGCCATCACACCAGCAAAACTAACTCCTTTGCCAAATAATAATGCCGCAAGCGGAATATTACCCATGGATCCAATAAACGTTAGGAAAGCGGCTACAGGTCCTACAATAATGTGCTCTAGAATTTCTAAGAAAGTGAAATCTGTATTGTCTTGACCGCTATTAATAAATAGGGTTTCAAAAAATGAATCTGGTACAAAAGCGGCTGTGATACCTGCAATGGTAAAGCCAACAGTCACATCTTTCCATACCATTTGCCATTCCATTTTATATTTTTTAGCCACACGTGCCCAGTTATTCTCTTTTTGTATTTGCTTTTTCCAATCTTTGGAAT
>NZ_CALEMI010000101.1 GCF_937910895.1 uncultured Dokdonia sp. | reverse complement strand
AAGAAAAAGGAATTGATATCGCTATGGTATCCGGTTCTGGAGATGGTGGAAGAATCATCAAAAGAGATATAGAGGGCTATCAACCAGCAGCAGGAGGTGTTCGACCTTTTGTACCAGCTGGGATTGAATCTGTTGAGGAGATGGCAAACAGTCAGATGCGCAAAACAATTGCCAAGCGTCTAGCCGCCTCCAAATTTACAGCACCACACTATTACTTAGGTGTTGAGTATGATATGGACAATGCCATTGCCTTTAGAACGCAATTCAATTCTATTCCAGATACTAAAATTTCATTCAACGATATTGTTGTTAAGGCAACTGCCTTAGCATTAAAACAACATCCGCAAGTAAACTCACAGTGGTTTGATGATAAGATGAAATTAAATCATCACGTACATATTGGGGTAGCGGTTGCCGTTCCTGATGGATTGGTTGTACCTGTAGTTAATTTTGCAAATGAAAAATCATTACCACAAATTAATGCTGAGGTAAAAGAACTTGCAGGAAAAGCACGTAATAAAAAATTAACCATTCAAGAAATGGAAGGAAGTACCTTTACCATTTCAAACCTTGGAATGTTTGGGATTACAGATTTTACTTCGATTATCAATCAGCCTAATTCTGCGATTTTATCTGTAGGAGCGATTGTAGAAAAACCCGTTGTAAAAGACGGTCAGGTTGTCGTAGGAAATACCATGAAGTTGACGATGGCATGTGATCACCGAACTGTAGATGGTGCTACAGGAGCACAGTTCTTACAAACGCTCAAAATGTATATCGAAAATCCAGTATTAATGCTGGCGTAATTTTGCTTTCGCGAAAGCATAACCATATAAATCCCATCTTTTCAGATGGGATTTTTTATCTTTAGCACTATGAGAAAACTATTCCTTTTGGGTGTTTTGAGCATCCTCATGTCATGTGGTTCTGCATTACAACCCGTAAAAACGTCTAATGTTCCACCGCCACCTCCACCGCCACCTTCTGTAAAAGTGCCAAATACACCCAAGCCTGATCCTACAAAAGATCAGATGACAATGGTGTTTCCTAACATTAATAAAATGACTTCTGTTAAGAAAACAATTGAGTTTTTAGCTGCAGATGAGTTACAAGGAAGAGATACGGGAAGTATGGAAATAGAAATTGCGGCACAATTTATAGAAGCACGTTTTAAAAATGCTGGTGTAGCTCCTTATTTTGAAACCTATAGAGACAACTTTATAGCAAAAGAAAAAGATGCCTTTAATGTGGTAGGTGTCGTAGAAGGCAACGATCCTGTGTTGAAAAACGAGATTATTATCATCGGGGCGCATTATGATCATATAGGAAAAGGAAAACCTGTAGGTGAGGATACGATTGCAAATGGAGCTAATGATAATGCTGCAGGAACTACCGCTGTTTTAGCGCTTGCAGATCATTTCGCGAAAGCGAAAACCAATAAACGTACTATTATTTTTACATTATACTCCGCTGAAGAAAAAGGACTGTTAGGATCAAAGCATTTAGCAAAGCGACTTAAAGATGAAAAAATTATGCCGTATGTGATGTTTAATATAGAAATGATCGGCGTGCCTATGAAAGATAAAGATCATTTGGTGTATATCTCTGGATATGATCTTTCAAATATGCCTGCAAAGTTTAACGAATACGCAGGAGAAAACGTGATAGGATTCTTACCAAAAGCCAAAGAATTTAACCTCTTTATGCGTAGTGACAACTACCCTTTTTATCAAGAATTTAATATTCCAGCACATACTATTTCTTCTTTTGATTTCACTAATTATAATCACTATCATGGCGTAGGTGATGAAGCAGACAAGATGGATATTCCGTTTATGGAAAAGGTGATACAAAAACTCATTCCAGGACTAGAACGTATGGCAAATACGAAGACACAGGAGATTAAAATGAACGAAATCAAAAACTAATGAAAAGAATTATTGTTACAGGAACGAGCAGAGGGATAGGCTATGAATTGGTTCAAATACTAGCAAATCAAGGGCATCAGGTGCTTGCGCTTTCGCGAAATGAGACCCCGTGTAAAATTCTCAATAAACAGAATATTACCGCCTTTTCTTTTGACATTACAAACGCTACTCATTTTCAAAAAGTCATTGATTTCATTGAAAGTGATTGGGAAGGTGTTGATGTATTGATTAATAATGCGGGTGCCTTATTAAATAAACCGTTTGCCGAAACCACCATGGAAGATTTTGAAGCCGTGTATAAAGTCAATGTATTTGGCGTGGCAGAGCTTACGCGAAAGGTACTTCCATATATGACTTCTGGTGCACACGTAGTGACCGTAAGTAGTATGGGTGGTGTGCAAGGTAGTATGAAGTTTCCTGGACTTGCTGCCTATAGTTCTAGTAAAGGTGCTGTGATCACGTGGAGCGAACTCCTCGCCGAAGAATATAAAGAACAACAAGTTGCCTTTAATGTAGTGGCCCTTGGAGCTGTGCAAACAGAAATGCTAGAAGAAGCCTTTCCAGGCTATCAAGCACCATTAACCGCAAAAGAAATGGCAGATTACTTAGCCAACTTTGCACTGACTGGAAATAAATTCTATAACGGGAAGTTGTTACAAGTTTCTACAAGTACACCTTAAACATATATCGCATTGAATAAAACAGTCATCATTTTAGGAAGTTCTCGATCCGATGGAAATACAGCAAAGGCTGTTCAAGATCTACAACAGCTTATGGACTGTGATATTATAGATTTGAGCGAGTATGAAATAAGTTATTATGACTATGAGCACGCTAATAAGGACGACGATTTCCTTCCTTTAATGAGACGTGTTATCGGGGACTATCAAAATATCATTGTGGCTACCCCTGTCTATTGGTATACCATGAGTGGGATTCTAAAAGTGTTTTTTGATAGATTTTCTGATCTACTCACCATAGAAAAGGAGTTAGGAAGAAAGTTGAGAGATAAAGGTTTTGGAGCAATGAGTTGTAGTCTTAATAACACAGTAGATGATGTATTCTGGTATCCTTTTAAAAGCACGGCAGGATATTTAGGAATGATTTATTTAGGTAATGTTCATGTGAGTTCACATAAAAATAGAAGTCAACTTGAAGATTTTATTTCACAATTAGAAAAGGCTTCTTGATTTTAAAACCAAGAAGCCTTTTCTATTTAAAGTTACTTTGTATTAAAATCTACAAAATTTTTCTATAAAAACCTGCCCATTGACTTCAAAAGAGATACCACAACCTGTACTACAAGACGGACAGTCATTATCCCTATTGCAGTCAATAAACTGGGCTTGACAACCTCCCCAGTATCCTCCTTTAATTTCTTTTTGCTCGTTGTTAGAAAGTGTTCTAACTCCTTTTAGGTTTAATGTTTTCTTTAACATGTGTTGAATTTTAAAAATGATTATTATTTAATAAAATTGACATACATCAGGAACGTTTAGAGGTCCAGTTGGCGAATCTACAGTAACTCCACAAGTGCGACCACAAGGGCAGTCACTGTCATCATAGCAAATAACGATTTGAGCTTGACAATTTCCCCAAAATCCTCCATTGATTTCTTTTTGCTCGTTGTTAGAAAGTGTTCTAACACCTTTTAAGTTTAATGTTTTCTTTAACATACTAAATATTTTTAAGTTAATAATAGCATGAAGATACATTCTTTTTTGTATTAAATACTTTATATATAGCTTGTTGTAGGCTTATTTTGTTTAAATTAGGGTGGTAGTTTTTACTGAGTATTAGACAGAATTCATTTCATTTATAATAAAAGAAAAGTAAAATAATTTTAGATAAGGATTGGTGTATATCCTTGTTTGAAAAGTAGAATATTCTTATTTTACCAAAGAATATACATGGTAGATACCCTTAAAAAATACATCCCAGAAAGAGCTGCAAATCCTGCCTTTGAGTTGATCAAGACTCATGGTGTGTATTTGAAAATTGTCAATGAACGAATCACTCGTCATGGGGATTATAGAAGGATGCCCAACGGACAACATCAAATCACCGTAAATGTAAGCCTGAATAAATACCGATTTTTAATGACGCTTATTCACGAGATCGCACATCTCGTTGCCTTTGAAAAGTATGGGCGACTTATAAAACCTCACGGAAGAGAATGGAAACATACTTTTCAACTATTAATGCTTCCGTTTATTAGACCTGATATTTTTCCGCAAGAAGTATTACCTTATATAGCACGCCATTTTAAAAATCCTAAAGCAAGTAGCGACACAGATGCGCACTTATCTGTAGCGCTCAAAAAGTACGACCCACCCACTGATAAAAATTATATCTTTGAGATTCCCACAGGGGCGAGATTCAGAATCTACAATGGTAAAATTTTCAGAAAAGGAAACAAGCGTGTAAAACGCTATGAGTGTGTAGAGGTAGCTACGGGGAAAGTGTATTTATTTCAGCCTAATGCTGAAATTGAACAATTGGATTGAAAGGCATGAGTACAAAAAACAAGAATTATTATGCACTATTAATGGCAGGAGGCGTGGGTTCTCGCTTTTGGCCAGTAAGTGTTGAAGCATATCCTAAACAATTTCACGATATGTTAGGAACAGGCGAAACGTTATTGCAAAAAACCTTCAGCAGACTTGCAAAATTTGTTCCTGAAGATCAAATACTCGTACTTACCAACAGTAAATATAACGCGCTTGTCAAAGAGCAAATCCCTCAGATAGCACAAAAAAATATTGTATTAGAATCGGCGATGCGTAATACGGCTCCGTGTATCTTGTTGTCTGCTTTAAAAATAGAAAAGGAAAACCCAGATGCGGTAATGATTGTGGCACCTAGTGATGCCTGGATTGAAGATGAAGATGCGTTTGTACATGATTTACAAATTGCATTTGACGCCTCGCAAGAAGAAAATGTCATTACTACGATAGGGATTCAACCGACATTTCCTAATACAGGATATGGATATATCAATTATGATCAGGCGGATACCGCTTTCGCGAAAGCGGTTAAAAGATTTACAGAAAAACCAGATTATACGACAGCAAAACAGTTTTTGAAAAGTGGGGATTACTTATGGAACGCAGGAATGTTTATCTGGAGCGCACAAACCGTATTGAATGGGTTTAAAACACACTTACCAGAAATGTATGCCTTATTTGCTAAAGGAATAGATGTATACAATACTCCCGAAGAACAAGAATTTATCAATACGCAGTATCCTAATGCCGAAAATATTAGTATTGATTATGGCATCATGGAAAAGCATAAACATGTAAAAGTAGTTCCTGCTACTTTTGATTGGAATGATCTAGGTACTTGGGGTTCTTTATATGAAAAAACAGATAAAAATCAAGATGAAAACGCAATCATAAATGCGAGAGTGATTACATCAAATACATCGGGTACTATCATCAGAACAGAAAGTAATAAAGTAGTGATTGTTGATGGACTTCAAGATTATATTATCGTAGAAAAAGAAGGTGTTCTTATGATTGTGCCAAAATCTAAAGAACAAGATATTAAACAGATACGTAATGCGGTGCAATCAAAATTTGGTCGTAATTTAGGATAATATAAGAGTACGTCAAATCTATAGTTTCAAGAATATGGACGAAGCAGACAAAGAGATCCAACAAAATAAGGAAGCGGTAAAGCAAAATGCTAAAGGGCTTTGGGAAACAATTAAAAAATTCCTATCAGAACTGCTAGATATTCGTCAGGATACCGATAGAGATGCCACAGTAGAAGCTGTTAGAAAAGACATTCCTTTTAAAGGGCATAACGCATGGATTCTTATTTTTTCTATTTTCATTGCGAGTATAGGACTTAATGTCAGTAGTACCGCAGTTGTGATAGGCGCTATGCTTATCTCACCATTAATGGGACCTATTGTTGGGGTAGGGCTTTCTACCGCAATAAATGATGGAGTGATGTTGCGGAGATCCTTTGTGAACTTAGGGATTATGGTGTTTTTAAGTGTGCTTACTGCCTTTGTTTATTTTAGAATATCACCGCTCACTGAGCTTACACCAGAACTTGAAGCTAGAACGTATCCTACCATTTTAGATGTATTTATCGCTATTTTTGGAGGTCTTGCACTTATTGTTGCTAAAACAAAAAAAGGAACTATCGCTAGTGTGATTTTTGGCGTCGCTATTGCTACGGCATTAATGCCACCTTTGTGTACAGTTGGATATGGACTCGCTGTAGGAAATTGGACTTTTGCGGGAGGAGCATTATACCTATTTTCTATAAATGCCGTATTTATAGCACTTGCCACTTTTGTTGTTGTGAAGCTTTTGAGGTTTCCGATGGTAAAATATGCAAATCAAAAACAACGTAAAAGAGTGACATTAATCGCTACGCTAGTAGCTATTACCGTGATTGTTCCGAGTATTATATTGTTTGTTAAATTATATCAAAAACAAATATTTGTAAACGATGTTAAACTTTTTGTTAATGAGGTTGTTGATTATGAGGGTGTTGAGGTTATAAAATTTACAGAAGATTATGACCGTAAAGAGATTGACTTATATCTGATAGGAAATCTTGTGCCTCAAAACAAGGTACAAGCTTGGCAAACTAAACTAGAGAAAATAAAAGGATTAGAATTAACGTCTCTTGTTGTTCATCAAGGAGCTGATCAAAGTTCTGCGCTCGCAGCGCAATTATCTTCTCAGGTAAAATCGGGAATTTTGGAAGACTTATATCTGAAAAATCAAGAAAATTTACAAGGAAAGGATGCGCAAATAGAATTACTGGAAGAGCAAATCGTACGACTTAAAGGAGCAGCGCTTCCTTTTGATCGTCTCGGTGAAGAAGTAAAAACTTTGTATGATGGATTGGAGGGTTTTGCGTATGCTAATATGGTATATTCTAACTTTAAAAGTTCAGATACCATCACCACATTTAAGTTAGGTTGGGTAGATACCATACCACTAGTGGTACGACAAAAGAATAATGAAAAAATAGCAGATTGGTTGAAAAAAAGATTTAATCTGGATACCCTTGTTATAGAAGAATACACAGCAAAAGAGTTTGTAGCTTTAGGACAACAAACAAAAACTTAATAGTACATGAGCGCTTAAAATAAAATATAAAAGGGAGAATTAAATTTTGGCATTCTGAGCTTTACGCACCATTTTAAATAGGTTGGAAGAATATACAAAATTGGTTACTTCTTCATTATCTGTTTTAAAAATTTGAGATTTATCTCCTTCCCACGCAAGATGTCCTTTTTTTAAGAAGATAATTTTCTCACCAATTTCCATCACAGAATTCATATCATGCGTATTAATGATGGTTGTAATATTATATTCTTCTGTGATCTCTTTAATTAAATTATCAATAACCGTAGCCGTATGCGGATCTAATCCAGAATTAGGCTCATCACAAAAAAGATACTTAGGATTATTTACAATAGCTCTGGCAATGGCTACACGCTTTTGCATTCCCCCAGATATTTCTGAAGGTAATCTATGATTTGCATTTTCGAGGTTGACACGATCTATTACCGTATTTGTGCGTTCAAGCATTTCATTTTTTTTCATCTTTGTAAACATCCGCAAAGGAAACATAATATTTTCCTCTACAGTCATAGAATCAAAAAGGGCGCTTCCTTGAAAAACCATCCCTATTTTTTCTCTAATATCCCGTTGGTCTTCAAAATCTAAATCGGAGTAACAGACACCATCGTATAAAATTTTACCGCTGTCAGGTCTAAAAAGGCCTAACATACTTTTTATAAACACCGTTTTTCCAGATCCACTCTGTCCAATGATGAGATTCGTTTTTCCTTTTTCAAAAGTGGTATTGAGTCCTTTGAGAACTTCTACATCTCCAAATCCTTTTCTTAAATCACGTACTTCTATCATTAGCTTAATAACATTTGAGTGATAAAATAATTTGTAACAATAATCGCGACACTCGTCCATACAAAAGAAGTCGTACTTGCTTTACCTACTTCCAGTGCCCCACCTCGCATATAAAATCCATGATAGGACGGGATGGTAGCCAGTAAAAAGGAAAATATGAATGTCTTTAAAAATGCATATACAATATGAAATGGAATAAAGTCATCTCTCAAGCCTGTCAAAAACTGATCGGCTGTTGTAAATCCACCATAAACAGCAGCAACGTAAGCACCTAAAATCCCTAAGAACATAGCGATAGCAATTACAAAAGGGTAAAAACACATCGCAACTATCTTAGGAAATACGAGGTAGTTTAAAGAATTGATCCCCATCACTTCTAGTGCATCAATTTGTTCTGTTACACGCATAGTTCCTATACTAGACGTGATAAAAGAACCTACTTTACCAGCCATAATAATAGATAAGAACGTAGGCGCAAATTCAAGAATAACAGATTGTCTTGAAGCAAACCCTATAAGTTCTTTTGGAATGATTGGATTGGTAAGGTTAAGTGCTGTCTGAATAGCCACAACACCTCCTACAAAAAATGATATAAATGCAACGATTCCTAAAGAACCTATAATCAGGTCATCTATTTCTTTAAAAATTAAAATTCTTAATACCTTCCCTTTTGTCGGTTTGACAAAAGTTTCTTTAATCATTAAGAAGTATTTACCTATATCGTGTAGATATGTCATGCAATTTCTTTGTAAAGGCTAAATTAATAAAATAAAATTCGGCGAAAGCTATTTTAGTATGGCTTTATGAAAGTTCTATAATTTAAGGAGTGCTTTAATTTTTTCATAGATAGCGGTATTTTCATAAATTCCAGAAAATTCTTCAGCGCCTGGTCCATAAGCAAAAACAGGAACCATGGTTGCTGAGTGTCCTCCTGTAGAAAAACTAGGTTTAATTTTATTATAATTACCATCGTCAGAGGCTAGCGTAAATCCTCCCGTTTCATGATCGGCAGTGACGATGACAAGCGTGTTTTTATCTTTCTTAGCAAAGTCTAATACATTTCCTAAAACAACATCAAAATCTATCATTTCTCCAATAAGATAGTCACTATCATTGTTATGACCACCCCAATCTATTTGAGAACCTTCTACCATTAAGAAAAATCCATCCTTGTCTTTCTTCAAATACGAAAGCCCTAATGCCGTAGCATCATATAGGAAAGAACCTCTTCCTTCTATCATTTTTGGCATTCCTCCATCTGCAAGGAGAAATCCATATTTCTTATTTGGATCTGTTGTAATATTTCCATTTAATGACGTTGTTTCTATTTCGAAGCCGTTTTTTGTGAGTTCGCTGATTAGATCTTTTTTGTCAGATCTATCAGTAAAAAATTGAAGACCACCACCAGCAAAAAAGTCAACTGAAGAGTAGGTAAGAGCTTCAGCAATTTCTTCTTCCATTTTTCGGTATCTCACGTGTGCATAAAAACTAGCAGGCGTAGCGTGTGTGATGGTTGAGGTCGCAATGACTCCTGTAGCATAACCACGCTCAGATAAGTCTTCTAATAGAGTTGGAGTTGCTATGGTATCTGTATTGACTCCAATAGCCCCATTATATGTTTTTACCCCAGCCGAGAATGCCGTAGCTCCAGCAGCCGAGTCTGTAATAAGATCGCTCGCAGATGATGTTTTTATAAGTCCGATATGCTTAAAACGTTCATAGTTAGAAGGCTCCGAATGATAAAATTGCGTTGCTGATATTTGGCTTATTCCCGTACCATCAGCAATCATAAAGATGATATTTTTAGGGGTCTTTTTTTTTTTTTTTTTTAGGTTTTTTTGGGTTAGCAAGCGGTTGCGGGGTTTCAATAATTTTTTTGGTAGCAAAAGAAAAAAA
>NZ_CALEMI010000100.1 GCF_937910895.1 uncultured Dokdonia sp. | reverse complement strand
ACTTACAATTTCACAGAGCAAAAACAACTAAGATTTGCACGAAACAAGAAAAACACCTGTAAAGTATGCTTCTAAAATCAATCAAGTTGTAAAACATTAAAAGCAAAGCTGATAAAACAACCTTGCTTTTAATTTAAATTCTAGTTTTCAAAGACTATTTGTAACTATCTTATTTTGTGACAAATCCCATAAATGGGACACATTATTGTAAAATAACCATAAAGGTTGCATTGCTATACTATGAGGTGTCAAATATAAAATGCCCATCTTTCGATGAGCGTTTTGTAATAAGTAAAATTAAATTTTATACACTATGACTAACATAGTAGATTTTCTTTTCTTCTACATCTATTATAAATAACTCTATATCAATGATATTTTCACTTACCTCTCTGTAATAAAAACTGTGATAATTATTATTTGAATTAAGTAATTGCTTAATTTTCTTTTGAATATTAGTTAGTTTTTCTTTATCAGAAGAATAACTAGTGGCAAGAAGTTCTACTTCGCTATATTTTTTTGCTAATGGAGTCTTAGCCCAATTCTTCTTTGAGTACTTATCTTCTGCTTTGGGTAAATCAAAATCACTATTCTCAATATTATTTATAATAGTAGATAATGTCTCGTCACTAATACTATATGATGCCATAGAATACCCTTCTCCAGAAAAACTAAGATAATCTACATAACTATAGTCGGTAGACATAGTTTCAATATTAGTCCCAAATACATTTGTAAAATCTTGCTTAGACTCACTGCAACTAACCAACATTATAAATAAACCAATAAACAATACTTTTCTCATAATTAATTACTTTTTTTAACTGTTCCTGTGCCGTAAGTATAAATGTTATATGAAGTCCCTTCTCCAGCAAAAGCCTTTCCTACTTGAGTTCCAAAATTTCTAAAACCAACTTTAAGGTTGTTACTTTAATTTTCCTTTATATCAAAGTTATATTCATCAAGAAAACCGTTTGCACCACCTAGTCTTACTGTTCCTGAATCATCTAATAATTCTAATCTGATAGTCCCATATACACGTCCAGTTGTATAGTTTCCTTGTGCATCAGTGAAAAAGTTATAATATTGCGGGTTTTCTTCATCAAAATCTTCAGTCTCAACAGGCGATAAATCTATTTGTGCTGAATCAACAAATAGTGGTTCTCCCGTTTCTATTATTAAACCAATCATTTGCTTCGCTCATGGTTAGTTCTCCATCATAGTCAGGTCTATCTTTCAAACTTAAATAACTTTCAGACAATTTATCGTATGCTTCTTCACTATTTAACCCTTCAGTACCTAAGCTATTATCTAAGGCTTCCTCATGTGACATACCCTGTTCAAAATTATCAGCATTCATAATGATTGCTTCGCCTTGTAATCCTTGATCATCTGTTCCTAATAAATTACCGCCTTGATCATAAATGGGAGAAGCTAATCTTCCGTCGGGATCAATAAATAGTATGGGGTTGTTAACAGCATAATTGTATGGAGTTAAATTTGGAAAAGTTTCTGCTAAGGGATCGATATTCATCCATCTCCCTAAAGAAGGATCATAATTTCTTGCTCCAAAGTCATACCAATCAAGTCCGAGTTCGGGATTGTTTTCTTTCCCATTGAACATAAAACGTTCCGCAACGTTGTTTTTATTCGATGTTACCACGTCATTGTACCCAGAGTGTTGCAATCCAAATGGATAGTAACTAACATCCATTTCTAAGGGCTTTTGCCTCTTTCTAGAGTATGTCAGTCGTAATCTCGTCTCATTCTCAATATGTAGTTTGAAACATCCCATTAATCCTAATTACTCTATTTGAAAAAATCAATTAACGTTTCAAAGAGAAATGTCCTTTGTATATTTCTCCCACGCTGGGTCTAACAACTCTAAACCAATAATCAGTTGATGGCATTTGCTTGCCATTATAAGTTCCATCCCAACCTAGTGAATTAGGTTTTAAAGCTATCATTAATTTCCCATAACGATCATAAATATAAATTTCAAGGGTTGGATCTGTTCTTGATAAAATTATTTGCCAATGGTCATTATAACCATCCCCATTAGGAGTAAAGAAATTAGGGAAATGTAACAAAGAAGCTTTTTGCGTTACTATTCCACAATTATTCTTATCTCTTACATAAGCAGTATATTCTCCAGAAGTTAAATTATTAAAAAAATTGGAATCGAAATAATCAATTCCATTAATAGAATATTCATAATCACCAATTCCTTCTACAATAATCACTATTGAATTATCTCTTGGCGACCAATCATCAATCTCAATATCAGTAATAGTAGCTTCATCTGATTCTATTACTGTTATTGTTTTAATGTTAGTGCAACTTTGAGAAGGGGTAGTATTGTAATCTTGAGTAATTTCTATTGTATATGTATCAGGTTCATTTATTACAATACTTTCTGTAGTCTCTCCTGTTGACCATAAATAATGATCAAAACCTGTTTCGGCTGTCAATACTTTTGTTTCATCTCTACAGATATATAAAATTTGATCTTCTAAAATATCAGGAGTTGTAAGAGTAAAAATTTCAAAACTAGTTACATCATAACAACTTGGATTATTAATATCTTCAATTCTGGCAAATAATTCTTGAGGATTTGTCAAATTTGCATAAAAATCATTTAAACTATTAATGCTAACAATGGCGTCTTCTTCTGTAAGGTAATAACTGACTGTAAAAGTTCCCTCTTGATTATTTATTATAAATTCATTTTGGGCAGTTAAATCAAATTCACCAGAACCAGGAGTCTCTGGATCATCACAAGAAAATAATGTAGGAGGTTGATAAGCAATCAAGGCTTCATCGATAATTATATTAAAGTTAGTGATATCAAAACAATTTGGATTTTCAAAATACTCAATCCTAGCAAATAGCTCTTGAGGGTTTGTAACATTTTGAAAACTATTGGGCAATATATTTTCATTGTTAACTGCATTTTCTAAAGTCAAATAATAAGTTACATTAAACTGGTCTGCTTCTTGATTTTGCAAGACACCTTGATCAAATTGACTCAAATTTATAACCTCAACGTCATCATTAGTTTCATCATCGCAAAGAATCAAATCTTCAATAGAGTTTGCAATAGGTTGTGGATGAACTACTAACAAAAAACTGGTAATATCAAAACATTCAGGATTTTCTATATTGTATATTCTTACAAAAACTTCCTGATTATTTTCAGTATTGCTATAATTTAATGGTAATCTATCTTGATCGTTTTCAGCATTTATTAAATTTTCATAAAAGGCAACATCAAATAATTGATCTGATTGAGGTCCTAGAATTTCACTAATTTTTATATTTAAGTCAAAACTTGATACTTCATCATTAGAAATATCATCGCATAATATAAAATCTGATACTGTATTGGCTATAGGGCTTTCCCCAATAAAAATGTCTAGCGTTGAGGTTCTCATTTGACCTCCAAGATTTACATTAGCATTTACTGTATAAAAACCAGAGGTTTGATATATATGAACTGGATTTTCAATATCAGAAGTCGCTCCATCCCCAAAATCCCAAAATACTGATGAAACTTCTTCTTCAGTATCTATTGAAAACAATATTTCTTCACCCGCACACCTCCCATCAAATTTAATAAGACTTGTGTAAAAATATGATTGAATAAACGAAGGAAGACCAATTCTACATTTAGCAATACCCAAATCTATTTCTCTATTTAAATAATTTGCTCCAACTCCTACACTATCTGGATTTTGAATAACATCCAAAGCAGATGGTCCATTATTTGCGAGATAAATTCTACCATCAATTCCTAATTGTATTGCTCCAATACTGTCTTCTCCACTATATAAAATACTAGCGTTATTAATCATATCTGTAGGATTACTTAACGAAAGATCAAATTGATAAACATTACTATTACCAGAAATGTTTTCACTAGTGTCACTTACATACAACAAATTACTGTTTGGAGAAAACTCTATTCCATAGGCTCCGGATAAATTACCTGATTGAAAAATACCATCTATAGTCAATGGATTGGTAATAGCTCCTGTAACTGAATTAAAATCAAAAACTTGCACAAAACTACTACTAAAACTATCATTATCAAATTTAGCTACTGCAATTCTTCTTCCATTAGGAGATATTTTCATGCATCCAATTGCGTCGCCAAAACTATCATCATCATGTACTAAACCAATACTATATATATCTGGTTCAGGATCAACACCCAAAGCGGTGACAGCGTATACTAAAAAATTATTAGATTCCCATTCGTGAGCTACAACCCAGTAATTTACACCATTGGCATGCTGTATAGCTGTTAGAGCCTCTGTAGCAAGAGGGGCAAGTGGTATATTTTTATTTTCTGTGATATCACCATTACCTGAATTTAATGAAAGGTTAAACTCAGAATAGCGCAATCCATCATATCCATTGAATGCTCCAAAAACATCGACAGTAAATATATAATACAAATTTGGATCATTAGGTTTAGGTACTATTACAGAACTCTGCGAGCTTGAAAAATGACCTTCTAACCCGAGACCATTAGGAACAATATCATGATTCTTATCTCTGACAACTGTCCCATTTGTATAAAACAATAATTCTCCATCAGCATTTGACATTGTTGAGCAACCTTCAATAGTAGCAAAAAAACCATTAAATAAAGGAGTAGGAGGTGTTGTGTTAAAATCTAAGCCTGCCCATCTTCCAAAATACCAATTAGAAGCTTCTAATTGTCCAAAGGAGATAGCTGGACAGAAATTCAGGAACAAAATAAAGTAAATTTTTATATTTTTCATTAATAATACTTATTAAAACTTTATGTGACTTGTATTTTTTGAAAATAAGTTTTCATCTTCTAAAACACTGTTTTTCAGCATTTACTAAGCTACTGAATTATTATATTATTGTCATAATTATTTTAGATAGATTTTTGATACGCATATTATAGCAAGAGAAACTTTCGCTATACTTTTTTATTGAGAAGTAACCTTAAAAGCAATTCAAATTTTCCATTTTGCTAGTTTAAAGTAATTATTTAGGACACAACAAAGTATAAATTGTCGTTTTAAGGGAATTTATACTTTGTTGTTAGGTAGCGTTATTTACATTTAGTTAAATCCAAATAGAGTTCTTTTTGTTAAAGATGCAATTCTATTTTCTTTATAAACGGTATCGAAATTATCTTGGACTATTTCTAGTTGTTTTTCTATTTCTGTAAATATTAATGCAGTCTCTATATTTAAACCTTCACAAATACTGTTGCTCTTCAATTTTACATTTTTAATAAATACATCGTAACTTTCAATAAAACCGTCTATTTCAAGTAGAATTAATTCATACTCATTCATCAAAAACTTTACTTGTTCAATTTGATAGGTGATTTTGTCATCATTAATTGATTCATATGGAATAAACCCAATTTGCGATTCTTCTGAAGTTAAATTTTGAAAGAAATCTTTTTTAATTGACTCGATAGAACCTAATCTGTCAGGATAATTATCATTATACCCTTCTGAAAATCCGACTTCCGTCAGATAATTAGAAAAGAATATTTTACTTGCCTTATTATAACTATTCAATCTTGCGCTTACATCCATCAGTCGGGAAACAATTAAATCATATTCTTTTTTAGTCTGATTTGTGAAAGAAAGGACACAAGTCATTGACCTAAAGTTTTTCTCTTCTAAATCCTTTTTCTTATGGTATTTTGCTAAAAAGAAAGATGCTATTGATAGTCCTGTTGTGATTAAAGGGTTGTCCAATCCAGGGATTTCATTTTTCATTGTGTTAATATCATTAACTTTTGGATATGGCTTTCGATCTCCTAATAATTCTAATGTAGAATTCATTGATGAATTAAATTCAGAATAAGTTGTTGGGTCTATTAATTTGGAAAATTGGGTTTGAAGTACAAGTAAACTAAAAGATGAATTAAAGCTATTAGTCTCTTTGATTATATGATGAATAATTTTTTGTCCCGCATCATACCTTTTATCTAAATTATTTATAGCAGATTTATATTTTGCTTTATTGGCTTCTGCTAAAATTTCTCTTAGTTTATCTTCGTTATCTGTATTTTCTTGTAGGTTTTTAAGTTCTTCTTTTAGTCGAGCTTGCTCTTGTACAATCTCTTGTGAAATATTATTGATTTGTTCAATATTAAATTTCTCAACTTCTTGAGAGTTTGCTGAAATAAAGATTAAAAAGCAAATAGTTGTAATTCTTAATTTATACATAATGATTGATTTTGGTTAATGTTGCCTAACAATTGGATATAGGCACCATAAGTAACTACGTCCTTCTTTATTTATATATTTAAAACAGTAAACGTTTGATAATAGATTTAAAATTGTTAAATAACAATTTTAAATCTATTTAATATTACGGCTTCCCGTAATCAAAGAAGAAAATTCATTTAATAAATTGATAGGATGCAAATTATCAATCATTTCTTGTAGATTTTCGATATCATCTTGTAGGAATCGTTCGGTAGAAGAAATATAGCGATGCCCTGCCATATATTGCACCTCACGTATATTGTGAAGCTCTGATATCTCTACGACACTTTTGAAATAAAGCATCCCTTATAAGGGGTGTGCCAAGCTTAAAGAATTAGCTAAGTTCTTCAAATAACTGTAATTAAGATGGAGGTAGGTCCTCCGTTAGCATTGAACAAGCGAGGCTAACAAACTACCTGATTGATGTAATATTGGCAACACTATTGCATGAAGCGAATTAGGAAAAGGCTTTATATTAAAAGGAGTCAAGTGTGTTGTATAGGAGGTGAACGCGAGTGAACCACTGATGAAGTATCGAAATTTGGGAAAGTTTACATCAAAACTATTGGTATCCCTTAACTGGTAGGATAAGATCGGAAGTAACTTGTATTAACTGATCGATCGGTGTACGGTATATAGGTGGCACGACCATACAATAGGCTTAATTACGGAACTTGGGAAGCCATAAAACGATGTTAAGAGAAAAGATCAAGTATGAAAAATACGAGGCTGAATATCAAAGTGTTTTATGGTGACGGATCGAATCGTAGTAGTGATGAAATAACTGTAATGGTTATGGAGCAAAGGATTCGAATCATTTTTAGCAATTTTTAATTTACTCAACCGTATTCAAATAGTGAGTACGGGAGGAAGAAAATGAAGGAAAATGCGATCACAAGTGATTACAAAACGTATGGTATTTACCGCTTGGAAATTGGTTAAGAAAAACCAGGGCGGTTTTGGTGTTGATAGGATTAGTCTAAAAGAGTACGAGCGTGACTTAAAGAATAATTTATATAAATTATGGATTCGTTTAAACTCTGGGAGTTATCACCCATTACCTGTAAAAGTAGTAGCCATACCTAAAGGTAAAGATAAGATTCGTAAGTTAGGTATCCCCACAGTAGAAGATCGTATCGCTCAAATGGTTATAAAACAATGTTTAGAGCCACGATTTGAAAAGGTGTTTCATAAAGATTCTTATGGATATCGCCCAAAGCGAAGTGCATTGGGAGCTATAAAGAGTGTTAGAAACAACTGCTGGAAATACCCTTGGGTGTTAGATATGGATATACAAGGATTCTTTGATACTCTAGATCATAAATTACTTCTAAAAGCTATTAGGCGTCACGTTCCAGAGAAATGGATACGAATGTATTTAAATCGATGGTTAGAGGCTCCTATGCAAGAGTTAGGAATTCTTAAAGAGCGAACTAAAGGGACACCTCAAGGAGGGGTTATTAGTCCTTTATTAGCAAATCTTTATCTCCATTATACATTTGACAAATGGATGGAGAGAGAATTTCCAAATCTTTCTTTTGTACGTTATGCAGACGATATTATTGTTCACGGGATAACAAAGAAACAACTCGATTTTGTATTGCTTATGGTAAGTAAACGGATGAAGAGTTGTGGATTAAGATTACATCCTGAGAAAACAAAGATAGTATACTGTCAAAACGGTAGAAGAAAAGAGGAAGCGACACATCGTAGTTTCAAATTTTTAGGTTACACATTTCAACCTAGAATGACAAGAGATACTAAAGGGGAATATCGAGTAGGTTTTCTTCCAGCGGTGAGTATAGAGTCGAAGAGAGAGTTATCAAACAAGTTACGAAGATTAAGAATACCACGTAGGACTCGATGGACTATATATGATATAGCCAAAGAGGTAAATCCAATGCTAAGAGGCTGGATAAATTACTTTGGGAAGTTTTACCCAAGTGCTTTGAACAGTTTATTATTTAAATTGAATTGGAAATTAATGCGTTGGGTAATCAATACATTTAAACGCTTTAAAAGAAGTAAGAAGAGAGCAATAAGGTTTCTAAAGTTGATTTATAAACAAGAACCGAAATTGTTTGCTCATTGGGAGTTTGGCATAGCGTTTTGATTAATTGTGGTATAGAAATGATAAGAGCCGTATGACGGGAGACTGTCACGTACGGTTCTGTGAGAGGTTAGAGGTGAAATTCCCCTTGCCTACTTGACACACATTATTGTAAAATAACCATAGAGGTTGCACTGCAAAGTCTGTTTCTAAAACAAATCAAGTCATCGAAACTAAAAGGCAAAGCTGATAATACAACTTTGCCTTTTAATATAATTTATATTTCTTAAATATTATTTGATAACTACCTCACTTTCATAAGTGTACCTTGTATGGGGCACATTATTGTAAAATGATCGTAGAGATAGCCCAGCATCTCTCTCAGTTGACGAGTTCTATAAAAATATATAATTGATCTTATATTTTTGATAAGTAAATCATTTTACTGAGTGATTTACTATAGACCTCTATAGCTTGAAAATAATTTTGATATCCTGCCTCATTAATATCAATTTGTATATAGGCACTTTTATCTAGCTCTATTTTAAAATAACCTTTTTCATTAGTAGTTATTTCATATTTATCATAGTGATTGTAACTATCAAAATCACCACCTTCATAATAGGCATTTTCTATTTTTAATAGAGCGTTTTTAATTGGTAATTCAGTTGTTTTATCATATACATATCCCTCTAGAACAACATCTTGAATATCATTATTACAAGAGGTTAAAAGTAAAAAGGTTATTATTCCTAAACAAATTTTATTGATTCCCAGTTCTTGTCTCATAATTCTGCAATCTAGTATTTATAGTATTAGTTATATTTTTCTGTTCTTCTTTCTGTATATTTCCATGATTAACCCTAGGACTAGATACGTTTCTATTGTATACAACATTCGCTCCTTCACCTGAATGTCGACTACCTCTTGAACCAGGTGAGTTAACTCTCCCGCTTTTACTTCTGTTACTACTTTGACTGCTAGTTCCAGAAGAAGTAGCTCCAGTACTTCGTGAAGAACTTGAAGCTCCAGAATTACTATCTTGATAGATATTTTCAGTGTAGCTAACATTATCTGGAACTGACGTATCCACAGTTAATCCCTGTCCTGGACCATCACTGCTATCGACAATAATCATCGTATCAACATTAACACCTTGCTCTTGCAATTTTTCTGCAAGATTTACTGCATTATCTCCTCCATAACTATACCCATATATTACAATTTGATCTCCTTCTCGATAATTTTCTGCAATAAAATTAAAGCCGTTTCTCACCCCACTATCTTGTGTTGCTCCTGGGGCAATAATTCTTCCAACAAATTCCCTGCCAGCACCTTCTACTGATGCTTGAGTAGCTGAATAAATTTCTCCTGTCCCTCCGGCACTCTCAACATCGGTAGTTCTTCCTCCGCCAGTAGGTCCTCCGTGATAAAATACTGCAAGTACCCTTGGTGGATCAACTGACTCACTATTGAGTACATCTGTATTAGCTGTAGTTACTCCTTCTAACCCTTCGAGTTCAATTTTCCATATTGGACTATTGTGGGCAAACTGATATGTAGATATAGATTGATATTCTTCTGCCACAGGGTCGACTCCAAAAAATCTTCCGATTTCTGGCATATAATTCCTATATCTAAACGTAAGCCAATTTAATCCAAGCTCAGGTTGTTGTTCCTGCCCTAAGTAATTAAAATTCTCCGCTTGGTCGTTTTTATTTGAAGTCACTACTTCGTTGTACCCAGAGTGCTGTAATCCGAAAGGATAGTAGTGTTTTTCAGAAATAATCTCACTTGATGGTTGAATTGATCCATTTCCATCACTATCAGAGTATGTGAGTCTGACATTCCCTAAATGATCAGTATAATTAAAAGCATATTGATATTCTGAAGAGCTTGTCTGTTGGGTAGTCTTATTGAACTTTGTTATTGACTTAGTATTATCATTGTGAACAGGTTCTATATATCCTTCAGGATGTGGAAACATTTTCAGTTTTTCGACACCATTGTTATTTTCATATATATACCCTCCTTCCAAGTAAAAAGTAGATATCGTAGTGTTTTGAATATTATCTCTTACAACTTTGGATAGTTTTATACCTGTAGCGTCATAAACATACGAAATTGTTCCCTCTTGCGCATTACCATAACCATCATTACTTGTATTTATTTCAATACTTTCAGGTAAATTAAGATAGTTATAAGTTATATTCTCAACACCCTTATTTTTATCCATTATCATGTTCCCATTAGTATCGTAGTCGTAATCGTCACCCGTTGTATTTCCATCATAAAAACCCTCATTTTTAATAGTGGTTGAGGCTCCTTCTGATACTAACTTTAATTGATTTCCGTTATAGCTATACGTGAGATCATCCATACGAGAAGCTAAACCATATTCATTGGTGCTATTACGTTTGATACTAATAATATTACCATTTTTGTCATATCCTGTTCCAAACACATAAAAATTATCATTTGAAGTAAGATCATTTCCTTTTCTACTGTGCGCTTCTTTGAATCTGTTTAAAGCATCGTAGGTATATCCATATCCTCGTTTTTGGTTGTCTGTATTGGCTGTTTTCCATATAGTTTGAGAGATGTTTCCGTTATATAAAGGAATGGCCTGCCCAGTATCTCCTGCACTCCCTTCTATTGTTCCATCATAATTTATATGAAAATTAAAAAGATTTGTAGTTTTATTGAAGCTATCAAAAGGGTTAATATCTGTAAGCCAACCTCTTACGTTGTATTCGTAATCTACTCTCTGTAGTTTTTTATCAATATAATCCCCAAACAGAGTAAGATCATCGATTTTAGAATTATAGCTAAATAAAGTTGCTTTTCCAACAAAAGTGATATCTGTATCTACAGCTACTGTATAAAACGTAACATTATTCTTTTTGAAAAGAATTTCTCCATTTCTACGTTCAATTTTAAAAATATCTCCAGCTTCGTATTTTCCTACATATGTAGTAATTGGAGAAATACTATTCAAAATGATATTTACATCACTAAATCCATCATTATTATCATCTCCTGCTTTTATATAAATACCATAATCAAAGTAACGATCATCTTCATTAAAACTATTGGTGTTGATTAGACCAACTCTATAAAATCTAAACGCATCATGAGGGGTAATAAAACGAATACCTCCATCTTCTTTAATTTCTCCCTTAGTTTTTAACTTAGCGTCCCATGCATTGTCAGTGTTATTATCAGGAAGCTTTTCAATATTACCTTCTTGATCAATACTTACTTTAATCATATCGGTATAACCATCAAAGGTAGTTTCCCCTCCTACATCTTTGCTAATAAGTTGCCCTAGTTCATCATAGATATTACTGGCAATAAGCTGCAAAGGTTCATTATCGACTTTCTGCTTATGACTCAACAATCTATTTTGATGGTCATAGGTATAGTAATCATTAGTAATTACATGTTGATGTAATCCTTTTGAATGAACTGTTTTCCTTTCAATAACATTACCTGTGAAATCAAGTAAATTTTCGACAGTATGATTACTACCAAAATATGAGTTGTAACTGAAGTTATAAATCGGACGTCCCTTCAGGTCATAGGATATTATAGAGGTGATCCAATCATCTGAATCTAAAACACGAATTTTTGATACCGTTGGTAATCCTTGTGCTTGATTAGTAACATTCTGTCCATATATCTGCGTAGGTAAATTAATTCCATCGTGATCTATATACTGATCATAATAACTAACAGTAAGAATCTCATCTCCTAATCCGAAAGTGGATGGGATAGCATAGTTACTATAGTATACTTGTATTCCTTGAATAGTTTCTGATATAGAAGATATTGTCTCATATTGCTGTTGATTATTATTAGCAATAGTCTGAAAAGAAGTTCTTGATATATTAGATTTTTTTATACCAGTGTAAGCTATTCTTCCAAAGGCATCGTATTTTGTGAAAAACCATTCTTTTGGAGATTGATTGCGTTGATTGGCGTCTTGTGTTAAGATAGGTTTATTTATTTTATTATAAACGATATACTCCCATCCTTTACCAGGAACTTTCTTTTCAATCAGTCGATTTCGTTCATCATATTTATATTGATAGCATAAGTCATTTAATACTTCTTGCGAATTATTTACTAATACATCTCCAATAACAATATCATCACTTCCTTGTGGAGATAATACAAATGTAAGATTTCCATAATTATCATAGACATAATATGTATCATGAGCTAAATTATCATTATAGGTTCGTTTTAATACGACTTGACCAAGTTTGTTAGTGAACTCTTCTACTGTGTGATTATTTCCAGAAGCAGGTGTCCAATTTTCATCTTTTATTACATTTTTATAAAATCGCCCAGCGTCATAATATCCGTTTAAGATAATCTCTGGATTTTCATGATTACCTCCGATAAAGTTTACATCAAAGTAACGTACTTCATCATTGGAATTAGTTAAGAAATTAAATTTTATAGTATGACCTCCGTTAAGCGCCCATGAATTACCAGGAGCTGCCTCTTCTAAAACTCTCTGAAGTGAAGAATTTCCATATACTGTTTCAGCATATGGATTCTGAGTGTTTTCATATTTTGAAGTATTATAAAATTGATTTATTGAAGACTTAAGGTTAGAAGGTGTCGTAAAATTTAGTGGATTAGGAATCTCTGTATCTGTAGCATATGGCAGATACGTTTTAGTAGTTCTCCCTAAGTCATCATATTCAATGTGGGTAGTAATATTTTGATTTTGACCTCCTGCACGAACTGCAATAGTTTGTATAACTCTTCCTAATCCATCATAATAAGTTATGTTTTCTATTTTTTGAGATTCAAGCACATTGTTTTCTTGAACTTCATCTACTTCTTGTAAATAACTTGTTGTTTTAATATAATTTTCTGTCTCCGTCTGTCCGATAATTGCTATCGGAAATAATAGAACGAATGTTACTAATATTTTTTTCATCTATTTTCCGATTTTAGTTATTGTCTCCATAGTTGTATTCATTCTTTGAATAGATTTTTCCATTTCCATCTTTGATATACTTTAATCTATTAAATTCGTCGTATTGATAGTACATAGTATAGCCTCTAGAGTCTGTCATACTTGTAACTCCTATTAGTGGATCATATGTATATGCTGTGATTAATGCTTGAGGAAATGCTAACCTAAATGCTTCTAAAGCTTGTCGAAGATTTCCTTCATTTCCAATGTTTCCAATCGTTCTATCATCATCAGCATTAGATATCGTTTGTAGATTAGAGACATAACTTGATAATTCTGAATAGCTAACCCCTTGAGCAACAGCTATAGGGTAATTCTTATTATACCCAAAAATGTATGTAGTAGGACTTCCATCTTTTGGCAATACTTGTTGGATATTACCAGAGGTAAAATCATATGTATATTCATTAGTAATAATAAAATTATCATCTGCTTTAGAATATTCATTAGATTTTATAATAGCCCTATTACCTGTAATAACATCGTAAATATTCCTATTTCTGGAAGTAATTTGATCTTCTATAAATGATTCTACAAGAACAGACTCTATTCTATTTTGACTCTCCATAAGCTCTAAAGCATTTATCTGTTCTGTAGTTAAACCTACTTTAGCATGATCATCTGTCGGGTAATAATATTTCTCAGTTCTAAGTGGAGTTGTAAGGTTTTCTTTAACTTGAATTTGAGTAGTCTGCATATGTTGAGAACTCTCCTTTTCATTTTCATAAAAAGTTTCAACGTAATTAGTATTGTCATCACTAAGTACTTCTAATTTTCTTTCCTTAACATAAGGAAAGAAACTTTTAATAGAAGTATAGTCCATTAGAAAATGTCCTTCGCCAGCCCAAGATGGCCAAAAACTACCTTCGACACCTAAAAGTAAATTTGACACATAATCTTTCTCTAAGACCAATGAATTAATTTCTCTCTGTTGATAATTCTCAGGGTTTAATTCATAAGTAAAGGATTCTCTTTGCTTTAAGACATTGTTGCTATCATAAATTTCAATTTTCTCTATTAAACCTCTAAGCGCATCATACGAAGTGTGAGAATTATCGTGATATAGATCCGATCCATTTTGATTTTGAAAAGGATATTTTATTTTTTCTCCCTCTTCGTTTGGATAATCTTCTGGACTTGAAAAGCTATATGTGGTTTTGCCATTTCCAGATTGACTTACAGTAACTTTTTGATAACCAACTAGACTTCCTTTAGTGTATTCATATGAAAAGATAGGAGTGGAGCTTCTTTTGATAAAATAATGATCTAATAACGTATTGTTACTTATAGAGTACTCAGAATATTTTGCGTCATTTTGAAAAAATCGCCACCAATTTCTATCTAAAAAATGAACTGTTCTGCCTGAAGAAATATTTGTTGAGACCTCGTAGTTATATTGCTTTACAATATCATTATTTGATGATGTACCATCACGAGTTATTATTTTCCATACTCTTAAGCCACCTATAGATTGCTCAAGATTAAATTCCTTATCTCTATATTTATTTATTTCATAAAATAACTCATTTGAGCCTCCAGTTGGATAGATAATTTTCTTTAGCATCCACGCTTTCATTCTTCCTTCATTTGGAGTGCGATTTACCCCTGAAAAATTAATTCCAAACCTATTCCCATTTGGAACTAGAGAGTTTTGTGTATTATTATTGTAATATCCCCAGTAATCTTGAGCATTTGAATATTGATTAGGTAATCTAGTAGTATTATATTCAAAGCTATATTTTTTTGTATCCTCTAATCCACCACTGATCTCTTCAAAGCTCTCTAGTTGTAATCTAAGACTAGTACTTACGTTTATGTATGGTTCTTCATAAAAGGCTGAATAATTAAATTTAAATTCTTTAATCATTTTGTTATTCAAATCTTTTACATTAATCTTATCTAATGCATAGTTTAATGGCATATCAAATCTTTCTGTTTGATCTAAGACAAAATTCACTTCTCCTTTTGAAAAACTTATCTTACTTAATGATTTAGGACTTTCTACTGTTGATAGTTGCGGGAAAAATCTAGACTCTCCTAGATTTGAAGTAACTAGTCTAACATTTGTCTCTCGATTAAAAAAACTATTTTGATCGACACTTTGGATTGAATTAGTTGAGTATGAATTTTCTATTTGACTACAATCAAAAAGACGGCTGGGTTCATTATATGTTTTTGACTTTGTATGTACATAATCAAATTTGTTTTCTGTAAAGTAGTATTCTTCTATATCCCCCTGCGATTCATAAGTAAAAGTGATTTCAGAATCGTACTTAGAGGACTTTATTTTATGAAGATACCAAGTGTTTACAACACGGTTTTCATTTTTTCTAAGAATATCAAAAAAATCTGCTTCAAAAACTGTAGGAAATGCCTTAAAATCATTCTTTGATAAAGATTGATCAGTATAACCCAAAAATGCTAATATATCCCCATCGTGAGGTTCAAGAGCTGATCTTTTAGAAACTTCTGTATATTCTTCTGTAGTTGGAAATTGATGGATCACACCATTACTGGTAATGATTTCCCATCCATTAGGATTAGCTAGCGGCCCTATACCAGCTTTAATAATAACATCAGTAGTACCACTTATCAAAACAGCTTCTCCGTTTTCATCTAATATAAAAGAGCCCGAAGCTCCTGAGACTGCATACTTAAAAATATCTGGCTGTGTATCTCTAGTTTTGTTCCAGAATATAACCTGATGATTAGCTGATGGATGAGGAGGAAAAGGGGTGTTAGTTCTCAAACCTATAGCAGTAGGATTCTGACCTAAAGCATTTACTAATGCATATTGACAGGCAAATTGGCAATTTTCTTGTCCAGTAGAATCAAATGGGGTTCTAATAGTTTCACAATCTAACAATGTATTGCTTTTCAATAGATCAACATAGAAGTCCATAGAATGTATCCCTGTGTTACCCAAAGGAAACTCTTCTCCAAAATTTTCTATATCTATCAAATCATAAAACCTTCCAAAATTTTCGATATATTCAGTTCCAGTGCTGGGACTTATGGCTGTAATAGTTTCATCGGGATTACCCCTAACTTCTCTTGTTATATAACCTCCACCTACAATATTCCATCCTAACCCTACCCAACCAGATTCATCATTTACCTTGATGCCAGATCTTTGATATTTAAGTGTAATAGGCACTGACAAATCTCTATCTTGAACTTCATAAATAGGAATATTTATATCCACCATACCAGTATATAGATCAACCAGATTTTCATTTGAATAGTCTGTAAAATTTGAAAGTGATGGATTTAACATAAAATCCTCTGTTGTTTTTACACCAGGTAGTTTTGTGAAAATTTCTTCTCCAAGTTGCCCATATATTTTAGAACAAAAAATAATTGTGGTTAGAAAAAAATAAATCTTAATTTTCTTATTGTTTAAATGTTTATTCATAATTAATTTTTATTAATCGTCTTCTTGAATTTTCAGTTATTGTTTAAATGCTAATTACTAATGTTGAATAAATTTCAAAGTTAGTTCAATGCTTTATCAAAACTAAATTTTTAGAGGTATACCTACTTGAAGCTACCGATTTAAATTTTGTGTTAATCAATATTGTTTAACTCGTATACCAATTTTACACTAGGTATATGCATATCATAATAATAATTCAAAGAGTAAAATTATAAAGAATTATCTGAGTTGAAGTAATCAAGAAGTACAAAAAAAGTGATCATTTTGTCCGTCAAAGTTATTAAAATTTTGTGTATATAGTAACTTAATTATTGTGGTTTTACCATAAATTAAGTACGGATAAATATTATTTATATTTGAAAAGATTCTTATATATTTAGGCTTATACAAAACTTGAAAAATTATGGCAAAGAAACCGACAAATGGTAGAACTCAAGAAGAGAATCAAAATCCACCAGAAGAAAATAATAACGTAGATCAGACTAACGAAGAAACGAAAGACACTTCTGATGAAAATGAATAAAACACTTATTGGGGTTGCACTTTTAGTAACCCCTTTTTTGTTTAATCACGTAGATAAGTTTTTGCCGATAGTTACTGAATTTGAAATATTCGGAAGAAAATTTCAAATCCTAGAAGGATTAACTTCTGAAGATATTATATGGACGGTAATACAAAAATTTAATCTCGTTATCCTGTATATAGCCATTTATATTTTAGTTCCTTTTAACAAAAGATCAAAACTTTCAATTTTATTCAGAGTTGTACTGTTTCTTGCAATTGCCTATACCTTATTCTTATGTGTATCTGTTTTTAATGAGTTTACTACTGGTATGTATAAGAGAATGTTCAAAGTCACTTATTTATCATTAATTATAGGTTTTGCTTTGGTTTTATATACAATTTCATTTTTAACAAAGAAAAGTATTGAAAGAAAAAAAGAAGAAGAAAAAAGAAGAAAAGAAATTCTTGATTTAAAAAATGAAATTAATACTAGAGTTGAAAACCTTCAAAATACAAGTTTAGATATAGCTTCTAAAATAAAATCCTTAGAAACGTTGCCACTTTTTATACGTTCTTATGATAATATGGAAGAATGGTCTTCACACGCAGTAAGACATGCTAAAAAAATATATGAAAAATTAGACCTGCAATTAAAAGAGCTTGAAAAAACTAAAATAAAATAGAATCATTATCCTTTATATTATGAAAGCGAACATTAAAAAAAAGTATGATGCTATAAGAGCTAAATTTGTCTATACAAATACTCTAATTCCTCAAGACAGAAAAGAACTTAAGGTACTTATTGTAGAAGACCACCCATTAATGCAAAATACTATTGCTCTTATTTTTAATGAGCTAAATGAAAGACAAAAGGAATATTTTTTCACTCTCGACATGGCTTTTAATTGCCAAGAAGCCTATGAAAGAATTAATAAGAATAAGTTGAACTGTTATGATTATATTTTATTAGACATACATTTACCAGAGTTTAAAGAAAAAAAGTTTTTTTCAGGTGAAGACATAGGTGAATGGATAAAAAGAACAATAGTACCTAATCCAAAAATTATAGTTATTACATTTTTAAAAGACACCCTTCGAATAAAAAGTTTACTGAAAAACATCAAACCAAATGCGCTTTTAGTCAAAGATGAAATAACTTGTGAGACGTTGATTGATGCTGTCAAGCATACTATAGAAGGAGAAACATATTTTAGCGACTCAATAATTAATATAAATAAAAACCTTATATACGATGACGTTACTATTGATGTAATTGATAGGCGTTTATTATTTGAGCTTTCCTTAGGTTCTAGTATGAATGAATTAGTAGAAGCCTTACCTATTGGAAAAAGCGCAATCCAAAAGAGAAAAAACAATCTTATGGAACTCTTCGAAGTTATAAATAAGAGTAATAGAGAACTAGTCTTAAAAGCAAAACAGCTTGGTTTCTTATAATCATTTTTTCTGACTTTTAAGTAATCAAAAAGCACAAAAATAGCAATCATTTCAACCACTTCCCATCTAATTTATTTCAATACCTTAGCTGTAAAGTAATACACTCAATTCCATTTCACCCCTTTTATAAGTAGGGCAGTATATTCATTCTATGTAATGTAATTGCACCACATTTGCATTCTAAAACACTTTGGATGTGCCCTACACTATAAAATAATTATGAATACAACAATACAATATTATTCTCAGCAGTTAGAAGCCATAAATCATAAGTCTTTATGGATAGGTCAAAATGTTATTGAAAAGATAGATGGTATTTCAGAAAAAATAGCTTTTATACGTCCTATACCAGAACTTCATAGTGTAGCAGAACTTATCGGGCATCTAACAGCCTTACATATAGATCTAATAAATAAAATTAGGATAAAACATGGTTTGCAAGAAATTTATCGCCCAAATGATTGGCGTAGTAATAATGAGCTTCAAATAATGGGATGGGAACAAATCAAAAAAGATTATGAAAAAATTATCTTGTCTTTAAGTGTATTTATACGTGATAAACCAGATTCTTTTTTAGAAGAAACTTATATGGAAAAGGATTACAAAAGTAGTAACCCTTTTGAGTATATTTTGGAAGGCGCCATTCATCACACCTTATATCATTTAGGACAAATAGGTATTACTATTAAGCTCCTCATTACAAAGGAGCTTCATGTGTAATTTCTCATATAAACGGATTAGTTTCTGTCGCAGTTCCTGAAGGATATCCATAAGAAACTTACTGCGGTTTGAATTCATCTTACATCTAGGTGTACAAATGTTTTTAACATCAAGACGAGTAAAATAAGGTTGTATGTTTTGGGTTTAGTCCTATGATTTTGAAGAAGAAATATCAGTATGACAATACTTTTTTTATTATTTGATTACTAGTTTAAAGACTCTATTCAGTTGGATGATAATTTAAAATATCAGCACTTAATCATTTTTTTATTTTGATACTATATCCTTTAGGTCTGTCTTTTTAGGGGAAGAAAGTCGCTTATTGGGTATAGTTTCTTATCGAGCTTTTCACCCTGAGAAAGTAGGACTATCCACCCATTACATCCATAGCAATTGCACCACATTTTCGACTGGAGCTTTGGGTATAGTTCTAGGATATTTTAAAGAACAAATAAACATGACAATACAGTATTACGCACAACAATTAGAAGCAATCAATTATAAAGCATTGTGGGTAGGTCAAAATGTTATGGAAAAGATAGATGGTATCTCACCTTATACTGCTTTTATCCGACCCATACCAGAGCTTCATAGTGTAGCAGAAATTATAGGACATTTGGTAGCTTTAAACATAGACATAATTAATAAATTTAAAACACATTTTAATTTACAGCAAGTCTATCAACCTGAGCATTGGCGCTCTAATGAAGAACTTAAGACTATTGGATGGAAACAATTAAAAGAGGACTATGAGAAAAGTATTCTATCCATCATTGTTCTGATTGGAGATAAAGACGATTCTTTGTTAGAAAAGACCTATACAGAAGAAAACCATAAAAGTGTTTACCCTTTTGAATTTGCTTTAGAAGGAGTGATCCATCATGCTATGTATCATTTAGGACAGATAGGAATTATCATCAAACTTCTTATTAATAAAGAACTTCATATATCATAACTACATTAAGGATAGTTTGTCGAATTCACAGCAGATATTATAGATTCTTCATTGTGAAATAAAGGGATTCTGTTTTAAACTAAACTTACAATCTACTTTTTTTTTGTAATTAAAAAATGTACCATGTTGTTTACAATTAATCCAGAATATTAGGTGTCTATTATATGATATTAACTCTGTAATTATAATCCATTTCTCCAAAACAACGTTACACGTGTAACGTTGTTTATTTCAAAAAACCAAAATTCTAAAGTAATTATGTTACAATAATAAAAGGTTTTAGCTTGTATAATCCTTGATTAACCCAAGCTCCATGCTTAGGTCACCCTTAACATGAGCAATGTGTTATACTTAGTATGGGTCATGATAAATACTAATAAAAGACTTCTGAAAGCACAGGAAACGTTTTTTAATTAAAACATAAGTTTTCACAAGTTACTTTACTATAGTTTCCTAAGAAACTAGCAAAAACTTCCAAAGCCTTTTTCTTTAGAAAACGAGGGTACTCATTAAAGAAAAAACCTTTTAAATGAGAGAGCATCCTCATAGAACAGCTTTTTTAATAGAAACTGCACCTCGTTCTGCAATTCCTTATAAAACTAGCAAAAACTTCCAAAGCCTTTTTCTTTAGAAAACGAGGGTACTCATTAAGGTACAAACCTCTTAAATAAGAGAGCATCCTGATAGAACAGCCTTTTTTATTAAAAACTATACCTCGTTCTGCAATTTCCTATAAAACTAGCAAAAACTTCTAAAGCCTTTTTCTTTAGAAAACGAGGGTACTCATTAAAGAACAAACCTCTTAAATGAGAGAGCATCCTGATAGAACAGCTTTTTTAATAAAAACTGCACCTCGTTCTGCAATTCCTTATAAAACTAGCAAAAACTTCCAAAGCCTTTTTCTTTAGAAAACGAGGGTGCTTATTAAAGAACAAACCTTTTAAATGAGAGAGCATCCTGATAGAACAGCTTTTTTTAATAAAACGATACCTCGTTCTGCAATCTCCTATAAAACTAGCAAAAACTTCCATAGCCTTTTTCTTTAGAAAACGAGGGTATGATTATAGCAATTATTGAAGTTTGGTACTTCTCTGATTTTTCAATTTGCTTTTAATCAATGATTTATATGTTCAAAAAACCCTTGTTTTGTCACTTGACCAAAGTCGCGCCATGGATATCCCGTCTCTTTATCCAATCTTTGCTACCAGCACGAATAAAGAAGGTTAGAAAGCGTATCCTTCTTTTTAATAAAAGCTAAATAAAAAATGCGCTATTTATGAATTGTTTAAATGAAAATGAAAATGAAAAAAAAAGGAAAGAAAAAACAAATGCTATATATTTTTGATCGCCAAAAATTAAAGCAGGTTATAAAACGGAAAAATAAAAATCATCCTGATTTTAATAATAGAATAAAAAAAGGAAATCTTTTAACGCTATGTACTCTTTTTGAAAACTATGAAAACTTACTGAATGAAAAAATTTCTAAAAATTCTTTTGAGCACCATACTCTTCATAATGACATTTCCAAAGTCGACATTGGTTCAGACACTATGCCAATGCTTTATTTTCATGCTCGCAAAATAGCTAGGGAGACAGGACAAGATGTAAAAACTATTAAAAATCATATTCGCCAACTTAGACATAAATCCAATAGTTTAATAACCATCGTTGACGTTCATTCAGCTTCTAGCTTCGGAGTAAAAATTCCATATCACTATTTCATGAAGGTCTTAGTATTAAAACGGGATAAGTACTTTCCAATGAATTGCCTATAAATTACTTAAATGTAATTTATTTTAATTATATTCGTATCTGAATAATTAATATTCTTAATTTTTAGAATGACAGACGAGACATCTTTATCCTTAGAGCAGATTATCAAAGTGTGTTTACAAAAACGCTTTAAAACGCTTGATTTGCCTTTTGTTACTCATAGACAACTTCATCATTGGAAAGCTACAAGGCTTTTAAATGATGAGCGCGAATTAGCATCTAGTGGTAAAAAGAATGAATTTGACTTCTTTGATGTGGTATGGATTCGCTCGATTGTCCTAATGCGATCTTTTGGTGTTGATAATTTGCTTATCGCTAAAGTGAATAGTGATATGTCAAATACAGATCAAGACAGTAAGACAGTATCACTATCCATATTTCAAAAACTGATAGCCGAGACATTGCTTGATAAGCAAAGCTGTTTTCTTATTGTTTCAGAACAAGGAGATGGAAGGCTTGTTTCTAAAAATGAGTATGCAAATATGGTCAAAGATTCTATAGCGGAACATCATTTAAGTATAACCTTAAATATTCTAATCAAAGAAATGCTTTCGCTTTTAGATTTTGATAGCGATATTCAAAAGATCATAAAAGATTATTTAGATACGGAATAGAAGTAATGTAGGAAAGTATAAAACCTTTCACTACAAGTATGGACGGAAGAACAGGTTTAAAAATCATGTTCCTTCAATTTACCTACTTATTCCATGTCAAAAGAAAATACAAATACTGAGGTTTCAAAAGCCCTTAGTATTGGAGAATTAAGAAAATTCGATGGCTTTGATGATATTACAGACGAACAAGCTTTAGAGATTATAGAAACATTAAAGCAATTAGCTTTAGTGATTATTAAAACATTTAAAAATCAGTGAGTAGCTGTTACCAATTTGTAATGACAATTAGATCACTTTTGTTTATGACACAAAGACTGACGTGATCTAAAAAATACCCATAGACAATAAAATATAGAATTGATTATAAAAAGCCTAGAGAAGAGTAAACTATAAGATTATTGTGTTAGTTACTAATAGAAAAATAGTAGTAGATGAAAAAGAATGAGTTAAGAGCCTTTGCAAAATTTACAAAAGCTTCAAAGATTCCACAAATCAATACCCAAGGCAAAGCTGTTATATATACCCGTGTCTCTACCAAGGATCAATTAGACAATGCAAGTTTGGAAACCCAAAAGAAGTATTGTGAATTGTTTGCAAAAAAGAAGGGTATAGAGGTATTAGAATATTTTGGAGGTACACATGAATCTGCACAATCCGATGAGCGCAAAGAATTTCAAAAGATGCTCGCCTATGTAAGAAGGCGTAAGAAAGACGTAAGTTGTATCATTGTCTATTCTTATGATCGTTTTTCAAGAACAGGAGCAAATGGGGCTTATATTAGTGATCAACTCAAAAAAAAGGAAGGAATAGTTACCCTATCTGTACTTCAAGAAGTAGATGTTACAACAGCATCGGGATCTTTTCAGCAGAATCTTTATTATATGTTTTCTCAGTTTGATAATGAACTCAGGAGAGACAAATCAGTTTCAGGAATTAAAGAGAAACTCTCAAAGGGGTATTGGATAGGGGCTCTTCCTTTTGGATACACTAACTTAAATCCAGGAAGAGGAAAAGTTCAGAATATTGTAGTTAATGAACAAGGAAAGCTACTGCGTTACGCTTTTAAATGGAGAGCATACGAGAGATTGACCTATGATGAGATAGCACATAAACTTACAAAGAAAGGATTATACATTAGGTCTAAAAAGTTAAGTAGTTATTTTAGAAACCCTTTTTACTGCGGATTAGTAATAAGTTCTCACTTGCCAGACCAAGTTATAGAAGGGAAGCATGAAGCTTTAATTTCAAAAGAACTCTTTCTAAAGGTAAATGAATCACTAGAAAATAAAGATAGAGGACAATCTTACCATAGAGACGATCAAAACCTACCACTAAAACAGTTTGTAAAGGCTAGTTCATGCGGAACAAGTTACACAGGGTATCTTGTAAAAAGTAAGGGATTGTATTACTATAAAAACAATCGACCAAAAAGTAAAGAGAATAGAAGTGCAAGAATAATGCACAAAAAGTTCGAGGAATTCTTGAAAAAATATCAGTTAAATGATAAAAAGTATCTCGCTCCACTAAAAAAAATAATAAAATATACCTTCATCGAGAGTCATAAAGAGCAATTACAAGAAATTAATTCTCTTGAGAAAGAGATAATAAAACTCGATGAAAAACTTGAAGTACTAGAAGAAAGATTTGTTTTTGATGAAATAACAAAGGAGCAATATTCTAAGTTTAAATTGAAAATAGGAAAAGAAAAGGAGCAAAAACAAGAATATTTACTAAAAAATGATTTAGATGTATCGAACCTTGAAAAAGCCGTAGATTATGCAGTAAATTATTCTTCTAAACTCTCGTTATTATGGAGATCAGGAGATTTAGAGGTGAAAAGGCAAATCCAAAACATGGTGTTTCCAGAGGGAATTCTCTTCGATCACAAAAATGACTGTTATCGAACTATTAGAGTAAATGCAATTTTTGATACAATCCCCTCATTAACAAGTATTTTAGAAGAAAATAAAAAAGGGACAAGTTCTAAAAAAATAGACTTGTCCCATTCAGTAGCGGGAACAGGACTCGAACCTGTGACCTTCGGGTTATGAGCCCGACGAGCTGCCTGCTGCTCTATCCCGCGCTATTGGACGGCAAATATACAACTGTTTTTTGAGTTATACAGGATATTTTATGAAAAAATCATTTCTTTAGTAAAAAATCTATTTTTAAGAAAAACAGAGGAACCATGCACACTAAAAATCAAACATGTACGTCTGCAATCCAAGAAATAGCAGATAGGCGATCTTTTATTGGAAAGTATTTTAAAGTAGCTCCAATTAAAGCATTGTCAATCGCAGCAAGTGCATGAATCCATTTTCGATCTGTGACTAGTGCAATCTTATGAAATCGTTTTGAATGTTCTAATGGAAAAAGTGCGCCTATAGTCGCTGCACTTAATGAAAAATGTTCAATATTACTATCCTCAAGATATAAGTTAATCTTATCATGCGATTTAAACTTCTCTAAAACCTGAGAACGAAGCGCTACGATAGCATCCTTATCCATAGTCCCTTCTATAAGATAACCTACCGTATTATCTGCAAAACTAAAATCTGCTAACATAGTATTTGAAGGATAATTTATTTCTAGTAAGATACAAAAATTAGAATGAACTTAAGAAACCCATTGCATAGCTTCTATTCTCTTATCTGATGTATAATTACGGATATCCCCACTAATAAATTGATTGTTAATAGTCGATAACAAATGAATCCAAGATCTATCTGTGACCATCGCTACTTTATGAAATCGTTTATGGTGTTGTAATGGAAAAATAATACCCATAATAACGGAGTATAATGTAAAATATTCTACGCCTCTATCTTCTAGGTACACATTAATACGGTCGTGAATTTCTAATTTACGTTCTATTTGATTTCGTAATGTATTGATCGTTTTTTCATCCATAGGGCCGTCAAATACATAGGCAATCGTATTGTCTGCTAAATCATAATCTAAAACCATAAGATTGTAAACTCAAAATTCGTAAATAAATTGCAAGGGATGTTCCTGTTGGTGAAGTCTTCTCGTAAAATTTCTAAAATTTTCAATTTTCGAAAACTACTACAAAAAGAAATTCCAAACAATCCCAAATCGCACATTAAAATCGCGATACGGATATCCTGGTGCACTAAAAAAATCATTTCCTGAAAAACCACTGTTTAAATGCTCGGCTTTAAAGAATATTCTCGTCTGACGTACTTTCATATTGAAAAAGAAGTCTATCATCGGAAAACCTCCTATCTCTTGTCCATTTTGCACGTAAAACTCAGCAAGTACAGGATCGTATGCGTTTAAGTTATAAGCTGTAAAATACTGAACAGTAAATCCTGTCTGTAAAAACAGTGCGTTTTTAAAAACTCTATCTGTAAAATAAAAACTTCCCCTTGTAAGTATATCGGGAGTATTAAGCACGCCTTCTTGCCCACTTACATTTTGAAAAGTCACGGTGGCATCTAATCCAAATTTACCATACGTAATTTCTTTATTGGCGGTAATCTTGAGATGATTTACAGTCTCACTCGCTTGAAAAGAATTTACGAGAGAATCTGTCGCTATTCCAAAATAGGTGTAATTAGAAATCGTACTTGCCGAAGCGTCTAGGTTTACCCATTTTTTTGCTTCCAATCTTGCAGAGAGTGTATTAGTTTTTACATTCTCATAGGTAGGAGCATTGTGCCAATTATAATTAATATAATTACTCTGATACAATAAATGATTATATCCTGCGGGGCTTGAATTACTCAATATACTCGCAGAAAAAAATTTATCAGGAGCAATATCATAAGAGGCTTTCCCAAAGACATTAAATCCTTCAAAATCTCCAGTGATATTCACTTGTGCACCACCTTCTACAGCTATCTTTCCAATCGTGTTTTTATAGCGTCCACCTACAGCGACAATGGTGCCTTGTAATCTATTAGGAATTCGTTCTTGTATCCCATCATTATTTGTATCCTGAATAAAAATCGAATTATATCCATAATTGTAATAGGTAGTATTGGCTTGAAAGGTAAGTTCGCCCAAATCTTTATCTGTGTACACCGCATTCAACTCATTATACGTCTCTTCATTATCTGTTCTATCTCTAAAATTAGATTGTTGAAAAGCTTCTCCAAAAAGATTACTAGCCGTAGTTTGCCTGTATTCATAAAACTTATCCTCACTATTAAATACGTGTCCGATCTTAAGTGAGTAGTCT
>NZ_CALEMI010000099.1 GCF_937910895.1 uncultured Dokdonia sp. | reverse complement strand
AATTCCTTTTCTTCGTATTCTGAGTGATACGTCACCACAGATTAAGAAGAGAGATCCTCAATACATTGAGGGAGCGGAAAGTGGAATGATCTACAATACGCTGACAAAAGAAATATTTGATGGAGATAAAGGGGTACAGGTCATACCTTGTTCATATCAACGTCAATATATTGAATGGCAAGATAGAGGCAAGGGCACTGGTGCTCCTGTTAATATTCATTCAGGCGACAGTAATATACTGTCAAAAACAACAAGAGATGATCAACGTAAAGATAGACTTACCAATGGTAACTATATCGAAGATACGGCTAATCACTTTTGTTTAATCAAAAGCGATAATGGAGTTTGGTCACAGGCTCTAATCGCTATGAAAAGCACACAAAGAAAGAAGTCTAAAAGATGGAATTCTTTGATGCTTGGGTTAAAGCTAAAAGGTGCGAAGGGGCTATTTACACCTCCTTCATACTCTCACATTTACTCACTCAAAACGATTGCAGAATCAAATGATTTGGGCGAATGGTTTGGTTGGGACGTCTCTCGGGTCGGTCCAATCGAAGATGCTGACTTGTATTCACAAGCAAAGGCTTTCTCCGCGTCTGTTGATGCTGGTGAAGTAAAAGTTAAGCATGATGACGAAAGTGTTGACGACGGCGAAAAAACACCGTACTAAACATATCGTTAAATTAATCGAGGGAGCATATCATTTTCCTCCTGAAAATCGCTCCCTCAACTAGGTATAAGAATGACAGAACAGAGACGACGATTTATAGAGATTTTTACAGGGCTTGATCGAGCTTATGGTCAAACTGAAAGCCGTTCAAAGAATGAGAACGGTAAACTAGAAGCAAAATCCTGGATAGAAAAACAACAGCTAACGGAACAGAAATGGCATGATCATCTTGATGGAAAAGAACCATCGCTTGGTATCATTCCCATTAAAGACGACAACACCTGTACGTGGGGTGCTATTGATATAGACTCCTATGATGGGTTCGATCATAAAAAATTAATCAAACAGATCCTCGAAAATAAATTACCACTGGTTGTATGTAAATCAAAGAGTGGCGGTGCTCATGTATTTTTATTTGTAAAAGAGTCAGTAAAAGCAGTAGATATGCAGATGAAACTGACAGAGATAGCTGCATGGTTAGGTTATGGTGAAAGTGAAATTTTTCCAAAACAAATAGAGTTAAACCCGAAAGGGACAGGAAACTTTTTAAACTTGCCGTATAACCACCCAGAGTATCCGACAAGATATGCGCTAGATGATGAAGGTAATGCATTGGATAATCTGGATATGTTTATAGCGCATTATGAAAGTAAAGTCGTATCGAATCTCGGCATGGTAGCTATTAAGAAAAAAGAACGTGAGAATACAGATTGGAAAGGAGCTCCTCCATGTTTAGTGACATTAGCATCAAGAGGCTTTGCTCAAGGCTCACGGAACGAATGTTTATTTCAAGTGGGTATTTATTTACGACAACGTTTTCAAGATACAGAGTTAGAACAAAAGTTAGATGAATATAATTTAAAATATTTTCATCCGCCGTTGCCTAGTAAAGAAGTTCAAACACTTTTAAATCAAGTAGGCGACAGAAAAAATTATTTTTACAGATGTAAGTTAAAGGTTTTTAAAGATGTGTGTGAAGAAATGAAATGTAAAAATACTAAGTTTGGTATCGGCAAAGGAACTGCCTCTTCTATTGTTAGTTTGAAAAAGTTTGTTTCTGATGATCCTATGTTTGAAGTTACACACAATGGTAAAGTTTTAGTTATTGACGGTGATACCTTGGCAGAGTTTCCTAGATACAGAAGAGCTTGTGTTAAACAAATAAATGAAAGTCCTCAACCAATTAAAGGAGACGCATGGGCAGATAAAGTACAGTCATTGTTTGATGATCCTGGGTTTGAAGAAGTTATTATGCCAGGCGAGGTAAGTTCTAATGGTCAGTTCTTATCGTATCTACAGATATTTATAGAGAACAATGGTGGAGCAAAAGACAGACAAGATATGTTGCAAGGCATGGTGTATGAGCAAGAAAATAATTATATGTTTAAACCACAAGCATTTAGAGACTTTCTTAAAACAAAACGTTTTAATAAATTAAGTGATGTAGGACAGTTTAAAGTATTCTCTGATTTTAAAGGCACTGCAGAGAAGCTGCGTATAAATGATAAAGTTACACATATTTGGAAGATACCAACGACTGTTAATGATGCAGAATACATTGTTAAGTCAAAAGATTTTAAAGAAGAGGAGCCATACTAATGAAAAGAAATATAGTTATAGGTCCTCCTGGCACAGGTAAGACAACATTTTTAAAAAATAAAGTTGATAAATTAATTAGTGGTGGCCATTGTAAACCAGATGAGATTGGATACTTTAGTTTTACAGTAAAAGCTGCTGAAGAGATTCGTGACAGAGTCACGAAGGAGGAGTGGAGTGAGGCGGAACTAAAAAAGATGTTCCCTTATTTTTGTACGCTTCACTCGCTCGCTTATAAACGATTACAGTTACAACAATCACAGATCATGGATCAAAGTGACTACGATGACTTATCACGGGACACGGGCCGTTTCTTTGTTAACAAGATGAAGAAAGGTAATGGTATGGATATATCTATGCCAACCGCAAAGAGTGAGTATCAAGACTTAATTAATTTAGCGTATGCAAAGTTTCCTGATGATGACGATAGACTCAATCAAATCTTTCGTACTGTTAAGCTCAGTGACTACGGCGCACGGAACACGATTGAACAAATGGATTTAGATTTAAAAAACTTTAAACGTGATAGAGATAAATTAGAATACGTTGATTACTTTAATCATTTTTTAAAGAAAAAAAATCCGCCACCATTAAAATATTTATTTGTTGACGAGGCACAAGATTTATCTGCACATCAATGGCAAGTAATAAATATGATACAAGAAGTGGCAAAACCAATTGAAACATATGTTGCTGGTGATGATGATCAAGCAATCTTTCGTTGGGCAGGTGCAGACATTGAACACTTTATAGCCATGGCTAAAAATGATGCTAACACTATTATTCCTTTGACACAGTCATATCGTATTCCTAAAAGTGTGCACACTATTGCCACAAAATTAGCACAGTCAATATCACGAAGAATTGATAAAAGTTACAAGCCAAGAGATGAAGAAGGCGAGAGAAAAGTCTTAAATATCAGACCTTTAAACAAAGGATTGGCTGAAGGCGAGTGGTTAATTTTATGTCGTACACATGAGATTGTGCAACAAGTTTCTGAATCTTTGGAACAGTTTGGTTGGTTGTATAAACGTTACGGACAATCGGTTGTTAATTTAAAATATATTGAAGCTATCAAAGCGTGGACCACGTTGCAAAATGGTAAAGAAGTTTCTGGTCAGTTATGTGATACTGTTTATCAGTTTATGGATAGCACACGCATAAAAAGAAACTACGGTACCTTTAAAGGTGATCATGCTGCTGTTTACACATTAGAAGATTTAATAAAAGATTATGGTTTGCGTGAAACAATCAAAGACATAGACGTTCGTACAATGAAATGGTATGATGTATTGAATGCGAAAGGATTAAGAAAGAGAATAAATTATCTCAGAGCTATTATGCGTGAAGGAAATAAATTAGATGACACACCACGTATAGAAGTATCAACAATACATGCAAGTAAAGGTGGGGAGAGAGACAATGTTATGTTGTTAACGGATTTATCTTATGGTCCTTACAAATCATCTACTGAAACACAACAAGGTAGAGATGATGAAGCAAGAGTTTTCTATGTTGGTATGACAAGAGCCAAAAAGAAATTAGTGATTGTGCGTCGTACGGAAGCGCAGTTTGAATACGAACCTATATTTTTTCATGAACGACAAGCAAGTTGAAGATTTTATTGATAAGCTAAACAAGCAAGCGGCAAAGCATCTTGTGAAGTTAGGCAAAGGTAAATTTGGTAAAGACTGGAAAAAGATTTATGAAGGAATGAAAAGAAGAAGGAAGAAACGTGAAAGATCAACCTAATTGGTTTCCTAAAGTACATCGCATGCCTAGTGAATGGGTTATGCCTGACCACTTCCCTGATCTATCTGGTTATGACGAGATAGCAATTGATTTAGAAACACGCGACCCTGGTATCAAAGATACAGGACCAGGATATATACGCAAGAATGGTGAAGTTGTTGGTATCGCTGTAGCTGTAGACGGGTGGAAAGGATACTACCCCATTGCTCACGAAACACCGCCCAACATGGACAAAGCTATTGTTACTAAATGGCTTAAAAAACAATGCTCGTACGAAAATATTAACTATATATTTCATAATGCTTTTTATGACGTAGGTTGGCTTACTGCGATGGGTGTTGACATTAAAGGTAAAATAATAGACACTCTTATTGCGGCACCACTTGTAGATGAAAACAGGTTTCGATTTGACCTAAACTCATTAGCAAAAGATTATCTAAAAGAGTCAAAATCGGAAGCCCAACTCTACGAGGCTGCCAAAATGTGGGGTCTAGATCCGAAAGGAGAAATGTGGAAGCTTCCCGCATCTCACGTTGGAGAGTACGCAGAGCAAGACGCTGCTGTGACGCTACGCTTATGGCATCATCTCAAAAGAGAGATTACTTCACAAAACTTAATTAACATCTTTGAATT
>NZ_CALEMI010000098.1 GCF_937910895.1 uncultured Dokdonia sp. | reverse complement strand
CACTAAAGAAACCGCTCGATATAAAAGGCTTCTTTGATAAAATCACATACGAGCTAGGAGGGGTTAAAACAACACTAAATGAACTCGAAAATATTTTGCTTCGAAAAGTATTTCCACAGGAGGCACGATTCCATTTTGTATTAGTCTGTGCAGGTTTAGGGTGTCCTCCCATTATAAATGAAGCGTATACACCAGGAAAACTAGAAACCCAATTACAGAGACAAACAACCATAGCGCTTAATAATCCAAATTTTATTAAGGTAAAAGGGAATAAAGTGCAACTCTCCCAAATTTTTGAATGGTATAAAGCAGATTTTACGCAAAACGGAAATGAGATTGATTACATCAATACCTTCAGAAAAGAAGCGATTCCTACAAACGCAAAAGTGTCTTATTATCCGTATGATTGGACGTTGAACGAAGTAAAATAATCCGTACTACACATAATAAAGTCTTCCTGCCTGATGTATTGTTATAAATAGGTCAGGCAAGGGAAGCACAAACCAAAAAAGAAAAAATGAAAAAGATTTTTACACTCGTATTTGTTACATTATTTACTGTAGGAGCCATTGCTCAAGACAATCCAGACGAGGATCAAGTTGGATCGGTCATACAAAACTTAACGCCTTCAAAGTTGATAGGAAAAGGGCAAGTAGATATAAAATGGTTTAATAACCTATTCACTCAAACAAGACAGTTAGATGCAAATGAAGATGTGGTGACTATTGATAGACAAACATTTTTTACATCAACCCTTGATGCTTTTTTTGGAGTGTCAGAAAATAGAAGAGTGAGTGTAGGAGCGATTTTGGAATTTCGTTCTAATGTTGTTGGTGGGAGAGGAGCACTAGATGTATTTAGTTTTGATGGAGAGCGGGGAACCGCAAGAAGCGGATTAACTAATGTTGCCCCTAGCGTAAAGTTTGTTCCGTTTAAAACGCTGAGCAACTTTTCGGTGCAGAGTTCTTTGTTTATTTCATTAATTGGCGACGAGTCTGATGCAGAAGGTGTCTTCTTAGATCAAGATGGGTTTACGTTACAAAATAGATTTTTCTATGATCTTCCTATAGGCGGGAGTAAAGAATGGCAATTATTTTTTGACTTAAACACAGAAGTAAACTTTGGAGATGAAGAAGATAGTTTTGCAAACAATAGCCTTCGCTTAATTCCTGGGGCATTTTTAAGTTACTTCCCAACCTCTAAATTTACAGCACAAGTATTTGTACAACACTTCCAACTGATTGCTTTGTCAGATAATGGTTTTGAGCAAGACCTTACTGGAGTCGGTGCAGGGGTAAAATATCAATTGACAGATCAGCTTAATATTGAAGGGTTATGGTCGTATTTTGCGAGAGGTGGAGGTGCCTTTACAGGATTAGGCGAATCGTATAACATAGGACTTCGTTATGTCCTTTAAGAAATAAGTACATCGCCTAGTTATTTTTCCTAATATTTCTAGGCTATCGTATTTCAAAGGTCTCGCAAAGTTTTGAAACCGGTTACATGCCCTTTGCGAGCCTTATTTTATGTAAGAGTAAAACCCTAATTTTGTTAGGGTTTTATCTTTTTATAGTAAGTAATGACGAATGTAGTATCATTGTATTTGTATAATTCCGTAATTTAATTTTAAAAATAGCTATGTCTTCTAGTATTCGGGTTTTTATTATAGTGGCTATTGCTTTACAAACAAGTTTTGCGAAAGCTCAGAAAATTAATGGAGTTAGTTTTGTGGCCTCACGAGAAAATGCAACGCAAGAACACGTAACTCCGGTAATACACCTAGGGGCTAATTATGCAGCAGTGATGCCGTTTGGATTTATAAGAGGGTCAGATAACCCTATGGTTGTATATAACACAGATAGGCAATGGTATGGAGAGCGGCTAGAAGGTGCCAAAGCATATATTAAGTTATTACAAGCTAATGATGTTAAGATCATGCTCAAACCTCAATTATGGATCTGGAGAGGAGAGTACACAGGATATCTTAAAATGGATACTGAAGAAAAGTGGAAGATGCTTGAAGCATCCTACTCAAAATTTATTCTGGAGTATGCACAACTAGCACAAGAGACTCATACGGATATATTTTCTATAGGAACCGAGTTAGAACAATTTGTAGTAAACCGACCTGAGTATTGGAATACACTTATCAAAAAGATCAAAACGATTTATAAAGGAAAACTAACATACGCATCCAACTGGGATGAATATAAGCGAGTCCCTTTTTGGAATCAAATGGATTATATTGGGGTAGATGCGTATTTCCCCTTATCTGAAATGCAAACACCTACGGTAGAGAGCGTGATCGATGGATGGCGATGGTGGAAAGGAGAGTTAGCTGCCTTTTCAAAACGACACAACAAAAAAATTCTTTTTACAGAATGGGGATATCGTAGTGTTGATTTTACAGCAAAAGAACCATGGACAACAGATCGAACACTAACAACTGTAAACCTAGAGGCACAAGCAAATACAACAAAGGCAACTTTTGAAGCCGTATGGAATGAAGATTGGTTTGCTGGCGGATTTATCTGGAAATGGTTTATTGATCATTCAACTTCGGGCGGGACTTCTAATAATAGATTTACACCTCAAAATAAACCTGCTGAGTCTGTTATAAAGGAATACTACGGAAAGAATTAATACTACTATCTCAAATATGTAGAGACTAGTTTTCTTGTAAAATGAGTCTTTTTACGCTCCTGTCTGCTGGCAGGCAGAAGCGGATAATACCCTTTCTCAAATTTATATTAGAGAGTATTTTTAGGTTTGATTTTATTTTTTGTAGGTTTTGATATTTGCTGTTGTATTCTGTAATTATCTATTATAGATTTCGTCTAAAAATTTTCAATCTCAAAAAAAATGCTATGAAAAAAACCATCGTATTGTTGGTTTTAATGGTGACTTCTCTGGCGATTTCGCAAGAAGCAATTGTTACAAAAATTGAAATAAACGGACTCAAACGTACCAAAGAATCCTTTTTGAGAAGACTCATAAAAGTAAAGCCTGGCAGTGTTTACGACTCTTTAAAAGTAGCTACAGATGTAGATCGTCTTAATAGATTAGCTGGGATTGCAAACGCAACATCAACTATCGTCAAGAACTCTGAAACCGATTATACACTTACCTATACGATTGTAGAAAATTTTACCATTATTCCGGGAATACGAGTATCACAAGCAAATAATGATGAGGATGTTGCTTTTAGAGTTTCGGCATTTGAATTTAATCTTTTTGGACGCGGGCAGATTGCAGGCGGGTTTTATTCTAGAGATGTATTTGATTCTTTTGGTGTTTTTTGGGAAGCTCCATTCCTGTTTACAAATAAGTTTGGTCTTGGGATAAATTATCAAGACAACGTTACATTTGAACCTATTTTTAAGGAAACTAAAGAGATCTCAGAAGATTTTAGATTTCAGAATAGAGCGTTTCAAGCGAGTTTAATTTATGAATTTAACTTTCATAATAGAGCAGAATTAGGTTTTACTATTGGAAGTCAAGATTATCTAGTACAACCAAATCAACCTGATTTAGGATTGCCAGATCAACTAGAGGCAAACAGCGTAGGGATTATAAGTGAGTACGAGTTTAATGATCTGGATATTGAATATCAATATGTTTCTGGATTTAGGAATCAGGCAAATGTGCAGTATATATTTAACTCAGGAGGGGAAGAATTTTTGGAAGATGCTTTTGTTGGCACCAATGATCTGGAATATTTTTATAGAATAGGAAAACGAGGAAATCTGGCAAATAGATTGCGTTTATCATTTACCTCTAATAGAGATTCTCCGTTTGCACCTTTTGCTTTGGATAATCAAATTAATATTAGAGGTGTTGGAAATACGGTAGATCGTGGGACAGCGTCTGTGGTCATTAACACAGAATACAGACATACGCTTTTAGAGAAAGGATGGTTTGTTATCCAGAGTAATGCGTTTATAGATGCAGGTTCGTGGCGTACACCTGGCAACGATATCAATCAGCTTTTTGATGGAAGTACGATTCGAGTGAATCCTGGGTTGGGATTGCGCTTTATACACAAGCGTATTTTTAATGCAGTCATTAGACTAGATTACGGATTTGGATTAGGAGAAAATGAAACCAGCGGATTGGTTTTCGGAATTGGTCAATTTTTTTAAAGAACGAATGTTTATATATCTCGACTACAAAAGATAATGCTTAACAACTCAGTCTTAGTGCTATTTATTTTATGCTTTTCTATTCATGGATTTTCGCAGGAGTCCTATATAATAGCAGATGTAAAAGTTCAAGGAAATAAACGCCTTAAAAGTTCTTTTGTAAAGTTGATAAGCGATGCAAAAGGAGGAAAAATTTTAGACTCCATAGTTTTAGAGCAAGATATTATTCGGTTAAAACGCCTTCCTGCAGTCTCACACGCATATTATCAAGTTTTTCATTCTAATGATCATCAATACAATGTCTTTTACAATATAGAAGAGAATTTTACAATCAATCCTCAACTTAATATATATACTACTAATAATGATGAATTTGCTTATAGGGCAGGGCTGTATGAGTTTAACGCTTTAGGTCGTAATATTGCTTTTGGTGGTTTTTATCAAAGAGATATTTTTGATTCTTTTGGGATCAATTTAAGAGCTCCTTTTGTATTCAATAATAAGATTGGGATTGCTTTGAACTTCCAAAGTTTAACAACCCAAGAACCCGTGTTTTTAGAGGAAGGCATTGCAGATTATAAGTATAATAATACTTCTTTTGAGATTTTAGGGTTGTACGCCTTTAACTTCCGACATCGTATAGAAACAGGGGTGACTATTTTTTCAGAAGATTATGAGTATTTGTCTGGAGCGACGAGTGATGCAGTACCTCAAGAACTTGTCGTGGATAAGTTGCTTTTCAAAAGTGTTTATGAGTATGATACGTTAGATTATTATTATCAATATATCCATGGATTTAAGAGTACATTTAATATCCAATATGTCATTGCAAGTAATGAGACCTTACCTGATTTTTTAATTTGGTGGAATGATTTTCAGTACTTTTTAAGAGTTGGTGAGAAAGGAAATTGGGCAAATCGATTGCGATTAGGCTTAGCGACCAATGCAGATTCTCCCTTTGCTCCCTTTTCTGTAGACAATAACTTAAATGTACGTGGGGTTGGAAACACAATTGATCGCGGTACGGGCGTTATTGTTTTAAATACGGAGTATCGATATACATTAGTAGATAAGTCGTGGTTTACTATTCAAGGGAATGTTTTTATAGATGCAGGGAGTTGGCGTAATCCAGGAGGAGATTTAGGTGATTTTGGCGATGATCAGAATATACGAGTGTATCCTGGATTAGGAATGCGATTCATACATAAGAAGATATTTAATGCTACCTTTAGAGTTGATTACGGATATGGAATTACCCCAAGCGCAACGAGTGGTTTTGTATTTGGGATTGGACAATATTTTTAAAAGAAAAAACATGATGAAACACATACTAAAAACAGCACTTTTTTTAATAACAATAACCATGAGTTTATCTATACAGTCACAAACAGACTTTGAACAAAATGGAATTAGCGTAGGGGTCATTGTATCTGATCTTGAAGCTTCAAAAATCTTTTATACTAAAATTGTAGGAATGATAGAAGTCCCTGGATTTAGTGTCACGGATGATATAGGAAAACGCACAGGTCTTACAGGTGGATTGCCTTTTGATGTGACCGTATTGAAGCTAGAAGATACGCCTACAGCCTCACAGTGGAAATTAATGAGTTTTAAGAAAGAGGCAACACACCCAAAACAAAAGTACATTCAGGATGATACGGGGATGCAATATATTACGATCTTTCCTAAAGATATGGCTGGTGCTATAGCGCGTATTAAAAAGAATAACATTCCGACCTTAGGAGAGACCCCGATACAGTTGCCCAACGGAAAAACATTCGTGCTTATACAAGATCCTGACGGTACATTTATAGAATTGATAGGTGATTTGTAATAACATTTCTATAAGGGTTTAAGTATAGAAGTCGTGTTATGATTGATGCATTTAGAGGTTTATTATACGCTTTCGCGAAAGCGTACTCAGCTACCTATCACAAGGGACTCGTAGTATCAGAATCTTTTCAGAATACTTGATCTTGAATTTTGGTTCGCTAGTTTTTCTTATGACTAGTGCCCTACACCTAAGAAACAATTTTCTTTTTATAATACTCGTGTAGTTCTTCGGCAGAAGCGCCTAACCACTTTTTTACATAAATAGCCCAAAAATGATATTGTAGTTTCCAGATGCCATTGTTTTTATAGCGTCTCGATGAGGTTGTGATTTTCTTGTTAATGACTACAAACTCATCGCGAGCATATAATTTATTGATGAGGTCATTATCTTCATAAATAATAAATCGTTCATCGTATTTGCCTAATTTTTCAAATAATTCTTTCGTAATAAATTGGCTTTGATCGCCCCCTCGACAGGCTCTCCAAGAGAATTGAGTCAGCCAACTAGCAAGACGTAACCACCAATGATTACTATCAAAACGCATTCTAAAACATCCAGCAAGATTCCCTTTGGATACTTCGTTCATAATATCTTGATCGTAGCCTTTTGGCGGAAAGCTATCTGCGTGTAAAAAATAAAGTATAGCACCTTTTGCGATAGCAGCCCCTGTATTCATTTGTTTTGCACGTCCTTTAGGAGCCGTTATGAGTGTAATGTAATCTGTACTATTTTGTTGGATATATTTCTGTATGATAGCAGGAGTGTTATCTTCACTACCACCATCTACAATAATAATTTCGATAGCGTTATCTGCTGTTTTACTAACTGCTAGATGCTTCAAAAGCCGAGAAATATTCTCGGCTTCATTTAGCGTAGGGATGATGATCGAAATTTTGGGCGTTCCCAAGTCTATTTATTTAATGACCAATTATAATCTTTGTATCTCTTTTTTGCATCTTCAGCAATAGGAGTATCTGAATATTTGTTTAAAAAGTCAATGAGTGATCCGTTGGTTTTAAAATCTTTTGCAAACCAATTGAAAATTTCTGAGATTTCAATACTATTTGTTGTAATTGTATTTCGTTTTTTATCATTCACAAAACGTTTTGCAAGCAGATCTAATTGCGCATCTACTTTTTGAGCAGTAAAAGCTTCGTTTAATAATGGAGGACAGGAGAATGAGGCGCAGTTAATCCCAAAATGAATTCGAGCATCTCCCATTTTACGAAGTATTTTGTGTTCAATCTCTTCAAGGTTATAGTATTTATCTCCTAACTTCCAAAAACGTTGTCCCCACGGATCTTTAATATCTTTAATACTTTCTAAAGGGTAGTTGCGAAGAATTAAATCTACGGTCATAGCATTGTAGGCATTCATCCAATAAGCAAGTTTGTCTTCTGTGGTCCATTGGTCTGTAGGCATATTTTCGCCTAATGCTTTGATGTACTTTCTTAAAGTACTCCAGTTTTTTTTAAAACCATTATAGTTGACATTTCCTTGATCAGAAACATACGTTGCAACGAGATCATTGTAACTCGCATGATCAAAAGCTTCTAATGGTTTTTTGGCAGGGATAGGAGTATCTACCATGATTCCATCATTGGGTTTTACATCTGTATTAGGAACAACTAAAGTCTCCTTTTTAGGTTCTTCTTTTGGTGTATCCATCATGTCTGTTTCAACTTCTGGTGCGTTACGCTTAATGACGATTTCTCCTTTGACTTCCTCTTTAGCGACAGTCGTTTGATTAGTCTGTTCTGTATTGACTATTTTCTTGCTTCCCCCACAAGACATTAATAAGCCACTGATAAGAATTAATACAATTAGATAATATTTCATTTGTTTAATTTTATAGATGTGTTTGTTCTATTTGTATTCTTTGATGAAAAGAAAACATTCACAAGCAGTAGTCCAAAATTTGCGCCATACTTACATATAAATTGTTATTTCTTTCTATTACAAATTAATAGCTATCCATGTATAAAGAAAAAGAGGATAGCTATTGTATGGTATCCTCTTTTTGATCTATTATTTTATAAGAGAATTAGCAGCAACCACCTCCATCATAGTGGAATGTAGATTCACTAATAAAAATATCGTCACGTCCTAAATCTGCAATCGCTTGTGCGGTCTTATCACAAATAGCTAATGGCTGATTCTTTAAAAGGATGTGTCCTTTTTTGTCATCAAAATAATCTTCACGTCCATAATAAATAGCAGCTTTCCCTGTAAATACACAAGGACCATCTTCTGGCATAGGGTCTTTGATTGCTGCAATTTCTATAGATTCTATATAGATCAGTTCTTCTGTAGGATAATCAGCAGGATTCAAAATACGGTATGGCTTACGAGCTCTGATTTCTATAGTGCCAAAGCCTACATCTGTAAGTGCTTTTACGTATTCGGCTATAGGAAGACTACCGCTTAGACAAAGTGCGCGTAATCTGTCATCATTACGTAATTCTTCATTCATAGGTTGTTCACACGTTGGGTCACTCATGACTAAACGACCATGTGGTTTTAATACACGGTACATCTCTTCGATAGCCTTTTTTAAATCTGCTGCTTTGAATATATTGAAAAGGCAATTTTGAGCAGCGACATCAATGGTGTTATCGGCTACGGGTAAGTTAAGGGCATCTCCTTTTTTAAGATCTACGAAGTCACTTTTAAACCAAGGATTCATAGCCTCGGCTTCTATAAAGTTTTTGCGGGATGCTTCCAGCATTTCGTCTACAACATCCACGCCTACCACACCTCCTTTATGTCTATTAAAGTATGAAAACTGTAATAACTCCATACCACCGCCAACGCCTACGTACAACATTTTTGGTTCGTTGGTAAGATCTCTAGCATTTACAGTGCTACCACATCCATAATTCATTTCTTGCATAATTCTAGGAATCTTTAATCCGGGTAGCTCCCAGATAGGATTTGTCGTACAGCAAAGTCCTACGTCTGGGGTTAATGCAGCTTCTTTATATACATCTACTGTGGCATCTAAATAACTCATATTTCTATCTGTTTTGGTATAAAATAGTAAGGGGTTGTCTTTATAAATTTTTTATTAATTTTGTAAACAATGTGATCATGTCTGGTTCCGCTTTTCCTGCCATAGCTATAATTTCAGGAATATTCACAGGTTCTAAATTGTCAGGGTCACACTCATCAGTGAGAACTGAGACCGCACTGACTGGAAGATTTAAATGGTTAGCCACAATGATTTCTGGTACTGTACTCATTCCAACAGCATCTGCTCCTATAATTTTGAGATATCTATATTCTGCTCTTGTTTCTAGCTGAGGACCGACTACCGATGCGTATACACCTTTATGCAAATTGATTCCGTTTGATTGTGCTATTTTTTCTAAAGCAGTATTCATTGTTGCATCATAAGGAGCACTCATATCTGTAAAACGTTCTCCTAGTCTTTCAACACCCTTAAAGGCAAGTGGAGATCCTCCTTGTAGGTTGATATGATCATCAATAAGCATTAACTCTCCTTTTTTAAAGTCAAGATTTACGGCTCCAGCAGCATTAGATACCAATAATTTTTTAATGCCTAATGCGTGCATAATACGTACTGGAAACGTTACATCTGTAAGCGAGTACCCTTCATATAAATGAAAACGTCCTTGCATCACAATAACGTTCTTACCTTCTAGGGTTCCATAAATTAATTTCCCTGTATGGAATTCAACAGTGGCTGTTGGGAAGTTAGGAATGTGATTATAGCTTACTTCTCTGATAATGTGTATATGATCTAATAATTGCCCTAATCCTGTTCCTAAAATAATTCCTATTTCTGGATTGTCAAATCCTTTGCTTTTGAGGTATTCTGTAGTCTCTTGAATAATTTTTATCATAATGTATAATTACTGAATAATCAGCTTTCTTGTTGTTTTTTGATCTCTAGAAATCAGTGTCATCATATAAATGCCTGTTTTTAATGAAGAAATAGTAATGGTTTGATTTGTTACATGTTGTTGCGTATAAACTTTTTTTCCTAAGATGTCAAAAATGGCTATTTCAGTATCTTGAGTGGTTAGTCCAGAGATTGAAAATTGATCTCGCATAGGATTTGGTGTAATTTTCACGGTGTCAAATGTGTTATTTTCAACAGCGAGTGTTGCACAATCTGCTCCTTCATTTTGACCTAACTCAACACGTCCCCATAATACGTCTGCCTGTACGCATTGTATAATGATGTATGAGAAATCACCAAGATTTACAGTGTCTGGCACATCAAACACCTTCATTCCTGTAATAGGATCATTCGTGTCTTGTCCGCCATTATCATCTTGTAAAGGTTCTGTGGTTACTTCCAGTTCAGTTCCGCCTTGGTTAAGACGTTCTGTAGTAGTTAGGAATACGCGTAATTCTATTCCTTGTACGGTGGCAAAATCATCTCCAAAGACCACTTGTTTTGTTCCGTCAGTTTCAAATAAGATAGAACCTGTTCCAGCAACAGGATATTGAGCAGGATCATCTATAGCGGCAAAAGCGCCTTCTCTAGCGCATTGTGCATACGTAGTAAAAGAGAGTGCTATAAAAGCAATGAGTAGGATCGTATTTTTTTTCATAATTGTAGTTTTTAATTCGTTACTAAATATTTGGTAAACTCTGGATACGGATGTAAGTCTTCAGCAATATCAATGTCATTGAGTTCTTCTAATGTTTGGACTGTGTATGATGTTAGATTCTCTAATGTCTGTTTAAGCACGGAGTCACTACCCCATTCTTTATCTTCAAAAACTTTGGGAATAAGAAATTTCATTCCTAATAAATAATAACCGCCATCTTTTGCAGGACCAATAACAGTATCATGCGTTGTTAAAGCATCAAATGCTTCTTCTAGATGATGCGGTTGTAGATCATAAAGATCACTCCCTATAATGATTACTTTTTTATAATCGTCAGCAAAGGCTTCTGAAAAGGCGTGTTCCATACGTTCTCCTAAATCATTGCCTTCTTGTTGGAATTTTTCAAAGAGCGAAGTCTCCCATAAATCATTTTCTCTCACTTTTACAGAATATCCAACTCTTTTAGTACACTTATTTTGTACAACAACGTCATGTGTATGTTGTACTAATTGTTTGTAAATAGTAAGTGCATTTTCCTGTCCAACACCTTTTGCTAGACGGGTTTTTACTTTACCCAATTCTGGATTTCGAGTAAAAATAAGAAGAACATTATTTGTGTTTTCTGTACTCACTATTTATATACTTTGATTCCAGTTTGTAAATATTTTGCCCATTCTTTACTGTATACGTGTACACTATCTGTTGGTTTCTTTTGGTAATTTATGAGGGTATATCCTTTGTCTTTCCATTGAAAAATGCTTCCGTAAAGGTTGTACACATTGATATATCCTAATTTTTGCAGGCTTTCGCCAAAGTTTTCAGAACGTACTCCGATAGAGCAATATACGACGATAGGTTTTGATTTGTCTGGGTACGCTTTCGCGAAAGCGGACGCATCCAATTTTTCACCACCCCATACAGCATTAGGAATATGACTTACTAAAAATTCCTTTTTCTTTCGTGTGTCTATGATGAGGTATCCATCCTTATTTTTATATAAGTCTTCTACAGAAATATAAGGAACCGAGCGATCATTGTAGGTGTCCAATGCCAAATCTATAGGCGCTTGTGCTGTGATGGGGCCTGATATAAAAAATAAAATGATAATTAATACTCTCATATATATTCTAAAGGGTATCTGAGTTTCAACACTTTTGAAGTGATCTACTACGTTACAGTTCCTTGGCAACTACTGCCGGCACCAGCTGTACAGCCATAACAGTGCTGTGAGATGACAATATCTCGATTATTTAAAACTTTTTCGTTGTACTCAGAGATATGTTTAACTTTTGAATTGACTTTAAGTCCTAACATCTGATTAAAATCACAATCATATAACCATCCATCCCAACTTATAGAAATCGTATTGGTACACATCACATTTGCGACTGCCGTCGGATTATATGCTTCTACCAATTGATACATATAGTCCTCATAATTTTCTGAAGCGATCAAATAATCCAAAAATCGAGCGATAGGAAGGTTGGTAATTGCAAATAGATTGTGAAACTGAATTCCAAAATCTTCTAGTAATGCTTTTTTGAAATCTTTTTCCATACTAGCTTGATCTCCTGGTAAAAAAGCGCCTGATGGATTGTATACTAAATCAAGTCGTAAATCACTATCTGGCATCCCATACCCTATAGCATTGAGGTCTTGAAGGGCTTTGATAGATTTGTCAAAAACACCATCTCCACGTTGCTTATCTGTCTTCCCTTTAGTCCAGTGTGGCATTGATGAGATGACGTGTACGTTATGTTTTTTAAAGAACTCAGGTAAGTCGTAATATTTTTTATTGGCTCTGATAATAGTCAAGTTACTGCGAACAATAAAATCTTTGATCCCCGCTTTACTGGCTTCTTCTACAAAACGTCTAAAATGCGGATTCATTTCTGGAGCGCCTCCTGTAAGATCAAGGGTGTGTGCGCCTGTATTGCGTATGACTTCTAAGCATAGCTCCATGGTCTCCCAAGTCATGATTTCTTTTCGATCAGGTCCTGCATCTACGTGACAATGGTCACATACCTGATTACACATATACCCAACATTGATTTGTAGGATTTCTAATGTGCGAGGGCGTAACGGAAATTGATTGCTTTCCTTTATTTTTCTTGCAAAAGTGGGTAATTCTCCATTTTGGAAAATACCATTAGAGAGTATTTCTAACTGCCGATTGGCATCGGCTAGTTCGTTTTCGCTTTTCTGAAGTGATTTTGTTGCTCCCATATTCATTTCCCGCCTAGGCGGCTATCGTTTTTAAGTTTTATAAGCTTTCGCGAAAGCTTATACCTTATCCGTCTAATTTGTTTACTTTATTCATCATCATGACTCCATGTACCAACGTGGCACCACTTTTTATAGCAGCGCCTACATGGACAGCTTCCATCATTTCTTCTTTGGTAATTCCTTTTTGTAAACCATCTTTTGTGTATGCGTCTATACAATAAGGACATTGTTCTGTATGTGCGACAGCTAAGGCTATGAGTGATTTTTCACGAGCAGTAAGAGCACCTTCTTCAAAGACAGTACTGTAATAATCAAAGAATTTTGTTCCTAATTCTTCACTCCATTCTGTGATCTTTCCAAATTTTCTAAGATCTTTTGGGTCGTAATATTGGTCTGCCATAATGTGTTTGATTGCTGTAGGCTAAAGTATAATTAATCGTAATGCTGTCCAATTACTTACGAAAAATTTAAGCAAATGGTTTTATTTAACAATTTGATCTGTTAAATCGCTGATTTTGTGTGTTTGTAAATTAAAAATAATAAGGAAGTTTAATTTTTATAAAAAAGTTGTTGTTCATATTTAAATAAGGTTATATATTTGCACCCGCATTAGCGAGGTACCTTAGCTCAGTTGGTAGAGCAACGGACTGAAAATCCGTGTGTCCCTGGTTCGATTCCTGGAGGTACCACATAAAAACCCGATCAAATGATCGGGTTTTTTGTTTATATAATAAACAATTTCTAAAACTTCTTTTCTATATTTATATACCTAAATATTTAAAAATATGGATTTGCTAAAAGAAGCAATCGCTTTTGAAAAAGCCAAAATGAGGAATATGTCTACGAGTGATAGGGTGGTGGCTTCTAGAGAAGCAAAACGACTTATACTCGCAATTAATGAGATTTATAAGGAAACAAAAGACCCTGAACTCATGGATGTTATGAAAAGGCTTACAGTTAAAAAAAGAAAAATAGAAAAACGACTCAAAGGAAGACCGCCTGAGGCAGAACAATAATTTTAATCAATTATATATTTTTCTTATAACTCTCTAGCTCTTTCTCTATCTCATCTTTAAGATCAAGATCCCCTATAATTTTATTAAGTTCATGACTTATCCAGATTAAAAAAGCAACAATAGGTATAATAATGGGTAGTGAATACCAAAAATCAAACTCGTCCATATATGGTGAGTGTTGATAGAGTACTCCTAGTAACTGGAATAAAAACATAATAAGTGGAATTAGAATTGCCCATTTCCACCAATCTTTTGAAGTGATGAACCATAAAGTAGTTATGGTGATGAAAGTTATTTTTGTAAATAATGCGTGTACAAAGCTTTGTACATCTCCAAACCCTCCACTTTTGATCGTGTAAAAATTAGTTTTCCATGTGGTAGAGTCAGATGGAGCATATTTATATAGGTAAAATAGAAAAGGTGTGATTGCAAGTAAAAATGCAATCACACCTCCAATAATAAAACGTTTTCTTCTATCCGTATATTGGCGGTTTGTAGTCTTTTTTTTCAATTTTTGTTTCATTTGGGGTTGTGTCTGTAGTAGTACCTACAAGAACAGCAAGGGCAAATGCAATTGCTAGAATTACTTTTTCCATAATTTGTGGGGGTTTGAGTTATTAATGATGGAACAAATTTCCCTCATATCCCGCTAGTTATGAAATAAATGCACTTGATGTTATTGTATAACTTATCGACTTATGTTTACAAACTTACTAAAAAATGATTTTGAACTCTCATAAAATTTTACACCATGTTAATAACCCTCAATTTTTGTTAACTACCTATTAATTTACGCAAGCTCGCAGTCTTTTACGATTCTATTAACAGGGTAGTACTTTTCAATTTGTATTTTTGGCGACATACTATAAGATATGCAACTCATTATCGATGTCGGGAATACTAGAGTGAAGGTCGCAGTTTTTGACGATGATATTATGATCGCAAAAAAAGCGGTTGCATTACCTCAGTTTATAGAAAGTTTAGGTGCTTTTATAGCAGAGTATCCTATAAAAAAGGCGATCATATCTTCGGTAGGGAGATTGTCACAGGAGCAATCAAGATCGGTACAGCTTCGATTTCCTACAATACTATTATCGCATAACACACCGCTCCCTTTTGTAAATGACTATGCGACACCAGAAACTTTAGGAGTAGATAGGATGGCGTTGGTGGCCGCTTTCGCGAAAGCGTACCCAGAAAAAAATGGCTTAATTATAGACGCAGGTACTTGTATTACCTACGATTTTATAAATGCAGCGGGACATTATAAAGGAGGAGCTATATCGCCAGGCATCCAATTGAGATATCAAGCATTGCATAATCTGACCGCAAATCTTCCTTTATTGGATGTAGATATGCCAGAAACTATTGTTGGGAACAGTACAGAGACTGCAATTCACTCTGGCGTCATGGTAGGAGTTATAAAAGAAATGGATGGTATAATAGACCAATATAAAAGTGATTTTAACGTAGATACCGTTATTTTGACAGGAGGAGACGCAGAAATCTTGTCAAAACGATTAAAAAATAGCATCTTTGCGCACTCTAATTTTTTGATGGAGGGCTTAAATTATATATTAAGACGAACGAATGATTAAAAAAATAAGTATTGCAGTAATGCTAGTGATAGCTGGAATTGCCTATGGACAGGAAGGTAGTACTGCATCTCCATACTCCTTTTACGGAATAGGGACACAACAATTTAGAGGGACTTATGAAAACCGTGCCATGGGCGGTATGGGGGTTTATAGTGATAGTTTACATCTTAATTTATTGAATCCTGCGCAGTTGGGTCGCTTGCGATTTGTTACTTTTACGGTAGGAGGGAGTCATACAGAAGAGACTTTAAAAGATGGGATCAATGAAGACAAAACATCTATAACTTCTATAGATTATCTAGCACTTAGTTTTCCAGTATCAAAAAAAGCAGGTGTAAGTTTTGGACTTGTTCCTTTTACATCAGTAGGCTATGATCTCAATGATGATGATGGAGTAAGTACTAATACGTTTTCTGGAAGAGGAGGTGTGAATCGCGTATTTTTATCTGGAGGGTATGAGTTGATAAAAGGTCTTTATGTAGGAGCTACTGTTAATTATAACTTTGGTAATATCCAAAATGAGACACTTCGTATACTGGAAGAAGCAGAGTTGGGAACTCGTGAGCGCAATCGTTCTGATATATTAGGCTTTACTTTTGAGTTAGGTGCACAATATGACCACATGATTACAGACAAGTTAGAGCTTCGTAGTTCTGTAAAGTATGTGCCAACCACAGAGGTTAGGTCTGAAAATGAACGTCAGGTATCTTCGGTTGTATCTAATAATTTAGGCTTATTGCAAGATTTAGATATTATTGATGTTCCTGTAGGAGATAGTAACTTTGATTTTCCTTCTTCTATTACATTAGGAGCTGGATTGGGAGAGCCCGATAAATGGTTTGTGGGTGCAGAATATACAAGTCAAAAAAACAGTACTTTTACTAATAGAGGATTTGCCATAGAGAATGCACGCTTTGAGGATGCCTCTCAAATTCGATTAGGAGGATTTTATATTCCTAAGTATAATTCTGTGTCAAGTTACTTTGAAAGAGTTACTTATAGAGCAGGATTTAGGTATGAAGAAAGCGGTATTGTTATAGGAAATGAAGATATTAATGAGTTTGGCATATCTTTTGGAGTTGGACTACCAGCGGGACGAAGATTAAGTAATATTAACTTTACTTTTGAATACGGACAGCGGGGAACAACAAACTCAGGATTAGTACAAGAAGACTTCCTTAATATAGGAATTAGCTTGTCTCTTAATGATATTTGGTTTATCCAAAGTAAATTTAATTAATAGCACAAAAACTAGATTATGAAAACTAAATTAACTACACTTTTTGCAGCAATCATATTGATGATGACTGTAACTACAAATCTAAATGCTCAACAAATAAGCGAGGAGTGTATTACTACGGGTTCTATTTTTGTAGAAGCTGCAAAAGTTAAAAACTACGAAGCTGCTAGACCCTCTTTTGAAAAATTAAGAAAGGATTGTCCTGAATGGTCACTTGCTTTATATCAATATGGAGAGCGTTTGTTAAAAGAAGATCTGAAAAATGCAACAGGTGCTGAAGAAAAAGCAGTAGCGCTAGATCTTATTGAGTTTTTAAAACAACGTGAGCAATATTTTCCATCAAAAACACCAGCTGGAAATAATGCGGCAGACCAAGCACAAATCCTTTTTGATTATAAAATAGGGACAAAAAAATCTCAATACGATGCGTTCAATGCAGCATTTGCTAAAGATGCAGAGTCAATCAGTAGTCCAAAAAGTATTTACACACGTTTTAAACTTGCAGTAGATTTATTTAAAGAAAATTCATTACCACTTCAAGATGTGTTTGACCTTTATGATGAGACTCAAGAAAAGCTTAATAAAGAAGCAACAAAACTAGATTCTAAATTGCAAAAGCTATTAGATAAAGATGATGCTGGGACAGAACTGACATCTAAAGAAGCTAGAAGAAAAAAGGGATATGAGACTAACCTTAAGGCTTTTGCAATATTTGGTAGTAGTACTGACGGTGCTATGGGAGAATTAGGAAATTGCGAAAATCTTATTCCTTTATATAATAAAGGATATGAAGAAAATAAAAGTGATATTAATTGGATACGCAAAGCAGCAGGACGTCTTGCTGGTAAAGACTGTACAGACTCAGATTTATTCCAAAAGCTAGTAACACAATTACATAACCTTGAACCGTCTGCAAAATCTGCAAAATATTTAGGAATTCTTGCAGAAAAGAAAGGTGATGATGCTGCGGCACAAAACTACTATCAGCAATCTATAGATCTTGAGACAGATCCTAAAGAAAGAGCTGATGCATATTATAGACTTGCAGAAAAAGCAAGAAGAAGTGGAAGCTACGGTAAAGCAAGAGGTTTATATAACAAAGCTTTAGCAGAATCTCCATCTATGGGTAAATGCTACTTAAGAATAGCAGCTATGTATGCCGCTAGTGCAAATAATTGTGGAGATTCAGTATTTGATAAAAGAGCTGTATATTGGTTAGCTGCAAATACTGCAGAAAGAGCTGGTCGTGTAAGTCCATCATTAGCAAAAAATGCAAATGCAACAGCAGATTCGTACAGAGCGACAGCACCAGACAAAGCAATGATCTTTAATGCAAATATGGGAGGTAAAACAATCTCTATAGGATGTTGGATAGGATCAAGTATACGAGTTCCTAATCTATAATGATTAAAAGAAAAACAACATATATACTATACTTAGTCACAGCTTTTGCTGTGACTTTGTGTTTTAGTTGTAAGGGAAAAGGAGAAGAGATTCGTAAAATGCGTATCAAATCAGATGCAGCCATCGCAGAAGGAACGGGTATCAATCTTAAATATACAGATTCAGGCAAAGTAACCGCACATCTTAAAACGCCATTACTTAAAGATTATAGTAATGCTAGTTTTCCGTACAATGAATTTCCAGAAGGTGTGGAGGTTGTTTTTATTGATGATAACGGAAAAGAAAGTGTTATTACTTCAAAGTATGCCATACACTATAAGAATACAAATTTAATAGACTTACGTCAAGATGTGACACTGTTTACAGCCGATTCTGTAACCTTATATGCACAACAGTTATACTGGGATCAATCTAATAATTGGATATTTACAGACCAGCCCTACACACTTATAACAGCAGATGGATCTCGTAATGATGGAGACTTATTTGATTCAGATAAAGACTTTACAAATTTTGTATCTTTAAACAATGTAAGTAAACAATACGTAAAAGAAACTAAAACAGAAGAAACCAAAGAAAAAGAATGATTCGTTTCGCAAAATATACAGAATGGGTTTATGTAATTATTGCAGTACTAGCTGCTTATGAAACATTTTCTCAATGGAATATAGATAGAAGTAGGGCATACCTATTTCTCTTTTTTACCGCAGTGAGTGTAGGAGTGTTTTTCTTTAGAAGACATTTTAGAAGGAAATTTGAAAAAAGGAATCAACCTTAAATGGAATCACTTGAGAGTAGCATAGTGGTTATTTGTATTTCGCTCATTCTTTCTGCTTTTTTTTCAGGGATGGAGATTGCTTATATATCAGCAAATAAGATTCATATTGAGATAGAGAAAAAGCAAAATGACCTTCTTTCAAAAATCCTCACTCGCCTTACCAAAAAACCCTCAAAATTTATAGCAACCATGCTATTAGGTAATAATATTGCCTTAGTTGTGTATGGATATTATATGGGGGATGTACTTCAATATTGGTTGGAGGGTGTGCCTTTCGGCGAAAATTTACAATGGCTTTCTGCTTTTGTGTCAGAATTTAGTTTATTAAGTCAAACCATAATCTCAACGATTGTTATTCTTCTTACTGCTGAGTTTTTACCTAAAGTATTTTTTCAGATTTACGCAAATAAACTATTAAAGTTTTTTGCGGTACCAGCCTATTTCTTTTATCTGTTGTTTAGCTTTTTAAGCTCTTTCGTCATCTGGATATCCGATAAAGTTCTCAAATATCTTTTCAAAACT
>NZ_CALEMI010000097.1 GCF_937910895.1 uncultured Dokdonia sp. | reverse complement strand
CCAAATCGTAATAGAGATATAGCTACCGTAAAACGTACGCTTACCTCTATTGGAATGCAATTAGGAAAAGACGTAAATGTAGTTGTGGTAGACTATGGCAGTGAGCCAACATACCAAGAAGATCTCAAAACCTATATTGCTGCCTTAAATGGAGTGACATTAATAAAATGTCCAACACAAGGGCAATTATGGCAAAAAACAAGAGCCATAAATATTGCCTTAAAGCAATGTGACACACCCTATTTTATGGTTGCAGATATGGATATGCTTTTTCATCCTGAGTTCGTCACAAAAATTCAAGAGCATCTTCACTCTGCTGAGGTGACATATTTTAACGTAGGGATTCTTACCGAAGAAGAAAGTAAATTGGAGAAGCCATTCAACGAGTATCAAGTAAAATTTTATACCAATGAAGAAGCTACAGGAATGACCTTATTTCCAACAGCGATCTTAAAAGAAATCAATGGTTTTGATGAGTTTTATCACGGCTGGGGATCTGAAGATACCGATGTACATGTACGATTACGCAATCAAGGAATTTCAGTACACTTCAATCAAGAGGAATGCTTATTATTACATCAATGGCATCCTAAATTTTATAGATCCAAAGAAAGTACAGCGCCGTATCACCCTGCTTTGGAACGTGTTAATTTTGAGTATATTTCGCTTTCGCGAAAGCATAAAAAAACCTATGCAAACCAAGGGAATGAGTGGGGAGTTCTTCCTAATGAAAAAGCCTATTTAGCGCTCGAAACACCTGATGTGAGTATCCAATGTACTGGTACATTGGATGCAATTACTGCCTTTTGTTTTCAACTTTCAGAAGGCGTTTGGAAGGGTGTTGTACAACTCACAGTACAACCACATCCAGATGCAAAGGGCATCAAAACAAACGTCAAAAAACTACTTAAAAAGAAAACACCGCTTTTTATACCTTTAGAAGAGGCAAACGCTCAACTTTTGGAGACCCTGATTGCAAATCATCGCAATACACCGTATACCTATTCTTTTGATAGGAAGAATGAAAAAATCATCTGTACCATAAATCTGTCATCGTCTTTATGAAAATACTTATGGTTTCTATGAATTCGATTCACTTTCAGCGTTGGACAGAACAGTTGAGAGATAGTGGTCATGAGGTACATTGGTTTGATGTACGTGGGGGAGCGGGAAATGCATCTTTAGATTTTGTAAAACAACATATCAATTGGAAATATCGGTTTAAAAAAGGGCGATATCTGTTCAAAAAAATAAGTACTAAACTTCCGTTTCTGACAGCTTTTTTTGAACGAAATATAGAGACAATTTTTAAAGAAAAACTACAAGAAATCCAACCAGACGTAGTTCACAGTTTTGCCTTATATGTTTCTTGTACGCCGATTTTAAACGTCATGAAGGCATCAAAAATTCCTTGGATCTATTCTTCTTGGGGAAGCGATTTATTTTATTTCAAAGACATTCCTAGCTATAGACGCGATATAGAAGCCGTGTTGCCAGAAATCAATTATTTATTTACTGATTGCCACAGAGATCAAGAACTAGCTAAAACACTAGGTTTTTCAGGGAGATCATTGGGTGTTTTTCCCGGAGGAGGCGGTTTTGAATTAGAAGAAACAAAAAGCTATATCAAACCAATAGCAGATCGTAAGCTGATCTTAGTAAAAGGATACCAAGGAAGATCGGGAAGAGCAATTCCCATCCTTCAAGCTCTCAACGCTATGAAAAAGGAATTAAATGATTATGAAGTTGTTGTCTTTGGATGCAGTCCTGAGACACTTGATTTTAAAGTGAATGTACCCAGTCAGTGGATATTTCATAAACAGATGTCACATCATGGGATATTAAAATTGATGGGAGCGTCAGTAGTTTATATTGGTAATAGTAACTCAGATGGAATGCCCAATACGGTATTAGAAGCAATATGTATGGGAGCATTTCCTATCCAATCCAATCCTGGAGATGCCACAGCCGAAGTCATTACACCCGAGATAAACGGATTACTTATTGAAGATTGTGAAGACCCTGCTGAAATTGAAAAGCATATACTGATGGCATTGCAAAATCAGGAGTTAGTAGCAACTGCTTTTTTGTATAATCAGGATCTTAAAAAACAATGGGAACGACAGACCATACAACAGTCAGTTTTAAAAGCGTATGACACGATAAAAGTTGATAGAGGATGATACGTATATTTTTAGTAAAACCAATGCCCTATACTCCTTTTGGAGGGTTTAATCCTATAGATATTCCGTATTTAGAATCGCATGATATAAAAATTGTAAAAAACATCAAAGAAGCCGATGTACTTATAGGTGGACACCGTAAGTTTTTAAAACCCTTTTTCAGAAAGTATGTACGCAAAAAGAAATATCTTATTTGGACCCAAGAACCTCGATTTGATGTGTCTTTTAGACCTTACCGTAAAGAATTGTTTGGACTGGTGAGATGTCATATTATGAATTTGTATACAGAAGATGTTTTTAAAAGTCCGTTGTCTTTTCACGCACAACTCATACAAGAAGAACTAGAAGTGCTTCCAGAAGATTTTACGTTGCCTAATAGGCAAATTGTAGGGTTGATGAGTTATTTTAAAGGAGAAAAAACAGCCGCCGTTTATAAAAACGGCGAAGATATTGATTTGATTAAGACCCGAACAGAAATAGCATTAGCAGGTCAAAAAGAAGAAGCTTTTCACGTATATGGTAGAGGATGGCCAGAAGGGGTTTCTAAAGAAGATAGTAGATCAGGCGATTGGGTGACTCGAAAGAAAGATTTGCTTGAAAACTATTATTTTAATCTTTGTTTTGAAAATACATCAACAAAATATTACGTTACAGAAAAAATATGGGATAGTATTGCCAACTATTGCTTACCCATATATTACGGAAAGCATAATGGGATTTATGAATTATTTCCTGAGAATAGTTTTATAGATTATAGTACATTTAATCATCCTAAAGAAGTATTCTCATTTGTTAAAAACCTATCAGATGCGGACTATAGAGATAGAATGAATGCGTGTATTAAAGTCTATCAATCTATAAAAGAAAAAGGAAAATCATTTGCAGAGCGAGAACGTGAGAAGTCTCTTGAAGCCATTGTAAATAAGCTTAAAATGATAACAAACTAGCCTATGTTCAATTCTATAAAAGCATATATCAAAAATAAGCTCCGCTCTAAAGGACTTTACGTAGAAAAGAGTACGTCAAAAGAAGCTGTAGCTTCTTTAATAAAATCACTTTACCCAGTAAAAACGGATAAAGAATTGATCCGTTTAGGACCAGATCATGATGGTGGTTATTTAGTGCCCGATGATTTAAAAAATATAAAAGCTTGCTTTTCACCAGGTGTTGGGAGGATGAGTAATTTTGAAGTTTCTTGCTTAGAATACGGAATGCAACTTTTCTTAGCAGATAAATCTGTAGATGGTCCAGGGGCAGAACATAAAGAACTCAATTTTTTAAAAAAATATGTAGGCCCCATAAATAATGAAGACTATACCACATTAGATGACTGGGTAAGAACTTCTATAGGTACTCATGACGAAGATCTTATGTTACAAATGGATATAGAAGGCTATGAGTATGTAACCATTCTGAATACGTCAGAACAGCTTCTAAAACAGTTTAGAGTCATTATCATTGAGTTTCATAATCTCCATAAACTTTGGAATAAAGAGTTTTTCTTAACCACGAGTCTTGTGTTTCAGAAACTATTACAAAATCATTATTGTGTACATATTCACCCTAATAATATTTCATCTCCTTATGTGCAACATGGGATCGCAATCCCTAGTGTCGCTGAGTTTACTTTTATAAGAAAAGACAGAGGTGATGCAAAAGGATTCCGAAATGATTTTCCTCATGTGTTAGATAAAGACAATACCCCTAACACTCCTGTGGTATTGCCAGAGATGTGGTACAAAAGAGATTAGAAAATAAAAAGTGATACATTTATATATGAATATTCCCATAGAATAGCTGCTTTTAAATGAAATCAGCATCTTTGTTTGTTCCTACTTATTAGTGCACCTGTAACTGTAACCCCATTAAATCAACCTAAATTATGATCAAATCTTTAAGACACAAAGCTTTTAAAATGAAGCAACGTATTAAAAAGATTTCAAAGTCAACAAAGCCACACTATAAAACGGTAAAGGAATATTGGGTTCAAAAAATGCCTTATAAAAATATTGATGACAGGCTTGATCTTTTTAGGAAGGAATGTGAACATAAGGACGTTCTTCATTTTGGTTGTACAGATTGGCCCGTATTTAATGCAGAGAATAATTTGCACATGATGCTATCGGAATATACCAAATCGATAGATGGATTTGATATCGATAAACCGGGTATAGAAAATCTGAGAAAATATGTAGATCAAGATTATTTTTCTGATTTTGAGAGCCTTCCTTCAAAAAAATATGATGTATGTTTAATCCCAGAAACCATTGAACACGTTGATAATGTCGCGCAATTTCTAAAGAATATATCGACCATTAATGCCACAAAGTTTTTAATTACGGCACCTAATTGCTTTTCCAAAGCACGTCAACAAAATTATCATATCGAAGATGGTGTATTTACAGAAGTGGTACATCCTGATCATAATGCTTGGTACAGCCCGTATACATTAAAAAATGTGATAGAAAAATATTCAAATCTTAGTGTCACGAAAGTCTACTTAATGCAAAGAGGAACGATGATTTGTTGTGAAGCAAAAAGGAATGACATACCTACTGAGAATTTATAAAAAACAGATACATGTTGATCATCGCAGAAATAGCACAAGCACATAATGGCAGTATACAAAAAGTGTATGACTACATAGATGCGCTGGAAGGAACGGGCATAGACGCCATCAAGTTTCAAACCCATATTGCCGAGGCAGAGAGTAGTATTCACGAACCCTTTCGAGTTAAGTTTTCAGATCAAGACGCTACCCGTTTTGATTATTGGAAACGTATGGAGTTTTCTAAAGAACAATGGATAGAAATCAAAAGACGTTGCAAAAAAGCGGGACTAGAATTTATGTCTTCGCCTTTTAGTAATGCGGCCGTAGATCTGTTGGAAGAAATAGGAATGCAACGCTATAAAGTGGGTTCTGGAGAAGTTAATAATTTTCTGCTATTAGAAAAAATTGCTGCTACTGGAAAACCTGTGATTGTATCTTCTGGCATGAGTTCTTTTGCAGAGCTCGATGAGACCGTACGGTTTCTTAAAGAAAAGAAGGTAGATTTTTCTATCCTACAATGTACGACCAGCTATCCCACTGCACCAGAGCAGTATGGATTAAACGTTATACAAGAATTAAAAGATCGATATGACGTGCCAATCGGCTATTCAGATCATTCGGCGGATATTGGAACGTGCATTGCAGCCACCGCTTTAGGTGCTGAGATTTTAGAATTTCACGCCGTGTTTTCTCATTCAGATTTTGGGCCTGACGCGACCTCTTCTATAGAGATCAAGGATATTCCTACCATGGTAAAAAGTGTCCGCAATATTACGCTTTCGCGAAAGCATCCCATTGATAAGTCCAACAGTACCCAATATGCCGAATTAAAACGTATTTTTGAAAAATCTTTATCGGTAAACAAAGACCTGCCGAAAGGATATATACTCACTTTTAATGATTTAGAAGCAAAAAAGCCTAAAGGGTATGGCATAGACGCTTCTCAATTTGAGTCAGTGATTGGAAAACCCATCACCAAGGCATTAAAAAAGTGGGACTTTTTAACCCAAGATTGTATACATGAGTAACCGAAAAGTATGTGTGGTTGTCACGGCAAGACCTTCGTATAGCAGAATTAAAACGGCGTTACAAGCCATTAAAGAACATCCTCATCTAGAATTACAGCTTGTGATCGCAGGCTCTGCTTTGTTAGGACGTTATGGCAATGCTGTCGATTATATTGAGCAAGATGGTTTTGAGATTGCCGAAAAAGTATTTATGGTACTCGAAGGCGAAAACAAAACCGCTATGGCAAAAACCACAGGACTCGGTGTGATGGAGTTGGCAACTGTTTTTTATAAACTACAACCCGATATGGTCGTCACGATTGCTGATCGTTTTGAAACTATCGCAACCTCGATTGCCGCAGCCTATCAAAATATACCTTTAGTTCATATTCAAGGAGGCGAAGTCACAGGAAATATTGATGAAAAAGTACGCCATGCCAATACCAAGCTGGCAGATATTCATCTAGTTGCGAGCGAAAGCGCAAAAACACGTGTGCTCAAACTAGGAGAAGAAGAACATACCGTACACAACACAGGATGTCCGTCTATAGACATTGCAAAAAGTGTAAAAGAAAATCCAGGATTTACGTTTGATCCTTCTCAAAAATACGGAGGCGTAGGTGCTGCCATTCCAAAAGACGCCGACTATCTAGTTGTGATGCAACATCCTGTAACAACGGAGTATGGAGCTGCCAAAAAAGATGTGTTGACTACCTTAGAAGTCATCCACGAATTGGGGATTCCTACCTATTGGTTTTGGCCGAATGTAGATGCAGGATCTGACGGTACAAGTAATGGAATTAGAAGCTTTCGCGAAAGCGTCAACCCAAAAAACATCCGTTTCTTTAAAAATATGGAGCCTAATGACTTTTTGGAGTTGCTTGTCAACTCAAAATGTTTGATAGGAAATAGTAGTGTCGGCATTAGAGAATGTGCCTATCTCGGTGTGCCTGTGGTTAATATAGGAACGCGCCAACATGGGAGAGATCGTGGTGCCAATGTGATTGATGTAGATTATACCAAAGAAGCCATTGGAGAAGCGATCAAAAAGCAATTGACAGCAACAAAAATTCCTTCTTCGCCGATTTATGGTAATGGAGAAGCGGGAGAAAAGATTGCTGATATCCTCGCAACCTGCCCATTATCTTATCATAAAACCATTACGTATTAATGAAAGTGCTAGGCCTTATACCCGCACGAGGCGGTAGCAAAGGAATTCCCGGTAAAAATAAGAAATTACTAGGCGGACATCCTTTATTGCACTATACCATAGAAGCAGGATTGAAGGCAACAAAATTAGATACGCTTATTTTCTCGTCAGAAGATGAGGAGTTGATGACGTTAGCACGTGATTTAGGGGTTTCAGTACCTTTCCAACGTCCGCAACAACTTGCCGAAGATCATTCTGGTTCGCTGGGTGTGGTACAGCATGCATTGCAGTTTATGCAATCCCAAGGCAAGCAGTATGATGCGGTTTGTTTGCTACAAGTCACCAACCCTTTTCGAAGTGCGCAGCTGATTGATAAGGCGGTTTCCGCTTTCGCGAAAGCGAACACAGACTCCCTCGTATCGGTATTGAAAGTACCCCATGAGTACAATCCGCATTGGGTATTTGAAGCTACCAAAGATGGGAAACTCCAGATCGCAACAGGCGAAAAAGAAATCATTAAAAGAAGACAAGATTTGCCGGATGCTTACATCCGTGATGGGGCAATTTATATGACTAAAAGCGAGGTGCTTTTAGAACAAAATTCGTTGTACGGTTCAAGCATTAGTTATATCGAATCTGATCCCGTATGGCATGTCAATATTGACACAATGGACGATTGGAAAAAAGCAGAAGAACTCGTCAAAAAGTGGAAAGATTAATGTGTGGTATTGCAGGAATCATAGGGAATAAAGCTTCTCAAAAACAACTAGATGCGATGCTGGAAGCGCAAGCGCATCGAGGTCCTGACGCTACTGGAAGATACATGAAAGGTGATACTTTTCTAGGTCATAATCGGTTGGCAATTATTGATTTATCTCCAGAAGCAAATCAGCCATTTTTTTCTCACGATTCTCGATTTATCATTGTTTTTAATGGAGAAATTTATAATTATATAGAACTCAAAAAGCAATTAGCGTCTACATATTCTTTTACAACAAACTCAGACACCGAAGTCTTATTAGCAGCCTATCAAGCGTGGGGAGACGCGTGTCTTTCTAAACTAAATGGCATGTTTGCCTTTGCCATTTGGGATACAAAAGAACAACGACTTTTTGCAGCTAGAGATCGGTTTGGGGTAAAACCCTTTTATTATACGGTGGTTGAAAACACTTTTTATTTTGCTTCTGAAATAAAGAGTCTGTTTGCTGCTGGAATTTCCAAAACACCTAACGAATCCGTTTGGGCTAGTTATTTTGCGTATGGAAGTTATGGAATGCCTAATGAGACCTTTTGGGAAGGTATCCACCAATTACAAGGTGGACATTTTTTAACATTGGATGATTCGGAGGTTGCCATAGCACGTTGGTATGACTTTGAAGAAGCTGTCAAGAAATACGATATAGCGCTTTCTTTTGAAATCGTAAAAGCCAGATATCTTCAATTACTGGATGATAGTATTCGATTGCGCTTTAGAGCTGATGTTCCTATTGGTTTTAATGTAAGTGGGGGATTGGATAGTTCGGCGTTATTGGCGTTGGTCAATCGGTTGGAAGAGGGTGAAAATATAGAAGCCTTTACATTTTATACAGGAGACGATCGGTATGATGAACTGCCTTGGGTAGAGGGATTGATTGCGCATACCAAAAATCCATTGACTAAAATACAACTGGAAGTAGATCATCTTGCTTCTCTTGCTGAGGTCATGGCAATACAACAAGATGAGCCTTATGGTGGTGTACCCACCGTGGCGTATGGCGAACTTTTTAAAGAAGCACGATCAAAAGGGGTCAAAGTACTACTAGACGGTCAAGGGATGGATGAACAGTGGGCTGGGTATGATTATTATACGAAGACATCAGATAATGTTATTCAAGGGGTTTCCAAATCTCCTTTTAGAACGGGGGTGTTGACTGCGGACTTTTTCGCGAAAGCAAAAAAACCAATCTATCCAACACCTTTTAAAGACCGAATCTTAAATTTACAATACCGAGATTTATTTTATACAAAGATTCCGAGAGCACTTCGTTTTAATGATCGAGTCTCTATGCAATTCAGTACGGAGTTACGAGAGCCTTTTTTGGATTATAGGCTTGTAGAGTTTGCTTTTGCACAACCGCTTACGTATAAAATACATGATGGCGTACAAAAATATCTACTACGTGCTATCGTATCTGAATATCTCTCGGATAGCATTACCTATGCACCCAAACGCCCTTTGCAAACGCCACAGCGGGAATGGCTGGCAGAAGATCTTAAGGATTGGGTAGAAAATACCATAGAAGGACTTAAAGACACTTCTTGGTTTGACTATGAACAATTACAGGAAGAATGGACTCGCTATGTAAATGGAGATCAGGATAGTAGTTTTCATATTTGGCAATGGATTAATGCTAGCTTATTAGTATCTTTGCGCCATAATTGATTACCCCCAAACATAATTAATTTCCCCCCTTATGCTTACTGTAGGTAACTACCATTACATTAGAAATGATTTTGCAGCGCCGTATCCCAGTATTTTTGGTGTAACTCCCACCTTTTTCAGAGAACAATTAGTTGCTTTAAAAGAGATAGGAACCTTTATAACACCTCAAGAATTACTGGAAAATAGAGAACAAGTGATTCAGTCTCCCAATCATTATATCTTGATCACCTTTGATGATGGATTGAAAGAGCAATACCTTCAAGCAAAACCGATACTCGATGAACTAGAGATCAAGGCATTGTTTTTTATCAATAGTATTAATTTTATAGAAAAAGAAGTCACGCTCGTTCATAAAATACATCTGCTGAGATCTCAAATGTCTACCCCTGCTTTTTTTGATATTTTAAAAGCGTTTGATATTGAGGGAAAGACAGTGCTCTCTAAAGATGAAAAGGTCCAAGCGATCATACACTATAATTATGATGACGAGGAAACAGCACTTTTAAAATTCACTTTAAATTTTAAATTATCAATCCAAGAGCAACGCGATCTTATAGGCGTTATTTTTGATCGTCATTTTGATACGGATCAGGTGGTAAAAGGCTTGTATATGACAGAAGCGCAGCTGATACAACTTGCTAATGAAGGGATGTTAGGAAGCCATACACATAGTCATTTGCCATTAGGGTATTTAGACCGTGATGTCATAGCGAAAGAATATATGACTTCAAAAAACTATCTGGAGCAACTTACCAATAAAGACATTCCCTATGTAAGTTATCCGTATGGTAGTCGTGAAGCGTGTGCAGCTCCTGTAGAGGAGATGGCAAAAAGTGCAGCACATACCATTGGATTTACCATGGAGCGAAGCATTAATAGAGGTGATGAAAATCCGCTTCTGTTAAAACGTTTTGACTGTAATGACCTACCTTTAGGTAAAAATCAAAAAGCTTTTGATCATGCGTATCGCCTTATTCACAAGTAATCATCTCAGGCATAAATACATTGCAACACAACTCAAGGCACACTTAGATATCGTCTTGATTATTACTGAACAAAAAAATAAAGCCATCGAAGATGGAAGTGGATACAGTGAAGAAGAGCAGCAATTATTAGATACCCATTTTAAGGATAGAGCAATTGCTGAGGAGGCTTTCTTTGGACAATACACAAGCTTTCCTGATGTGGTACCACATATTTCTTTAGCGTTTGGAAAAATAAACTCAGAAGAAACAGTTTCTTATTTGGAAACACATAAAGTGGATTACATCCTTCTTTTTGGAACTTCTATCATAAAGCCTATTATTTTAGAAAAGTTTCCAAACAAAGTGATCAATCTTCATTTAGGATTGTCACCTTATTACAAAGGATCAGGAACTAATTTTTTCCCTATTGTCAACAATGAATTTGCCTGTATAGGCGCTACGATCCATATCGCTACAAGTAAAGTAGATGCTGGTGGTATTTTACATCAATTACGATTGGAGACCTTGTACGAAGAGGATACGATTCATACCATTGGCAATCGATTAATTGAGCAAGCTGGGGTACTCTACCCAAAAATTGTCAAAGGCTATATTGAAGGATTGATTCAGCCTGTAGCACAAAAAGAAATCACTACATCCAAAGAGTATAGGATCAAAGATTTTACCCCTGATACCATTCGAAAAGCACATAAAGTTCTAGCAAATCGTGGTATTGTACTATATTTGGAGCAATCGCATATTCATAAAGCAAACCAACCTATCATTACCGCTACGTATGAGTAAAAAAGTACTTGTGTTACTTCCTGATGGCGTGAGCCTTAGAAATTTTGCCTATACCTCTTTTTATAAAAAAGGATTAGAGAAAGGGCATGAAGTGCTGTTTTGGAATCACACGCCTTTTGATCTTGAGGAGCTAGGATTTAATCAAGTTGTTTTTAAAAAAGAAAAACCACACTGGTTGACGGATGTCTTAAAAACGGCTTGTATCCGTATTGAATTAAATCTTTTTTCACAACGTGATAGCGATGATGTCTATCAATCCTATAAATTTCCGTTGCCGTCTGGATCATTAAAAGGAAGGCTTAAAAAAGCGCTCATCAAATGGTTTTGTTATAGATATGGCTCTGAATCAGGTTTACTAGCTATTAGAAAACGTATGATGGATCAGGAGCGCAAGACCACCTATTATCGTTCTTGCAAAGCCATGTTACAAAAAGAACAACCTGATATCCTGTTTTGTGCGAGTCAGCGATCTGTGATAGCTATTTCACCTATTACCGCGGCACAGGATTTAGATATCCCAACGGTTTCTTATATTTTTTCTTGGGACAATGTCCCCAAAGCCACCACCGTAGTGACCACAGATCATTATTTTGTCTGGAGTGACCACATGAAAAATGAGTTGTTGCATTACCAGAGATATATCCAACCAGAGCAAATCATTGTCACAGGAACGCCTCAGTTTGAGCCCCACTTTCAAAAAGAGATTTTAGTAAGTAAAGAAGCATTTTTTAAGGAACACGGTTTAGATCTCACAAAGAAATACATCTGCTTCAGTGGTGACGATATCACAACTTCGCCAAAAGATGAATTGTATCTTAGAGACATCGCAAGTGCTGTGCGCAGTTTAAACGAGAGAGGAGTTCCTTTAGGAATTATTTTTAGAAGATGTCCTGTAGATTTTTCTACGAGATATGACGCGGTTATAGAAACATATAAAGATGTTATTGTCGTACTTCCACCGCTATGGAATAAGATAGGTGAAGGATGGAATACTATTCTTCCCACACGAGAAGACTTAGTTTTACAAGTTAACTTAATAGCCCATACAGAATTTGTTGTCAATCTGGGATCAAGTATGGTATTTGATTATGCGACAGCAGAAAAGCCTTGTGCGTATCTGAATTATAATTATCTCAATACACATGAAGCGGTAGAAGCGGGTGTGTACATTTATGATTTTGTTCATTTTAGGTCCATGCCTTCACCCGATGCGGTTGTTTGGTTAGACCATCCAGATACCATTGCTGATTCATTAGAAACTATGTTACAAGGAGTGCCAAAAACGATCACCGCAGCACAAGATTGGTTTCGAATTATTAATAAACAACCAGCCATAGAAGCTCCAGATAGAATTTGGGATGGAATTGAAAAACTCACAAAAAACTAGTTAACTTTTATCTACATACAAATGCATATTGCCTTCCTCACTCCAGAATATCCCCATCCACGCATCCAACGTGCAGCAGGAATAGGCACAAGTATTAAAAATCTTGCTATTGCGCTTTCGCGAAAGCATATACAAGTAACTGTATTTATATATAGTCAGGCAGAAGATACGATCATAGAAGAAGATGGAGTTACGCTACATCTTATAAAACATAAAAAGTATCCTATTGGAGGATGGTATTTATATCGAAAGCATATCAATCGGTATATAAATACGATTGTAAAACAACAACATATCGATGCAATAGAAGCACCAGACTGGACGGGAATTACGGCTTTTATGAAATTTAAAATCCCTGTAGTGATACGACTCCACGGATCAGACACCTATTTTTGTCATTTAGAAGGAAGACCTCAAAAAAAGAAGAACTTCTACTTTGAAAAAATGGCATTAACAAGCGCAGATTATATTCTATCTGTAAGTGCATTTACAGCTCAAAAAACAGCAGAGCTATTTGGTATAAAAGACACCATAACCACGATACATAACGGCGTAGATGTAGACGCATTTACACCAGATAATAGTAAGATCATCCCTTTTTCTATACTTTATTTTGGAAGTGTCATTCGTAAAAAAGGGGTATTTTCATTAGCCGAAGCTTTCAATAAGGTGATCCTACAAGAACCAAACGCACAATTAACATTCATAGGTAAAGATGTGATTGACGCAAAAACAGGCACGAGTACGATTGCGTTATTGCAATCTATACTAAATAAAGAAGCCATAAAGCAAGCCAAGTTTACAGCGCAAATTCCATATAGCGAAGTGGCAAATGCGATTAGAAGTGCTCAAGTGGTTTGCTTACCCAGTTATGCAGAAGCCTTTCCTATGACCTGGCTAGAAGCGATGGCGTTAGAGAAGGCAATGGTGACTTCAGATATTGGCTGGGCAAAGGAACTCATGATAGATGGAGAGACAGGATATATAATTTCTCCTGACGATATTCAAAAACTTTCAGAAGCTATCGTACGTTTATTACAAGATATGGATCTGTCAAAAAAGATGGGAGTACAAGCTCGTGAGCGTATTTTAGCACATTTTACACAAGACCAAATTGCAGAAGAAAATATCAAATTCTATAAAGGCATTATCGCCTCATGATCTTTTTATATCACATACACGATACTGTACAAGAGATCGTAGATGATCAGGCAATACCTGTTTCCATTCAAGAGAAAGAACCTGCAAAAGCCCTTTTAGCCATTGCAGAACGGTATCCTGAAGAGTGGATTATCTGGTGTCACGTAACTAATAAAGAGATGCTTAATATACAGGCACTACCTGAATTACTACATCATAAAAGGCGTATGGTAAGTCTTGGGAATGCACAATATCCTTTTTTATCACCATCCATTGGCTATATAGAAGACAGTCCGTTTTTAAAAATAATTGCTAACAAAAGCTATCCTACGTGGTGTATGAGTAGTGCCGTTGGTGCGATACACGCGAGTGTATTGCTAGCTTCAGGAAATGAGATTACCATCACAAGAGGATTTGATTATTTTTTGAATTCGCTTGCGCGAAAAGGACAAGCAGCAGGAATATGTTGTTATCACGAACCGTTGTTAATAAAGAGATTCCCTAGTAAAGACACTATTAAAAAAGCGAACACACAACTACAATACGCTTTTGTAAAAGAACACTTTAAATCACAATGGTTGTTTTTCTTACTCATGTGTCATATACGCTATGAAAAAAAGTTTCCACTTTTTGCTTGTCTAAACGCACTGTTATTTGTTCAGAAAAAAGAAGTCTTTATAGATTTAACCTCAATTCCTTTCCAGTCTTCAAAGAAGTTGTTAGAAAAATTGGAGATCGATGTGATTATTCCTACACTAGGAAGAAAAACCTATTTATATGATGTGCTTAAGGACTTTTCTAAGCAAACTATACTTCCTCAAAAGATCGTTATTGTAGAACAAAACCCTGATCCTGATAGTAGCTCCGAATTGGATTATATCACTACAGCATCATGGCCATTTCCTATAGAACATCAATTTATCCATCAGACAGGCGCTTGTAATGCACGGAACTTGGCATTAGAAAAAACAGAAGCCGATTGGGTTTTTCTTTTTGATGATGATAATAGATTTGAGTCCAATCTTTTGGAAAAAATAGCAGCAGCTATTAAAGAAACAGGATCTCATTGTATCAATATGTCTTACTTACAAGAAGGCGAAGTAGAAAAGCACAAGACGTATACCCAATGGGAAACCTTTGGTTCAGGTTGTTCTGTCGTACATCGTGACATTGTTAAAAACGCTTCTTTTGACATGGCATTAGAGCATGGATATGGAGAAGATGTTGACTTTGGCATGCAAATACGTAATCTTGGATATGATGTGATCTATGCGCCTCATATACAAATCCTACATCTTAAAGCACCCATAGGTGGTTTTAGAAGTTTACCGACATTCCCTTGGGAGGAGGATGCGATACTCCCAAAACCAGCACCTCAGATTTTATTTCATCGTACAAAAAACACTACAAAAGCACAATTAAAAGGATATAAATGGATGCTTTTCTTTAAATATTATTCCCATCAACCGATCAAAAATCCTTTTTCTTATATTTCTTACTTTAAGAAAGCTTGGAAAAATAGTACCCATTGGGCTAAAAAATTACCATTAGATGCATAACACTCAACTTAGTTTAATTGTTTGCACATATATGCGACCTGTGGCTATATGTACGCTACTAGATAGTGTGCAGTTACAGTCAACGTATCCAGATGAAATTTTGATTATTGACGGTTCTACAGATGATAAAACAGAAGACCGCTTTCGCGAAAGCAAATACAAAAACCTTTCCTATTTCAAAGTGCCACCAGAACATAGAGGTCTAACAAAACAGCGTAATTACGGAATTGACTTAGTAGGAGACACCATAGAGATTGTTTGTTTCCTTGATGACGATATTGTGTTAGAAACTACATATTTTGAAGAAATTCTTAAAACCTATCAAGTGTATCCTGATGCATTAGGGGTAGGCGGTTATATTGTAAATGAAGTTAGTTGGAAAAAAGTAAACGAACCTTTTACACCTGCTATCAATCAGTTTTATTTTGACGGCTATGTACGATCTGATGGTTCTCGATATGTCCTCCGAAAAAAGTTAGGACTAGATGCCAATAGACCTCCAGGGTATTTGCCTACATTTTCCCACGGGAGATCTATTAGTTTTTTGCCGCCTTCTGGAAAGATCTATCCAGTAGAACAACTTATGGGAGGTGTGGCTTCTTACAAAATAGCAGCGTTGAAATCTCAAAAATTCTCTGAATATTTTGAAGGATATGGTCTATACGAAGATGCCGATTATACGTTGCGATTATCCAAAAAAGGACCGCTCTATATTAATACAAATGCACAACTACACCATTACCATGATCCAGGAGGAAGGCCTAATCATTTTAAATATGGTAAAATGGTGATCCGTAATGGATGGTATATCTGGAGAAGTAAATATCCTAAGCCTACATTAGAACAACGCTTTTTATGGAATCTTACTGCGTATGTCCTCACCCTAGTGAGATTGAGTAACTCCCTACGTGGGAATGATAAAAAAGCCGCTTTTAGCGAAAGCTTAGGACGTATAGTTGGCTGGCTAAGCCTTATATTTAACAAACCAAAACACATATAAATCAATGCGATTTACAGAAGATCTCATAAAATATAAGAAGTATAGCGGCAAGTCTACACTAGTGCTTCTGTTAACCCAGCAGGGATTATGGGCGTTGTTTTGTTATCGCTTTTTTAATAAGATTTACAGAAGTAAACTCCCTAAACTATTTAAAAATATCTTGCTTTTATGGGGTGTGTTTTCACAGAAGTATATAGAGATTCTAACAGGAATTCAGCTTCCGTATAGTGCTACCGTAGGGCGACAATTCTATATAGGTCATTTTGGAGGTATAATTATCAATGCCAATGCCGTTATAGGACATAATTGCAATATCTCACAAGGGGTTACTATAGGAGTGAGTGGGAGAGGAGCACATCGCGGTGTACCTGTCATTGGGGATCATGTGTATATAGGAGCAAATGCTACCATCGCGGGAAATATCACCATTGGGAATAATGCTGTAATAGGAGCTAATTCTTTAGTGGTAAAAGATGTAGATGAGGCTACAACGGTTGTAGGAGTTCCTGCGCAAGTGGTGAGTAGTAATGATTCTAAAGGATATATTTAATGCGATTTTTAGTCATTACACTAGCGCCAACACTTTTAGAAAATGAGAAGTACTATTCTTATGCGCCTTATGTAAAAGAGATGAATCTTTGGTTTTCATATGTCGATGAGGTCACTATTGTATCACCTACTTCCTACACTCAAAAACTACTCAAAGCACCTTTTGAAAGAAATGATTTGGAGGTTATATCCATTCCTGACATTAGTTTTGGAACGGTTTCTACTATCTTAAAATCGATAGGGGCATTCCCCATTATTTGTATGCGATTGTTTAAAGCAATGCGTCAGGCAGATCATATTCACTTACGTTGTCCAGCTACCATAGGATTGATAGCTTCTTTTATTCAAATCTTTTTTCCTTCCAAGAAAAAAACAGTGAAGTATGCAGGGAATTGGAGTCCAAAAACAAAGCAACCGCTAAGTTACAAACTTCAAAAATGGATATTGAGCAACGAATTTTTATCTAAAAATATGAGCGTGCTTGTGTATGGGAATTGGCAACATCAAACCAAAAATATAATCCCTTTTTTTACAGCTACCTATAGGGACTCAGAAGTACCTATTATGAGAACACCAGAGTTTACGTATCCTATACAGATTCTTTTTGTAGGAAGTCTATCTCCTGGCAAACGACCTATGTATGTGTTAGAATGGGCAAAAGAATGTCTTGCACAAGGATTAGACATCCGTGTGCATTTTTATGGTGAAGGTTTGCAAAGACCTCTTTTAGAAACGTATATAAGTCAGCATCAACTTCAAGATCGTGTGGTATTATATGGGAATCAACCGACGGAGGTGGTGCAAGAAGCGTATCAAAAAGCTCATTTTTTGATATTGCCTTCTAAGTCAGAAGGATGGCCAAAAGTAATTGCAGAAGCGATGTTTTGGGGAGTGATTCCGCTGGTAACCCCTATTTCTTGCGTACCTTGGATGTTAGGAGAAGGGTCAAGAGGAATGTTGTTAGATTTAGATGTAAGCACCGATGTATCCGCTTTCGCGAAAGCGTTAAAAGACAGTAAATCATTAAAAGAAATGTCTATACAAGGACAGCAATGGTCACATCAATACACCTTAGACGCCTTTGAAAATTCAATAAAGGAACTGCTATGAGGGTATTACAACTTATAGATACATTAGATGCTGGTGGCGCTGAACGTATGGCAGTCAACCTTGCAAATGCGAGTGTCAATCATGCCTATACTGGATATATTTGTGCTACTCGTAGGGGCGGAATTCTAGAAAGCGCTATTCATCAAGAAGTGCTAAGTTGTATAGCAGGGAAACGGAGTTTTCATGATCTGAAAGCACTTCGCAAGCTTTTAAAATTTATAAAAAAGAATAAAATAGACATCGTACACGCGCATTCTACATCTATTTATACGGCATTTATCATCAAATTAATACGCCCTAAACTGAAACTTGTATGGCATGATCATTATGGATTGAGTGAGTTTGTAAAAGAACGCCCCTCACAGAAAATCCTTAAAATCATATCTAGATATATGTCTGGAATTATAGCGTGTAATGAAGATCTAGCCGCATGGGCGAGAGAACAACTTCATTGCAAAGAAGTGATTTTTCTTCCTAATTTTGTTGTAGAAAACAAGGATCAAGAACTCACCACAAAAATTTCAGGAGTAGACGGAAAACGAATAGTATGTCTAGCTAATTTACGCCCCCAGAAAAATCATATTGGAGTATTAAAAATCTTTAAAGATATTACACTTCAATTTCCTGATTGGACGCTACATGTAGTGGGAAAAGATTTTAATGATGATACGAGTGCATCCATAAAAGAGTATATTGTCGCTAATCATCTTTCTGATACCGTTTATTTATATGACAGCAGAACGGATGTTAATGCCATTTTACAAAAAATGGATATTGGTGTATTAGCTTCTACATCAGAGGGATTACCATTGGCATTATTAGAGTATGGGCTTGCAGGACTTGCCGTCATGGTAACCAATGTAGGGCAATGCGCTCAAGTAGTGCAAGATTCAGGAGTCGTAATAAATAACGTAGAAGAAGAAGGATCAAAGACCTTACTAAAACTCATGAGTGATGTCCCATATCGATCTAAATTAGGAACTGATTTTAAAAACCGTGTGATACAATCCTACAGTGAATTATCTTCTGTAAGTCTATTAATTAAATTTTATCATAAAATAAGCGTATGAATTTTTCTAAAAATCCATATCTATTTTTAATAGTGACACACGTCGCTATTGGATTTGGTATTTATGCGTTTAAGCCTCTAGCAAAAATTTATTTTTTAGCGACAATAGGTATTTTTCTTTTTTACTTATTTAAAAACGGAAATAAGAACAACGAAGCATTATATGCTGCCGCTTATATCACAGGTGCCGAAGTCCTTTTTAGAATGACAGATGCTTCGCCCGTTCCTATTTATGAGGCAGGTAAATATGGGGTGATTGGTTTTATACTATTAGGTCTTTTTTTTAGTGGGACTTCTAGGAAATCAGGACCTTATTGGTTGTATTTACTACTGTTGATCCCAGGTATCGTCTATGCGTCATCAACTCTTGGCTATGATACCAATTTTAGAAAAGCCATTATATTTAATTTAAGTGGCCCTTTTTGCTTAGGGATCGCTGCATTATATTGTGTAGATCGCAGAATTACAAGAAAACAATTACAGTATGTAATATGGTCTCTTTTAATGCCTACTGTGGCTATGGGTGTATATTTGTTTTTCTACACTCCCGATATGCGGTCTGTTTTGTCTGGAACAGGATCTAACTTTGCTGCTTCGGGAGGGTTTGGTCCTAATCAGGTGTCTACTGCTATCGGAATAGGAATGTTTTGCCTCGTGATACAATTATTTACCAACAGCAAAAATGTGATGCTACTGGCTATTAACTTAGGATTGTTGTCATTGCTTACCTATAGAGGAATCGTTACGTTTTCAAGAGGAGGAGTTATTACTGCCTTAGTGATAAGCGTCGCTTTTATTTTATTTTATTTTAAAGCTGGTAATCTTAAAACCAAAAAACGGATTATTTTGCCTATATTATTTCTTGTATTAACAGCTAGTTTTACATATATCTTAACTTCTGTGAGAACATCAGGACTCATTGATAAACGATATGCAAATAAAGATGCTGCGGGTCGTATAAAAGAAGATTTAAGTACGGGTAGAGGAGAGCTTATCTCGTCAGAGTTAGAAGCTTTTTTTGCAAATCCATTAACAGGAATTGGGGTAGGAAAAATAAAAGAATATAGAGAAGAGTCTGAAGGAATCTCTGCTGCTTCTCATAATGAGTTAAGTAGAATGTTGTCAGAACATGGGATTTCAGGACTATTAGCACTTTTAATTCTAGGTGTGTATCCTTTAATTTTTAGGTTAAGTAACCGGCGTAATTTCTTGTTTTTCTCCATGCTTGGTTTTTGGTTTTTGACTATCAATCACTCCTCTATGCGTATCGCAGCACCTGCTTTTATTTATTCGTTATGCCTTTTAAATATCGTAAATGAAAAGAAAAAAAATCCTGTACATAGGAAACGCATTAACGCATAAAAATGTTACTGTAACTACGATAGACACACTTAGTGCATCTTTGCGCAATGAAGGCTATGATGTACAGGTAGTATCTCGTATTCAAAATAAAATAGGACGTTTATGGGATATGCTACGTGCTGTAATCCAATATAAAAAGCAAGTTGATATTGTGCTCATAGACACCTATAGTACAACCAACTATTGGTATGCAGTATGGGTTGCAAAACTTTGTCGTTTTTACCAAATACCTTATATCCCGATCCTTCATGGTGGTAACTTACCAGAACGCATCAAAAAAAGCGCTTCTAGTGCTAGAAAATTATTTGGTAGGGCATATATCAATGTCGCCCCGTCCTCATATCTTCTAGAAGCTTTTCAAAAGGAAGGATATAGCAACATACGTCATATTCCTAATACTATAGATCTCACTAAATATCCATTTCAGTTAAGGAAAAAGTGTGCTCCTAAGGTATTGTGGGTACGTTCTTTTGCCACTATTTATAATCCTATGATGGCGCTTCAGGTTTTAAAAGAGCTTCAAAAAACATATCCTGAAGCAACGCTTACGATGGTCGGACCAAAAAAGGATGAAAGTTTTGATCGTTGTTACGCTTTCGCGAAAGCAAATAATCTCTCTGTCATATTTACCGGAAAATTATCTAAAGAAGCATGGATCTCACTAGCACCCGCTCATGATCTATTTATAAATACGACAAATTTTGACAATACTCCTGTTAGTATCATTGAAGCAATGGCTTTAGGGCTCCCTATTGTATCTACAAATGTGGGGGGAATTCCCTTTCTAATAGAGGATCAACAAAATGGGTTGTTAAGTCCAGCAGAAGATGTAGTAGCCTTTGTAGATAAGATGATACAATTAATAGAAAATGAGGAAACTGCAAGTCGAATATCACAACAGGCAAGAGAAAGTGCCAGAGGTTTTGATTGGGAGAAAGTCAAAATCTCGTGGAACGACGTACTCTCGTAAAAAATTGTAATATATTTACAGCAACTAACCCCTATATGGCACTATTACCAGTAATTCATTTTGAAATTTCTGAAAGAAAAGTCCTTTTGCGTATACTGGATACTGTATTTGTGCTTATTTGTTTGCAATTGGTTGGTAATTTTTTTGATTTTGATTATTTTAAAATTAGTCAAGAAAATTGGGTGTGGATTATTGTATTAACGGGTTATTTGAGCATTTTTGGAACTGTGTTTGAACTGTATAACTTACAGCAGGCTTCTAAGTTTCAAACCATTCTAAAAAATACCATTCTTACCGTCTCTGCCACTGCATTATTTTATTTATTAACTCCTTTCTATACACCAGAACTTCCAGAAAACAGACTCCAGATTATTTATTTTTTCTTGGCAATGGCGTTCGGGATTTTGTTATGGAGATGGTTGTATATCACACTCATATCATCTCCTCGTTTTTATAAGAGAGTGTTGATTGTCGGTGACTCATTTGATATCAAACAGATTATAAACAACCTAGAAGGAGCCGATCCTAATTATAAAATTGTTGGTTATATAAATACTGATAGTTCAAAAGGAGTAGGAGAGGTTCCAGAAGCAGTAGAAGAATATCCCATTAAAGATTTGACATTTACCGTTTCCAGAAAGGGAATTTCAGAAATAGTTGTTGCAAGTGATTATAGTGATGGGGTCTCTAAACCTTTGTATTTACAACTCATCAATTTATTAGAGTCTGGTTTTTCTATACGAGAATATATGCAGGTATATGAAGAGATTACACAACGTATTCCTGTACAATATGTAGATAAAGATTTTTATCGCTATTTCCCTTTTAGTAGAAGTAACCAAAATAAGTTTTATAAACTTTTTCATAGATTATTTGATATCATCACAGCAATTGCTGGAATCGCTTTTTTTATGGTGATTTTTCCTCTTATTGTAATAGGAAATCTCATAGGTAATAGAGGTCCAATATTTTATACACAAACACGTATAGGTCGAAACGGTATTGCATTTAAAATTATAAAGCTACGCACCATGATTACAGATGCAGAAAAGGATGGCGCTGTGTGGGCACAAAAAAATGATACTCGGATTACTCGTTTTGGTAAATTTTTAAGACGTTCACGAATTGATGAGATTCCACAATTTTTCAATGTACTTTTTGGCGAAATGAGTGTGATAGGGCCTAGACCTGAACGCCCAGTTTTTGTAAGAGAACTTTCTGAAGAAATCCCATTTTATGAAACAAGACATGTGGTGAAACCTGGTTTAACAGGATGGGCACAAGTCATGGGAAGTTACGGAAGCTCTACAGACGATGCGCTGGAAAAACTCCAATATGATCTGTATTATATAAAACATCGTAACTTATTTATGGACCTAAGTATTGTACTAAAAACTATTAGCACAGTTGTTTTTTATAGAGGGCAATAAATAGCTTTCCTAAACAGTCATTCTACTTTTCTTTATCACTTTGAGCATATACATATATCGAACTGCCAAAGCAATGAATAAAGGGATAAGCGCGTACGCATATTGCTGTACTCCTATTATCCAATGAAAACCTAGTAATGCTAGTAGAATTACAGAAAGCTTCATATACGGATATATCCATCGTGGAGGAGCTACTTTTCTAATTGCAAAACTAGCAATGATATGAAAAGGGAAAGCCCACAATAAATTATAGTTCCATTTTGTAGTAGTATGTTCTGTGCCAAACCATAAAAATGCTAAAAGAATTCCTATAATTCCTGTACAAAATAAAACGAGCGCATCTACAAAGCCTAGCGGACGTTCATTTTTATGATCGGTATATGTTTTATAGAGTAACAATAGAGAAAGGAGACTTATAATAACGATAGGACTTATCACAAATAATTCTTTATAGGTATTCTCTTTTTCTGGAATAAACAGTGGTTCTGCTTTTGAGACCAACGGTTCTTTTGTATTTCCGTCTGATATGGTTGAATTTGCAAAAGCCTCCATCGAATACTCTGGTAGAAAAGCATATTCTTCTTTGGTAGCAAGTCTGTCTGTGACAGAACCTATGGCTATGTCCATACCTACCATTCCCCAAGTATTCCAATGTACATTGTCACGTATAAGTTCTCTATGTGTAAATCCTTCTGGGAAGCTACTATAATCTATTTTTAATTGTTTGCCCATAACACTTTTAAGCGCATCCAAAGGTCGTGTCGCACAATTGTCAAAAAAGAAATCATAGAGATATTCTCTATTCTCATCTTTTGCGTTATTTTTTAAAAAATCAAAAAAGAGCTTTTTATCTTGTGTATCTAATGCCAGTATTTGTTCTTTTACCCACCGACGCTGAACTTTGTAATCTTCAATAAATTCATCAAAAGGAGTCACCCATAACGTATATAAAAGTTGACCTCTTGCAAACTTCATATAGAAGTTGGGTGTATTGAAGTTAAAACGACCATAATTAAATACCCAGTCTATATTTCGCCTTGGGTCTTTTACTCGGATAGCCGTATGTCCAAATGAATCATATAATTCTGGACCAGGACCTATCGTGATAAGACTTATTTCGGCTTCACTAGAAAGTTGTATGGTGTTGTTTTGAGCTCGAACTGTATGTAATATCATACAGAAGAAAGCTAAAAAAAGGTGTTTTAAAAAAAGGTGCTTCATAACAGGACTAAAGATAGTAAGCAAAAGTAAATTAGCCATAGACTAATTCAAAAATGTATGTGATCATCGGAGATAGATTTTTAACATAAAAAAACCGAATCATAAAATATGACTCGGTTTAAATAAATATCCCTAAAGGTGATTAAGCTGAAGGGATAATGCGTATTGGCACGACCCATTCATCTCCAGTTTTTGTGACGCTTAATTTTTTGTAATTAAGTCTGCTTTTAATAAATGCACCTACAGTTTCATTTTTGCTTTCTACATTAATCACGACAAGTTCCTTTTTGTCATTGACTGTAAAAGTAACTGTTGCCTCGATATCTTCATTGATGACCATTTCTGGGTTTTTAAGAAGTTCGGCGATTTGAGTAGTGACATCTACACTTTTTTTACTGTCCTTTTTTGGAGTAATTGTGTTTGCAGATACCGTTGTTCCTACGGCCATTAAAATGGCGACTACATAAATTTTTAGATTTTTCATACGATTCGTTTTTAAAGATTAAAAGATTGATATACCTAACAGACGCCCTCTTATTATACTTCGTTACAAGCGCAGGTGCTATTTAACCATTGTTTAACGATCATTAACGGTAGTTAACAATCGGGTAATTGTTAGGGTACGCTTTCGCGAAAGCGTAAGAAATATCTTTAAAATTGAAATTAAGATCTAGTGATATAGCTGCTTAAGATCTTAAAATCAAAAAGCTCTTTTAACGCGTTACGCTAAAAGAGCTTTTATTATTCTTGTAAAGAATAGTTTATGCTAAAACCGCCTGAACTTTATCTGCAGCTTCTTGAAATTCGGTAGCACTTTGTACATCAAGACCGCTATTGTCTATTAATTCTTTTGCAATATCTGCATTAGTTCCTTGTAAACGAACAATGATAGGAACTGAGATATTCCCCATATTTTTATAGGCATCTACAATTCCTTGCGCAACACGATCACAACGAACAATCCCTCCGAATATGTTTACGAGGATGGCTTTTACATTAGGATCTTTAAGAATAAGATCAAATGCGATCTCCACACGTTCGGCATCTGCGGTACCTCCTACATCAAGGAAGTTTGCAGGCTCTCCGCCCGCTTGTTTGATAAGATCCATCGTTGCCATAGCAAGTCCTGCACCATTTACCATACATCCTACATTACCATCTAAGTCTACGTAATTAAGTCCTACAGCTTTCGCTTCTACTTCTACAGCATTTTCTTCACGCTCATCACGTAATGCGGCTAGATCCTTATGACGGAAAAGTGCGTTTTCATCTAAAGTCACTTTAGCATCTACTGCCATAATTTTATCGTCACTTGTTTTAAGTACAGGATTGATTTCAAATAAAGAACTATCTGTCTCTACATAGGCTTTGTATAAAGAAGCAACAAATTTTGTCATTTCTTTAAAAGCAGTACCGCTTAATCCAAGGTTAAAGGCAATTTTACGTGCTTGGAAGCCTAATAATCCAGTTGCAGGATTTATTTCCTCCGTAAAAATAAGATGTGGTGTTTCTTCGGCAACCGTTTCAATATCCATTCCTCCTTCTGTAGAATACATGATCATATTACGACCTGTAGCTCTATTTAAAAGAACTGACATATAGTATTCTTCGGGTTCATGATCTCCAGGGTAGTATACGTCTTCTGCAACAAGTACTTGGTGTACTTTTTTGCCTTCTGCACTAGTTTGCGGAGTCACAAGATTCATCCCTATAATTTGACCAGCAATTTCTTCTACTTGCTCAAGACTTTTGGCGAGTTTTACACCACCACCTTTACCACGACCACCAGCGTGAACTTGTGCTTTTATAACGTGCCAACCTGTTCCAGTGTCTTCAGTAAGTTTTTTTGCAGCAGCAACAGCTTCTGCAGGTGTAGTGGCAACAATACCTCTCTGGATACGTACGCCAAAACTTGCTAACATTTCTTTTCCTTGATACTCGTGTAGATTCATAATGCCTTTTTATATGGTGCTTAATTTGTGCTGTGCAAAAGTAACAAAAGCGCTACGGGAGCGCAATAGTTTTTAGATTAAAATTGAATGTTATAGGCAAGTATTTATAGAAAGCCTGCTGACTATACGATTTCAGCGCTTAGACCTGCTTGTAAAAGTTTGGAACATCTAGGTTCAAGATCATCATAATCTCCTGTTTTTACTGTACATTTTCCTTTATAATGAACAATGAGAGAGCATTGATGTGCTTGTTCTTCGGTATGATCGCAAGCGCCTATGAGGCAGTTGATAACATGATCAAATGTGTTTACTTCATCATTGTAGAGAACAATCTCGTGTTGCTTTTGTTCTTCTGTCAAGACGTCAAGGTCTTCTTGATATTTTTCTTTTGTACTCATTTGAGTATACTTTTTAAATAGAAATTTACAAAATTTATTGCTTACTAATTAAAAATAGTAGCACATTATAACATAAAAGTTAGGATTCTCTTTTTTCAAATTTACAAGCAACCCAATTATTACGTTCATAATTACCAACGAAATAAAGTTCGTTTTCATTGCATATTTCTGTAATTAATGCAATATCGTCTATATAAAAACCACTAACTAATAAAATTCCATTTGATGAAAGACAGTGTGCATACATAGGGATATCTTGTAATAAGATGTTTCTGTTAATGTTTGCTATAATAACCTCGTATTCTTTTCCTTTAAGTAAAGATGCATCTCCTTCATATACAGTAATATGATGACAATTATTACGTTCAGCATTTTCTACGGAGTTGAGGTAACACCAATTGTCAATGTCAATAGCATCTATGGGATGTGCGCCCTTCATTTCCGCAAGAATTGCAAGAATTCCTGTGCCACAGCCCATATCCAATGTTTTTTTATTGGTCACATCTAGTTTGAGTAGGTGTTTTATCATCATGTGTGTGGTCTCGTGATGACCTGTTCCAAATGACATTTTGGGTTCAATAATAATATCAAATTCAACATCAGTTTTTTCATGAAAAGGAGCTCTCACCGCGCAACGCCCATCTACTTCAATGGGATCAAAATTTTTCTCCCATTGTTCATTCCAATTGACTTGCTCAATTTCTTCAGCAGTATATGAAATCTCAAACTCATCAGACTGTAGAATTTGAATGTCATTGAGCAGACTTTCAAAATGAACAGGCGTATTGTTAGGAAAAGCCTCTTCTTTTTGGATATATGCGATCACTCCAGTGGCTGTTTCTGTAAAACTTTCAAAGCCCGCATAGCCTAGCTCTGCTATTAATATTTCTGTAGCAGGAGCAAGTGGTTGTACAGTGAAGGTATATCCTAAATAGATGGGTGTCATTCTTTAATTTCTTTGCAGTTATACGAAGCTTCTGGATTAATTTTTAATAGTATTTCTCCATTTTCGTCAGGCAAAAGTACAGTTTCATTTTCAATTAGAATTTCATTTTTTGCAGTAAAATTGACAGAGACACTATCTGTGAATTTTTGATTTTTGATTTTTAGTTGATAAGGAGCTTCTAAGGTAAATTTCCATCGACTGAAATTTTGATTTTCAATGACTGTATACAACTCGGGTTGAAGCATATTATAACTCATTTTGACAGCACGCCCTGTATGTAAACTTCCAGCGCCATACATTCCTTTAAAAGGAGCATTGGCTTTTATAGTATCTATGTTTGTTGCTGTTAACTTTATCATACTATTGATTTCGTCTACAGAAAGACAGGGATTGACAGAGAACATAAGCCCGATAGTTCCTGTAACAAGTGGTGCTGCAGGCGATGTTTTTTCTATTTCATTATACAAGATATCTCCTGTTTCCAGATATTTATTATACCTGAATATAAAATTTCCAGGTGCTAGAATATCTACGTAGGGATCTAAGTTGTTTGTAGATGCTTGATAAATAAATTGGTCACCTTTAACATCATTTCCTTTAAGCCCTACCGCACGTCCTACGTAATATTTTAGACCTATGGCATAAAGATCTCCTTTTTCGGTGGTATGTAGCGTTTCGGAAGGATCATCAAATCTGTGTTGCACACTTCCTACAGAAATTACATGCTCATAAGCACCAGGATATCGAGGTATTTTTCCTTTAGTAACATTAAAAGAAGGGTTGTGCGGCACAGCAACAATGACCGTCCCGTTGTCTCTCATTTCATTAATGGTTTCTTGGGCTGTTTCATAATACCGCGTACCTCCCCAGCTACAATTAATTACTTTGGCACCCGCTCTTGATAATTCTAGTAATTGATTTAAAAATTTAAAATCTCCATACGTAGTTGTATAAATGCTACAATTGTAACAAATACCAACGATTCCGTGTCCATTATCTCCCTGACCAACAGCCGTTGCAGCCACAGCAAACCCGTGTCCTTTAGAATGCGAGCTTTTTTTTATGACGGTGGTTCTTCCCGCAAATTCAGGGTCTTCTGGATCTATATATCCATCAGAAATTCCTACAATAACATCTCTACTCCCTTTTGTATAATACCAAGCTTCTGGAACACCTAAAAAATCATAATAATCCAGATTTGCCTGTATTCCTAGATTTTTTCCTATCGTACTTGTGGTACCATAATCATTAGGTTCATATATCTTAAGGTTTTCTGGAAGTAGGCTTTCGCCAAATTCAAAAATGTCTGATACTTCTTCTAACAATGCTTTTTGGAAATTGGGGCTATCTGCAATGACAAAATAGGTGCGTTTTAATTTATCGCGTTCGGCATATTTGAATCCTTTTCTAAATACTTTCACACGGTGTTTCTTAAAAAGCGATTTTAATTTTTGATGCGTACCTGTATAAGTAACTACAGAATCTTCGGTCGTTAGAGGAATTTCTATTTGCTCATCTATAGATCGAATATAAAAACGATCTTCTTGTGCCCAAATGGTAGCAGTTCCTAGGATTGTAAAAATGATATAGCGTATAACTGTTTTCAAAGAATTATCCTTTTATAGATTCTTGCATACGTGCTACTTTTAATTCAAGAGCATCGTATTGTTCTTGTAGTTTTTCTACTTGATGGTCTTTTTCTATAAGGTGTAAGGTAAGTTCTTCTATTTTTTTAAGAAGAAGCATGTTCATTTGACCGAGTTCGATTCCATTTTTTTGGACATCTGCTGTGGTAGGGATTTCGGGTAAGTGACCGTAGGTATTGATGTATTTTTCTATTTCGCGCAAGCGTATTAAATCATACCCATCTTCAAAGACATTGTCTGCCCATTCTTTGAGGTCTACTTTTACAGATTTTGCGTGAACTTGCCCGTTGACTTCCAGCTTATCTTTTGGATTTTTTTTACCAATACCTACATTGCCGCTTGGCGTAATAAAGACATTGCTGGTGTTGTCTTGGTTTTTAAGAAGTGTGACAGAACCGTCAGAGTTTGTGATGCTTTGCTGTGCTTGGCAAGAGAAGCACAAGCTACAAAATAGCAAGAGGAGTATATAAGAAACTTTCATAGTATGTTGTTATATTTGTAAGGTATAAAAATACTATGAAAGTTATTCTAAAATAATAGGAATGCCTTTTTTAAAAAGCATTTACGATATCAAAAAAGTCGTCTGCATTAAGAGAAGCACCACCTATAAGACCACCATCTACGTCAGGTTTTGAAAAGATTTCTTTGGCATTGCTAGGTTTTACAGAACCTCCGTAAAGAATAGATACTTGGTCTGCGGTAGTTTTATCATAAGACTCACTTACGGTTTTACGTATAAAAGCATGCATTTCTTGTGCTTGTTCAGGAGAAGCGGTTTCTCCAGTTCCTATCGCCCATACAGGCTCATAAGCAAGTACGATATGTGACCACTGTGCTGCGGTAAGATGAAAAATGGCATTTTTAAGCTGGCTTTCTACTACATCAAAATGCTTTTTATTTTTACGATCCTCCAATTCTTCTCCAAAGCAAAAAATCACTGTTAATCCGTGTGCTAGTGCTGTATTTACTTTTTGAGCAAGCAGTTCATCACTTTCGTGAAAGTAGGCTCTGCGTTCACTATGTCCTAAAATCATTGTATCAATACCAACATCTTGAATCATGCCTGCTGATATCTCGCCTGTATAGGCTCCGCTTTCTGCTTGATGCATATTTTGTGCCGCTACTTGGATAGGGCTATCCTGTAGCATGGTTACAGCTGCGTATAAGTTAATAGATGCAGGAGCAACGATCACTTGGGCATCACCTGTATTTTTTTTGTCTTTAAGCGTAGCTAATAAAGCTTGTGTTTCAGAAAGAGTCTTATTCATTTTCCAGTTTCCGGCGACAATATGTTTTCTAGACATGTAAAGTGTATTTTTTTAATGAATGACAAAAATATCAATAAGATTGATACGCTACCTATAAAATCCCATAAGAACGTTATAATTATGAATGTTTCAATAGGATAAACGTACACCTAGTGATATGTAAAAAAAAAGGTGCTTTTGCTTATTTCATTGAAGAAAGTGTAATGAAATTAAAAAGAACGATAATTTATCTTCTTGATTTTATAATGAGTTTCCAAACAAAATAAATAATAGCTGTTTGTAAAAATGTATTCAATAAAACCAACATGATTATAAATAAAGTGGAGCCATTAGCATAATATGGGTAATCACGACTGACAAAAGATAATGGAACTGAAATCATAAAGTTTAAAAAGGACAAGATAATATTCATATTAGAAGTCGCTTGATATACAAGATTTACAATAAGTCCAATTACAAAATCAAGTATTAAAACAGAAAAGAAGAATTTTAAAAATATTTTCATTTTCTTAAGGAGCTTAGTTTCCAATCAATTAATGGGCTTATGACAAGCGTATTTTTGGATCTAACCATCCATAGATGAGGTCTACAAAGATGTTGATAAAGACAAATAAGGTAGCGATCACAAGTACGGCACCCATAATTATTGGGAGGTCTAAAGTATTGAGTGCATCTACGATTTCTTTTCCTAGTCCATTCCATCCAAAAATATACTCTACAAATACAGCACCTGCCAGCATCGAAGCAAACCATCCCGATACGGCAGTTACTACGGGATTAAGGGCATTTTTTAATGCGTGTTTTTTTATGATTTGATACGTGCTTAATCCTTTTGCTTTTGCTGTACGAATGTATTCTTGATTGTATACTTCTAATAAGGAGTTGCGCATTAATTGTATGACCACTGCAAGCGGACGAATTCCTAAAACAAGCGCAGGAAGTATCAGGTTTTTCCACTGTATGGTGATTTTTTCTCCAAAATCATCCATCGCATAGAGACTCCCAGTCATATTTAAGTTGGTATATTCATGCAAGACAAAGCCAAAGAACCATGCAAACAAAATGGCACTAAAAAAACTAGGAACACTCATTCCTAAAGTACTTATAATTTGAATCGTTTTGTCCACCCACGTATCTCGCATTTGCGCAGAAATAATCCCGAATAAAATACCCAGAATGATGGCAATCGTGATAGCACTGATGGCTAGGACAAAGGTATTTGGTAAGGTTTCCCCAATAACATCTGTCACCCGTTTTCCTGTCTTTTGAAAACTCTCTCTTAAATAGGGAGGTTTCAGAACAACGGTGGTATTGGCTACTGTAATTAAAGAAACAGCATTGTATTTTCCAGAACTTAAATTTGTATAATTAGCAGGTGTACTTGCGTGAAAAGAGATCGGGGAGAGGTCGTTGAGGTAATATAGGTATTGCGTATATAGCGGTTGGTCAAACCCATACTTTGCTCTTACAATCGTCAATTGTTCTGGGTCTTCATTTTGATCAAGCATCATACGAGCTGGATCACCGGGTAATACATTAAATAGAAAAAATATGACAGTAACCACTCCAATGAGTGTTCCGATCGCATAGATTATTTTTTTTAGGATATATGAGATCATTCGTGATCTGGAATGGAGGCGATTCTTCGGGCTTCAGCTTCTTCTAGTGTGAGGCGGGTATATTCAAAATCTTCTCCAAAAAGATCTTTGGCATACGCTTCTATAGTGGTGTCAAAACCTGCTTCTTTTCTACGTTTATTAACTTCTTCAGGATTTTCTATCGGCCATATAAAAGGATCTCCATTATTATAGGTCATTCCTTGTGTTCCATAAATTTGAGGTTTTCCTTCTCCCATAAGATATCGGTCTTCCATCATAGCAACCAGTCTAAAAGGGAGCTCGCCTTCCTTTCCCGCCTTTTTCATAAGATCAAGATATTCTGGTATTTTATTAGAATGCTGGATCACATACCAAGCAGCTGTATTGGAAGGAGTCCCTACCATCGACTTACCAGGATACCCTCTAGTTTTTAAAATAGATTCTATTTTTCTAAGATTACTTGTGTCCAATGCAATTTGACGTTCCCAAATGTTTCCTGAGTAGTCTTCTATACCAAGTCCTAGAGATTCACCAAGCGCTTTTCGTTCGGGGCCTTCAGGAACTTGCATAAGCCTGCGATACTTTTGGTCTAAAACAGCAATACTATCCAATTGGAATTTTAGACTAAAATCTAAATTAGGCTGCGCCGTTGGTAACTCATTTAGAATTAGATCTTCTGCATCATTATAATGTAGCTTTTGAAGAATCGTTGCTTTGTCCATACTTACAATACCAGGACTTGCACGCACAATCGTTTTTAAAGTCGTCTCATCGGTATAATAAAACTCAAAAGGCAATTTATAATCTCTCACAAATTTTTCATGTACTTCAGGACTCGAAGAAGTAAGCCCAATGACGGTGTATCCTTTACGTATCGCTTCTTCTGTAATCTTCTTAATTTTATAATACCCCTCTCGTTCTGTTTTGTCAATATTATAGGCTACAATGACAATAAGGTTTTCTTTCTCCATAAATGTAGTCGTAAAATTATCATCTCCTTTTTCTATGGTAAAATCATGCACAGGCGGAATATATCCTTCTTGTATTTGCTCTGTTTCATATCCTATAAGCTCGCCTTCTACTTGAGGATATCCACCAGAGGTCGTGATTATTTTTTCTTCTCCGTTAACATTAAACTTCCAATGGTAGTCAAAAACAGCTTCGGGTGCTCCTTCTGGAATTTTCATATTCTCAGCAATATTAGAGCCTACTTTATACGCTCTAAAATCTAACCAAGGCAAATGCATCAATACATAATAACCAAAACACATACAGCCTACAAAAGACAAGAATATAATACTGTTTTGTACAATGGTGTTTTTAAATATGGGTTGGATGTGTTTTTGAAACACAAATAAGAATAAGATAAGAACCAAAAGGATCACATCTTTTATAAACGATTCCCAAGGCACTAGTGGTATCGCATCTCCAAAGCATCCACAATCTGTGACTTTATTAAAGTAGGCAGAATAAAAAGTAAGAAACGTAAAAAACAAGATCATGGCGAGTAAGAGCCATAAGGTTACTTTCTTGCGATAGCCTATAAGCAAAGCGATTCCTAGTAATACTTCTACAATCACTAGGATGACAGAAATCAACAAGGCGTACGGTGATAGAAATTCTAAGTTTAATACTTCAGGAGCAAAATATTCTTGAAGTTTGTACGAAAAACCTAAAGGATCATTTAGTTTTATAAATCCGCTAAAAATAAAAAGAGCTCCAACTAAAAAGCGTGCTATGTGTACTAGTATTTTCATTTTTAAGTTTAGTATTTTAATTTAATGCCTTGGTGTTTTGTTCAATTCCTTTTACCAGATATAAATTTTGTCTTAACTATATTCATTTTTTATACGCTTTCGCGAAAGCGGACTATCCCATACAATCATTTTATGCTTTTAAATGGATCAACGCAAACACCGCATAATTGATCATATCTTGATAATTAGCATCTATTCCTTCTGAAACTAAGGTTTTGCCTTGATTATCTTCAATCTGTTTTACACGCAATAATTTTTGAAGAATGAGATCTGTGAGCGAACTCACTCTCATATCTCTCCATGCTTCTCCATAATCATGGTTTTTGTCTTCCATCAGCGATTTTGTCATCGCTACTTTTTGATCATACGCTTTGATGGCTTCTTCCAGATTGAGATCGGGTTGTTCTACAACACCCAATTCTAATTGTATCAGTGCCATCACCGAATAATTGATAATACCAATAAATTCAGAGACTTGTCCTTCATCTACTTTTTGTACAGCGTTTTGCTGTAACCCACGAATACGTTGTGCTTTAATAAAAATCTGATCCGTAAGAGAGGGAAGTCGTAAGATACGCCATGCACTTCCATAGTCTTTCATTTTGTTTATATAAAGATCTCTACATGTTGTAATGACGTTGTCGTATTGTGTTGAGGTGGTACTCATAAATGAATCTAGAATTTGCGTAAATTTCGCTTAAAATTCGTAATATAAAAAATGGGGTTGTAAGTTTGTTTTAAAACAAGTGCTTTCTATCTTGCTATGGCTTGTAGTAAAAGTACATATTGTATGTGATGTATGAATATGAATTGTAAGGGGAAACTTATTGATTTGTCAACACCCAAAGTCATGGGAATCGTAAATCTTACACCAGATTCTTTTTATGATGGTGGGAAATACAAGAATATAGAAGAAGTGATTTCCAAAGTAGGGAAGATGCTGGAGGAAGGCGCTACTTTTATAGATATGGGGGCATATAGTTCTAGACCAGGTGCTACCGATATTTCGATAGAAGAAGAAGAGAATCGTTTGATTCCTGTGATAGAAGAGGTGATGAAACACTTTCCTAGTGCATTAATTTCTGTAGATACCTTTAGAGCTAGCGTTGCAAAAAAGGCAATTCAAGCAGGAGCGTGTATGGTTAATGACATAAGTGCAGGACTACTGGATACTAATATGATGGAGGTAGTGGGGGAGTTGCAAGTTCCTTATGTGATGATGCACATGAGGGGTACGCCACAAACCATGAAGAGCTTGACGACCTATGACGATTTATTAAAAGAAATTTGTTTCTATTTTAGTGAACGATTGGCGCTCGCTAGAACACATAAAATTAATGATGTTATTATTGATCCAGGTTTTGGTTTTGCTAAGACCGTAGCACAGAATTATACACTTTTGAAAGAGCTCAGTTTTTTTAAAAACTTGGACGTACCTATACTTGCGGGATTATCGCGTAAATCAATGATATATAAAACTTTGGGAGGTACTCCTTCTACTTCGTTAAATGGCACTACCGCTTTGAATATGATTGCGTTGCAAAACGGAGCTTCGATTTTGAGAGTTCACGATGTAAAGCCTGCGATAGAATGTGTCCAATTACATACGACACTTTTATAATTATACACGAATGCGTTCGTAAGAATTTAAAAGTATATATACCAATTCTCTTTTTTGTACGTTTGGGAATACAAAGCGGTGTAATTTTAACAGAATTTTGACAAAAAATCCCTATTTTTCGCCCACACAAACCTATTTATGATGAAAATCCTACACAAAGCCCTTATTTCAATTTGTTTTATTCTCGGTTTTACAAGTAGTTACGGACAAGATCTTGGTGGTGCCACTTGTGCAGATGCAGTTCCTTTTTGTACAGCGGAGCTAAACCAACCTTTTGATAATTGCTATAACGGAAGTCCAGACCCTAATTGTAGTTCATCTGGTGAAACAGGACCAGACTATACTTGTTTATTCTCTACGCCTTTCCCTACTTGGTATTTCTTGCAAATTGAAACCCCTGGAGATCTAGAATTCACCATTTTTCAGAATACTGATATTGCAGATGATGGTACTTTAAATGGAACTCCGCTAGATGTCGATTTTTCTGTATGGGGACCTTTTAGTGATACAAATGTGTGTAATAATTTAACATCAGGGAATACAGTTGACTGTAGTTATTCTGCAGCAGCCGTAGAAAATGTAAATATTCCTAATGCACAAGTTGGAGAAATTTATATTTTCTTAATTACCAATTTCAATCAATCACAAGGAGAAATTTTTATAAGACAAGATAATGAGACAGATCCTGATGCTGGAGCTACAGATTGTTCTATCATAAATCCTGCATTAGGAGCAGATATCGATGCTTGTGAAGGTACAGTAGTAACACTAGATGCAACAGATCCTACTGCAGCAGATTACACGTGGACATTTGATGATGGTACAGGTGCAGTTCCAATTCCTGGGACAGATGGTATGGCTATGATCGATGTAACTCAAACAGGTACGTATGAAGTGACTATTACTAATTTTGATGGGGATATGGGAACAGACGATATTGTCGTGACCTTCTTTGAAGTTCCTGTTCCAGGAGCCCCTATAACTCAATTAATGTGTGATGGTGTTAATGGCGATGGAGAAGCCACATTTGATTTAGATAGTTTATTACCTACTATTTTTAATGGCTTAAATCCTGCTGATTTCACGGTGTCTTTTCACTTATCTCAAGGAGAAGCAGATGCAAATACAGGAGCACTTACAGGAACCAATGCATACGATTCTGCAGATGCTGATATTTATATAAGAATTGAAAACAATGGTCTTACAGATTGTTTTGGAACGATTCCATTTCAATTAGATGTGTTTGATACTCCAGATGCGATCACTCCAGATGACATTAATATATGTGATAATGATCTGGATGGAGATAACACAAATGGCTTCGCAGAGTTTGATTTAACAACAACCATAGCTACGATACTTAATGGTCAAGATCCTACACAGTTTATACTAACATTTCATACATCACAGGGAGATGCAGATACAAATACAGCTCCTATAATGAATCCAGATACATATACAAATGTAGATGTAAATATGGAAGAAATATTTGTGCGTGTAGAGAATAATCTATTTGCAGACTGTTTTTCTACAACAAGTTTTATGATCATTGTAGATCCCCTACCTATTATAAACCCTGTAGCAGCGTTAGAAGCTTGCGATGACGGAGCCAATACTAATGATGGGATATCAGAATCTTTTGATACTTCAGGAGTAGAAGCGGCGTTACTAGGAGGACAAACAGATATAGCAATAACGTATGTAGATGGTAATAACGTAACATTATCTAGTCCACTACCAAATCCTTTGACAAATACGGTTTTATTTACAGAAACAATTACTGCGACTCTTACCAATACTATAACAGGATGCCAGTCAACCAATACATTTGACTTGATAGTGAATCCTAATCCTATTGCAAATACAATTCCAGATTTAATGAATATAGGGGGTTGTGATGATGATGGTTTTGATCTTTTTGATACCTCTACTGTTGAATCAGATATCATAGAAACGCAAACAGATGTTACTGTTTCATATTTAGATGGTAATGGTAATCCTTTATCTAGTCCATTACCAAATCCGCTAGCTAATTCAATTCCAGGTTTAGAAACCATCACTGCTACTGTCACTAATAATTTGACAGGATGTACTGCAATTACGACATTTAATTTGATTGTCAACATCAATCCTACCACCACTACTCCCACAGACTTATTAGTATGTGATGAAGACGGTACAGCTGATGAGTTAACCACGATGGA
>NZ_CALEMI010000096.1 GCF_937910895.1 uncultured Dokdonia sp. | reverse complement strand
TGTAATATTTAACATAGCTAAAACTAAGCGTTCAGGAATACCAGGATACATTTTTAAAAGTAGTATATCCGTAACGAGATTAGAATGTACTTTAAATGTTTTTTTTCTAGGCTTAAAAAGTAATTCTTGATTTACTGTAAGGTGAACTCCAGAAGTTATTAATGGAGGATAGTTTGGCGAATCAAAGGCTTCAAAATGCTCGGCGCTTACTTTTGTAGTACGATTTGCCCGATACAGTTTATATTCAAAATAAAGACATACTTCTTGTACCACCGGCTTATTCCGTTTTTGCAAAGCTGCAATTTGTATCGCTGTAATTAAGTTTTCTTTTGCGTCTGTTCTTAAATCTCCAATAGGTAATTGAGACCCTGTGAAAATAACAGGTTTATTTAAGTTCTCTAGCATAAAACTAACCGCAGAAGCCGTATAACTCATCGTATCACTACCATGCAAAATGACAAATCCTTGATACCTATCATAATTTGAAGCTATCAATGAGCATAACTCATTCCAATAATCAGGATTCATGTTGGAGGAGTCAATAGGTACTTTAAATGATGATGTACTAATATCACAATCTAACAATCTAAGTTCAGGAATATTTTCTAGTAATTGATCAAAGTCAAAAGCCTTCAAAGCTCCCGTTTCATAATCTTTAATCATTCCTATAGTACCTCCTGTATATACTAAAAGTATACTAGGTTTTACACTCATAACTTAGATGTATTAATCACAGGATTTGCATACATTAATAAGAAACTATCCATCTCTAATTGATTTTCTTTATTGACACGTCTTTCTAGACGTCTCTCAAAATGACGTAATTCTTTCTCATCATAATGAGATGCATATTGTGTTGTATGATGATACAAATCGTACGCAATATAATTAGAAGGCCATAATTTATAATGACTATATATACTCTTATCAATCTCAGATGCCAGTCTTTTTAATTTGTCATTATCACTTTGCTCTTCCTTTTCTATTTGATCATACAATGAAGAATCAAGAGGAGCTGCTTCTATGTGAATGCGTTTTTTAAACCCTAATGCTCCTTTAAGAATACTATTAAAATCTTCATTGTTGGTTTTAATATACGGTACATTCTCTTGTTTAGCGACGAGTTCTGGTACTTTTAAAATATCCGTTGGGTCGTATTCATAAGAGATAGCAACAGGAACAATATGCAGTTCCTTGATATATTGCATTAAAGGCGTTTCTCCTCTAGCCATCGTGATCATCTTAAGTACGCCTTGCTGTGTAATATCATTCCCATCCTTTGTTCGACCTTCTCGTTGTGCCATCCATACAGACCTTCCTTGAGATAATAAAAGCTTCATATACTCTGACAAGACTTTTGAGCTTTTTAATAATTGTCTTGGCGACTGACTACGCAACACTAGAAAATTTCGATTAAGCTTAGACAAAGCCATTAAGAAATCTTTCTGAACCAAATTATCTCCTATCGCAGAAGCTGTTGTAATAAGTCCATTATCTATTAAGCCTACATTAAGCAATGAGGTATCTAATACAATGTCTCGATGGTTTGATATATAAAAATAAGGTGTATTAGGAGTTAAGGCTTCAAAACCGGCTGTTGTAAAGCCTTCAGAACTTTTGGCAAGTAAATGTTGAACCGATTTATAAATAACTTTCGTTTGAAAATCATGGATGGAATGACATTGCGACAATACATCCTGAATCTCACTTGCAGAAGCATCAGGGAATGTAAACTGCAACAACACTTTAAACATAGGATGTTTAGAGGCTTGTTGTAAAGCATCATGTACTTCACTGTCATGATAAGGTCGTATGTGATCAAATGTAGAAATAACGTCGCATTTTGATTAATAGCCACAAAAGAAACAAATTTATTTCAGTTTAGTCTATATATAATTAACTAAGTTTAGGTGGTTTTTACTTTACCAAAAACAGCTGTTGCATTATCAGAAGTAATTTTAGCAATTTCATCCAATGGTTTTTGGTAAATCGTAGCTAGTTTTTCTGCTACCAATGTCACATAACTACTTTCGTTACGCTTTCCTCTATAAGGCACTGGACTCAAATAAGGAGCATCGGTCTCTAAGACAATATGCTTCAAATCAATTTCAGAAAGAAACTGATCTATTTTTCCATTTTTAAAGGTCACCACCCCTCCTATTCCTAACTTCATATTATATCCAATCGCCTGCAAAGCCTGTTCTTTAGTGCCCGTAAAACAATGAAAAATTCCAAAAAGATCATTCCCTTTTTCACTCTCTAGCACTTCAAACACCTCATCAAAGGCATCTCGACAGTGAATCACAATAGGCAATTGATACTTTTTGGCAAGCTGTATTTGTCTCTTAAATGCATCTTTCTGTATGCCCAGCGTACTTTTATCCCAATATAAATCAATCCCTATCTCTCCTACTGCATAAAAAGGTCTGTTGGCAAATTGTGCTTCGACGTGAGCTAACTCTTCTTCATAATTCTCTTTTACATGCGTAGGATGTAATCCCATCATCAAGAATACTTGATCTGGATAAGTAGCTTCTAGATCATACATACGTTGCGTATATTCTGAGTCTATAGCAGGAATAAAAAAACGTGTAACACCAGCATCTATGGCTCTCTGTATCATTGCTTCTTGATCTTCATCAAAAGCTTCACTATATAAATGAGTATGGGTATCTGTAAATTGCATGGCTCAAAAATAGAAATAGCATACAACCTAACCTAACACTTACAGCTTTTTGAGAAGTTCTTGTGCTTTTTTATAATCTTCTGCTTCTTGGGGTAACTCTTCCAAAATTTGTTTGCATCGTTCTGTATCGCCTTGTTTTAAGAAGCTTAACGCATGATACCATTGTGCTTTGTATTTGAATACAGAATTTCCATTACGTAAATTCACAAAGATGTGTTCGGCTTTAGCATAATCTGCTATTTCTACAGAAGCAATCCCTTTATAAAATAACACTTGCGTATTGTCTGGGTCATTGGCTAGAATAGCATCAAAAGAGATGATTGCCTCGTTGTAGCGCTTGTTGTTGAACGCTTTTTCCGCTTTCGCGAAAGCGGACTCATCACCACCCCTTTCTATCAAATCTATAGTTCCTTCAAAAGAGTAATCACTATAGCTAGCGTTCTGCATTTGAGTCCAGAATATGGCGCCAAATAGGATCACGGCACAAGCCGCAACCAAGTAACGCAATGGTTTAAAACGAATCACTTTTACCTCTTTTTTAGGTACTACCGAAGTATCTAAATGTTGATCTGCCACTGTTTTCAAAGTATCCTTAAACGTTGCTCGTTCCTCTGATAAATGATGACTTAAATGCTGGTTGACATCTCTGAAAATGACAAAGGCATCTTTAAGCGCTGATTCTGTTTCCAACCTTGATTCAAAATTTTTTTTGGCTTCAGGCGAAAGCGCTCCTTGGAGGTAGTCGTCAAAAAGTAGTATGGTTTTCTCGTCCATGACTATAGATTTTTAAGGGTTTGGTACCGGGCAGATCCTTGTATCATTTTAGTAAGTTTACCCACACAAAGTGATTTTTTCTTTCGTGCATACGCATAAGAAACCTCTAGTTTTTTTGCCACCTCTTCCATTGATTTAATAGAAAAGCTCAGCTTTAAGAGTTTCTTACAGGCATCACCCATCTGCTCTAGCATTTGGTTAAATAAACTTGCTCTGTCTTCATACAAAGCGGTTTGATCTGCTTGATCTTGTACGTTTCTATCTATAGATGTTACCTCATCGTTTATTGTTACCCCTTCTGGCTTATTTTTTTTCAAGAGATTCAGCCACTTGCGTTTACAGATTAAGAAAAAATAGGCATCAAAGGGACAACTCAAAGTAAGCCCTTTTGTCTTTGCCTGATCGTATAGGGTAATAAGTGCTTCTTGAATAATATCTCTAGCGGCAGCCTCGTCACCGCTATTCTTTTGAATATACCCGATCACCTTAGGCGCAAAACGAGTGTATATCTCAGCAATTAGTTTTTGATCATGTATAAGCAATGCCTGTACATATTTCTGATCAGGATGCACTTTGGAATCTCCCATCTTTGCTGGATTTATAAGTAGACTACCTCGGGAAAAGCCCGAGAAGTATGTAAGACAAAAAGAATTTGACGTTAAGGCTAGCCTCAGCGTATTTAATGCTCGATTATCGAGTAAATATAAAAAAAAGTTCTAGAAGAGGGGTAACAATATGAAGTGGGTGATGATATAAGGGTGTAAAACAAAAAATAACATATCAAATTAATAGTATTATGAAAACAACAAACTTTATTTACGCAGATCAGAAAAAAAGTATGAATGTGTATTCCGTATCAAAATTAGTAACCTTATTCTTAGTATCAATCATCCTTTTGACGAGTTGCGAAACAACAGATGACGCTGATATACAAGTAAACGAAATCCCGAATAACACCGTAGAAATTTTTGGAGGATTAGAATATGACAACAGTATTGCCGAAGCACGTGAAAATGCCATTCAGAACTTTACCATAGATGCTACCACTGGAGGCTTCATTATAGGAGAAGATGGAACACAACTTTACTTTCCGCCTAACGGACTTACACATCTTGGAGGAGAAGCTGTATCTGGTGATGTAGACATTGCATTTATAGAAATTTACAGCAGAGCAGATATGCTTACACAAAACCTACCTACCAATGGAAAAAAAGATAATGGTGATGTAGTAACGATCATCTCTGGAGGTGAGTTTTTTGTAAATGCGACTCAAAATGGGAATCAGCTTGTAGCGCAAATTCCCTTTGAACTAACAGCACCAACTGACAGTTTTGATCCTGAAATGACCGTTTTTATACCAGAAAATTGTGATCGATTAGATTGTGATGTTGTATGGGAAGAAGATGAAGATGCTGCTATAGAAGGAGGTGAAATCCAAAATGCAGACGGAACTTGGACCTCTACTTATGTAGCCCCACTTACCAACTTTGGATGGACAAATTTAGACAGATGGTGGTCGTACGCTGGTCCTAAAACAATGGTATTTGCAGATGTACCTGAAGGGTTTAATGAAACCAACAGTGCTATATATGTATCCTATGACGGAGAACCTAACGCCCTTGCATTTTTTGACACGTATGATACAGACTTAGAAATGTTTACAGAGCATTACGGACAAATGCCTATCGGATTAGAAGTACATTTCATATTTGTCTCTGTACAAGATGGAGCGTATGTATATGCGATCCAAGCCGCAACCATTGGAGCAGATCATATTGAGATATTCACTACGACACAAACAACCACAGAAGCTGGATTAACAGCATTAATCAATGGATTACCGTAAGAATCTTACATAATGTCGGGAAGAACCTCAAAGCGATACTATCACTTTGAGGTTTAACCATTTAATAACATTCATAGTTTTTAACTACCTTTAAATGCATTCCCCCACTGCATATAACTAACTATCTATATTATGAAATATATTCAATTCCTATGCGGGATAGTTCTGGCAGGATGTCTTGCCATAAGTTGTTCTGAAGATCAAGATTGCGATGAGGGCACTATTGAAACTCCAAATGCAATAGCTCCTATAGACGGAGCAGATTATGCTGCTAGTCTTATAGATTGTCGATTACCTAAAGTGCAAACATTTACCATACAAGGATTTGAAGGAGGACTTCTTTTTGGAACTCAAGGAGGACTTCTTAATATTCCAGGTCAATCATTATTTAATACTGATGGTACGATCATAGATGGTGAGGTAGAAGTGAGTCTGTTAGAAATGTACACTCCAGGTGATATTGTTGCTTGCCAATTATCTACCAATACGCGTAATGCTAGTGGAGATATAGAACCCACGCTCAGTGAAGGGCTACTTTTCTTTGACATCCGTTTTAACGGACAGCCTGTCGTCATACAGGGGGAAATACAAATTTTTATTCCAGAAGAAAACAATACAGAAGAGCTTCTATTTTTTAACTCCCCTTCCTGTCCAGACCTAGACTGTATGGTCACTTGGGAAAACATAGGAGGCGCATTCCCATCAGAAATAGATGATCCCATAGGTAATATTACCACAGGATACAGTGGTATTACTTCTCAAACTGGGTGGTATAACATCGCTCAATTTAATCCAGACATCAATCAAAGAACTACAGTATACAATGTTCCTCCTAGTGGATTTGACAACACTAATAGTAATGTCTTCCTTAGTTATGACACAGATAAAATTGCAGTGAGTCTCTTTGAACAATATGATCCAGATTTAGGCGTCTTTAGCGAAGTGTATCAAGAGATTCCTATAGATACACAAGGGCAACTTATTTTTGTTTCTCGACAAGGTGGAATATATCGGCTAGACACCTCTCAAATACGTGTAACAGAAAACGTTATTGGAGCTACTACCAATACAAGTGAATTTACCGAAGATCAATTAGTAACTCTTATTAATACACTATAAGTGATGACTAAAAGAATTTTCATAACCGTTCTCTTCCTAAGTCTTGTTCACTATATCAGTTACTCACAAACAACTCCGCAAGATACATTGACAAGAAGCGCTCCTATATTTTATGATGTACTAGGCAACAAAGTCACGTATAGCGCAGAAATGCCACAACTCAATCAAATCGCAGGGGCGCCCAAAGCCTTTTACACCTATTACTGGGAACTAGGCGATGGCGATTATAGTTTTGAAAAAGAACCTAAGCACACCTATAAAAAGGAAGGAACTTATGAAGTGAAATTATGGAGCACCAATAATTATGACAACGGCAAACCCCCTGCAAGCCGACCGAAAAGGGTAGTGATTTCTGATGCTTCAGATGAAGAAGCGAGTGTGGATGATTCCGCTTTCGCGAAAGCGCTCCCAACATTTAAACCCGATGAAGACTTATTGATACACACCAATAGAGATCCACTTCCGAGTCAAGAAATGGTGCTTATCACAAGTTATAAAAATACCAAGGACTATGTTACTAACGGAAAACTCTACCTCTTTTACAACGACAAAAGTTTTAAAGATGAGAATTTCATTCTTACAGATACTAGACTGCATCACAATGAAAAAATAGAACAAAATGAAGATTTTGTGCATAATTTAGGCAAAGATTTCTCTCAAGAATATCTTGCCACTACGTACCCTTCGGAGCTACGAGAACGCACACTCATAGTACAAGACAGTACAAAAAAGACAAACCTTCCGCTCACGCTGGAAGAGTCTCAGGATCTATACCTCAACAGTCAAGTCATCACGTTTACCAATATGCAGCCTGGAGAAGAACGCAATATCTTCCGTACATTGGAAACCACACCTGAAATGATTAAGGACACTAGTGCGATTGTGACCCTCCGAAGTGTCTATGTTCCAGACGAAAATTATGAAAATCATACCGTAAAAGACACCGAGTTAGAGATCGTTACTTCCCATGATCCCAACAAAATGTCGTCCAATGGCACATTGATGAATTATCGTTTAGTCCGTTTTAAACGACTTAAATTTAAAGTCCGTTTTCAGAATGATGGCGAAGGACCCGCAAACACCATCAGACTAGAAGTAGACACGCCCGAAATGTTTGATAAAAATACCCTAGAAATAAAGGACATGTATCCGCAATGTCAGATTTGCCCCAAAGATCGGGAAGTTAATTACTCCTGTCTGGATACTATTTTAAAAAAAGACAAAATCATATTTACGTTTAAACGTATATATCTGCCTGGCACACAACAGAAAGATGTAACTGATCGGGACTCTACAAAAGGGTTTGTAAAATATTCTATGAAATTTGGAAAAGACTTTCATAAAAAAAGTACCAAAAGTCAAACAGCTATTTACTTTGATAAAAACGAACCTATTTACACCAATTATAGCAAAACTCGTTTTGTCCCTGGCATTTCTATAGGCGCCAGAGCTGGATATATTTTTAATCCAGATTTAGATAACTCACGCGAGGTATTTGCAGGCATCACCCTCTCTCCATTTAAATCCTATCGCGGGTATTTGCAAGCAGAACTTTTCTTCTCATCGATTTCTTTTGAAAATTTACGTAATTTTTCAACCAATGAAACCAATGCGATTGGGATAGAAAGTATTACTCGTTTTACAGAAGAAACAAAAGCACGTAATATCACTACGTACTTAGTTCCTATTTCGTATCGATATAACCTCAATAATTTTATTGCTGTAGGTGCTGGTCTCCAACTCAAATTGGATTTAAGTCGCGCTTGTGATCAGACGACTACCGGTGAATTTTCTTTACTTATTCCTGGAGAAGTCGAAATACGTGACGAAACCCAAGATACTTTGCTGGAGACAGATTGTAATAAAGGGGTTGGTAATTTTCAAGCAGGTGTTTTTGCAGGGATCAATTTTGGTGGCGTTCGTATAGGTCCAAGTGCGGGAATCAGATATGTCTCAAATTTTAATACCCCTAATTCTCAGATTCAAGTGTACGGGCTTTGGAAATTTTGATCTATGAAAATTCCTAAAATATTATCTATTCTTCTAGTTGTTTTTGGCTTGTTTACTAGTCATGCACAAGAAGAACTCTTTTACAAAGCCCTCGATAATTTTCTTAGCAGCCCATCGCCAGAAGAACTTTCTGTGCTGATTCAAAAAACAGATGCTTTACAAATTCAAGATGCCGATAGCCAACTAGCAAAAGTGGTTGTAGATTGCAACATCGCTTATTACCAGACTCGTTACGGTAATATCTCAGCGGCAATTCACAGATATGAGGCAGCTTTAGAACGCTATCGAAGTCGGCAATTAAGCGGGTATGATATGATCACGTCTGCAATGATTCCGCTTGGAAATTTGTACACCCAAACCAATGCGTATACAGAAGCTGAAAATACGATAAGAGCGTATATTACGCTTTCGCGAAAAGCGAACCAACCCAACCACCTCCTTTCTGGTTTGATTAATCTTTCAGTACCGCTTCAAAATCAGGGGAAGTATGAAAACGCCATCCGTGTGTTGGAAGAAGCCAAAAAAATAAGCCCTGAAAATATTGACATTCAAATCAATCTAGCCACAAATTACTTTAGCAAAGGAGATCATACACAAGCTGAAGCATTAGCAAAAGAAGTCGTTACTGCTGATCCTAAACAAATTAACGGATATAAATTACTTGCGCAAATTGCCATACAACAAGAAAATTATTCAGAAGGGGAACGGCTATTACAGAAAGCACTTCAAGTACAACTTTCTGTAGCAACTACAACGCAACGCTCATTGGCAAAAACAAGGCTTTTACTAGCGCAAACGTATTTATCAAATCAAAAGATCGTAGAAGCGCAGGAACAACTTAGTGAATTGTATCGGATCTGGTTTATAACCGATACAAATGACTCTTTATTCCCAAGCAAGTCACAACTTTTTGGGGAAAACACTTTGCTAGATGCACTTGATCTTCACGCAGAACTTCTGTCTTCACAAAACAAACAAAGAGATGCGCTTACAGCATACACCCTTGCCGCTCAAGTAGCTGATTTGTTAAACAATGACCAATTACATCAAGCTTCAAAACTCATTCTACAAGCTAATGACAAGCAACGTTCTGAAAAAAGACTTGATATTATATATGATCTTTATAAAAGCGAAAAAAATGAAGATTGGTTAGAAAAGGCGCTACGCATTAGTGAACGCTCAAAATCGACATTGGTGATGGAATCCATTAAGGATAAAGATTTGTTATCTAAGCACGCTAGAGATAGCTTAGTAATTGCATATCAATACCATGGCATACAACTTTCAACACTAGAGACTCAATTATGGAAACTCCGCAGCACAAAACCTATTGATGTTAATCAAATAGAAGAGTTGCAAACGATGTATAGTAAAACTATGCTCTCACAACGCAATTTACGTCTTCTCATAACGGATAAATACCCAACATTAAACATACAAGAACCGTCAGTATCATTACAAATTCTCAAACAAAAGGCAACAGAAAAAGAAGAAACACTGGTGAGTTATTTTTTTGGTAAACGCAGCATCTATCAGTTCATTATCGGCCCATCGAACTCTAGTTTTGAGAAAATTGCTCCCAATCAAAAAGTAAGAGACTCCATCTTCAATATCTGTGTACGTTATAATCAATATTTTGAAAAAGCCTCCAATATTAACAATTCACCTGATGCTTTTAAAAAGGATGCACAAGCGTTGTATACCGTTTTAAAACTACCTATTGCTAAGAAAATGATCATTATTCCTGATGGAATGCTTGCTTTTTTACCTTTCAGCACCTTACTAACAGCACCATCGGAAGGCTTTGTTTTTGATCAAATGCCTTTTTTACTTCAATCGGCAACTATTACGTATCAGCTTTCGGCCACGCAGTATTTCAAGCTACCAACAGTGTCAACAAAACCAACTTCTGTTCTTGGTGTTTTCCCTGTGTTTGGAGGTTCTGAATTGGCGCTAAAGTACTCCGTTGAAGAAGCCGATGCTATAGAAGAAACCTTTCCCACGAAACTATTAATGCGTGATGAAGCCCTCGCAGAAAATGTTTTCCATACCAATAGATTTGAAAATAGTCCTACAAATGACTATACCATTTTACATTTTTCTACCCATGCTCGCGGTGGAAGTTTTACGACCCCAGCAGAACTACAATTCATAGATCAAGCAATTACCGTTAATGATCTATATAGTCTCAACCTAAAACCAGATCTTGTTGTTTTGAGTGCTTGTGAAACAGGGGTAGGTAGCATCGCTACAGGCGAAGGCACTTTAAGCCTTGCCCGAGGATTTCAATATGCAGGTGCTCCAAACCTACTATTCTCCCTCTGGAAAGTGAATGATAAAGCAACAGCGCAGCTTATGGGTGATTTTTACAAGAATCTTAAGGATACGTCTTCAAAAACAATAAGCCTACAACAAGCACAACAAAATTATCTTAACGACAAAACCATTGCTAATGTAAAAAAATCACCCTATTACTGGGGTGCCTTTGTCTATTACGGCACAGCTGAAGAAGCAGTCACTTCACTTTCATGGATTTGGATGGTCGGAATCGTAATTTTTGGACTATTTTTGATGATTATTGTTTACAAAAAGTATGTCATCACTCCGTGAGTTTTTAATAGAAAAAGGATACACACGCGTTCGGTTATTCCCAACACTCACGCAACATTTAGAAATTACTGCAAAAATCAATGGTGTCAAAGGTTCTTTTATATTAGACACTGGAGCTTCTAACTCTTGCATTGATTTTACGTTTGCCGAGCATTTTAAAATCACGAGTGAAGAAAGTGAAGTCCTCGCAGCAGGCGCAGGCGCTACTGATATGCGTACCGAATTATCTAAAAAAAATACAATTAAAATAGGCACTTGGAAACGACAGAATATTAGTCTTGTCCTTTTTGATCTTTCACATGTAAATATAGCCTTAGAAAATCATAACACACCTCCTGTACATGGCATTTTAGGCGCAGATATTCTCAATCTTGGAAAAGGCATCATTGATTATCAATATAATTGCTTATATCTTAAAAATGAAAATATAGATGTCTTATAGATTGTAATAGTACCTAAAACGAACATCTTGATGTCGCATTACTTAAAATAGAAATTCCCTTATTAACGGGGTTTGGAATTATAGAAACTTGAAGATTAAGTGATTAACAAATTCTTTATCTGTATGCTGTTTCTATTGTAAGGAATTCTTTTTTTGCTTTCGCGAAAGCGTACAAAGTATTAATCTCGTATTTCGTTAAGTTCCAAATTTTTACTTGCTGCATATATAAACCCTCGCTCCCACCATTGTGCCATTTTTTCTTTATTAAAAACGAGTGAGTTTGTGGTAAGCACAATAGGTGTGTAATAGAGATTGATAATCGCATCTTTATTATTTGCTGCAAACTTACCTATCGTTATATTTTGTTTTTCAATACGATCAATCATAAAGGAATGTAGGTTGGTAAGGAGTGAAAATACATTTTTGGAGGGCAAGCTATTGTAATAGGTAACTTCTGTTTCTAGAATAATCACATCAATCTCAGTAGCACCGCGATCTACAGCTTCCTTAATAGGCACCATACTCCCAAAACCTCCATCGGCATACTCACAGCCGTCTTTTTTGACTAAACTCATAAAAGGGATATAGTTGCACGAAATCCAAATCCAATCACAAAAATCTTCATAGGTAACTTCTTTTATCGATTTATATTCAGTTTCGTGTAAAGAGAGATTGGATACGGTCACCACAATATCTTTAGGTCCTGCTTGAAGTTCTTCAAATTCTTCTCTAGTAAGAAATCTTCCTATGAGCTCCCGTAGATTATGGCTTTCGCCAAAGGTTTTAGATCCTCTTGAGAAATTACGCAATACGCTCCAGTGATTAATACCTATTTGTTCTTGTCCCCATTTATCTTTTTTGGTGTTGAAAGGACAATGACTGAAAATAGAAGATTGGTTTACAGAGGTATAGACTTCTTTTATTTTTTGAATCTTTCCTAATGCAAGATGTGATATGAGTAAACTTCCTGTGGAAGTGCCTATATATAGATCATACGTATGACCCAACTCTTCCATAAGATATTGTGCAACACCACCTCCAAAAGCACCTTTACTACCTCCACCAGAAATTACTAAAGCTCTCATCGTATCATTATTTAAAAATAGTAGACGCTCTAAGATAGGACTCCTTGCTTAGTTTACGAAATCTTCCTTTTTAATAATGTAGCTCAAAATATAACCTAGGCAGTTTTGTTGATTTTGTTGCAATTTGAGCAAGAAAAAGATTAATGGTTGAAAAAATTGCTAAAGTAGTTTGGACTCGTCAGGCTAGAGAATCTCTTGATACTATTTTAGATTACCGTTATAAAGATATGCCTGAGGCTAGAAAATAGTTAGAAAGGATATTATTTCAGCTTCAAAAGAAATTGTGTTTACGAAACAGTTTCAAGAAGATGAAATTTATCCTCAGTATTGAAGAATTGTTGTTCGAGATTATAAAGTCTTATATAAAGAAGATATGGAGTATGTATATATTATGAATGTTGTCTGTACTGTTGCTCAGTCTTACTATTTCAGAAGTTATATTTCTCCTTTAAATAGACACCTATTTCTGCTTCCATTGCTTTAAAGGATTTCTTCCTTACTTGCATCATCACAATCAAGAAAACAAGTCCTGTAATAAAAAACAAGGATATCCCAAGAACAAATGGAATAAATATTCGCAGGTCTAACATATTCAAATTACCAACGCATATCATATCATCCTTATGCTGTCCTACGACTACTTGGTCCATCTCATTTGTGATACGGAGGGTCTTTTTATTTAAAAACGCATTCTTTATTTTATAATGAGGAAATGCCGTTTGAAGTTCTTGTTTTAAAGATTCTACGTCTATAGATGTAGTGAGTGCTATTTTCATGATTTTTTGACTTTTCTGAAGTTAAACTCAATGGTGTATTAGAAAATCTAGTACACCTCTAAACTAGAATTATCAATCTAACAATCTGCTTTTTTTTAGTGAACACTATATTTTAATTAGTGAATTAGAGCAAAATGATCAAATCTTGTTACGATTAGACCAAGTATTTGTTTGCAGATACTCTTTTGAAATTTATCTCATTGTATTAAAAGAAAAAGAAATCGTCACCTCCAGATTCTCCTTTATTTCCTAGTGTATTAAATTTCCAGCTGAAACTTAATAGGAAGTATTGCTCTAAAACGGTGCTTTGTATATCTTGTATAAAATTGGCATTTGCGATACGACGAGCATTGGTATTTTGGTTAAGTACATCATATACTTTGAGAGTTACCGTAGCTTTATCTTTTAAGAAACTATAAGCTACAGTACTGTTCCAAAACCAAGCGCTTTGTTGAAAGCCTGGTGCTACATTAGGGTTATAACTGTATTGGATCTCATTACGCCACTCCACATGTTTTGGAACAAATAATGCAGTACTTAGATTTAAGTTATGTCTTAGGAAATCTTGATCTTCAAAAGAATCTATCCCAAATATTGTATTTGAAAAACTCAAATTATAACGCGGTCTAATCTCAAAGAGATCTTTCCAAGTAAAAGATGCATTTACACTAGGACCTATAGATGTTGTTCTACTAGCATATTGCACATTATTGTTAAAATTGATGTTGCGGTTTGCATTTACATTAATACCTGCTCCATATTTTATAGTACGTATAGAATCTATTTTTGAAGATTTATTATAGCCTCCGCCTCCATATATTTGATAATTACCATCTACATTTTCGTAGGTAGTAGAGCGTACCAGATTTTCATCTACAATTGTTTTTGTTACAATCGCATCGTTTGTTATATTTCCATTAAAATTGAGATAATATCCGCCTCCTTTTTGAAAGTCGTAATTATTAAATCCTCCATAAAAACTATGGCTATTTGATGGAGCTAAGTCGGGATTTCCTTGTATAATATTTAAGGGATCAGAAACATCTACAAAAGGATTTAACTGTGTTACTTGAGGAGGGCTATTGCTTAGGTTATATCCAAAATAGGAAGACATTTTGGGAGAGAAGGTATAATTTAAATAAGACGATAATTCTACCGCTTCAAAGTCTTGCGCGATATTAAATTCTGGTCGTAAGAAGTCTTCATTTTCCAATCTTCTAAAAACATATCCTGCGCCAAAACTAATATTAAATTTATCGGTATTATACCGTAGACTTACCTCTGGTGTTGTACGTATGTTACGACCTGCAAAATCGGTACTAAGTTCTAGATTAAAGCTATCAAATTGTTGTGTACTTTCATTAAAATCAAAGGTGCTTCGTTTTCGGGTTCTATTGTCATTACGATATCCAAATTCTAGGTCTAGAAATAACTTTTTTGCTATTAACGGCTGTCTATAGGTAACGCCAAGGTTATATCCATTTAATCCTGTTTCTCCGTCTGTAAACTGGTCTCTATTAAGAATGGATGGATTGTCTCCAAAAATCTCTGTTTGAGATTGTATAAAATCTTCAGACTCTTGTTTATTGATTTCGTTTTGTAGTCTAAATTTTAGGAATGCTCCTTTATCTCCAAAACGCTTTGTTAGGCTTACGCTATTTTCAAAATTACCGCCTGTATTTAGAGTGCGGTTGTTTGTACTAGACTCATTAATGCGTTCTCCTTGATCATCTAGAGACTCCTCGGTAGATGTAAAGCGATTCTCATTACGATTTATTCTAAAAGCAGGTTTTATATTTATTAAAAACGTAGAATCTACTTTTATATTAAACGTAACATTAGCACTATGATCATCTACATTTCCATCAGATCTAGTATTACTATTGGTAAAAAAGCGTCTGTCTGGAAGGATATTTTCTCGTTCTGTTCGCACCTCATCAAAAGAGTTTCCTCCAGAATAAAAATAATCGGCAGAGATGTCTATTTTCTCCCCAATAACATCAGCATAGTTTGCTCCTGCATTGCGGCTATTGACAATCCCTTGTCCGCCTCCAAAACTCCGACCATCTATTCCAAAAGATCCATTACCATTTACATATATAGAGTTTCCTCCTCCAAAAAACTTTCGGATTTCTCCAAAACTAAATCCAGCAGAGTTTAAATTATTTCCTCCGCCAAGAATACTCACACGCCTATCATTGTCAAACACATTAACGATCCCTGCAAATTCAAACCGCTCATCTGTCCCAAAACCTCCTGCAACACGTCCAAAAATTCCTTTGTTATTCTCTTCGGCAATAGTTAGATTAATTGTTTTGTTTTCCTGATCTCCTTCTTCACCTGCAAATGCTTCATCATCTGTTTTTGTGTCTGTCACTTGAATTTTTTCTACAATTTCTTTAGTAAGGTTACGTGTAGCAATTGTAGGATCATCTCCAAAAAAGGGTTTTCCATTAACAAGGATCTTATTTACTTCTTTGCCATTTACAGTAATCTTTCCGTCTTCATCTACCTCTACACCAGGAAGCTCTTTTAAGAGATCTTCAATGTTTGCATCTTTCTTTGTTTTAAATGATTTTACATTAAACTCTAAAGTATCTTTTTTAACAGTAATAGGCGCTCTGCTTTTTACCACGACTTCTTCTAGTGTCGCTACGCTAAAATCTATAAATATATCTCCTAAATCAACCTTAGAATTTGTTAGGTCAATCGTTTTTCTATAATCTTCATAGCCTACAAATGAGATATTGACAGAAACTTCTTTTTGATTGGTTTTTCCTTCTAATACAAATTCTCCTTTTGCATTCGTAATTGTATATGTAATCAGGGTCGTATCTTTTACAGTTTCCATAAAAACAGTAGCCGCTTCGAGAGGCTGTTTTGTGGTTTTATCTTTTAGGATTCCAGAAACTTCAAAGTCTTGAGCTTGTGAGTGGGTACTTAGAAAAAAAAATAATAGGATAGCGACAGCACGTACTAGTGTCATATAAGCTAATGGTTAATGGATTGATTGATGATGAACTAATTACTGAAACATTTGTCAGACTACATATAGCCTTAACATAGTTTAGCAAACAATTAACATAACTAAGAAATTTCTGTTTTATTGAGTGATTTGAATGTATTGATCGATAAGACCGTCAATAAATTGTTTTATTAACTTGAATATCACTTTGGAATATTTATGAGTTTACTATAGATAATTAGCTTACTACCTATTTTCACTTTTATTTCTTTCTAAAATAAATAGAGATGGGTACTCCTGAAAAATCATATTTTTCTCTCAATTTATTTTCTAGAAACCTACGATACGGTTCTTTAAGATATTGTGGCAAGTTACAAAACAACGCAAATTGTGGTTGTGGTGTAGGCAATTGCATACAGTATTTAATCTTAATATATTTTCCTTTATGTGCAGGAGGTGGATATGCTTCTATAAGTGGTAAGAAGAACTCATTAAGCTCACTCGTTTTTAAACGCCGTGTCTTGTTTTGATACACTTGCACGGCAGTCTCTATAGCTTTAAAAATACGTTGTTTGTTAAGCACAGAAATAAATACAATAGGCACATCTGTAAATGGCTCTATTTCTTGACGGATATGTTTTTCAAAGGCTTTCATGGTCTTGGTATCCTTCTCTACCAAATCCCACTTATTGACCAAGATCACCACTCCTTTTCGGTTACGCTCTGCCAACCAGAATATATTTTGGACTTGTCCGTCAAAACCACGTGTAGCATCTACGACTACTAAAATCACATCTGCATGCTCTATCGCACGCACACTACGCATGA
>NZ_CALEMI010000095.1 GCF_937910895.1 uncultured Dokdonia sp. | reverse complement strand
CATTGGCACACAAATTACGCAATGAAAAAGCAGTAACTGCTGTTTTTACAGGCGAAGGCGGGACGAGTGAAGGTGATTTTCACGAAGCGCTGAACGTCGCTTCTGTATGGCAATTACCTGTCTTATTTTGTATAGAAAATAATGGCTACGGACTCTCCACACCTACTAGTGAACAGTATAATTGTGAAAACCTAGCCGATAGAGCGCTAGGATATGGGATGGAAAGCCATATTATAGATGGCAATAACATCCTAGAAGTGTATACTAAAGTAAACGCTCTTGCAGAAGAGATGCGTGAAAATCCACGACCTGTTTTGTTAGAGTTTAAAACCTTTAGAATGCGGGGTCACGAAGAGGCAAGTGGGACAAAATATGTTCCTGACGACCTTATGGAAACATGGGCGCAAAAAGACCCGCTGGAAAATTATAAAAAGTATTTAGTCGGGCTTGGTCTTCTCACTGACGAGATGGACGAAGACATGGCTTCTCAAATTAAAGAAACGATTCAAGAAAACTTAGATCTTGCATATAACGAAGACGCGATTGTTCCTCATTTAGAAACAGAACTCGAAGATGTGTATGCACCTTTCACCTATCAAGATACACCTCCCACAGAAGCGACAGAAGAAAAGCGTCTGATAGATGCTATTTCTGACGGACTTAGACAGGCAATGGAGCGTAACGATGATCTTGTGATTATGGGACAGGATATTGCTGAATATGGTGGTGTTTTTAAAATTACAGATGGTTTTGTAGAAGCTTTTGGAAAGGAGCGTGTACGTAACACGCCTATTTGTGAAAGTGCGATTGTAGAAGCTGCAATGGGACTTGCAATTAAGGGTATGAAAGCAGTCATGGAAATGCAATTTGCAGATTTTGCGACTTCTGGTTTTAATCCTATTATCAATTATCTAGCCAAATCACATTACCGTTGGTCACAAGCCGCCGATGTGGTCGTACGTATGCCTTGTGGGGCTGGGGTAGGTGCTGGACCTTTTCACTCGCAAACCAATGAGGCTTGGTTTACACATACGCCAGGGCTTAAAGTCGTATATCCAGCATTTCCTTATGATGCCAAGGGATTACTAGCTACGGCTATAGAAGATCCTAATCCTGTATTGTTTTTTGAACATAAAGCATTGTACAGAAGCATACGTCAAGAAGTCCCAACTGCGTATTATACACTACCGCTTGGAAAAGCCGTTTCTTTAAAAGAAGGAAAGGATGTGACTATTATTACGTATGGCGCAGGAGTACATTGGGCTTTAGAAACTTTAGAAAAGAATACAGAGATATCGGCTGATCTTATTGATTTAAGAACGTTGCAACCGCTGGATACAGAGGCTATTTTTACTTCTGTTAAAAAGACGGGAAAAGTGTTATTACTTACAGAAGATTCAGGTTTTGGAAGTGTGATGTCTGATATTTCGGCAATGATTTCTGAAGAATGCTTTGAATTTTTGGATGCACCCATACGACGTGTCACAAGTATCGATACGCCTATTCCGTTTGCAGGGCAATTGGAAGAACAATACCTTTCGCGAAAGCGGTTAGAAGAAACTTTAAAAGCACTTATAACTTATTAATAGACTAAAAATAACATTCAAACGAAGTGATTATTACTGGGTTTGAATGTTATATTTTAGGTTCTAGTAAGGAACTTATCCATCGCTACTGCATATTCTTGACAACCGAAGTTTGTAGATATATAGCAATAATCTTTTGGACTTTTAGACTTTTAGAGCCTATCTAGATGATGTCTACAATTTCATTTTTTGCATTAACCACAATTGGGTATATCAAACGCGGTACAGAAATTTAGTGTATAGTTTAACAGAGGACAATACATAACACAAGGTCTGTTTGTAGATTGCCATCCACCTCCTATGATTGTTTTTTGCTGTGTAGAAGAGAGTACTTTGGCGTTTTTAAGATTCATTAGATTTTTCATAGATTCTGAATTTTAGTTACTAAATTTTAATAGGGTGTTTGCAATAAAGAGGTTGCATAATTGTTTTGTTACCCTAAATAAAGATTTCAGCTATTATTTTATACGCTTTCGCGAAAGCTGAAATAGAGAGATTAGAGATGTTTGTATATTTATTGAAATAATATAGGTTCGTATATAAAATCAATATCCTTTTTACTATTTGATAAGAAACATTTTTTAAGTAACAATACTATTTAAAATACCTCTAAACTTAGATCGTTTGATCTAAGTTTGGAGGTGATAATTGATCTACTAGTAAGGAATACATCCCCATGAACTAGAGCATTCGCCAGGGCAGCCACAGTGACCTTGATAATAGCAACGTGCTCCATTTGGTTTTCCAGCACAACTTCCATTACATAGTTTTGCACCTCCATTTACTTCTTTTTGCTGTCCTTTGTTTAATGTTACAGCTCCTTTAAGATTCATTAATTTTTTCATAATTTAAAAATTTGAGTTAGTGTATGCCTGATAATTTAAAGACACTCAGGATGATGTCTGTATGGTCTTACTTATAAAGAAACATTCAAACTTAGATGAATCATCTAAGTTTGAATGTTATCTAGAATATACTACCAAGGCTGACACCCACCACCTAAGCAAGAGCCTGGGCAAGAACAATGACCTTGATAATAGCACTGAGCTCCTTGCGGTTTTCCAGAGCAACTACCATTGCATTGTCTACCTCCTCCGTTTACGTTTTTTTGCTGTACTTTGTTTAGCGATACAGCTCCTTTAAGATTCATTAGTTTTTTCATGATTATATAATATTTAAGTTAATTAACCTGAACTTTTAAAGACACTCAGGGTTGTGTCTGTAGTATTTTACTTTCTTATGTGAAGAAGTATTTTCATAATATCAAAATATAGATGTAAAAACAGTACGTTCATCAAGATGATAGTTGCCTATTTATATATCTATTCTAAAGGATATATGATGATAAAGGAACAGTCAGACTTAAAATACAATTCTAAGTCTGACTGTTATTATTTATTAGTAAGGGACACATCCACCGCTTAAGCAAGCGCCAGGACATCCACAATGCCCTCCGTGATAACATCGAGCACCCTGTGGTTTTCCTAGACAGCTGCTATCACATAGCTTTCCGCCTCCGTTTATTTCTTTTTGTTGCACTTTGTTTAATGATACAGCACCTTTAAGATTTATTAATTTTTTCATGATTTTAAAATTTAAGTAGTTCGTATGCCTGACCTATTTAAAGACATTCAGGATAATGTCTGTAATTGCTTTATTCTAGTAAGGGATGCAGGTACCACTTGAACATCTACCTGGACATCCACAGTGTCCTTGGTGGTAGCAACGAGTACCCGTAGGTAGTCCAGAACAATTACCGTTACACGCTTGGATTACTGGTCCAGACCCTCCGTTTACGTTTTTTTGCTGCGTTTTGTTTAATGATACAGCACCTTTAAGATTCATTAATTTTTTCATAACATTATAGAATATTAAGTTAATTAACTGGACTATTTAAAGACACCCAGGACTATGTCTATACGTTTGTATTATAGGGATTAACAAAATAATCTACACAAGAATACAAGGTTTTGTATTCTTATAAGTGAATTGTATATATACGTTGATATCCATACAATTGGATCAAATGACGATAAGTATATGTAGTGTTTGTCTAAAATGGAGTACAATCATTTGCACCAGTACCACCACATCTGCCAGGACATTCACAAACACCTGAGGCATAACAGTTATCACCTCTACTTTTTCCTACACACCCAATTTGGCATAATAGAATAGGACCAGCACCACCTTTAATTTCTTTTTGTTCGATAATACTAAGGGGCTGTGCTCCTTTAAGATTCATTAATTTTTTCATGATATTAGAATATTAAGTTAATTAACTGGACTATTTAGAGACATCCAGGGCTATGTCTATGTGTTTGTATTATAGGGATTAACAAAATAATCTACACAAGAATCTTTAGTTTTATATTCTTGTACTTGAATTTATATATATAATGAAGTTTGCCAAAATCAATTTTATAAATATGTTAGATAATCTATTTATTTGTGAATAAAATCTCCTTAAAAATGGTACTGATTATTTTCAGAATAATAGGAATGAATACCTTTGTTGTACATCTAATTTTTGATAAGTTATGAATACTAAAAAAGGATATTGTGTAATTACACAATATCCTTTTTTAGTATGCTACTCCAAAGTTACCAAGACAACATATTTGTCCATTCGGACACTCAATATCAGATCGACATAAAGCGATTTGCTGCATTGGTTGAAATCGACTTGGGTGATGTGCGAGATAGCCACCCTGAATTTCATTTTGTAGAGGAACGTCAAGAGTTGTCGCTCCTCTAAGATTCATTAATTTTTTCATAGCAAATGATATTAAGTTAATAATCCTGAATATTTAAAGACGTCAGGTTGCTGTCTAAGCATTTGTATTATAGGGATTAACAAAATATATTTTATCGAAAATTAAATCTTTTTTAAATTTTATATTATTGAATATCTTTAGAGACACTCAATAGTTTGTCATTATTATTATGTGTTACGACGTCATGATCGGACTATCTTCTACAACTTCTGTAGGCTGGTTTTGCAATTCTATGAGATCTTCTATAAACAATGATAAATCATTTCTATCGTACTCTCTAGGGTATTGTTTTCCTTGTATATACAAGGCGGGTGTAAAATTGATATTGTTTTTTGTACACCAATCTTTTTGAGCAACTAATACATCACCATAATCTGCATCTATAGGATTCTGTTGTTTTAGCCATTGTTTTAAATCGACATCATCTTTGTATGCTTCATGCATTAACTTGATACAAGCGAGTTCTCCTTGGGTATTATACGCATGTATTAAATGAGATGTCACTTGGAATCCATCTCCTTCTGTATCTTCTACATTTACATTAAAACGAATAATCACCTTAAGCTCGTTACTAGATTGTTTTAAGATATTTTCTATATCAGTATGTGCTTGCTTACAATAATAACATTGAGGACTTGTCACCAAAACAACTTCCAATAGTGCTTCTCTATTTCCTAAAACAATTTCTTTAGGTAACTGAATATCGTTTACAACACTATCATTTTCTTGTAATAATGTATTAAAGATTGAAAAATTTCTTTTGAATTTATTACTTTCAATTTTTAATGTATCTAGTGATACTTTTTTATGTAATAATGGTTTAATCATAAACCATACGCTTGTAATCAATACTATACTTAATACGTATAAGCCTATCTCTTCGATGCTAATAGATAAAAAAGCTGTTGTATTTCCAGTGATAAAAACAGCAACACTTTGAAGTATGATAACGCCTGCAATACCAAGACATAAAGGACACCATTTCTTTAAAACACCTCCTTGATAATAGATAGAGTAAAGTACAAATGGCAATGCTAATAGAGATAAACCCGTTACAATACCACTGATATCTATGCCACTTAATAAAGTAAGGCAATAGACTAATGCATAACTTGCAAAGGCTTCCCAATCCTTCCATATTTTTTCTAGTTTCTCTTGATCATGACCATTGGCAACTGCATTTTTAATAAAACGAGGTTTCATTTTATCCAAAACAGCTTTTTGCTTTT
>NZ_CALEMI010000094.1 GCF_937910895.1 uncultured Dokdonia sp. | reverse complement strand
ATTCCACAATAACTATCGTCCACAGTTTTACGTACGTACAACTGACGTAACTGGTAATATCTTCCTTCCTGAAGGAGTTGAGATGGTTATGCCTGGAGATAACTTAACGATAACAGTTGATCTTATTCAGCCTATCGCATTAAACTTAGGTCTTCGTTTTGCAATCCGTGAAGGAGGTAGAACAGTAGGAGCAGGTCAGGTTACTGAGATTCTAGACTAAGATTATAAATGAATTTATAAAAGTAAAGGTGTTCCGATTATTCGGAACGCCTTGACTTTTGTTTAAAGGAGGGGTTGTTTTTACATACCTTTAATGCTACTATTATACGGGTTTAGCTCAGTTGGTAGAGCACTGGTCTCCAAAACCAGGTGTCGGGAGTTCGAGTCTCTCAACCCGTGCATATATAAGAGGGAAATACTTTTTTAAGTGTATTGCTTTTAAATAATATAAAAAGAATATTCTTACATTATATGTAGAGTGTTTTTTAGAATGAATAAGAATTAAAAATTATGGCTGGATTTATAAATTACGTACAAGAATCGTACAATGAGTTAAAGAATCATGTGACGTGGACTCCACTAGCGGAAGCGCAACGTCTTATGGTTGTAGTTGCTGTTTTTTCAATTATATTCTCTTTAGCAGTTTGGGGTGTTGATTCTGTATTTAGTAAAGTGATTAAGTTGTATTTTGAAAATATAGTAGGTGCTTAATTCTATAACTATGGCTAAAACAAACAACACCAAAGATTGGTATGTAGTAAGGGCCGTAAGTGGTCAAGAAAATAAAATTAAAGCTTATATAGAGCAAGAAATTAATAGATTAAAACTTGAAGACTATATAGAAGAAGTTTTAGTTCCTACTGAAAAAGTAATTCAAATCCGTAATGGTAAGAAAATAAACAAAGAAAGAGTTTATTTTCCAGGTTATATTATGGTAAAGGCTTATTTAGGAGGTGAAATTCCTCATATTATTAAGTCAATTAACGGTGTTATTGGTTTTTTAGGTGAAGTGAAAGGTGGAGATCCTGTTCCTTTGAGAAAATCTGAAGTCAATCGTATGCTTGGTAAAGTAGATGAGTTGTCTGTAAAACAAGATAATGTTGCAATTCCTTTCAGTGTTGGAGAAACAATTAAGGTTATAGATGGTCCATTTAATGGATTCAATGGAACCGTAGAAAAAGTGAATGAAGAAAAGCGTAAGTTAGAGGTGATGGTAAAGATATTTGGAAGAAAGACACCTTTGGAATTAAGCTACATGCAAGTAGAAAAAGTATAAATAATAAGTGTTACACTAATATATTTTGGATTCTGTTCTATTGCTTCCAACTCTCAGAACAAGTCAAAGTTAAATTTTGAAAAATGGCAAAAGAAATAAGTAAGGTTGTAAAGTTACAAGTACGAGGAGGTGCTGCAAACCCTTCTCCACCAGTAGGACCTGCTTTAGGTGCAGCCGGAGTTAATATCATGGAGTTCTGTAAGCAATTTAATGCTAGAACACAAGATAAGCCTGGTAAAGTGCTTCCTGTTGTTATTACTGTTTATGGAGATAAGTCTTTTGATTTTGTAATAAAAACTCCTCCAGCAGCAGTTCAATTAATGGAAGCAGCTAAAGTAAAAGGTGGTTCAGGAGAACCTAACCGTAAAAAAGTTGCAAAAGTAACTTGGGATCAAGTTAGAGCAATTGCAGAAGATAAAATGCCTGATCTAAACGCATTTACAATTGATAGCGCTATGAAAATGGTTGCTGGTACTGCAAGATCAATGGGTATTACGGTTAAAGGTGGAGATGCTCCAGCTTAACATCCAAAAAGAAAATTAAAATGGCAAAATTAACAAAAAAGCAAAAAGAGAATCAAGGAAAGATTGAAGCTGGTAAAGCATACAGTCTTACTGATGCCTCTGCTTTAGTAAAAGAAGTAAGCAACGTAAATTTCGATGCTTCCGTAGATATTGCTGTACGTCTTAATGTAGATCCTCGTAAAGCAAACCAGATGGTTCGTGGTGTAGTTACACTACCTCATGGAACTGGTAAGGATGTAAAAGTGCTTGCACTTGTTACTCCAGATAAAGAGGCTGAAGCAAAAGAAGCTGGTGCAGATTATGTCGGTCTTGATGAGTACCTTGATAAAATCAAAGGGGGTTGGACAGATGTAGACGTTATTATTACAATGCCTAGTGTAATGGGTAAATTAGGACCTTTAGGGCGTGTTCTTGGACCACGTGGTTTAATGCCTAACCCAAAGACTGGTACAGTAACTATGGATATCGCGAAAGCTGTTGCAGATGTAAAAGCTGGTAAAATTGACTTCAAAGTTGACAAAACGGGTATTATACACGCATCTGTAGGAAAGGCATCTTTTGATGCTGATAAAATTGCAGGTAATGCAAAAGAATTACTTACTACACTAGTAAAATTAAAACCTACTACAGCAAAAGGAGTATATATCAAAAGTATCTTCTTGTCTAGTACGATGAGTCCTGGAATTGAGGTAGATGCTAAAGGGTACGCTACTAGTTAAATTAGAAATTATGACAAGAGAAGAAAAATCAAGAGTAATAGAAGATTTAACCACGCAGTTAGCAGGTAGTAGTCACATTTATTTAGCTGACATATCTGGATTGAATGCAGATAGTACATCTAAGTTACGCCGTGCTTGTTTTAAAGCAGGAATTAAATTAGCTGTAGTTAAAAACACATTGCTTTCAAAGGCAATGGATGCATCAGATAAAGATTTTGCAGAGCTTCCTGAAGTTTTAAAAGGAAACACTGCAATCATGTTGTCAGAGACGGGTAATGCCCCAGCAAAGGTAATTAAGGAGTTTCGCAAGAAAGCCGATAAGCCTTTGTTAAAGGGAGCATTTATAGAAGAAGCAATCTATGTTGGGGATGACCAATTAGATGCACTGGTAGATATCAAGTCGAAAGAAGAACTTATTGGAGAAATCGTTGGATTACTTCAGTCTCCTGCTAAGAACGTTATTAGCGCTCTTAAATCAGGTGGAAGTACAATCGCTGGTATTATCAAAACCCTTTCTGAAAAGGAAGGTTAAGCAGTACGCACTATTAACAATTATATAATTAAGATTATTTTTTAAAAAAACGATAGAAAATGGCAGATTTAAAAGAATTCGCAGAACAATTAGTTAACCTTACGGTAAAAGAAGTAAATGAGTTAGCTGGTATATTAAAAGATGAGTACGGTATTGAGCCTGCTGCTGCTGCTGCAGTTATGCAAGCTGGTCCTGCTGCTGATGCAGACGGAGGCGATGCTCAAACAGAATTTGACGTAATCCTTAAAGCAGCTGGAGCTTCTAAATTAGCAGTTGTAAAACTAGTTAAAGAATTAACTGGTGCTGGTCTTAAAGATGCAAAAGAATTAGTTGATAACGCTCCATCTCCAATAAAAGAAGGTGTAGCTAAAGATGAAGCTGAAGCACTTAAAGCGCAACTAGAAGAGGCAGGAGCTGAAGTTGAGCTTAAGTAAGCTCTCATAATAAAGACATATAAGGTTTAGGTTAATTATGCTTTCGCGAAAGCGTAATTTGACCTAAACCATTTGTCGTATATAAAGGTTACGATATCCGTAACAATGACATTTTCTTGATTTTGATGTCTTAAAAACTAAAATCAATAATCGATTTACTCAACAGTAAATCTAGTTTCTAATCAAATTCCGTTCGTTGATGATGCAAGATGCAAAACAAGCAGAAAGAATTAGTTTCTCATCAGTAAAGAATAGACCTGACTATCCAGATTTCTTGGATATTCAAGTTAAATCCTTTCAAGACTTTTTTCAGCTGGAGACAAAACCAGATGAAAGAGGTGATGAAGGGCTTTATAATACTTTCCTTGAGAACTTCCCTATTACAGATACCCGTAATAACTTTGTACTAGAATTTTTAGATTATTTCGTAGATCCTCCAAGATATTCTATACAGGAGTGTATAGAAAGAGGTCTAACGTATAGTGTACCTTTAAAAGCACGTCTAAAACTATATTGTACAGATGAAGAGCATGAAGATTTTGAAACCATAGTACAAGATGTGTACTTAGGTACCATTCCTTACATGACTCCAAGTGGTACATTTGTTATTAATGGAGCAGAACGTGTCGTAGTTTCTCAATTACACCGTTCACCAGGCGTATTTTTTGGACAATCTTTCCATGCTAATGGAACAAAACTTTATTCTGCCAGAGTAATTCCTTTTAAAGGTTCTTGGATTGAATTTGCTACAGACATTAATAGTGTTATGTATGCATATATTGATCGTAAGAAAAAATTACCTGTAACAACTCTTTTCCGTGCTATTGGTTTTGAAAGGGATAAAGATATCCTTGAAATTTTTGATCTTGCAGAAGAGGTTAAAGTTTCTAAAACAGGACTTAAAAAATATCTAGGACGAAAGCTTGCAGCACGTGTACTAAATACATGGCATGAAGATTTTGTTGATGAAGATACAGGAGAGGTTGTATCTATAGAGCGTAATGAGATCGTTTTAGATCGTGATACGATACTAGAGAAAGAACATGTAGAAGAAATTGTAGAAGCAGGAGCTAAGACAATTCTCTTACACAAAGAAGATAATCAGCAAGCAGATTATGCTATAATACATAATACGCTTCAAAAAGACCCTACAAATTCTGAAAAAGAAGCTGTAGAACATATATACCGTCAATTACGTAATGCAGAGCCGCCAGATGAGGAAACTGCTCGTGGTATAATTGATAAATTATTCTTTTCTGATCAACGTTATAACTTAGGTGAAGTTGGGCGTTACAGAATGAATAAAAAGTTAGGACTTGATATCGATATGGATAAGCAAGTTCTTACTAAAGAAGATATTATTACCATCATTAAGTATCTTATTGAGTTAATTAACTCAAAAGCAGAGATTGATGATATTGATCACCTTTCTAATAGACGTGTGCGTACTGTAGGAGAGCAACTTTCTGCACAATTTGGTGTTGGACTTGCTCGTATGGCTCGTACCATTAGAGAGCGTATGAATGTTCGTGACAATGAAGTATTTACGCCTATAGATTTGATTAATGCAAAGACTTTGTCTTCTGTAATTAATTCTTTCTTTGGAACAAACCAGCTATCGCAGTTCATGGATCAAACCAATCCATTAGCTGAGATTACTCACAAACGTCGTTTGTCTGCATTAGGACCAGGAGGTTTATCTCGTGAGCGTGCAGGATTTGAGGTACGTGATGTTCACTACACACATTATGGACGTTTATGTCCTATTGAAACACCAGAAGGACCAAACATTGGTCTAATCTCTTCACTTTCTGTATATGCAAAAGTGAACAGTATGGGATTCATTGAGACACCATATCGTAAAGTAGAAAATGGTAAAATAGATTTACTCTCTGAACCAAAATATTTAAGTGCTGAAGAGGAAGAAGGAATGTTAATTGCACAAGCAAACAATCCTATGTCTGATGACGGTGTTATCGAATTAGATAAAGTAATTGCTCGTATGGAAGGGGATTTCCCAGTTGTGGAAAAAACGGAAGTACACTATGCCGATGTATCACCTAATCAAATTGCATCTATTTCTGCTTCATTGATTCCTTTCTTGGAGCATGATGATGCAAACCGTGCATTGATGGGATCAAATATGATGCGTCAGGCTGTACCATTGTTAAGAGCAGAAGCTCCTATTGTTGGAACAGGATTAGAACGTCAAGTAGCTACAGATTCTCGTGTATTAATAAATGCTGAGGGAGCTGGAACTATTGAGTATGTTGATGCTAATAGAATAGATATAAGATACGATCGTACAGAAGATGAAAAACTTGTTAGTTTTGAAGATGATATAAAATCGTACAATCTGATTAAATTCCGTAAGACAAACCAAAGTACAAGTATCAATCTTAAGCCTATAGTGCGCAAAGGAGATCGTGTATATAAAGGCCAAGTATTATCTCAAGGATATGCTACAGAAAACGGAGAGTTAGCACTTGGACGAAATATGAAAGTAGCCTTTATGCCTTGGAAAGGGTATAACTTTGAGGATGCGATTGTAATTTCTGAAAAAGTAGTACGTAATGATATTTTCACATCTATTCATATTGATGAGTACTCTCTTGATGTACGTGATACAAAATTAGGTAATGAAGAGTTAACTAATGACATTCCAAATGTTTCAGAAGAGGCTACAAAAGATCTTGATGAAAACGGAATGATTCGTATTGGTGCAGAAGTAAAACCTGGGGATATACTTATAGGTAAGATCACTCCAAAAGGAGAATCTGATCCTACGCCCGAAGAAAAATTACTTCGTGCTATTTTTGGAGATAAAGCAGGAGACGTAAAAGATGCTTCATTAAAAGCATCACCATCTCTTCATGGAGTTGTAATTAATAAAAAATTATTTGCAAGAGCCATAAAAGATAAGCGTAAGAGAGCAAAAGATAAGGAGGATATTGCGATACTTGAATCTCAGTATGACGTGAAGTTTGACGAATTACAAGCAACATTAATTGAAAAATTATTTAAGCTAGTAAATGGTAAAACAGCACAAGGTGTTATGAACGATCTTGGGGAAGAAGTACTTCCAAAAGGAAAGAAATATACACTCAAGATGTTAAACTCTGTAGAAGATTATACGCATCTTTCACAAGGTACGTGGACCACAGATACAGATACAAACGTTCTTATTGCAGATTTACTTCATAATTATAAGATTAAAGAAAATGATCTTCAAGGAAATCTCCGTCGTGAGAAATTTACCATCTCTGTAGGAGATGAACTTCCTTCAGGAATTATCAAACTTGCTAAAGTATATATTGCTAAAAAGCGTAAACTTAAAGTAGGAGATAAGATGGCGGGACGTCATGGTAACAAAGGTATTGTTGCTCGTATCGTTCGTCAGGAAGATATGCCTTTCTTAGAAGATGGAACACCAGTAGATATCGTTTTGAATCCATTAGGGGTACCTTCTCGTATGAATATCGGACAGATATATGAGACTGTACTTGGTTGGGCAGGTCAAAAATTAGGAAAAACGTATGCGACGCCTATTTTTGATGGTGCTACACTAGATGAGATCAACGCCTTAACAGATGATGCAGGAATCCCACGTTTTGGACATACATACTTATATGACGGAGGTACAGGAGATCGTTTTGATCAACCAGCAACCGTAGGTGTAATTTATATGTTAAAACTAGGACATATGGTAGATGATAAGATGCACGCGCGTTCTATCGGACCTTATTCCTTAATCACGCAACAACCTCTTGGAGGTAAGGCACAGTTTGGAGGTCAGCGTTTTGGAGAGATGGAAGTTTGGGCTCTTGAAGCCTACGGAGCTTCTGCAACCTTACGTGAAATCTTAACAGTGAAGTCTGATGATGTAATCGGTAGAGCAAAAACATACGAAAGTATCGTAAAAGGAGAACCTATGCCAGAGCCAGGTTTACCAGAATCGTTCAACGTATTGATGCACGAGCTTAAAGGACTAGGACTAGACATTCGTCTGGAAGAGTAGTTTGATATACCCTGATGCGAAAGTGTATTTTTAATACGTACGCTTTCGCGAAAGCGGACTATCAAACAACACAATTTTAATTAATTCGACATACATTGAATTATGGCAAGAAATAATGATAATGCAACTCAAAAAAGCTTTAACAAGATCTCTATAGGTCTTGCTTCTCCAGAGTCAATCTTGGGAGCTTCAAAAGGTGAAGTTTTAAAGCCAGAAACTATCAACTATCGTACGCACAAACCAGAGCGTGACGGGTTGTTTTGTGAGCGTATTTTTGGTCCTGTGAAGGATTATGAGTGTGCTTGTGGAAAATATAAAAGAATACGTTACAAAGGAATCGTATGTGACCGTTGTGGTGTAGAAGTAACAGAGAAAAAGGTACGTCGTGATCGTGTAGGACACATTAGTCTTGTGGTTCCTGTAGCACACATCTGGTATTTCAGAAGTTTACCAAACAAAATTGGATATTTATTAGGGCTTCCTTCTAAGAAGCTTGACATGATTATCTATTATGAGCGTTATGTAGTCATTCAAGCAGGTATTGCAACAAATGAAGAAGGAGAGCCATTACAAAAAATGGATTTCTTAACAGAAGAAGAATACCTGAATATATTAGATGCATTACCACAAGAGAATTTATATCTTGACGATACAGACCCTAATAAATTCATCGCAAAGATGGGTGCAGAGTGTCTTATTGAGTTATTAAGACGTATTGATTTAGATAGTCTTTCTTATGACTTACGTCATAAAGCAAATAACGAAACGTCAAAACAACGTAAAACAGAAGCACTTAAACGTCTTCAGGTTGTAGAAGCGTTAAGGGATGCAAATAAAAACCGAGAAAATCTTCCTGAATGGATGATTATGAAAGTAGTACCTGTAATTCCACCAGAATTACGCCCATTGGTACCACTTGACGGAGGACGTTTTGCAACCTCAGATTTAAATGATTTATACCGTCGTGTTATTATACGTAATAACCGTTTGAAGCGTTTGATGGAAATCAAAGCTCCAGAAGTGATTTTACGTAATGAAAAGCGTATGCTACAGGAATCTGTAGATTCACTTTTTGATAACACACGTAAGTCATCTGCCGTAAAAACAGATAGCAATAGACCACTTAAATCACTTTCAGATTCATTAAAAGGAAAGCAAGGACGTTTCCGTCAAAACTTACTTGGTAAGCGTGTTGATTATTCTGCACGTTCGGTAATTGTCGTTGGACCAGAACTTAAATTATTTGAGTGTGGTCTTCCTAAAGGAATGGCAGCCGAGCTTTATAAGCCTTTTGTAATCCGTAAACTGATCGAAAGAGGAATTGTAAAGACCGTTAAATCAGCAAAGAAAATTATAGATAAGAAAGAGCCTGTTGTTTGGGATATTCTGGAAAATGTTCTTAAAGGACATCCAGTACTTCTAAACCGTGCTCCTACACTTCACCGTTTAGGGATACAAGCATTTCAACCTAAACTTATTGAAGGAAAAGCAATACAGTTACATCCATTGGTATGTACAGCATTTAACGCCGATTTTGATGGAGATCAAATGGCGGTACACTTACCATTAGGTCCAGAAGCGATTCTTGAAGCGCAATTATTAATGCTGGCTTCTCATAATATCTTAAACCCTGCAAACGGAGCTCCAGTAACGGTACCGTCTCAGGATATGGTATTAGGTCTTTACTATATGACAAAGGCCAGAAAATCGACTCCTGAGTTTCATGTAAAAGGAGAAGGAATTACATTCTACTCTGCAGAGGAAGTAACGATAGCCTACAATGAGAAGCGCGTAGATATTAATGCGATGATCAAAGTACGTGCTTTAGATTATAATAAAGAAGGAGAACTTACATATCAAGTAATTGATACTACCGTAGGTCGTGTATTATTTAATGAAGCTGTACCAGAGGTAGCAGGTTTTATTAATGAAGTATTGACTAAGAAATCACTACGTGATATCATTGGTAATATATTAAAAGTGACGAGTGTGCCACAAACTGCAGAATTCTTAGATCTTATCAAGACGATGGGATACGGATATGCATTCCGTGGAGGATTATCATTCTCACTTGGGGATATTATTATTCCAGCTGAAAAGCAATCCATGATTGACGATGCAAACGGTCAAGTAGACGTAATTACAGGGTCTTATAATATGGGTCTTATTACCAATACAGAGCGTTATAATCAAGTTATTGATGTTTGGACTTCTACAAATGCTACGCTTACAGAATTATCTATGAAGCGTATCCGTGAAGATCAGCAAGGATTTAACTCTGTATTTATGATGTTAGATTCTGGAGCT
>NZ_CALEMI010000093.1 GCF_937910895.1 uncultured Dokdonia sp. | reverse complement strand
TACTACAAGCCATTAATGAATTAAACAATGAATATACAATAGATCCAAGCCTTAAAATGAATAAGGTATTAGACTATATGAGTCGTATTGATTATAAAGAAAGTATAAGTTTAATATATTATCATATTGGAAAATCACATCTAAACAATAACCATAAGGAGCTAGCAGTAACGTACTTTCTAAAAGTAGATTCTGTTATTGATAATTCAGAATCTATCTTACCCGAAACTTTTGAAGGCTATAGGTTTTTAAAAAATTATTATGAAAAAAAAGGTGATGTTGAAAATGAATTAAAATACCTGAAAAAAATATATGCCTTTGATAGTATTCTTGATACGAATTATAAGTCTATAAACAATACCATTAAAACTAAATACGAGCTTCCGATTCTATTAGAAAATCATAAAAACAAAATAGATGCTCTTGACAGACAAAATAAAAAATCAAAAAGTATCCTACTTGTTTCTTTTGGTTTACTGGGTATTGTCCTTCTATTTTTAACCTATTCCCTTATTCAAAAAAATAAATACAAAAAGCGATTTCAACAACTTCAAGAAAATAATATCTCAAAAAAAACGAAAGAGAAAAGTAAAAAGCCTCAAGAGAAACCTAATATCCCCGATGAAATATTCACCAAAACGGAAGCGTATCTAAAAGAGTTTGAAAAGAAACAACAGTTTCTAATTCAATCTATGAATTCAGAAAAATTAGCCCAACAAATTGGCACGAATAGGCCTTATTTCTCTAAAGCATTTACTTATTTAAAAAATGAAAGTTTTAATGTCTATCTAAGAAACCTCCGTCTTGAGTATGCATTAGGACGTTTAAGAGAAGATGCCACTTTTCGGAAATACACGATCAAAACCATTGCCAATGAATCTGGTTTTAGCAATGCAGAATCTTTTTCTAAGTTTTTTTATAGAAAATATGGGATCTATCCTTCCTACTATATAAAGTCGATAGAAAAAATAATAAGAAAACAGGTCTATATTTTGAAATAACGACATACAAGCGATTATAATTAACTACAAAATAGAAATTATACTTTAAGTTTATTCTATCAATAATAAACAAAAAGAAACATGAAAAAAAAGCAAAAAAAATTATCATTAGAAAAAATTAACATAGCGAGATTGACAACGAACATGCGTTATATTTCAGGGGGAGGGCAAACCGTAAATACAGATCAGGGATGTACAACGTGTACTGAAACAACCGATACCCGTATCCCTGATCCTCCAACTGACTCTTCTCTTGGGTGTTTAAGTAACACTTGTACTCTCCCTCCCCGTACAACTACTATTCCTTAAATAGCATCTAATCCATAAAAATTCTCTTGAAAGAGATAGCAATTAATTCATATAGCCTGTTTCATAAAAACAGGCTATTTTTGCGTGATGTCTAGAAGAAAACAAAACCGCCAAGTTTTTACAGAACTTGAAGTCACCGATGCAGGTGCCAAAGGAAAAGCAATCGCGCACGCACCCGATGGAAAAGTCGTCTTTATCAGTAATGCCGTACCTGGTGATGTGGTCGATGTACAAACCACCAAAAAACGTAAATCCTATTATGAGGGAACGGCGATACACGTGCATACGCTTTCGCGAAAGCGTACCCAACCCGAATGTCAGCATTTTGAAGTGTGTGGTGGTTGTAAGTGGCAACACATGGATTACAAATACCAATTAGAATACAAACAGCAAGAAGTGGTTAGTAATCTGACACGCATAGGAAAAATAGACCTTCCAGAAATTACACCTATTGCGGGAAGTGCTTCGCAATATTTTTACCGTAACAAAATGGAATTTGGATTTTCTGATAGCAAGTGGCTGACTCTTGAACAAATCAGAAGTGATGAAGTGATCGAAGACCGCAATGCTTTAGGATTTCATATTGCAGGCATGTGGGATAAAATCTTAGATATTGAAAAGTGCCATTTACAACGAGATCCGAGTAATGCCATACGTAATGGGATTAAAGCCTTTGCAACGCAACACAATATGGCATTTTATAATGCCCGAAATCAAGAAGGTTTACTGCGTACCTTAATGATACGTACCTCCTCTACGGGAGAATTAATGGTACTCATTCAATTCTTTAAAGAAGATATAGACAAGCGTATCCTCCTACTCGATTATTTAAAAAACGAATTTCCAGAAATCACTTCGTTATTATATGTGATCAACTCCAAAGGAAATGATACGATCTATGATCAGGAAGTCATTTGCTACCACGGAAGAGATCATATTTTTGAAGAGATGGAAGGTTTACAATTTAAAATTAATGCGAAGTCTTTTTACCAAACCAATTCTGCACAAGCCTACGAACTGTATAAAATCACCAGAGACTTTGCTGGTTTAACAGGAGATGAACTCGTATATGATTTATACACAGGTACAGGAACGATAGCGCAGTTTGTTGCTAGAAATGCAAAAAAAGTAATCGGTGTAGAGTCTGTACCAGACGCTATTGAAGCGGCTAAAGAAAATGCAAAGCACAACGGTATAGAGAATGTGGAGTTCTATGTTGGGGATATGAAAAAAGTCTTTAATGATGATTTTATAGCCGCTCACGGAATCCCAGATGTCATTATTACAGACCCTCCAAGAGATGGAATGCATGCCGATGTGGTTAAACAAATCTTAAACATTGCGCCACAAAAAGTAGTTTACGTAAGTTGCAATAGTGCAACACAAGCACGTGATCTTGCTTTACTAGATGAAACCTATAAAGTAACCCGTATACAACCTGTGGATATGTTCCCACAGACACATCACGTAGAAAATGTAGTACTGCTAGAAAAAAGGTAATTTCATGAAATTTAAACCCGTATTCTTTATAGCTTGGCTCGCTATCTTTTTCTCATCTTGCGAGAGAGATGATATATGTGCAGAAGCGACTCCAGTAACTCCTTTACTCGTCATTGATTTTTTTGATATCGAAAATACCACCGAACCCAAAATACCTACTGGCCTTATCGTTGTAGAAAACGGAGAAACGGTAGGACTGGAATTTAACACCTCTACGATCTCTATCCCATTACGAACAGATGTAGATCAAACCAATTTTCTGTTTGTACTCAACGCCAATAATGAAAGTGAAGAAACTCCAGAAAATATTGATGGCTTAGGAATTACCTATGTACGTATAGAAGAATATATAAGTAAAGCATGCGGATTTAGAATCATTTATGATGCCTTAGACGCAAATCCAAGTTCTCAAAATGACGATGCTTGGATACAAGATGTATTAATCACAAACACGACGGTAGAAGATGAAACCTCAGCACATATTCAGATTTTTTTCTAGTGTACTCATTATTTGTATGAGTACATCTCTATGTGCTCAGGAAGATGAATTGACGACTGCTATTGACACTACAGCTCAAAAATCACCGTACGGCTTGCGTGTGGGAATTGATCTCTCCAAACCTATCCGTAGTTTTTTAGATGACAACTACAGCGGCCTTGAAATTGTAGGAGATTTTAGAGTAAGTAGTAACTATTATGTCGCTGCCGAGCTAGGGAATGAAACCCGTACGGTAGATGATTTTACAAATATTGACGTCACCTCGAAAGGTTCATACATCAAAGCAGGATTTAACTACAATGCTTATAACAACTGGCTTGGAATGAACAACCTTATCTACGCGGGAGTTCGCGCTGGTTTTTCTACATTTACGCAAGAACTTAATTCGTATACCATTTCTACCTCAAATACTTTTTTTGAAGAAGATCTACGTACAGACAGCAGAGAATTTAATGGCTTAAGCACGGTATGGTTAGAATTTCAATTAGGTATACAAGCCGAGCTATTCAGTAATTTGTATTTAGGTATCAATCTTCAAATCAAAAACAGAGTTACAGAAACGGAACCTGATGGCTTTGAAAACGTCTACATCCCTGGGTTTGGTAAGACAACAGACGCTAGTAAATTTGGCGTAGGGTATGGATATACCTTGTCTTATCTGATTCCGATTTTCAAAAAATAATATAAAGATATTGGGTACGCTTTCGCGAAAGCATATAACACCTCACTAGAAAAAGGAAATGTATTTTTAATTACTTTTCTTAGTAAACAGCAAATCATCTGCCTTTTCATTGGCATACAAGGTATCTAGAAACGTTAGAAAATCTTCATGGGAGGTACTAATATCCATTTCCTTCTTTTGACCTACAAAGCGCACCTTGTCAAAATGAGGAACAATAAGATCTATAAAGTCTTTGTTAGAAACACCTGATACGTTTTTAAGATGATGTGGCACATATTCTATATACAACATCTTCGCACCTGCAAGAACATCCTGCATTCCTTGTAAGGCATAATATTCAGCACCTTCTATATCTACAATAATACAATCTGCAGCAGGAAGGTTTTCTTTTTTGATATGATCATCCAACCGAACCATATCTACTTCTATCGTATCAGGATTATCGTGAGAGTATAAGTAGATATCTTTCTTAGGTTTTATTTTACTACCGCCGCTATTAAGGGTGTTCTTAAGAAACGAGATTTTCTTTTCTTCATCTCCTACAGCGTAGTTAAAAAGGGTCGCATTATCCAGATCATTAATAAGTACATTTTTTGACACGTATCCAAACGTATCAGGATTTGCTTCATACCCCACAATGACTTTACATTGTTTCCCTATAGGAATCAATAATGTTCCTATATGAGTACCTAGTACATAGACAGTATCATCTTCGTTTATATACGTTAAAAGCTCTTTGATCTCAGAAATATTCCATCCGCCTTTAAAGCCCAAATATCGTCCAATCGTATAGTCATCTATAGGCGCGAGAATCATTCCGTTTTCGGTATCATAAATAACACCTTTGGCATAGTGCCCTAATACCTTCTTACGTAATTTGATTTTAAACTGGCGTTTTTTAACTTTTAATTTTTTCATATCAGGACCGTAGATAAGAGGATACTTATGATTCTTGGTGTTTTGCTTTTCGACTTCCTTCGTACATTTCGTACTTCACAAATCGGCTTTCTAAACTCCCATTAAATAATTTTATTTTTCGGCTAGGGCGTAAACCTACATGTTTCAATGCTTCCATATTGGATGTAATAAACCATGCGTGTGATCCTAGATAACTAGATTTAAGCGTATCCCCTATTTCTGCATAAAATGCTTCCATAGCCACAGGTAATCGCTCTCCATACGGTGGGTTAAAAACGAGTTGTAAAAAGTCATTTCCTTCTTTTTTAGATTCAAAGAAATTTCGTTCTTCTATCGTTATAAAATCTTGGAGTTGTGCGTTTTTGATATTCTCTTTTGCTTTACTAATTACCGAAGGTGCTTTGTCATAGCCTATGATTTTGTATTTAATATCTCTGACTTTTTTTAAAGCGGCTGCTTCTATAAGGTCGTATAAATCAGGATCCCAATCCTCCCATTTTTCAAAAGCAAATTCCTTTCTATTCAGATTGGCTGGTACATTAGCGGCGATCATGGCGGCTTCTATAAGCATGGTACCACTACCACACATAGGATCTAGTAAATCACATTGTCCTTCCCAGCCACTCATTAGTATTAAGCCTGCAGCTAGTGCCTCATTAATAGGAGCAATATTGGTCATTGTTCTATACCCTCTATGATGTAAAGAAGCGCCACTACTATCTAAAGAAACAGTACACCAATAACCTTGAATATGTATATTAAGACGGATGTCTGGATGTTTTACATCGACATCTGGACGTACATCTTCTTCTTTTCTAAACTTATCTACAATCGCATCTTTTACTTTAAAAGCTACGTACTGAGAGTGTGTAAATATATCGCCACTCACCGTCGCATTTATAGCAAAGGTGGTTTTGACATTCATAAAAGCCCGTAGATTCATCTTTTGAATTCGACGATATAATTCGTCTTCATTCATCGCACGAAACTCGGCAATCGGCTTTAGGATTTTAATCGCCGTCCGACAACAAAGATTAGCTTTATACATAAATCCTTTATCGCCTTCAAAAGAAACATTACGTACCCCTATTTCTACATTTCCTGCACCTAGATTACGTAATTCATTAGCTAAGATCTTTTCGAAACCAAAAAATGTTTTGGCTACCATCTTAAAGTTTTGATTCTGTTCACTCATATACCGCAAAAATACGTTAATTTTACCCACACAACCATACAAAATAAAGAACCTTTGACTGCAATACTATTACCTATTTTTGCCGTTTTAATTGGATTTTCGATTGCCATTATAGCTAAACCTACCATAAATAGTAGCATTAAGCTATTACTCTCCTTTAGTGGAGCCTTCTTATTAGCGATTACTATTTTTGAGTTTCTTCCAGAAATTTATGTCACCCAAAATAAAGAAATAGGAATATACATTATTGCAGGACTTCTTGTTCAAATTTTATTAGAATTTGGTTCTAAAGGAGCAGAACATGGTCATACACATCAAAAAAACACAACCCATTTTCCTTGGTTTCTTTTTATAAGTTTATGTGTTCACGCCCTTATTGAAGGGTTTCCAATTTCAGAAAATGAGCATATCCTGTATGGGATTGTCGTACATAAAGTTCCTATTGCGATTATTATTTCTTCGTTTTTGCTGTTATCTAAAATGAAGCTGTGGCAATCTATCATATTTATAATCGTCTTTGCATTGATGACTCCTTTAGGTAGTTTTATCAATCAGCAAGAATTTATTCTTGAATCTTACAAAGCACCTATTAACGCCTTTGTCGTGGGGGTCCTTTTACACGTATCGACTACGATCTTATTTGAAAGTTCTAAGAATCATCAATTTAATGCCTCCAAATTAGGTGTCATTCTCCTAGGGTTTATCATTGCCTATTATCTATAAAATAAGTTGTTTGGTTATTTGATAGAGACTAAACTTCTTAAAGAGGAGTAGTCTTTATACGCTTTCGCGAAAGCGTACTTAGAATGTATCGTATTTAAAGAAATAACTTTTAGTAATAAGAATCGTTATCCATCCACATCAAATCAAAAAGTACAGTTTTTTAAAGCGTTAACAATAAGTGTATTAATAATTATTTTCCCAGTTTTAACCCTTTCTTATGATAATTTCTCTTTCAAAATGATATATTATAAGCTATGATACAACTAGACAAGCAGACAGAAAATAACAACACATTTTTAACAGAGAGCATTGAATACCTAGAAAACAAAGGATTCGAAAACATTAAAGCAGACATAGAAGGTTATGAAACTCCTATCTCCTACACACGTCAGAAAACTGGAAACACACTTACTCCAGATATCGTTGCTGAAAAACGAGGTATTAAATATTTCTTTGAGGTAAGCTTAAAATCATCAAAGCCTAGATTATTAAAATCTAAGTGGTTATTATTGGATACCTTAACCAAAATGAAAGATTACCGCTTTAGAATCATCACCACCAAAGGACATTTACGTTTTACAAAAGAGATGATCGCAGAAACTAATCTTAATAAAGAATATATTAGGATCTAAAACCTATATATTGACGTGGATATTATAGAACGATATTTAATTTTTATATAACACCTACATAGTTTAATGCGTTACTTTTGAAAAAATTCAAAATACGTGAACGAAAAACTGTGTGGTAAGTCATTTATAAAAAATGTTACTTGTGTAACATTCTTAGTATTAGTATTACAATCCTGTGGATTACATAGCGATCTATATCTTGATCCTGAAAATAAAACGCCTCTTACTAACACCCAAAGTAAAGAGTATACAAGCATATACACTTTAGCAAATGCGGGTGCCTACGCTAAAAGCAGTAATGAGGAACTCCTCAATACATTAAAAAATCATCTTTCAACAACAAGTAAGGAAGATGATTTTTTAATATTTACAGGAGATAATGTTCATGATAATGATCTTACTAACAACCGCAATAAAAGACAACTACAACAACAGCTTCAAGTTTCTACAGATTTTAAAGGCACTACACTCTTTATTCCAGGAGAACTTGATTGGAATGAAGAAGGCATAGAAGGACTTGAAACGATTGAAGAATCTATAGAAAACTTCTATAAAGAAGAAGATCATTTTTTACCAAAAAATGGATGTCCACTAGAATTTATGGATATTAATGATACCACAGAACTTGTACTCATCAACTCACAATGGTACATAGAAGACTGGAGTAAGATTAAAGGTATGAATGATAAATGTGAAATTAAAACCCGCACGCAGTTTAGAGCGATTCTTGCAGATGGACTTCGTAAAGCACGGCATAAAACAATTGTCATTGCCATCCATCATCCGCTATATACCAATGGTGTATATGGTGGTGAGATTCCTGCCGAAGTCGTGTATCGACCTACTGCAGAAAATATCTTTGTGCCAGGAGGCGGTGTATTGTGGGCTTTTTTACGCTCTCAAGGTGGACTATCAAAACAAGATAGGTACAACCCACTTATGAATGAATTGATGAATGCCATAGAATTAGCATTACTAGAAGCGCCACGTGCCATCATACTTTCTGGTCACGAACGGGTAATGCAATACATAAACCACGACAACATAAAACAAGTGATTGCTGGAACGGCAAGTAGTGTAAAACCTGGCAGACTTGGAAAACGAGGGACATTCTCATCTACCAAAGCAGGATTTTCTGAAGTACGACTCTACAAAGACGGATCCTCTTCCGTTCACTTCTTTGAACTTACAGACAGTACCTTTAAAGAACTCTACAATACACAGGCTTTTAACAAACCCAAAGCCTATAACATTGATAGCCTTCCTACAACATTTCCTAAAACGATAAAAGCTTCGGTATACCCACCAGAGAGTGTGGTGAAAAGTGAAAAATATGTAAAATCTTGGGGAGAACATTACCGATATACGTATGGTATTGAAGTAGAAGCGCCTGTGGCTTTGCTTGATACCCTTTATGGAGGTCTCACTGTAGAACGTGCAGGAGGCGGAAACCAAACCATAGGATTACGTCTGGTTTCTAAAGATGATAGAGAATATAATATGCGAGCGATTGCCAAAGATCCTCTCGCCTTCCTAAAATCAAAAGGATACAATGACCTTGACGCCGATGACTATTTTGAAGGAACAGTTCCCGCAACCGTCATTGAAGATTTCTATACCGCAGCCCATCCGTTTGGCGCCTTTGCCATTCCGTTATTGGCAGAAGCGATACAGATAAATCATACGCATCCCAAATTATATTATGTCCCCAAACAAAAAGCATTGGGTGATTTTAATGAAACCCATGGCAATATGCTCTATATGATTGTAGAAAAA
>NZ_CALEMI010000092.1 GCF_937910895.1 uncultured Dokdonia sp. | reverse complement strand
AATAATTTCAAAAATAGATCGGACGATAAAGGACCCGAGCCAGAAGCAGTGATTGTTCAACAAATTGGAGACCAATGGTATGCTTTTATAGGACTTGAACGTATTGGAGGTATTGCTGTATTTAATGTGACAGACCCAACAGCACCTACCTTTGAAACCTATGTAAATAATAGAGACACTACACTGGATGTTGAAAATCCAGATGGAGATCTTGCACCAGAAGGTGTGATTTATATAGCTCCAGAAGATAATGCTACAGAAATGGGACTTATTGTTGTGGCAAACGAAGTAAGTTCAACAATTGCGGTTTATTCATTAGCAAATGATACCTTAAACATAGAAGAATTTACAATAGAAGATCATATAATTACGGTGTACCCTAATCCTACTTCTGATGGAAACCTATTTTTTAGCGAGCAAACTGGGTATGAAATGTATGACATGGTAGGTCGTAAAGTAGCGAGTAGTCCGCTTGCCTCTCAAGTACATATAGAGACGATGAGTACAGGAATGTACATCATCAAATTCTCAAATGGAACTGCTCAAAAAGTGCTTATCAAATAAAATATTCATTTACATAATTAATTAGGGAGAAGAGTCCGCTATCATTGTGTAGCGGGCTTTTAGTTTTCATAATAGTCTCTTTCCTTTAGAAATTTATGGTTTATTCAAATATAACTTAAAATAAGCCTTAAAAATTTGAATTATATTTGGCATTGTACGCTTTCGCGAAAGCGAAAAAAAATAAGAACTCATAAACTCCTATACATACTCCTCAACTTTTAAACTCTATAGACTCATAGACTTTTAACCATACATAGCAATTTATTACAATAAAAGTAGCTTCCTTTGTAACATTACACCTACATATACTACAAATAGGTAACTAACGATCAACCATTGGATAAAAATTTACAAGAACAATTTGTGACACTTCTGGAGGAAAACCAGAATATTGTGCATAAAGTCTGCCGATTATATACCAATAATCGAGACCAGCATAATGACCTTTTTCAAGAGGTCACGATACAGTTATGGCGTGCGTTTCCTAAGTTTAGAGGAGATGCCAAGTTTAGTACCTGGATGTATCGTGTAGCGTTGAACACCGCTATTACACTCTATAGAAAATCAAAACGTACCGTGCAAACACAGGACTTTGATAATGTCATGTTCCGTATTTCATCAGAAGAATATGATGATACTATAGAACAACAATTAAAGGTTATGTATACTGCCATTAAAGATTTAAACGATATAGAAAAAGCCCTAGTTTTTCTATATCTAGAAGATAAAAATTACAAAGAGATTTCTGAGACGATGGGAATTACCGAAGTAAATGCTCGTGTAAAAATGAATCGTGTGAAAGGAAAACTTAAAAAAATATTAAACCCATCATAGTTATGGTAGATGAATTAGAATTATTAAAAAAACAGTGGCAAAATCAAGATGCCACACTTCCAAAGCTTAGCAGAGAAGATATATACCCCATGTTACTTAAAAAATCATCTTCTATTGTAAAATTGATTTTTATTATAAGTATGATAGAATTTGCGTTTTGGATACTCATATCAACCTTATTTAGAGATTTTAAATTTGGAGGAGAACTCACACTAGAGTCCGCATCCTTACAGCGTTTTGAAACGACTTTTTTGATCGTACACCTTTTTATTCTATTATTTTTTATTATCAAATTTTATATCAACTTCAAAAAGATTACAAGTACCGATTCTGCAAGACATTTGATGAAAAAAATTCTCAAAGTCCGCAAAACGGTCACTTATTATATCTATACCAGTATGACGCTATTTGTGATTGCTTCTATTTTTACAACAACCCTTATTATAGACAGCAACCCACAAGTATTTGCTGAGACTAATAAGGCGATGGTTGTGATTATAACCGCATTGGTCATCTTCATGATTTCATGTGCTTTTTGGTTTGTATATAGCAAAGTATATGGAATCCTTACCAAGCGCTTAGACCGTAACTACAAAGACTTAAAGAAAATAGAATCTTAGTATTAAAATAAGAACACTAAAAACCTGAATAACAATATCGCTATTCAGGTTTTTTTGTTTTTATAAAATACGCTTTCGCGAAAGTTTTCTCAGCTTTTTTTTAAACGGAAATACAACATTTTAAAAAGAGCGTTTCATTTAAAAAATCAGCTTCTAACACTTTTAAAATAATCCTAATTCACGTACATTACCAGCCTATCAAAAGGTAGACATTATGCAAGACACTAAAATGCTAGATTATATAAAAGAGGTTTTAAAAAATATGCCAAATGACTGGTTGGGTTTAACAACCCACAGACTCGATATTTACGATGAAGCATTGGCAAAAACTCAGTTCATAGATCGTTTTGAAAACTTATACAACAACACTAATGCTGAATCAGCAGCACTCCATAAATTACCTACGGCGTATGATTATATTCGTTTAGGTCATCCCCTATCCTGTATCCTAGAATGGGCTATTGCTGGCATGCATGATCTTGCATCAGAACAGGTTATCAGTTTTTCATCTAAGACGATGCCCGTGTTGGCAATTCTAAGAAAAAATCTATTAGATCATAAAAACACTCAAATTCTGTATACAGGAGAATTACCTACTTTTTTTGATGCTGAAGTACTAAGGAATGTATATGGGTATGCTTTTGATGTAAAGAAAGTGGAGAGCGTAGAAACCATTTCTAAGTTTGACGGTAGTACAGTTTTGATTTCACAACAAGATGAAATTTCTACGATGGGACTCAACTCAAATATTGACTTTTACATCAATGTATATGATCCGCTTGGAAGTATTTTGATCATCAATGATGAGCAAAATGAGGGATATATATCCGATATTCAGCATGTGCGAAGAAGAGAAACCATTGCCATGACACCTGCCAATTGTCTTACTGCCTTGAAAGCACTCACTGAAGAATCTTCTTTTGATACTGAGAACAACGCAAACACTTCTATCGAAGCAAACAAAACAAGTGTCTTAAAATCCATTAAAAAGGTTACGGGTACAACAATAAAGCCATTGGTTGGTTCTAGTGGACTCTCCATTCAATATGCCATCATGATGGGGCTTATTGATGATGCCCTAGAAAACCATAAAGGAAAAGCTATCAAATTTGTCGTTCCTCCCAACTGTTATGGTGGTACAAATGATCAAGCAAGACGCGTTGCTGCTTGTATAGAGAACGTTGAGGTAGTGGATTTACCAGTGGATGGGGATAATGATATGGTAAAAAGTATTGATACCGTTTTGGCTAAAATTGCAAACGAAGATGCCATCCCATATATCATTGCTGAAATTCCTACAAACCCCAGAGTTGAAGTTCCAGACCTAATACAATTAAAGGCTGCTTTAAGTAAAGTACGCAAAACACCTACGGGGGAGATGGCTATTGATCCCGTGTTTATTTTAGATCAAACATTTTGCCCGAATATCCAATTTTTAGGTGAAGGAGAAATACTCTCAACCGTTAGAACTGTTTCGTATGCAAGTGGGTCTAAATTTCCAAGTGGCGGGAAATGTACAGCTGGGTACTGCGTAGGAAATACAAAAACGGACGGTTTGATGGAGAAGATAGAAATGCATCTAAGACTTTGTGATAATGAAGCTACTCATCTTCAAATGGAGATACTGGCCAAACAATTGCCTCCTATGAATCAAAGGATTCGGGATGCTTATGAGAATACACGTGAATTTGTCAATTTTATCAAAGAAACGTTACCCGAAGCAAAAATCAATTTTGTATCACCAGACTTGGCAAAAGAAGGATTTACTCCCTCTGTGTTTTCATTAGACCTTCCCACTAAAGGAAATACGGATAAGGAAAAAGAAGCCTATAAGAGAGCGCTGAATCACGATTTAATAACTCTAATGATTACTGAAATCCCCGATGAAAGTAAGTATTGCGTGAGTTACGGACAACTACACGGATGTTATTGGACCATCCCTGCCACATCTACCCAAGGAACGACTAAAGAAGGTGACAAAGATTACATTGTTCGCGCTTCACTTTCTCCTGATATGGATCTTGAACGTCATAAAGAAGTCTTTTTAGATTTCGTTGAGAAAATTTAATGATAAAAAAGGTGACAAGAGATTTTTAATGGATTCATATTTTTGATACATTTTCAAAACGATGACACATCAGTTAGTAAATAATCGTACTTTTAACTAGCTCCTATAATACAAGTATTAGGCAGTGTGTAATTTAAGAAAAGATGGATGTATTTGAAAAAATAAGTCAATGGATGGATGCACATCCTATTTCTTCCAATGTGATTACATATCTGATTTGGGTCATCTTTATCATCCTTACCATTGCTTTTCTAAGACGCCTTTTAAGAAAAAGATTGCCAGATTCTACCGTACGTTATAAATCTCAAAAAGCCGTAGAGATTTTTGGGTATGTACTCATTATTATCATCACCATATCATTTTTTACAGGGAGTATTAAAGACTTTGCATTAGCTATTGGATTACTTACTGCGGGTATTACCATCACATTACAAGAATTAATTTTAAGTGTTGCGGGTTCGTTTTATATATTTTTAGTGGGTGTTTATAAGCCTGGTGATCGAATTGAAATTCATAAGATCAAAGGAGATGTGATTGATATTGATAGTATTTACACTACAATGATGGAAATAGGAGAATGGGTTTCTAGTGATAATTACAGTGGCAGAATCGTAAAACTTAGCAATGCGTTTGTTTTTAAAGGACCTGTTTATAATTACTCAAAAGATTTTCCATTTGTTTGGGATGAATTTAATCTTCCCATCAGATATGGTTCTGATGTTGATCTAGCAAAGACTATTGTTGTGCAAATTGCTTCAGAAATCTTGTCTGAGTATGTGTCAGAATCAATTGCAGAATGGAATCAAGTAGTACAGAAGTATTACATTGAAAATGCGCAAGTTGATCCGACATTAGCGATCACGATGACAGATAATTGGATTCAATTCAATCTCCGATATATCGTTGACTATAAAAAACGAAGAGTAACCAAACATATTCTAAATGAACGCATTGGAAAAGAAATTGAAAAGACAAATGGTACCGTAAAATTAGCGTCTACTACCTTTGAAGTTGTTCAAATTCCTACTATTAATGTAAAGAAAGAGTAAAAACATCTGTGTTAAGAATAACAAACAAAAAGAAAATCGAGAATCACTTTTCCATATAATTAGTCTTCAGACTTATCAATCACAAAATTACCCCAATCTGCGATAGACTGTATTAGAGGAACCAGCGTTTCTCCAAAATCCGTTAAGGAATATTCCACTTTTAATGGAGGTTTTGAAGTATAGACCTTCCGTTTAATAATGCCATCATCTTCTAACGTCTTTAACTGTAAACTCAAGGTTCGTTCGGTGACTGTTGGCATTTGCTTTCTTAATTCATGATATCTCAGTGTTCCTTCCATTAAATGATATAAGATCACTGTTTTCCACTTCCCTCCTATCACACCCATAGTAAGACTTGTGCAACATGGGTATTCTTTTCCTTTAAATGTGTACATACTCAAACTAAAAATTGATACTATCCTTTTTGACCGTTCTTGCAAAGGTAAAAAACTATACTTAGTTTTGCTACTATAAAATATATAGTATACTAAAAAAGAAAAATATGAGCTTTCTAAAATCTATGCAACATCGATATACCACAAAAAAATATGATGCATCCAAAAAAATTGAAAAACAAAAAATAGAAGAGTTACAACAGATTTTACGTCTAACACCCTCTTCTATAAATAGTCAACCTTGGAAATTTACATTTGTTTCAAATCCTGATACCATACAGAAACTGTCAGAAGTGTCTTGGATCAACACCAATAAATTACTAGATAGTGATACTACGGTTGTTTTCAGTCGTATCAATAGTCTTTCCTTATTTGAAGAACAAATCGAGAAGGAACTTCCTGAGGGTGCTGTCAATTATTACAAAGAATACATAAAACCAAAACCAGAAGCTGAAATTAAAGCTTGGTTTGACAAACAAGTGTATTTGGCTTTAGGTATTTTATTAAGTGCCTGTGCCGAAATGGGTATTGATGCCACACCTATGGAGGGAATTGAGCCAGATAACTATGACAAGATTCTAGATCAAACAGATTATGCGACCATCGTGGCAGTGTGTATAGGACACAGAAATCCAGATGATTCTAATCAACCAAGTAAGAATCCTAAGTCAAGAAGAGCACTTCAAGACGTCATAGAGACCATATAAAAGAAAAACACATATCAAGAACGAATTGTTTAGCAAAGTCCCTTTTTGGGGCTTTTGCTTTTTTACCAAGTATTGCAACATTCCATAATGTTTTTAAACTAAAAGTAACGTCTGACGGTTTTTCGCTTTAAGCGAAAAAATAAGTAGTAGCATCCTCACCCAAAGCACGACTTCACTCAAGCAAGTGTCTCGTTACCTCATTCTCCCTTTATTTACGCGTAAAGGATGTCTAAGTTTGAAGAAACAAAAACACATATCTTATGAAAACACAATCAATGACCATGCAACAGAACGTTTTAAAAACGCTCATGGCTTTTGGCTTTTTAATGACCTTAAGCCTTTTTACAAACACAATGAATGCGCAAACCACAGGGCAAACCGTCACTGGTGTCGTGAAGTCTACAGATGGCGTTGTACCGATGGCAACTGTAGTTTTAAAGGGAACTCAAATATGGACCTCTTGTGATGAAAATGGCGCCTTTATATTTCCTCAAAAATTAAAGGAAAATGATGTATTGCTCGTGACCTCGTTAGGCTATCAGGATGCAGAGGTTAAAATTACGGAGAATACCACTTTCGTGAAACCTTTCTTAGAAGATATCGAACTGGTGATTATCGGGGCGTTAAGAACCAAGCCGACTGATAAAACGTTAGACCTTAACAAGAAGTAAGCCTTCTTACATGAAAAATTTTATTTTTTTACTGCTCTTCTCCTTTGTACTTACACTGCAAGCACAACGTGCTGATTTTAAAGAGATCAATTTCGCGAAAGCGGAATACACCGCAGATCGGTATCAAGGAGAAGCGCTTACCAATGTACCCGAACTGGTCTACGGCTTGACTTCTCAACTAGAGACAGACGCTATGCGCTTTAGAGCGATTTATTATTGGGTAACGCATAATATAAGCGGTAACTATGATCTGATGGCTAAGAACGTACGTAGTCGTAAAAAATTAAAAAACAAATATGGAGTGAAAAGAAAGGTAAGGCTTCGCAGGCAGAGCAAACTGAACTGTCCCAATGGTCCATAAACCATTTGTTCTGCCCAAACTCTTAATGTCGTGCTCTCAAAAAAACTTATTCCAAGAGC
>NZ_CALEMI010000091.1 GCF_937910895.1 uncultured Dokdonia sp. | reverse complement strand
AAGACTTAACTGTGACTGATTATTAGTCTTCCATACAGGACTAGATTTCATGTTATTAAGATACGAAATCAAAAAAAACAAACAAAAAGAGACTGCCTTTTTAGACAGCCTCATTTTCTTATATAATTTACGAGTGCTTTTTAGCACATATCCCAACATTCTTGGATTGATGTAGCTTTACCTTTATATGTTCCATTACAATAGCAATCGAAACCACCATCATCAATAGCCATGTTACCTCCCGATACTACTTTTTGCTCTTCTTTACTTAATGACTTACCTAAACTTGAAATGTTCTTTAACATAATTAAAATTTTTAAAATTAAATTATCCCTGATCATTTTGTGACACTCAAGGCTTGTGTCTATATATTCCTTACAAGAATATTTTTTATTTGATTCAAATGTATGAGCATATATTTTGTAATTAGTTAATTAATTGTTAATCAGATTATTATAAATTTTTATGAATATTATAAGTACTATTTATGACATCATGATAAATCATTTGAATAATTTATACAAACCCCTTTTTTATCTGAATTTTATTCGGTTAGTTAGGTTTAAATTTTACGTATTTAATTCTTTGTAAAGTATCAAGATTTTTGCCTTTATGCGGTGTCTAGCATCGGTTTTTAGATCTATTATGGAGGCACTCTACAATGATTTTTTTCTGAGAGTTTTATTGTTTGGGTCAATAAATAGTTCCATAAAAAAAGACCAGCAATGCGCTGGTCTTTTCTGTTTAGAATTTTGATTATGCCTTATTCTGCATACGGATGCTTATATCCATCTCCTGTAAGAATTTTTTCTATATCCTTTTCCATACTAAAGATAGTGTACTCTACAATTCTCCCCAGTTCTTTTCCGTGTTTCTCAAAAATGATGGTGGGTACATATTCAATATCATTTTCTTTGATAAGCTCTTCTGGAGCATCTTTGCCTTCAGTAATGGTAATGAGTTTTACGGTACCCGCATCGATTCTTGCGAGGTCTAATACTTTATAAAAAGCAGGAATTTCTCGCTGACTATCTTCACACCAAGTTCCCATAAAAACGGTAATGGTTGCTTCGGCAAGATCATTCTTTATTGCAGCAACAGTAGCTGTGTCTAGGATATGTTCTTTGTAACTTTCGTCAAACCATTTTTTATAAGGCTCCTTTTCTAAAGTCGCTCGCTCTTGTATGCCAACAATAATAGGATCTCCATTATCATCGATGAGATCAAATTCTGCAGTTTCTTCGGGGGTCACTTCTACAGGGGTTTCTGTAACTTCGGTTTGTGTTTTCTTTTCATTACAAGAAGTAAGAGCAAAAAGCGAGATGATTAAAAGAGCAATAAAGGTGTTATTTAATTTCATTCTTTTTAGTATTAATTAATTTGTAAGCAAAGCTCATTACTATGCATATCCCTAAAATACCTACTAGATAATCTTCTTTACTGAAATAGGAGTAAGAGAGTCCAGATCCAAATAACATCCATAAGAGATGTGGTACTTTTTCTTTTGTCATATTAAATAAGAGGTTTGCGATCCATAATTGCAGGTTGTGTTACGCCTATGAGTTTTAATACCGTAGGAGCCACATCTGCTAAAATACCATCTTTTATTGTTTTGATATCTTTGTCTACTAGAATGATAGGAACAGGATTTGTGGTGTGTGCGGTGTTTGGAGTTCCGTCAGGGTTGATCATCGTTTCTGCATTCCCATGGTCTGCAATGATAATCACCGTATAGTCTTTTTCTAGTGCAGCGGTTACGATGTCTTTAGTACATTGATCTACTGTTTCACACGCTTTTATGGCCGCTTCCATCACGCCTGTATGACCCACCATATCTGGATTTGCAAAGTTTAAGCAAACAAAATCGACGTCTCCTTTTTTAATTTCAGGAATGATTTTATCACGTATTTCATACGCACTCATTTCGGGTTGTAAATCGTAGGTAGCTACTTTTGGAGACGGACAAAGTAGTCGAGATTCTCCCTCAAAAGGAGTTTCTTTTCCTCCATTAAAAAAGAAAGTAACGTGAGGATATTTTTCTGTTTCGGCAATGCGAATCTGTTTTTTGCCTGCTTTGGCGAGTGTTTCTCCCAAAGTATCTGCCAAATTATCTTTACCATATACGATATGCATCCTTGAAAAGGTGTCGTCATAATTGGTCATCGTCACGTAATACAGGTCTAGCTTTTTTGTATCCTGCTCTGGAAAATCCTTTTGAGACAACATTTCTGTGAGTTCGCGACCCCGATCTGTTCTAAAATTAAAAAAGATCACCACATCTCCTTCTTGTAAAGTTGCGATGGGCTTTCCGTTTTCCGTACAGACTAAGGGTTGTAAAAACTCATCGGTGACATCTTCATCATAACTGGCTTGTATATTTTTTAAAGGATTTTCGGTAAGGGTTCCTTTTCCGTGTACAATAAGATCATACGCCATTTGGACACGTTCCCAGCGTTTATCTCTGTCCATCGCATAGTAACGTCCTATGACCGATGCGAGTTGGCTGTGGTACGCTTTCGCGAAAGCGGATATCTCCTCCACAAAGGCTTTCCCCGATTTTGGGTCTACATCACGACCGTCTGTGAATGCATGAATATACGATTGTGGTACGCCTGCATCACTAGCCGCTTTGATCAGTCCTTTTAAGTGATTGATGTGAGAGTGTACCCCACCATCTGATAAAAGACCTAAAAAGTGGACGGGTTTGTTGTTTTCTTTTGCATACGAAAAAGCATCTATCAGTGTTTTTTCATCTTTAAGAGAATCGTTTTTTATAGCAACATTTATTTTTGCAAAATCCTGATAAATGATCCGACCTGCGCCAAGATTCATGTGACCCACTTCGCTATTTCCCATTTGCCCATCAGGAAGTCCTACGTTTTCACCATGCGTGAGTAATTGTGCATGTGGATAGTTGGTATATAAACTATCAATAAAGGGGGTTTGTGCTTGGTCTACAGCAGATACTTTTTTGTCTGGTGCCATGCCCCAGCCATCGAGTATCATTAGAATCGTTTTCTTATTCATAAACTATATCATACGTAAAGGTCAGAAGATTGTAGAAGGAAGTACATCACTTCCACAAGCTCAGCCTAACAATTTAGTGTAAAGATAAAAAACAAAACCCCGCCAATGCGAGGTTTTTGAATGCTTTTAACGAAAACGTTTTAGCCTTTGTATCCATATTTTTCTATAGATTCTTTAATTTTTTCTATCCTGTTATCTGGATCGGGATGTGTACTTGAAAATTCAGGTTGGCGATTAGGACCTCCAGCAGCTTTTAAAACTCGCATTACTTCTATCATTTCATAAGGGTTATACCCAGCACGAATCATAAAGCGTACGCCAAGATCATCGCTTTCCAACTCATCATCACGGCCATTTCCTAAAAGAATGCTTTGTCCTATGCCTCCAGCAGCTTCTCCATAACCGCCACCCACTTCGGCACCCATAGAGATGGTTTGCCACATTTTGGAGTTTTCTACACGCTCGGCACTATGTTTTCCTAATACGTGACCAATCTCGTGGCCTAATACACCAGCGACTTGATCTTCATTTTCTAATTTGGAAAGTAAGGCATAGGTAATAAATATTTGTCCGCCAGGAAGTGCAAACGCGTTGATGGTTTGATCATCACGTAATAGATGAAATTCATATCGATAAGGTGTCTCACGAGCCATACTGCTCGACACCAGTTTTTCTCCTATTTGATCTACAAAAGCTTGTAATTGCATGTCAGGATGTAATCCTCCATGTTGCTCTGCCATCGCGGGTGCATTGGCGAGTCCGATCTGGATCTCTTGTTCAGGACTCATACTAATTGCTTGTACCTTTCCTGTATATGGATTTTCTTCTCTGCTGCTACAATTCCTGATAAGAGCAAAAGCCACCACGGCAACTCCAATAAGGAGTCTTATTTTCATTCCGCCACCACGTCGCATTGTCTATATTTTTTAGTTAGTCGAACTAAGGTACAAAAAAAAGTAGTCGGTGGTCAGAGGTTGAGAATTGGAATTTACTGGGAGCAGGAAGCTGGAAGTGTGAAGTTTTTTTAAGATTTAAATCAGGAAGTAAGATGATTGAGTGATTTTCGCGAAAGCGAAAACAGTATCAAAATAACCGACTCTAAAAATAGAGTACTACTCTATTTTATAAATCTGTATATAAAAACTGATAAGTTTTAAGGAAGAATACTACTTTGAAAAGTTAGATTTTCATCAACTCATCAACTCATTTCACTTCATATCTCCACCCATGTGGATCGGCAGCACGATTGTACTGAATATCTTTAAGTGCTTTTTTGAATCGAGCGGCATAACTATCTTCTTGAGAAGGGAGGTCATAATCTTTTCCTTGATGTCCGAAACTTTTAAAAGGAACAATCACCGCAGCAGTACCTGCTCCAAAGATTTCTTTAAGTTCGCCAGAGGTTGCAGCGTTCACAATTTCTGAAACACTCACCCGACGTACATCTACGTGTATTCCAGCATCTTTTGCAAGTTGTATGATACTTTTACGAGTCACGCCGTCAAGAATACGATCGTTATTAGGAGCGGTAAGTAACGTATCGCCAACTCTAAAGAATACGTTCATTGTACCTGCTTCTTCTAGATATTGGTGAGAGTTTGCATCTGTCCAAACAATTTGTTGATATCCTTTTTCTTTTGCAAGATTTGTAGGGTAAAATTGTGAAGCATAATTTCCTGCGGCTTTTGCAAAACCAACACCACCATCGGCAGCACGGCTATATTCTTCAGCAAAAAGGACGCTTACTTCACCAGAGTAATAAGCTTGTGCAGGCGCACAAATAATCATAAATCGATATTGATCTGATGGAGAAGCAGACACGCCAGGTTGCGTTGCAATGACAAAAGGACGGATATAAAGCGAATTCCCATTACCAGGTTTAATCCAGTCATTGTCTAAATGAAGAAGCGTTTTCAAACCTTCAAAAAAGATTTCTTTAGGAAATGCAGGCATTGCCAATCTCTCAGAAGATTTATTAATACGCTCCCAGTTTTGTTCTGGACGGAATAACCACGTTGCGCCGTGATCATCTTTAAAAGCTTTCATACCTTCAAAAACAGCTTGCCCGTAATGAAAAACCTTGGCACTAGGATCTATACTTATAGGACCATAAGGTGCAATTTGAGGTTCTTGCCAAGCGCCATTTTTGTAGTCACAAAAAAACATGTGATCGGAAAAAACACTTCCAAAAGTGAGGTTATTAAAATCTACTTCTTCTATTTTACTCTTTTCAGCTTTTGTAATATTCATTGCGGTGTTTGTAAACGTTATGCAAATTTAAGAATTTAACATCCCCAAGCTATTTATAAATTCATAATTTTGCATTATTATTAATTTTGGATACTTTAAATACTAAAACGAACATTCATTTTCTTCATTCGATAATTCACAACAAGACAATGATTAAAATGTATGAGCGTTTCTGAATGTATTCAAATTCTTGTAATATTTTAAGAAATTAAAAATTTTTAAACAGATGAAAACAAAACTTATTATACTAGCCATCGCTCTTATTTCTCTAAGTTGTAAAGAGCAAACAGAAGTAAATACTGGGGATGCAGAAGTTGCTGTCGCAAAAGATCTAGCGCAAGTAGTCCAAGCTGATTATGCTACGTATGGGGCGGTAATCACAGATCAGAACCTGATGGCTGTTTCAAGTGTAAAAGAACAATATAAAAATTTAAAATCGGGAGATTCTGTTACCGTAAAGTTTAAAGCGCCTATTGAAGCGGTGTGTAAAAGCATGGGATGCTGGATGCGTCTTGATATAGGAGGAGAAGAGGTGTATGTAAAATTCAAAGATTACGCATTTTTTGTTCCTACAGATTCAGATGGAGAGGCGATTGTAGAAGGAAAAGCTTTTGTAGAAGAAACCTCTGTCGATGAGCAAAAACATTTAGCAGAAGATGGCGGATTATCTGCCGAAGAAATTGCAGCCATTACAGAACCAAAACGTGAGTTTAAACTCATGGCAACTGGGGTTTTGATGGAGAAGTAAAACTTCCAAAAAAGACATTAAAATCCTCAAACGGAGTTTGTCGAAGGCTTACTAATATGATCACACATCACCTATATGTTTAGTATAGGTGATGTTTATATTTTTATATGAAGCGCGAAATCATCATCACAGGAGACGGATCAAAAACCATTCATATACCTGAGTGGGATGAACAGTACCATAGCAAACATGGCGCGATTCAAGAAGCCAACCATGTATTTTTGAAAATGGGATTAGCCCATTATCGTTCTAAATCATCCTATCAAAAAGAAACCCCTATCGCGATCTTAGAGATGGGTTTTGGAACAGGATTGAATGTCTTACTGACCTTTTTTGAAGCCCAAAAAACACAAACTTCGATTCAATATACGGGCATAGAAGCCTATCCAATCTCTTCAGAAGAGATCAAAGCGATGGATTATGTTTCTCTTATAAAAGAGAAAGATGCACAAGGAGTATATAACAGCCTTCACAAAACGCCATGGGAATCTCAAGAGGAGATCTCGCCTTTGTTTCAGTTGACAAAGCGCCAACAACGTTTTGAAGATATTATAGACCAGAATGCATTTGATCTTGTGTATTTTGATGCGTTTGGAGCAAGAGTTCAGCCTGAACTTTGGGGTGAAATGATTTTTAAAAAAATGTATACCGCTTTGCGCGAAAATGGAGTCTTAGTGACTTACGCTGCCAAAGGAAGTGTCCGCAGGGCCCTACAAGCCGTTGGTTTTGAAGTCGAACGTTTACCAGGTCCTCCAGGGAAACGCGAAATGTTACGGGCAACAAAAATCTAATGTTTGTTTTTGGGGTTTGATTGCTGTTATATATTTTCACGCAAGTGAAATTTATAGTAAGCTAGTCGAAAATACGAAAGCACTATCAATACATATATACTAGAAAATAGTCTCACGTGTGGTATCTGTAAATAATTGTAGAAATTTCATACCACGATACGAATTCCCTTTTTCATTAAGTTTTGGACTCCAAACACTAATGCTGTAGGAGTTGGGTAATACTGCAACAATACCACCACCTACGCCACTTTTACCTGGCAATCCTACTTTATAAGCAAACTCACCTGCCTCATCATAAAAACCGCAGGTTTGCATAATCGCATTCACACGCTGGGATTGAGAACGCGTTAAAATCTGTTTATTGGTGATGAGTTGTTTGCCGCCATTAGCCAAGAAGCCAAACGTTTTAGAGAGTTGGCAACACGTCATTTCTATAGAAGAAAGGTAAAAATAAAGATCAATCACTTGTTCGACATCATTTTTGATATTGCCAAACGACTTCATAAAATTGACCAAAGCGACATTTAAATATCCATTTGATTTCTCCGACTGCGCAATGGTTTCAGAATACTGAATAGTATCATTATTTGCTACGTCTCTTATGTACCCGATGAGTTCTTTTTTTGGGTCTTTTAAATGACTGCATAAAATATCACACACTACAATTGCCCCCGCATTAATCAACGGATTACGAGGAATCCCATTTTCTGATTCTAATTGTACTAACGAATTAAATGCCGACCCAGAGGGTTCTACATCAAGGCGTTGCCAAATCATAGTATCTTCAAGTGATAATGCTAAACTTAAGGATAAAACCTTTGCAATACTTTGTATGGAAAAAGGACTATAAGCATCCCCCGCGGTGTATTGAGTACCATCATTTGTGGTAAGGCAAACGCCAAAATGAGCAGGGTCTACTTTCCCTAATTCAGGAATGTAGGTAGCAACGGCTCCCTTATTTTCTTTACTCAAAATATGAGCATAGGTGTCTTCTATTATTTTATGGCAGTCCATAGTGTTTTAAGTCTTAGGTACTCGAGATGTTATAGTACTTCTCAAATATAAGAATAAGCAAAGCACCTAGCGTATACGCCAGCAAATCTTTCCAGTCAAAAGTACTACCCAATATAATTTTTGCCACCTTATTCTCAGATAGCCCTATCCAAACTATAAAAGAAGTCGCTTGAATGGCTTCGACGAGATAGGCAAAAAGAAGTACGCCTATAATCGCTTTTAGATAGGTAAAAAAAGTAAACGCACGTACAAAACAATAGATTAATTGCACCACTAATACATCGCCCACAAACGGACGTATAATCTGATCGTTCATAAACATTGCGATGCCTACTTCTATGATAAGAAGTAGGCAAAAAGCAAAGAAGTATGTTATTTTAAATCTCATCACTATTTTATAAAAAATAATTGACTTAGCTATAGATTATTTCTCTCTTTGGGAGAAACTGGAATGAGGGATTTATTGAGCATAATGTTACTCTTTTTTTTACTTTGACTGAACGAGGTGTACCACGTGTAATATAAAAAACCTACAAATAAACTGCTGAATTCGTTGATTTTTGAGATGAAATGTTTTTTTATAAATCTGAAAGTGTGATTACGGCATAAAAGCAACCTAAAGCGACAGGAATGTTAGCAAGCATGGTGAGTATCACTAAAAAATGTTCTCCTATATCTTTATAATTTTTAATACCGTTTACAAGAACTATTAGAAGTACAATCGTATGTATCGCTATGGTTGGATACAAATGCAAAAGCCCAATATATATAGACGTGTCATTAGGATATATGGCATATATAATAACTTGAAGGATACCAAAACAGAGACTAAATACTGTAAGTTTTAGTGCAAATCGGTTGATGGGATATATGATGGTTTTCATGGTTTATTCTTGTATTTAATTCCTTGTAAGGTAGCAGATTGCCAAGTTTCATTTTCCAAGTTTTCTAGGTGAGAAGTATGCCTCCGTTCTATGTTTTCCATGGAGGTGTAAGAGAATTTTTCTGGGTACGCTTTCGCGAAAGCGTATAAAAGATCAATATGATTTCTTCCCATAGTCTCCAAATAATTCAAATCAGGCCGTGCTACCTGCGATAGATTATATCGTGTAATCTCTCTACTCCAACTGAAACTACTCATCAGTACAATCACCATAAACACAATTCTTGCGTTGAAGCGTATGAGGTAATATATATTTTTACGATACGCCACTTTCAAATAGGTGGTGATCAAACCAGCAACACATAAAGTGAGATAAATGAGAACTCCAATACGTTTGTAGGTAAGTCCGAAGTCAGTGATGTATATGTAGTTTTTAAAGAACGTCACTAGTACGAGTATAATATTTAGAATGATCCAGATATAGGTGAGGATGCGAAGTCGGTGGCTGTTTTTGTAAAAATTAAGGCTTCCTCTAAAAAGAATAATAATCAACGTAATTGCAATCACAATCGAAGCGATTAAAGCACCTACTCCTTCGTGTACTGTTTTAGATAGTTCTGGAGCGTGTCGTAAAGGAGTGTTGGTGACATACCAGATATCGACAACCAGAAAAAAGAGTATCAGCGCATTGAGAACTCCAATGACAAGAGAACCCAATAATTGCTCTTTATGTAAGACAGGCTCTTGCGTTTCAGAAATAGAGACTTCTGTCATGTCTTGGCGTAAGGCGCTATCTGCATCTGTAAGCATTTGTAAAGACGCAGGCGCTGTGATGTTATTGAGCAATACATATCCCATACCCGTCATTAGAAGCCAAGAAATATTAATAAAAGAAAGATCAATTACAGCGATCCATTTTTCAAAAATAGGATTGATTTGACTGTACAAAGAAGCAAAGATGATTGGAAGGCCTGTGACCAACAATACACATAAAAGAATAAAGCCATAATCTCGCTTTTTTTGTGGTGTGGCTGCTTTTCTTTCTTTTTTAGGAGACATGTAATAATGCAAGGCTCCTAGTAATGACTGGTACAAGCCACTGATACCTTGTATATAAATGGCGTTTTTAGTTCCAGAAATGGTGCCTGCAAAGACAATAAATGTGATAAAAGACATAAATATAGCGAGCGCACTATGATTGGTAAAAACAAACAACGAAGTCATAAGATATATCAATGTCGCGATACGCATATCTGTTCGTTTAAAAACTTCTTTACGTGCAAAAAATACCGTAACGACGGCGATAATAGCAAAAATGAACATATTGATTCCGAGGTCTTGTTTGTAAAACAACGTACTAAATGCTAAAGCACTGATCCATAAAATAAGTTGACGTTTCATAGGGTATTGATTTTAAAGGTGTATTGTAAAGTGGTGAGCGGTTGATGTAATAGTTTTAAAAAATTAAGATGGTAAAAGGGATGTGCTTTTCTTCCTGTTTTAAAAGCGGTCCAAAAGCGTTTGATGTGATCTGGGAATAAAACTGTGCCAAGCATCAAAACCATAAAGAGGTAGAGTGATCGTTTGCCATTACCAAAAAGGTAAAACTGCATGGCAACCTCTTCAGGAACAGAAATGCCACTACCTGTTAGCACGTGATAGATGTCGTGATCTTCTAGTTGAGGTTCTGGCGTAAAGTCATGCTGTAGTAAGAAGCATCCTAAGTGATACCCTAAACTTTCTACAGGATAGCGGAGTAATGCTTTGACAGGAATATCCCAGGGAGCTTCTTGTTTAAAGAGAAGTCTGTACGGGAGTTTGCTCCATTCGTACAGTCGTTCTAAAAGTAAATAGCGTAGTGTTTTCATAATTTAAAAGTACTTTGTATTTCAAAGCAAAATGATAAAAAAATATAGTTTTATCTTGATTGCATAATTATTTTCCGATGAGTTTTTCTAGTGCTTCTATGTGTTTTTGGAAAGCGGCTTTTCCTTTCCTTGTAGCACTGTAACTAGTATTCGGTTTTCTGCCAATAAATGTTTTGTTTACAGAGATATAGTCCTCTTTTTCTAGCGCTTTTGTATGACTTGCTAAGTTGCCATCAGTAGCACCGAGCAGTTCTTTTAGTTCCTTAAAATCCGCACTTTCATTCACCATCAATACACTCATAATCCCCAGGCGAATCCTGTGATCAAAAGCTTTGTTGATGTTGGTTATTATAGACATAGTTTGTTGTTAGTGAAACTCAATTTTGAGAAGTCTGTAAGACGTACTCAACAGTGTAAGTTGAACTAATTCCGCTTTTTCAGCGGGATCTTAGTTTAATACTTTTGTTGCAAATGTATTCTTTTTTTATATCGTGTTTTTTATACTTTTCTTCTCTGATTTTTGTGACGGAAAGTTTTTTTAAAATGTTCAGAAAAATTACATTTTAAAAGTAAACAACCACCCGTTTATTTTTTATTCATATCATGTTTTAAGTACATCTTCGTTCCATAGATAATATGGAAAACTCCAAAACCTAGCGCCCAGAAGTAAAGACCGTAGCCTATGTATTGGGTACTGACTAATCCTATAATGACATTGGCAAGCCCTAGATATTTAATATCTCCTAATGTAAATTTACTCGCATTAATCAGCGCTAATCCATAAAAAATCAACGTACACGGCGCTACGAGACCGATGAGACCATATTGTAATAAAACCACACAAAACACACCCCCTGTAAACAACGGAATCGAAAAATGAATAAGCAATCGTCTAGAAGAAGGATCCCATATTTTTTCTTCGTGTTTTTTGGCTTTACGTATCGTGAGAATAATTCCCGTGACTACAGCCGCCATTAGTACGATGCAACCGACTAAGAATAATTTGGCACCCGATGGATGTGCAAGATACGCGTTTATCAATCCCACAACCGAGGCGTACCTTGCACCACCAGAGGTAAGCTGTTCGGTTGTAAGAATGTTATGAGCTACCAAAGCGCCTATTAAGGCATATATTCCAGCCAGTATACCTGAAAGTCCGCTTAAGGACATAAATCGTGAGGATTTACTCATCATCGATTTGATACTGACAATATCTTCTAAATATTTATTTGACTCCATAGTAAAGTACTTTGAAATTCAAAGTTACTGTTTATTTTGAGTTGTGCAAGGGAAAAAATAAATATTATAAGTTAAAAAATACCAATAGTTTCCTTTCGAAAATATTAGGAATGAATTACTTTTATATCTTATTATTAGATATGATAAAAAAAACACTTCTTTTTATTTGTTTGCTATTTGTTTTTCCAAGAGTAGTAGCACAAGATTCAATACCTAAACCTGTACCGATTGAAATACTTTTAAAGAAAAATAATCGTCATACGTTTTCTATTTCTCCAGATGGTAAATATTTTGCACAAATTGTAGAAGATGATTTTACAAGTGACCTTATCATTGTAGATATTGATGGATATAAATTGTACAAAGAAATTTCTATGGGATCTAAAACTATAGATAACATTGTATGGTTAACCTCAAAGCGTATTATGTATGAGTCATCTGGAGAAATCTTAGCAATGGATATTGATGGAAATAATTCTATTAAACTCGTAAACAGATTAGCAGATAAGCTTACAAAAGATTCTTACAAGCAACATAAAAATTATAGATACAATACCGTAGTTAGTTTATTACCTGAGAATGAAAATGAAATTTTAATAGAGACCTATGATTATAATATTCATGCATCTCTTAAAAGAGTAAATATTTTTACAGGTGAAAAAATAACTGTTATTGAAGGAAAAAAACATAAAGTAAATAAGTGGATTGTTGATGCTTATGGAAATCCTCGATTTGCTCTTAAATTTGAAGATAAACAGATTACTCAATTTGAATATAACTCAGAACAAAACGAATTGTTCCCATTTGTTGTGTATATAGACGGGACTGAATTTAGTTTGACCATAGATGGAGAATCTTATTTAGACCAATCTGTGCTTTTTGAAGGTTTTGGGTATGATTCAAATATTGTTTATTTAACATCAAATCATGAAAGTGATAAACGTCAACTAATATCTTATAATCTTGAAAATAAGATGGTAGAGAAAGTCTTAGTTCAAGATGCTCTTTGTGATGTAAAAGACCCTCACGGAAGAGATATAGATTTTATATTTGATTACTCGAAAGGAGAACTAGCAGGTATAAAATATGAAAGTCTTACACCTCAGTATAAATGGTTTTCATCATTATATGGAAAAATAAGCACAAAGCTTAACACAGAATATATTGGATACATTAATGATATTATAGATGCTGATGCAAATAATAAACGCTTTTTAATTCATCAATGGAGTGATAATAATGCAGGCAACATAGGGGTTTATGACACATCTGATAATAGTTATGCCGTTATGTTTCACTTTAATGACGAATTGAATAAATATAAATTGTCAAAAACAAAAAGTATTGTTATCAATGCTCGTGATGATAAGAAAATAGCATGTTATCTTAATTTACCTTTACAAGATCCATCTCATCAAAAACCAATCCCGTTAGTAGTGATACCGCATGGCGGACCTTGGTCAAGAGATTATTGGGAATTTGATGATTTTTCTCAATATTTTGCTAGTAGAGGATATGCCACTTTAAGAGTGAATTTTAGAGGATCTACAGGATTTGGAAAATCACATTTATTAGCAGGTGTAAGTAGTATCGACAAAATCATGATTAATGATATCGCTGATGCTACAAAAGAAGTTATTGAAAAGTATTCTATTGATCAGAAAAATGTATTTATTTTTGGTCATAGCTACGGGGGATATGCAACGTATATGAGTTTACTTAAATATCCAAATCTCTTTGCAGCAGGTGTTGCAGTTTCAGCACCTACAGATATTAAAGATTGGATGAAATTTCAAAAAAAAGAAAAAAATTACTTTTCTTATGAGTTTTGGAATAAAGCATTAGGGTCTAATAAAGGTAAATACTTGGAAGAAATAAGTCCAATTAATTTTGCCAAGGATCTCCAAAAGCCTATTCTTATTTTTCATGGAAAAAAAGATAAGATTATTCCTATAGAACAAGCTCGAGAAATGGCAAGACTTTTAGAAGAGAACAAAAAGGATGTGAAATTAGAAGTTTTGCAGTATGAAGGACACACAATATTTGACACAAATGGATTGGGATATATATTAAATACCTCAAATAATTTTTTTGAAAAGCATTAATAAAATAGTTTTTTTAAAAACTAAAATGAATCTAATTATTCACAATCTCCAAATTGTGCATCAGCTTCACACTGTTTTCTGCATCTTTTCTAAACAGAAATGAGTAGCTTTTTCCTTGGTAGAATTTAGGATATTTCCCACGTCGTTTTCTATTGAAAACTAGGATTTCTATAACAAACACATTGTTTTCTGTTTCGGTGACAAAGAACACAAATTTTGACCTTCGCTTTTGACAAAGTTCTTTAAACGCAGGAATCTCAATAGGAGCATATAATTCTCCAAAATAATTCTCAAAATCACGATCAGGAAAATTTAACGTCGAGTCATCTAGCCAAAAAGCATACGCTTGATTTCCAAAACTTATGGAGGTTTCGGAGGTTGTATAAGACTCAATACCTAATTCTTTATACGTAGGGCTATTCTCAATAATGCGCAATGCCTCTTTGTAAATCGCAGTATTTTCTTGCGCGGAAATCAGGCTCGAACATGAGACCAACAGAAGGAGTGTAACTAAAATCTTTTTCATCTATTCAAATATATAAAACACCTAGTATAGATTGTACAAAATAAATTTTAAAGTTTGTTTGAACTGTTGTGCATTTTGAAGTGAATAGTAAAATTTTAACTTTTTGTGTCTAATTTAGTTCAAACGCGAATGTATTGTAACTACACTTAATTTTTAAGGACTTTTGAACCCTTTTGGGATATACCTTACTTAGTATCGACTCATTCCCGATATGTAGTTTGAAACATCTCATTTTTCATACGTGGGCAGCTACTGAATTGTCATGTACTTTCATAATTCTTATAGATAGATTTTTGATACCCATACCGTAACGGGAGGAACTTTCGTTATATTTGTGGTATAATACCTGTAATTATGGGAACAGCAGAACTAAAAGACATAGTAAAACAGTATGTAAATATAGCTGACGATAAAATCTTACGCATTGTTAAGGCTGTTTTTGAATCGTATCAAAAAGATGAAGAGATCGACTTCTTTGATGAACTACCAGAAGCAATACAAGACTTATTAGTAGAGAGTAGATTACAAGCCAAACAAGGAAAACTAACTCCGCATAAAGACGTAATGGCTAAATACAGAACAAAATATAATGCCGCAGGATAAATTATACGATATCCTTTGGACTGAGCTTGCCGACTTATCTTACCAACAAGAACTAGATTTCATTAATGTAAAGTTCAATATTGACGAAGTGATTAAGTTTATGGACTTAGTCTCTGCGTTTATTAATAAGCTAGAGTCAGGTATCGTAGAAGGTAGAATTTCTAAAACTACTAATATGCGATCTTTTGTTATATCTAAGCAAACAACACTATTTTTTGATATCTACGAAGATAGAATGGTAATAGAGTTACTTCTATTTTGGAATAATCAAAAAGATCCAGAAAATTTAAAAGGTATTTTAAAAAACACTTAATCTATTTCTTCATCTTCACTATATGAGCAAGTCCTACGAAGAATAAACTAAGGACTAGAGTTCCAAATTCCAATAACCAGTTTTCTCATTTCCGATTTTCAGAAACTATCATCAGTAAACACTATTAGAATCAAAGCACTTTCCCCTTAATATGTTTCCAAATCTGTGATAAGATGATTCCAGAAATAATACACGTCGCCAGCAATGCAAATGCTTTGGTCGTTTCTCCGTAGATAAAATATCCTGTAGTAAACATCGCACTATAAATAAACACACAGCCCACGAGCATGGCTAGAATCCCCGCAGGAACACTCCACGCTTCAGAAGTTTTAATTAATTGTTCTTGGTCTTCTTGCGCATCATCCAATACTTTTTTCCATCCTGGACCTCCTGGTTGTGTTTTCTTATAAAAACGATAGAGGACTTCTTTGGATTCTGGTTGGGTCAAGAACGTAACAAGCAACCATATCAAGGTTGATGAGAATACAACAAATGGAAATTTCGCGTAAGCGGGAAAAACCCCACCTTCCCCAAACAGCATCTCTCCTAAGGTCGTAAAAGTGACAAGTATCGAGATGACTCCAGACGCAATCATCGCGCTGATTTCTGTCCACGCATTGATCCGCCACCAGAACCAACGAAGGATGAAAATGAGTCCTGTACCTGCTCCAAACATCAAAATAATGTCAAAAAGTTGTAACGCATTGGTAAGGGCAAGTGCGATAATCGCACTGATGATCATCAAGATAACTGTGGTGATACGACCTACAGCCACTAATTCTTTCTCAGAAGCATCAGGTTTGATTTGTTGCGCATATACATCATTCACCACATACGAAGCACCCCAATTCAAGTGGGTACTAATGGTACTCATATAGGCGGCAGAAAGCGAGGCGAGGACCAGACCTAACAATCCGCTTGGAAGCATGGTCAGCATGGCAGAGTAGGCAAGATCGTGTCCGAGTTTATCTTCAGCTACATTAGGAAAAGCTTCTTGGATACTAGTGAGATCTGGAAAAACCACGAGCGAGGCTAATGCCACCAAAATCCACGGCCAAGGACGTAATGCATAGTGCATAATATTGTAAAAAAAGGTTGCGCCTATGGCGTGATTTTCGTCTTTGGCAGCCAGCATACGCTGTGCGACATAGCCACCACCGCCAGGTTCTGATCCTGGGTACCAGCTACTCCACCATTGTACGGCAAGCGGAATGATAAGTAACGTAATTAAGGTGTTGGTATCCTCAAAATCGGGTAAAATATTGAGTTTGTCTTTTACGTTTTCGTGCGCCATTAAAGCGTCAAGTCCGCCTATTTCAGGCATTCCCACGATATAATACGCAGCGCCAAAAGCACCCGCCATGGCAACAAAGAATAAAATAAAATCGGTATAAACAACCCCTTTAAACCCTCCAATAGCGCTAAATACTACGGTGATGGCGCCTGCAATCACAACGGTTGTTACGGGATCTAATCCTAACATGACTTGCCCTATTTTGATCGCAGCCAATGTCACACCCGCCATGGCTAAGACATTAAAAATAATTCCTAAATACACAGCTCTAAACCAACGTAAAAATCTACCCGGAGCACCTCCGTATCGTAATTCGTAAAACTCAATATCCGTTTTTACCTCCGACTTACGCCAAAGTTTGGCATACACAAAAACGGTCAATAATCCTGTCACGAGGAATGCCCACCACACCCAATTTCCAGAAACTCCATTGGTACGCACAATATCCGTCACCAAATTTGGTGTGTCTGTAGAAAAGGTGGTCGCTACCATCGAAAGTCCGAGTAACCACCAAGGCATATTACGACCTGATAAAAAGTATTGCGCGGTATCTTTACCCGAGGTTTTGCCGACATAAAATCCTATGGATAGGATGATGGCAAAGAGGGCAATAATGATCACAAGGTCTAACGTCGATAAATCAATCATAGGTGTAAAGGTTATTGATCCCAGTCTAGGGTTGGAATGTGCGTAGAAAGATAGGCATTCAAAATAAAAATATCATCTTTTCCTGTCAAATCAGGTACGTGTTCTGCAAAAGGAATCGCTTGCATCGCTTTTGGATGATCTTTTATCATCGCAAGAATAGCTGTGGGAAGTTCTTTTTCAAGACGCTCTGGATGCATAGGACAAGCAAGCAGATATGGATAAAAGGTAGCGCCTTCAAATTTAAAAATATTCATACTCACTCGAAACGTACCATCTGGGTTTTTGTAATCTTCAATACTGGAAGTATCAGGTTTTTCAATAATAGCTTGCAAATATACTTTTGCATCTGTTTTGGTTAAGGCAAATCGAGCAATCCGTTCCATAGGATACTTGAGCGCATTCCGATCATAATTTAAAAAAGCATGTGCATTTTTGTTTTCGCGTAAAGCGAAAAAAGCCTTCGTACTATATAAATTATCAGAATTACACACCAGAAAAGAATCCGTTTTTAATCTAGGATATTGATCCATGGCTTGTACTAAAGCATCTGCAGTACCCAGCGGTTTTTCACGACCCTCTGTAATATGTTGCACCGCATACGAAATGGTCAATCCATGAAAGTCATTCCCTTGATCTTTCAATCCATAATATTCTTTAAATAATCCGCCTTTAGGATGAATCACGATAATAACGTTTGTGATTCCGGCTTGTTTTGCATTGTATAATACGTAATCGAGCATCGGCCGGTCGTTGAGCAATATCAATGCTTTACTTCGTGTATTTGCCTGTGTGACCATCTCTTCAGACAATGCTGAAGCTGTTGATTTTTTCATACGAGAGGAAGTGCCGCCAGCGAGTATAATGAGGTTGTTTGTCATAGAATATGCGCTCCTTTACTGATCTGTACGCCGTATGCATCTTTTGCACCTGCGTGTTGAATAGCCTCTACAACGGCTTGCTGTTTGTCTAAAGGCGCTAGGGCACAAATGCATCCGCCGCCTCCAGAGCCTACTATTTTTGCACCATAGGCACCTGCCTGCAATGCTGCATCGATCATCTCATCAATAAGAGGAACGGTAATTTTTAAGGTGTTTTTTAAAACATCGTGATGCGCATTGAGTAAACGCCCTATATTTTTATAGTCAATTTCTTTTTCGCTTAAAGCGAAAACCGCCTCTTGTGTAATGAGATGATTCTGTATCGCTGCATATAAAAATGGTTGAAGAGCTATTGGTAAGATTGTTTTATACGTTTCGTACGAATCAAGTGTTGCTAACGGAAGTTTGAAAGAAGAGACTTCTTTTTGTACCATCGCAATCGCTTTAAGAGATTTGCCTTTGATATCGCCTAGAACACCTACAGTGTTTTTGGAAACCCCTGATTCGCCAATAATCAATCCCTCTAAGGGTGTATCTATTTTACGGCATTTTGACTGTGAATCGGTTTCTAGATAGATCATATCTCCAATAGCACTCGTGTATTGATCCATTTTTCCACCAGGCGCGTTTTGAGCAACGACCTCAGCTTCATAAGCCACTTTTCCTATCAATTCACGCGTGATGTCTTGATCACAACCAAAAGTCGCAAATAACCAATGTACCCAAGCCACCACCATCGCCGAGGAACTCGATAAACCAGCATTGATAGGAATATCTCCCTGTATGGTAATATCGTAGCCTTGAGTAGGAAGACAACCATATTTCTGCACGACAAACAAAGACGTTTTGAGGTGATTGCCTTTGGTAGGGTTGAGATTGCTCCTGCCTGCCAGCAAGGCAGGTTCGCGAAAGCGTAAAACTTTCTTCTCCATAAGATCTGGCAAGTGAATCACCAACGAATCGTTACCATTAGGCATTCCTTGTATGGTAATATATCGATTGATGGCACAGGCGATAATCGGGAGTTCTAAATAATCCTGATGATCCCCAAAAAGACAAATACGTCCAGGCGCTTTTGAAATCATAGCCAACACTAATACGTATCTTTTATCCAGTTGTAGGGCTTGCGACGTACCCATAATCCTCTCGTAAAGTCGGGAAAATCTTGTGGCTCGCCATTATTGGCAATCGAAGCCTCGGAGAGTGGTGTAATTGCACTCCAAGCGGCGGCATCATACGCATCCAATGGTGGTGCTAGGTTTTCTTTAGCTGATTCGACAAAAGCATTCAAGACAAAAAAGTCCATCCCTCCGTGACCAGATCCTGTAGCATATTCACCATACTTTTTCCATAATGGATGGTCGTATTTATCTAACCAGGCTTTGGCATCATCCCAGCGATGGGGTTCGCTTTTTCCTTCTATATAAATGCGACTGCCATCGACTTCCCACAGGCCTTGACTTCCTTGTACTCTAAACCCAAGTGAGTAGGGACGTGGGGAGTTACAATCATGGGTGACAATAATTGTTTCTCCGTTGGCGGTGTCAATTGTAGACGTGATCACATCGCCTTGTTTCCAATTCAATTTTGCGTTAGGATGGTCTTTGCCACCATTTTCAATAATATACTTTTTGAGACCCACAGCTTTGGTCGCATGAGAGGTCATAGACATAAATCGGTTGCCTCTATTGATATTACACATCGTCGCCATCGGTCCTACGCCGTGTGTAGGATAGACATCGCCGTTGCGCAATAAAGAATGTTGCGTACGCCATTTGGATTCTGAAATTCCTTTTTCTCCAAACTCAACGCCTTTTCCATAGGGAGTTACGCCATCATTTAATTTGACAAAACGTAAGTCGTGTTGATACCCACATCTAAAATGGATCAATTCTCCAAACACTTCCTGTCGCACCATGTTCAACACCGCTAGGATATCACGTCTGTAATTCACATTTTCTAGGATCATCAAATGACTTCCTGTTTCTTCGTGTGTATTAACCAGATCCCAGCATTCTTCCATGGTATTGGCTGCCGACACTTCGACGCCTGTATATTTTCCCGCTTTCATAGCATCTACTGCCATACGGGTGTGCCATAGCCAAGGCGTAGAAATAATGACAGCATCTATATTCTTATCTTCCAGAAGATTTCTATAATCATAATCGTCTTTACCAAATACTTTTGGAGCTTTAAATCCAGCTTTGGCAATATGTTCTTTGGCGATGGTAATTCTCGTCGAATCAATATCGCATATCGCTTCTACCGTTACATCTTTACGTTGTAGTAAATTCGTTAGATGATTGGTGCCTCGTAGTCCTACACCGATAAGAGCAACACGCAAGATATCTTTTGTAGTTTTTGTACCACCATAGGCTAAGGTTGGCGCTAGTGCAATTCCTGCGGTCACTAAGGCTGTTTTCTTTACAAAATCACGTCGTGAACTCATATCGTATCTAGTATTAGGTTGCTTAAAAATAGGGATTTTAAAAATTAGTAGGGGTATTCTTTTTGGATTGCTTTCGCGAAAGCGTATAGAAATTCTTTTTTAGTACTTTTATAATATAAAGCTAACATTAAAAAGCAATACCCTTGAACCCTGCCGAAGATTATATTATATCAAAACCAGAACCTTGGCGTAGCATACTCATGGAGTTACAAGTAATTATTAAGCATACCATTCCTGAAGTAGAAGAACAGTTTAAGTGGCATTTGCCATTTTACAGTGTGCATGGGAAAATGTGTTGTTTTCTTAATTTTAGAAAAACATTTGTGGACCTAGGTATTACATCAGGAATTCATATTGACATTCATAAAGAGCATCTCATTGCTGGAGAGAAACGTAAAACACTCAGATCGTTACGATACTATTCGCTGGAAGATATTGATGTGGAGGTATTACAGAATGTTTTGAAAGCGGCAGCAAACCTCAATAAAAAAAGCTAAAATACTATTACCGTAATGTTAACGTTTAACATTTTAAAGGGTTATTAAAAGTCTTCGCCTTATTTTTGTAGAAGTTTAACTGAAACGTAAACTTGCTAATCAATTACATGAATATTATGTACCTTATCTAGCAAGCAGGGAGCCTTTGGGGGAAGGCTCCCTTTTTAGTGAAACACTGTTTTGTAAAGTCTGAAAGACGCATACAAAACAGTTAGTTGAACTAATCCCGCTGAAAGCGGGATCTATGTCTCGATCTATATTTAGATTGGAATCTAATAACTTAACTTTTCTACTCATCTCCTACCTAAAGTCTGAAAAACACATAAAACAGTTAGTTGAACTAATTCCGCTTTTTTCAGCGGGATCTAAGTTTCTTATTTTAACTCTCGGCTCGATTCTTAGTATTGGGTTAAGGTCTTGTTCTTAAGTTTATACCTTTCAACGCAATGTTTGACTAAACACTAATATAAGTATAGTTCTCGACTGCGTTCGAAACGATATTTGAGATTATTTTAGACGTCTTTTTACTAAAGAAATATAAGATTTACTTACAACGCATTAATGGTTTTACGGATCGCCACTAGATTGGTGAGTAGTTTTTCCAAATGCGCAAGATCAAGCATATTGGCTCCATCACTTTTTGCATTTGCAGGATCAAAGTGGGTTTCTATAAAAAGACCGTCTACGTGATTGACAATCCCTGCACGAGCAATTGTTTCAATCATATCTGGACGACCGCCAGTGACACCACTAGATTGATTAGGTTGTTGCAATGAATGTGTCACATCAAGTACTGTAGGAGCGTATTGTCGCATCGTAGGAATCCCTCTAAAATCGACAATCATATCTTGATAGCCAAACATTGTACCGCGATCGGTAATCATGACTTGTTCATTTCCAGAGTCGGTTACTTTTCTGGCGGCGTGCTGCATGCTTTCTGGAGACATAAATTGTCCCTTCTTTAGATTGACTACTTTTCCAGTTTTGGCAGCAGCGACGACAAGCGCTGTCTGGCGTACTAAAAAGGCTGGGATTTGCAGAATGTCCACATATTTTGCTGCAAGTGCTGCATCTGATGCTTCGTGAATATCGGTTACGGTGGGAACATCAAATTTTTCAGAAACTTTTGCAAGAATTTCTAATGCTTTTTCGTCTCCAATTCCTGTAAAACTATCGACACGACTACGATTGGCTTTTCTAAAACTTCCTTTAAATACATACGGAATTTCTAGTTTTGTTGTGATCTCCAATACTTTTTCTGCGATACGCATCGCCATATCTTCTCCTTCAATAGCACAAGGACCAGCAAGTAAAAAGAAGTTATCTACATCAGTATGTTTAAGCTTAGGGATTTTTGATAATTGCATAGTGTTTTGTGTTGAGTACGCTTTCGCGAAAGCATACTAAGAAATATCAACAAAGATAAAGGAAATCCATATCAGAAAGGGTATAACAAATTGAAAGTACACTTACTTTTTGAGAATAGATGTGGTGGGTGTATCTGGTTTTGCATATTGCAAACGATCTAGTAATTGCGGTTCTGCATAACTGTCTAGGCCGTTAATCGTCACGCCACGAGCTTTACTTAAATCTATCCAACCATCTTCTGTATCGTGAATGCCTTCTGGAAGGTAAATATCCTCCATAGCACCTACAACAAGCAAGGTCCCGTTCTCTTTAATGTGGTATTCATTTACATAACGACACGCAATTTTGATATGTGCTTCTACGACAAAAGGCGCTTTAAAATCTTTGATAAATTCTGCAGTGAGTCCTGTGGCATCAAACTCAGAAACTTGGGTATCGTATCGTGCCGATGTTTGATGAGCCTCTTCAATAATGGCGGCGTGAATATGGTTGACGGTAAAAAACCCCGTTGTTTTAACATTAGCGTATGTATGGCGTTCTACGACCGTGGGTCGGGTAATAAAGCCCACCAATGGAGGATTACTCCCTAAGTGGGTAATCGAACTAAATACAGCAAGATTGGTAACGCCTTCTTGATTGACAGTTCCTAGTAAGTTAGCCGATTTATATCCAGTGACACTATTGATGAAGTTGGCTCTGAATCGTTTGTCCATCGCGTCCATAGCGTTCTTGTCAAAATGTAGTATCTTTTTCAAAGTTTATTTCAAAAATACAAATTATGTCTGATGCCAACCCTGATTATTTTAAAGTTAATCGTGACACGTGGAATCAAAAAGTAGCGATTCACGCCCAAAGCGATTTTTATAATATGGATGGATTTCTTGCTGGAGAAAGCTCTTTAAATAGGTATGAATTGCAAGCCTTAGGCGATGTAAACGGAAAATCACTATTGCATCTGCAATGTCATTTTGGACAAGATACCTTGAGTTTTTCCAGAATGGGTGCTAGCTGTACAGGCGTTGACTTAAGTGATGAAGGGATTGCATTGGCTCAGAAGTTAGCCAAAGATCTTCAGCTTGATGCCACTTTTGTACGATGTAATGTGCTGGAAACTTCTGCTTATATAAAAGAACAATTTGATATTGTATTTACAAGCTATGGAACGATAGGGTGGTTGCCGGATTTAAAGCCATGGGGCAAGATGATTGCAGAGCGTTTACGATCTGGTGGAATATTTTATATCGTAGATTTTCATCCTTTAGTTTGGATGTTTGATTATAGCTCAGGAAAAGCGGAGTTACGCTATGGGTACCATCAAAAAGAAGCTATTTATGAAGAGTATGAAGGGACATACGCAGACAGTGATTCTTCTATGGTCAGCAAGGAGTATGGATGGAATCATGGACTTGGTGAAGTGATTTCTGCACTCACGGAGCAAGGATTGATCGTAGAATTTCTCAGAGAACATGATGAGAGTCCGTATAATGTATTACCCGATTTGATACAAAACGAAAACGGTCTTTATGTAACTAAAGACCGTTTATATCCGCTATTGTTTGAACTAAAAGTTAGAAAGCCTTAATGTGCATTCTCTTTTAGTAAATGAGGAAACTTCGCTTGAAAACGACGCAATCTTGGGATTGATACATTTTGTATGTATCCGCTTCCTGGGTTTAATCGTTCATAATCCTGATGATAGTCTTCTCCTCTCCAGAATTTTTGAAATGGTAAGATGGAAGCGGCGACATTACCTTCTCCATAGATTTTTTCCTGTTCTTTTACTTTTTCAAGGATAATCTCCTTTTCTTTTTCATTCTGGTAAAAAATGATGGAACGATATTGAGATCCTCTATCGGGTCCTTGACCATTGACTTGTGTCACATTTTGAGATCCAAAATAGACATCAACAAGCGTTGCAAAAGAGACAACATTGGGATCATAATAAATCTCTACAGCTTCTGCATGACCTGTACGACCTGTATTACTAGATTGATAGGTTGGATTCTCCGTATGCCCTCCACTGTATCCAGATATGGATTCTTCTACGCCTTTTACACTTTCATAAATCGCTTCCACACACCAAAAACATCCACTGGCAAAATAGGCTTTAGAAAGCCCATCTTGGGTTTGAGTTTGAACGGGATCAAGAGAAGCAGTTGGTTCGCTAATTTTATGAGATTTGCTTTGACAAGAAATAGCTAGGACAAGCCCTGTAATCATGATGGATAATTTCATATTTGATTTTTCTTTTCGTTTTTGTCTACTAAATTACGAGAATCTTACTAGTTTCCATCCTAAGGCTTTGTTAATGAAAATAGGGTTCAAGTTATTTTGTAATTTTGAACTTCATTATAAAAAATATATCTCATAAAATAATAGCAGTTCTCATAGTATTTGTAGTGATCTTTACTACGATGTCATTTACAATAGATATGCATTATTTTGGGATACAACGCAGCTTCACTATATAGGAAAGGTTGTGTGGACGTAGAGCGGAACTAAATATTTTTAGACACTCAAAGGTTGAAATTTTAGACTGTGTTTGACAAACATTCTTAGATCCTTTCTATATTTACACCAATGGCGTATATCATTCCTATAGTACTAATTGTAATTGTATTTTTTTTGCTTTCGCGAAAGCGTACTAAGAAACAACCCAAATCGTTTCCAAAGCATTGGCACGAGTTACTTCTTAAAAATGTGGCCTTTTATAAAAAATTGAAGGAAGAAAAGCAATTGATTTTTCAGAAGCGCATGATGCTCTTTTTACAAGAAATCAATGTGGAAGCGGTTCAATTTGAATTGAAAGAATTTGATACCATCTTGGTTGCAGCAAGTGCTGTGATTCCCGTATTTGGATTTAAAGAATGGCATTATAATAATTTAAGTACGGTATTAATTTATCCAGATTATTTTGATGAAAACCTATCCTTTACAGCGGATGTTCAGGGGCGTAAAATTGCAGGATTGGTCGGTACGGGGCGTTTTAAGAACCAGATGATCCTTTCGCGTAAAGCGTTACACCACGGATTTAGAAATGCCACCGATAAAGGAAATACCGCTATTCACGAATTTGTACATCTACTAGACCACACCGACGGCGCTACCGACGGAATTCCAGAACGCTTACTAGAACATCAATACATCGCGCCATGGCTTGCTTTGATGCATAAAGAAATGGAGGCCATCAATAATGACACTTCAGATATACGGAGCTATGGAGGTACGAGTCAAACAGAATTTTTTGCCGTGGCATCTGAATATTTTTTTGAACGCCCAACTCTTTTTAAAAGAAAACATCCTGAACTCTATGCGATGTTAGCTACTTGTTTTGGTACTGATACAATTTCATAGCTTTTACTGAAAAGACTGATTCAAGTTTTGTTATTTCTTGTGAACACATACACGCTATTGTATTATTGTACAGCGTTAAGGGAAGCATGAATTCATTTCCCTCAACCAAACGAAGTGTTACCTCATTGAGACTCGGTTTTTATATAAAATAGAATTAGGTTTGTTTTTTAAGAGAGCGGCATATAATGATAAAAATGATTTAAACAAAGAAGGATGAGATTTCCATCAGAGTTTATGCTGAGCATTGTCGAAGTGTGGAAATAAAAAAACAAAAAAAGATGGGTAACAAAATGAATATATATGCTACTAATCATAGAGTATTTGAGATGAAGGGAATAGCTCATTTTATGAGTTTTCTGCCTCAGCGGCAATGAAACAATTAGAAAGTAAATATTGATCGGTAGTTACTGTAACTCAAAGAACTTTAGATAATTTTAAGAATAAATTATAAAAGAATAGGTTGATTTTAACAGTTTTTTTCTAAACTTGATATGTACTTGTAAAGAAAAATTGACGTTCTTTAGAGTTCAATAGTAGTACATTTTATACTACAGTATTTGAAAGTTATTTCCATACACGGAGTGTTATCATATAAGGGGAAATTATAGCCGATAGCATATTCAATTTAAGTAAGCAATAAAAAAAAGATATGTAGCGTATCTAGAAAATATTACCTCACCTACGTACATATATGTCGGGAGATAAAAATAATAACTGTATAGCATACGTTATATAGTAATATAGTTAGGTCACTTTATGGATGCATTGGGCATTTTCTGTGGTGCGTTGGTTCTCAGTGCTATCCATAGTGATTTAACTATAAAAAATATGTTTTTTATATAGCATGCCTTTTGAAAAAAGAAATGTATCAAAAAGACAATTTTTTAAATGTTTTGTAATTTTAATAAAGACTTGGCATCATTTTAGCTTTGACTTAACAATAGAATTACGAGATTTATACCGAAAATAGAAATCACCACTACACCTATTTTCAAACCAAAATACACCACACACTCAGGACTGACTCATAAGGGGAATATGTTGTCGTAGTTAGTCTTATCCATTTTTAAAAAACACCACACATCACCCATTTTGGGTATAGGACTTTGTATGTCTTGTTTTAAAGCAAGAATCACTTTAGGTGGTTACTTTAAAATAAACAGCACAGGTCTTAAAAGATAGAATAACAGCGATATAGCCTTGCTATATGCGCTACGTTATACCACTATAAGGATACTCTAAGCGATTTTACGTGGGGTGTTTTGACTTAGGGGATTCCTTAGGTTGTATAACATATATATGCATAGTGCTGTGTACAGATTTGGGTTTTCTTCAACAAGAATAGTTCAAGATATGCATGGTAGTATCACAAGGGACATCTCATCTAGGTTTGTGGTGTGGTGCTTGATCCTGGATGGGTCCTGAGTGATGTTGTAATATCCCAGATACTAAAGTTGGGGTTTGAAAATGAATATAAACATTAATAAAAAAAAATCAAATGAAAGAACAAGCATCTCAAACCTTATTTAGGTTTGTAAGTTTTAGAGCTCCAGAGCTTATAGCTCCTCAAAAACCTTTACTCAGGTTTATGTATGAAACAATACAGGATGGAGATCAACGTAGAGTCAGAGAGATTTCTGATGGAACCTATGAAAGCCGAAGTACAGGACTCAATGTCTTAAATAAGGATGAAATACGTGCTTTAAATGAAGCATATCATGATCTTGGAGCATGGATTCAAAAAAATAGAAGAAAGTTTAATTTTCAAGAACTCAATGACAAGCTTCTTGCGGTCGCTGGAAACGCAGGATTAATAAATGAAGAAGTGGTGTGGCTAAATCTATATTACCAATACAAGACACAGGAAGATCACGGAGCAAGAGAATCACTCATTAACTTACTTATTGCAAATCATTTTCTTGATAAGACTAAAGTGGCTGTTAGTGAAGAAATGTCTGAAAAAGAGGCGCTTGCATTGTATAAAGAAATCGCTCACGCACGAATTGTGATTCCAAATGATGTGATCGATACACCAGAAACAACAATCCCTAATGCTGGCACGTCTGATTTTAAACGTACTTCCAAAAAGACAGAAGCTAGAATAGTATCTGCAATTTCAGCGTATAAGTTAGCGCAACTTAAACTAGCAAAAGGAGAACTTGAGTATTTGGAAAGGCAATATAGAAAAGCGTATGATGTTGCTTATGAGAATGCTTTCAAAACTCACAATGCAGCTGTTAAGACACTTAAGGATCAATACGCTAACACATTGGCTCAGGAGCAAGAGACATGGTATCAAGGCCGTAAAGATCAACTTAAAACCATAGAAGAAGAGGAGTTCTTATTTAGCAAAATATCAACGACTAAGTTTCCAGACTTACCAAAATTCACATTTACATTTCGTGCAGAAATAGAAGAGACGCAGTCAGTGCAGGAAATGTCTTCCTTACTTTTTAATACCGTATCACGTCTTACTCCTATAGAGCGTGTGGCTACTTTTGAAGAAGTGTATGCGTTGTTTTCTAAGGAAGAAGCAAGATTAGCAGAACTAGAAATACAAAATAAAGAATTATCTCATAAGAAAATTAGCCTTCAAGGAACTATCCTTAATGAAGCAGACAGACAATTTGTAGAGGGTAGAGATATTTGCTACACAATTACCTTGCGATCTGAGAATACACCCGTAAATGATGATGGTAAATGGTATTGGGAATATTTTATAGACTTACAAGGCTATAATAAAGAGGTTAACCTTCAGGACATTTCTTGTACACTCACATTCTCCAATGGAAATCAGATCACAGATACCATATATATCACAACCTATAGTGATACTGCTGGTGAGACGTATCTACGAACCCTGAGGATTTTTCCGCAAGCAGGAGGCATAGAATTAGAAGCAAGTGAAGGGGTGCCTGCACTTTCAGGAACTATTACGCTACAGAATGGTGATGTATTGACGTTTGATCAGGTAGTAAATCCTTTTATATCCATATCTAGAGATGTTTTATGCAATGAGATGGGTAATGGAGATCAAAATGAAGACACCACTCAAGAACCTTTTATTCCTTCTGGATTTGGGATGCGTCAGCTCGGAATTGCAGATTATAGAAGAGTGGAGCAAAACGTACATTGTTATGTTGAAGGCGAAGTATCACATATAGAAAATGTGATGGCACGTGAGATTAAAGAAAAAAGTACTAGAAGATTACGCCGCTCAGAAAATACCACATCATCAACTTCTGAGACGGAAAAAGAGCAACTTACAGATACGAGTACAACAGATCGTTTTGAAATGCAAAATGAAGTAGCTCAAGTTATTGCTGAGTCAACTAGCATTGATGCGTTTGCCAATGTAAATACCAGAAATGAATTTGTTCAGTTTAGTGCAGGAGGAGGCTTCGCCAATAATACGTCACAAGAAGATAGCATCAGTCAAGCAGTAACACAAGCACAAGAGATTACTTCGATCGCGATGGATCGTGTGGTGCAAAAAGTGAAGGAAGAACGTATTACCAAGATCGTAGAGGAGTATGAAGAAAATAACAGACATGGTTTTGATAATCGCGAAGGAGATCAACATATTGTAGGTGTGTATCGATGGATTGATAAAGTATATAAAAACCAGATTTATAATTATGGGAAACGTTTGATGTATGAGTTCTTTATTCCAGATCCTTCTCGATTACATAAACATGCGTTAACAGATACTATAGAAGGCAATCAGGGAACAGTGTTAGAAGAGCCTATAGATCCTAGAACAAATGGGCTTATGAGCGCAGCAAATCTCAATAGAGTTAATTATAGAGCTTGGGCAGCACAATACAATGCAGAGGTAAATGCACCAGCTGATGAGCTTATTAATTTTTCGGCCGCTTTTAGTGATAATGGGGCAAGTGGTAATTATCTGGCTGAGCATAAATATCCAGGAGGGAAAAATTGGACAGTAGAAATTCCAGAAAATTATGAGGTTGTTCACTATACTGGAAAATTTGGGTTTACTTATATATATTCAGAATTTGAAAACACTAATGGTACAGTAAATATTGATCGCTCTAGTTTTTTAATATCAGAAAATCCCAACCACAACACGATTAACTTAACAAGTAGTTATGACCTTTATACAAGACCTATCCGAAATGAGTTAGGCGTGAGCTTTCATGGAGGCGATGTAGGAGGTGTTGCTATTAGCCTATACTTGAGAGCCAGATTAACTTCAGAAGCTTATGATGCCTGGCAATTAACAGCTTTTAATGCGATTATGAGTGCGTATGAAGCAAAATTGGCAGCCTACAAAGAACAATTTGTTGCCGAAACAGAAGCAGCAACCGTTCTTAGAGCATCCAACCCATTATTTTACCGTCAGATAGAACAAACCGTGTTACGTAAAAACTGTGTCTCCTATCTTATTGATCGGAATGAGAGTGGCGAGCGTACCTATGGAAAAAGCGGATTGTATCAGGGCAGTACATTAGAAAATGCAGAAGTAAAACTAAACCAACGTTTAGATACGTACACCTCTTTTGCAACCTTCTTAGAGCAAGCGATAGAATGGGATATTATGTCTTATAATTTCTATCCTTTTTATTGGGCAAATCGTAGTAAATGGACAGAACTGTACCAGTACGAAAATGATGATCCTACGTTTAGAAAGTTTATGCAAGCGGGTATGGCACGCGTTGTTGTTACTGTGCGTCCAGGCTTTGAAAATGCCATGATGCATTATATGGCAACAGGCAATGTATGGGATGGAGGAGAACTCCCTGTTCTTGATGACCCACTCTATTTATCTATTGTAGAAGAACTACAACAACCTCTTGGCATAAAAGAAGGAGAAGCATGGAAAACACAAGTACCTACTTCTCTGACCATTTTACAAGCAGACAGTTTGGGACTTAAAGTAGAGAAGCCTCTGCCTTGCCATTGTGATGATGAGAGTGATTTTCAAGAGTCAGACCAAACAGGATGTTTAAGTGAGATTACTAATGAAACTACAATCTTTACAGACTTAAATACAGGTGCTTCACAAAAAGGGCTGATCCAGTTTTCTTTTCGAAAACTCGATGGAGACGGCGGTAATAAAACTATAGGAGATTTAGAAAGTGAATATAGTTTTCCAAGACAATACCGATGTCAAGGAGAAACTATTACCATACAAAGAGATGCTGCTTGGCAAGCCACAGATACTGCAGCACTTTTTTATGAGGCATTAGCCACACAATTATCTACCATAACGGGAGTGACAGCAAAGCAATTTACGGTAACAGCAGATCCAAATACAGGAAGTTTATTATATGGTTCCTTATTATTTACGGTTGATTTTTCAAAAGTGACAGTTTTTGAATTTTCGAAACCAGGCACTACGATCAATCATCCATTAGACACGCTAACGGTTGACTGTGATCAGGAAGATGTTGTAATTACCTATGGAGATGTGACCACGCCTCAAGCCTATATAGAAGAACGTCTTTTTGATAGTGGAGGCGATCCTATCACCTTTCAGGATGTACAAGGACCTATGCCTGCAAGTAGGTTTGTAGTCAATACGGCTAATGAAGAAAACACCTTTTAATGAGCAGTGCGAGATTAGATATGATATGGCAGCCAGAAGCGGTGCTGCCATATCTTTTTGGTGCGCTTAAAGCGAAAATAGAAACCGTCTCACCAGTCGCTGCCATCTATCTTTTTGGAAGTAGAGCTAGGGTTCCTGTTTCCGAGTGGCATATCCTAGAAGGAAAGGATTGGGATCTCTATGTAGTGTGTGATTTTCCCATAGTAAACACCCAAATATGGGGAAGAGATCTAGGCTATTATCTGGATCTAGTAGTCATCACTCAAGAACAATTAAAAAAATGCTTAGAGACAGACCCTCATATCCAAAAGCTTTATCCAAAAGATGCGCTGGGAGTCCATAAAAAGTATATGCAAGAAGTAAAAAACACAGGATTATGAGCATTTTTGATGAATTTAATGAAGAAGGAATCGAAGCCTTACGACCCACCAACAGAACATTTTTTAGTTTGCCAGAAACTTCAGGAAATGCTTTGGATGCGATAGCGTTTTCGGGGAGTGAAAGTGGTTCTACAGGATTTCAAAGTCTTTTTAAGGATAGTCCGTTTGGAGATGATAGCATCTTTGCTGTAGAAAAACCTTCCGATTTGTGGAAAGGTTATGTAGATTTCTATAAAGCTCTAGAACGATTTGGTATCGGTTCATTAACGGATATATCAATAGAAGAAGGAATCGTTTTGGATGAAATTACTCTTGAGGGGAAAGTCATAAAAAGTGCATTTGATTATAGGAATGTAATAGATACTAAAAAGTCCTTTCAATCACATTGGGAGTTAAGTGACAATGCCTACGTAGGATATGTATATGTAAATAAAAAGATTGATTATTTAAGCGATAAAGCATTATTTTTTAGTTATGATGGTGTTCAAGAATATCCACCATACGATTCAGCTTTTTCTATTTATAAACCATACAATACAGACCGTAATGTGGGGTCGCTTAACTATCCTAATGTTGAGTATTTAAAGAATAATGCAGCATTGCAAATACAGGGACTAAGTTTTAAAGGGATGTTAATTATCCTTCAGGGATTGGAAAATAGGACTGCAGACAGAAAGTATATAGAGTCTGGCTATCATCTTTTAGCAAGAACAGTAGAACAATTTACATTAAGTTTTAAGCCTCCCAAAGATTATATAGAAATACTAGCTCATCTAAATGATCAAGTGCTTCAACATATAAATATTAGAATATTAGAGAAATTATGGTCAAGATTTGTAGAAGCAGATAGGCTTACTAATATCTATGAGGTCATATTGCTTAATGTACTTAAAGGGTTGTCTAATAAACCAGATTTTAATACAGATACTTTTCTAAAAAGACTATTATCAAACACTATAAAAGGCAAAACCGAATTTGAAAGGCTTTATGATAAAATGAATGATTGGGGTGGCTCAAATAATTTCAGTAAACTGATCCTTAGATTATTGTTGATATGGAAAGATAGTGGTTTTACAAGATTTGAAAATCCAGCATTTAAGAATTTTGATCGCCCTGTAAATCTAGCATACAAACAAAAAAAGATTCTTGGTTTCCGAGTTGATGACTATGACTTTGAGTTTGGAAAAGATGGTGCTATTTTGGCTGAGATTGAGCCAGGTGTTAGCTTGCCAAATAACCCTATTGGTTCTATCATTATTGATAATATCCTCCAAAAGGAAGAACGATATCATCCTTTTTTCCCAGTGACCTTAACAGAACTTGACGAAACAGAAAATGAAGAGCTAAAATTGGAAACAACCATACCTGTTCCTGCATTTTATCTTAAAGCTTTTGATGATAAAGGAGCTTGGGAAAATTTTGAAAAAGGGCTGTGGTTAGCGGTAGATATTATTACTACGGCAACAGGCGTAGGAAACCTTTTAAAATTAAGACATGTACTAAAGCTTAAGAATGCCTTTGTATATCTCAAGCTTGCTTTTGGTGTTGTAGAGGTAGCTAGCGGCATTGTAGGTATTGCATTAAATTTTGTTGACAAATGTGAGGACAAAACGTTTTGTAATAAGCTTAGACAGTATCTGTTTTGGTTTGAAATTTGTACTTTAGGAGCAGACGCTCTTACCACACGTATTTTAAGTAAACAAGCTCGAGAAGCTAAAGATGCTTTAGTTGCCTATCGTAAAAATGTTAAAGATTCTAAAAAGCAAAAAGAATTAGATGAACTAGAAGAACATTTAGGCCAAATATTTGAACAAGGACTGAAAAATAATAAAGGCGGTGATATAAATAAGTCCTTTTTTGCAAATATTGGCTCATCTTTAAAACAAGAAGAAGCATTAGGGAATGTTCTTGGACAAACAGAAGAATATACTTGCGTAGCGAACACATTAAGAATGGTATTAGACGATTTAGGGGCTATAAGATCAGAAAAATTTCTTGAGAATGCTTTAGGGACAACCAGAGATGGAGCTAATATTCTTGATATACCTAATGCATTAAAAAATGATCGAATTGAAGGATTGAAGTTTATTTCTAGAGGGGGACCGAAAGATAAAAACATTACCTTTAATACATTATTAAAACAATTTAAAAGGATTGAAAATAAGAAGATTATTGTTAGTGTTAGGGGGGAAGATATTGGAGCACACGCTGTGGTTGTTGATAAAATAGAAGATAATCGTATATTTTTAAGAGATCCTTTGCCTTTAAACCAAGGTTCATCATATAGTATAACCATAGATGAATTTGAAAAAGTCTTTAATAAAAAGTTTTTGATAATAAATCCATAATATAATGACAGAAATAGAAAGAATACAGCAAAATATAAATGGAGAAATACCAGAAGAAGATTATGATATTTTAAAAATTATAGATATTCCTAATCCTGAAAAAGAACTAGAAACTTTTAAACAAACGATAGCTACAATAATTCAGAATATTAATCTTCATGAAGAAGATAGTAAATGGGAAAATCTCTTACCCGAACCTTTGATTAGGTTTACTAATCAACTAGTTGAATATGACTATTATAAGGATGAATTAATAAGTCATATTACTTCTATGGTTTATGATGTGAAAAAAGTCAGAGAATGGGAATGGTATAGTTCTAAACTACATAGTAGTGGTTTTGATGTGATTATGAAAGGTGTTTTTAGAGGTATTTTCACTTCCATAATTCATCACCAAGGTATTCGCCATGAAAGTATTATCATTCGTCGAAAAGATAAAGAATATCCAATAATCCGCTCTGGTATAGATGTTTTAAGATATCGTAACTGGAATCCTGAAACTCTAGTTTTAAGTAAAGGAGAATATGCAGGGAAGTATGGGTTAAGGTAGTATGTTTTTAAATCAAATTTGAAATAATAGATTTTTTCAATTAGTATAAAGATGAAGCCATCGTAATTTACGGTGGTTTTATGTTTGTAGGATGTTACTAGATATTAGCTACAGACAGAGCAGGATTAGATATTAATGAGCTTACAGTTGAAATGAAAATAGAAACAACCTATGAACCGTGTATTGTTTGTAAACGAGAGATTCTATTAAGACAACAGTTATTAGGGAATAATACAACCATAGAAGTTCAAAATCCTATATTACCTAATGGGGAAGGAGTTAAAAATAACAAACAACTAAAAACATTTTTAAATAATTAAATGGAAATAGAATATTTAAACTTGATGCTTCGATATCCTATTTTACAGGATGTAGAAAATGTTCCTGTTAAGGAAGAGGATATTATAAAATTAGAAACTAAAATTGATAAGGTTTTCCCAAAAGTGTATAAAGAATTTTTATCTATTGCTGGTGAAAATGCTAATGTAATTGCTTTTCTAAATCACGGTTTTTATGACTCTGTAAGAGACGATATTTACTACCTTGAAGAACAACAAGAAGTTGTTAAAGAAACTCTTAAAGAAGAAGGGTGTAGTGTTGGAGAAAATTTTTGGGTGATAGCAGATTTAGATGGAGGAGAACAATTTCATTTTTTTTATTTTAATGATCCTGATGCAGAAGATCCACAAAATCCACCTGTATATGGTAGCTATATAGGATATCCTCTTGGTAATAAGCATACGATAACAAAATTAGCAAATACTTTTCAAGAATATATTGAAAAAAAGATTAAAGGATATGCGGACTTAAATCAGGATAATTTTAGCTAATAGTGAGTACATATTTAAGCATATTATCATCAGAATACATTAAAAAAAAGAATCTTATTGAAATTTTAAAGCACTCTACAAAAAAAATTAAAGCTAAGGTTTTTGATCGTCAAACTATGTATGAAGATGGGACTTTAGAAACTAGCCTTGGAAGAAATGATTTAAGTTTTGTAATAACTTTAGATTCTAAAGAATTATATGATACTACAGAAAATGACTACAAAGAGTATAATTTTTACAAGAATCTAGGAACGAAGTATGGTTCTACTATCACAATAATAGTAGGGCAAATAGAAGATAGTATATTACTTAATGACTTTTTAAAATCTCTTTTTGAAGATAACCCTGAATTACTTTTTTTAAATGATGAAGTAGATGGTGACCCTTATGTGTTTTCAGCTTCACAAATTATTACTGCTGTAAATAATGCTTCTAAAATTCCTTTTCATGCTAATGATTGGATGTGGGAACCTCCTGTTGAGGAAGGTATTGTTTGATTTTTTTAGAAAATCCAATGTTACGTGATATGGAAGAAGATGCTGTATTAGCAGCAGATAGAGCAGGACTAGATATTAATGAGCTACCTATTGATATCTGTAAACGAGAGATTCTATTAAGACAACAATTAGTAGGGGGTAATACAACCATAGAAGTTCAAAATCCTATATTACCTAATGGGGAAGGAGTTAAAAATAACAAACAACTAAAAACATTTTTAAATAATTAAATGGAAATAGAATATTTAAACTTGATGCTTCGATATCCTATTTTACAGGATGTAGAAAATGTTCCTGTTAAGGAAGAGGATATTATAAAATTAGAAACTAAAATTGATAAGGTTTTCCCAAAAGTGTATAAAGAATTTTTATCTATTGCTGGTGAAAATGCTAATGTAATTGCTTTTCTAAATCACGGTTTTTATGACCCTGTAAGAGACGATATTTACTATGTCGAAGAACAACAAGAATACACCAAAAATAAGCTTAAAAAATATGGTGTATCTATTGGGGGAGATTTTTGGGTAATTGCAGATTTAGACGGCGGCGGACAGTTTGATTTCTTTTATTTTAATGATGCAGATGCAGAAGATCCAGAAAACCCACCTGTATATGCAAGTTATCCTGATTTGATAGAAGATAATGATCCTGATTTTCCATTAAAAAAGAAACTAGCAAATACATTCCAAGAATATATTGAAGAAAAAATCAAGGGATATGCTAATTTGAAATAATAGATTTTTTCAATTAGTATAAAGATGAAGCCATCGTATTTTACGGTGGTTTTATCTTTGTAGAATGTTACTCGATATTAGCAGCAGATAGAGCAGAATTAAACATCAAAGAACTTACAGTTGAGATGAGAATTGAGACAACGTATGAGCCTTGTATTATCTGTAAACAAGAGATTATGTTAAGGCAACAACTATTAGGTAATAATACGACTATAGAAGTTGAAAACCCTATATTTCCTAATGGGAAAGGGGTAGAAGGCGCTGAAGATTTTATTTTATTTTCAAAACAGTAAGACTAATATTATGATTATAGAATATTTAAGTTTGATTAAAAAGTATCCTAATTTAAGAGATAGAAAAAATGAAGGTGTTCCTGTATCTATCATAGAAAATTATGAAAAAGAGAATAATATTTTTTTTCCAAAGGCATATAAAGAGTTTCTTTTTCTTGCAGGTTCGAGGAGTAATATTTTATCAGGAATTAACGGGGGGGATTTCTAGGTTATAAACACAAACAACAAGAAACAGTTAAAGAAACTCTAAAGGACTATGGAATCAGTGTTGGAGAAAATTTTTGGGTGATTGCAGATTTAGATGGAGGTGGACAGTTTGATTTCTTTTATTTTAATGATCCAGATGCAGAAGATCCAGAAAATCCTCCTGTATATGCAAGTTATCCCGATTATATAGAAGATAATATTGATTATCTACCATTAAAAAAGAAACTGGCTAATACATTTCAAGAGTATAAAGAAGAAAAAATCAAGGCGTATGCTAATTTGAAATAGTATAGTTTTAAATTAAAAATAAATAAGACTATTGCAAAATACGATGCTAACGTATAGTAGATCAATTGATCATATAAAGCATCTAAATCTATCAAATTATAATGGTTTTAGATGCTTTTTGTTTTTCGCGAAAGCGTATTAAGAAACACTATCATCAGATACGAATTACTCCTCAATCTCCTGTAATATTTTTTCAGAATTCCTTAAGACACTTTTGTAACAACGCATCACTACCCACATAAGCAAACCAAAAAAGATAAGCATAAAAGGTACTGCAATTCCTAGTTTCGGATCTAAGGTTTCAAATAAGTCTTTACCATTAAATAATTTGGCAGACAAGGGCACAGTAAGTAACATAAATACAAAGCTCATTCCTATGTTTAATTTTTGAAAATTGACAAAGTTTTTCTTTCCTTTCGCATAGGTCTTCATGGTTTCTTTATAACTCATAGACGTTACATTGACACGCTTCATTGCCTGGATTGTTTTTAAAGATAGGATAGGGAGAATCGCTAGGATGAGCATACATAAAATCCCTGATACTTGTAATGGAATGGTATCTAATTCTCTAAAATTTGCTAGTATGGCGACCAGTGCTACATAGCAGATGACACCACCTATTTTTTCTGCATTAAATATTTTATTCCACTGTGAAGTATATTTTTGTTGTGTCATTTTGAGTATAATTTCGTCGGTTAATTGTTTTTGTTTTTCGAGTTCCTGGCTCATTTGTGACCAGGCAGCTTGCATTTCTTCTAGTTCCATGTGTCTATTATTTTACCAGTTGTGTTCTTAGTTGTTCTTTAATACGAGAGATGCGCGTCGCTACTTTACTTCTAGAAAATCCAGTAATGGCGGCAATCTCTTCATATTTTTTACCTTCTAATAAAAGAAGAATAATCCCCTTATTAACATCAGACAGTTGGCGGATTTGCACATACATTTCCACGAGTCGTTCTTCCAGAATCGGGTCATCAGGTTCGTATGTAAGATGCAGATTGTCTATCGTCACAGACGTACCTTTTCGTTTTTCTTTTCTTAAAAATGTAAAAGCGGTATTGAGTGCTACGCGATACATCCACGTACTTGCTTTAGATTCTCCTCTAAAACTGTCAAACCCTTTCCATAATTGAAAAACGATATCTTGATACAAGTCTTTTTGATCTTCTCCCGTATCACAATACACCCGCGAAATCTTAAAAATGATCCCTTCGTTTTCTTTGATGAGTTGTGTAAAAGCTTCTTCTTTGCGCATTGAAGATGATGATTATAACCTATTAGTAAGATATCTATTTAAAAAGTCGCAAAAAAGTTTACTTTTTTTTCAGAGGGTGGTTTTTGAGTCATTGTATTCTTTCGCTTAAAGCGAAAAAAAAGATCAGCGTTAGGAAAGAAGTTGAGAAGTTGAGAAGGTTAGATAGGTTAAAAAAGGTCAAAAGAAGATATTGAAGAATAAGTAAATAAAAAAGTTGAGTGGTTTTCGCTTTCGCGAAAATGATAAAAAACAATTCCCTTCTAGGTGGTAGCGCTAGGGAAATGAAAGACACTAGTATTTAAAAAATAGAGTATTACTCTAAAATAGCGTGTTACGCTATTTCTTATTAGAAATTCTTATGTAACGAGAATACGTACGATCTCATTTCATAAATAGATACCTATCTTTACACCCTAAATAACTTCTTTTAAAATACATGGATTACTTTCTTATTATTACCATTTTAGTAGGGCTTTCGGCGGCATTTGGATACATCAATGTGCGGTTTTTAAAATTACCCAACACCATTGGATTGATGCTGATTACCATTGTATTTACCCTAGCGGTTTTTGCACTGAGTTATTTTGATGCCACCTTACTAAACGCCGAACGTTACATTATTAAACAGATTGATTTTAGAACCGTACTGCTGGATATTATGCTGAGTTTTCTCTTATTTGCAGGTGCATTACACACCAATTTTGAGCAACTCAAGATACAACGCTGGCCCGTCTTCGTGTTTTCGACCTTTGGGGTGTTGGTGTCGACGTTTTTAGTAGGAACGGTCATGTATTATCTATTGCCTTTGCTGGGATTACAAGTAGCCTATATCTACTGTTTGTTGTTTGGAGCATTGATTTCACCTACAGATCCGATAGCAGTTTTAGGGATTTTAAAACAAGCAGGAGCGCCCAAAAAATTAGAAACCAAAATTGTTGGAGAATCCCTGTTTAATGACGGCGTAGGTGTGGTTGTTTTTCTCACTATTTTTCAGATTGCCTCTTTTGGAACTGACACTATAGAAGTAGTAGATATTTTCAAGTTATTTGGGCAAGAAGTCATCGGAGGGATTGTATTAGGAGGAGTGATTGGTTGGATTGTGTATCGCCTTATGAAATCTATAGATGACTATGATATAGAAGTCATCATCACACTAGCAGGAGTGATGGTAGGAACCGCCGTAGCGCATCAATTTCATGTCTCAGCACCACTCGCTATGGTTACTGCTGGTTTAATTGTAGGAAATGATACCGTACGAGGTTCTTCTATGTCTGAGATCACAGAAAATTACGTAGATAAATTTTGGGAGCTGATTGATATTTTACTCAACACCTTACTCTTTGTGTTGATTGGTATGGAAATGCTCGTACTCGCCATAGAAGGAAAGTATATTATGGCTGGATTATTAGCCATTCCTATTGTTTTGGCTTGTCGTTATGCATCGCTATTAGGGCCTATAGCTTTCTTTAAAAAACGATTAAATTTTGTGCCTAAAACCAACCTTATTATGACATGGGGAGGATTGCGAGGAGGCATTTCTATAGCACTTGCCTTAGGACTTTCTGATGAGATGCATAGAGATTTATTTTTGGTCATTACGTATGTGATTGTGGTCTTTTCGATACTTGTACAAGGACTCACTGTTGGAGGATTGATCAAACGGGTCCAAAAGAAGGGGTTGGAGTAGATCTTCCAAAATAGTATTTTTGCGAAATGGAACCAGACAATTTTACCAACGAGTTTTTTGGCATCGGGATTCAAAATGGGAAAACTCCAGAAAACTTAGGCGTCCTATGGCGTACCGCACAAAATCTAGGGGCTAGTTTTATATTTACCATCGGAAATCGGTATGCAAAACAAGCTAGTGATACGCATCATGCCGTGAAAGCGATGCCGTATTTTCATTACGAAACCTTTACAGATTTTTATACCCATCTTCCAAAAGGAGCACGATTGGTGGGTATTGAGATGCACGAGACTTCTGAGGCTTTAGAAACCTTTGAACACCCACGACGTTGTGTGTATTTATTAGGCGCCGAAGATCACGGACTCTCTAAAGAAGCTATTGAGAAATCCCATTTTCTAGTACAATTTCCTTCCAAAATGAGCTTGAATGTCGCTGTAGCCGGCAGTATTGTACTCTATGATAGGACCCGAGCCAAACAACGGAGTTAGGTTTTGTGCGCTTTCGCGAAAGCGTACTCCGTATTATTGCCATGTAAATAGAATCACAAATCACAAAAAAACAAATCCCAAACATCAAAACTTTTCAATTCTCGTATTTCCAACTTCCAGAACCCACAAATTCTAAAAAAATCTTTCCACTTCCTACTTCCAGCACTCCACATCTAATCTCATACTTTTTCTACTTTCCACCTCGTAATTCGCACCTCCAACTTCGTGCCTTTTCCCACTTTGTACCTCCAAACTCGTGGCTCATATCTTCTCAACATCCTACATTTTCGTTTTTAGAAATCAAAATTTAGAATTTAGAAAGTTTACCTTTGCAAGAAACAATGATCTATGTCTCATAAAGCTGGTTTTGTAAATATTATAGGAAACCCCAATGTCGGAAAGAGTACGCTTATGAATGCGTTTGTAGGAGAGCGATTATCTATCATCACTTCAAAAGCGCAAACCACTCGCCACCGTATCCTCGGTATTGTAAACGGAGAAGATTTTCAGGTGGTCTTAAGTGATACGCCAGGAATCATTAAACCTGCATACCAGTTACAAGCCTCCATGATGGACTTTGTAAAAAGCGCTTTTGAGGATGCAGATGTGTTATTATACTTGGTCGAACTAGGCGAAAAAGAACTCAAAGACGAAGCCTTTTTTAATAAAATTCGCGCCGCAAAAATTCCTGTATTATTATTAATTAATAAGATTGATAAAGGGAATGAAGAACTCTTAGGAGCATCTTTAAAACTATGGTCAGAAAAGGTACCCAATGCAGAGGTGTTTGCAATTTCGGCATTAGAAAATTTTGGAGTAGGAGAAGTGTTTAAACGCATCATAGAGTTATTACCAGAATCTCCAGCTTTTTATCCAAAAGACCAATTGACGGATAAGCCAGAACGTTTTTTTGTAAATGAGATCATTCGTGAGAAAATCTTAATTCACTATAAAAAAGAAATCCCATATTCGGTAGAGATTGATACCGAAGAATTCTTTGAAGAAGAAACCATCATCAGAATGCGTGCTGTGATTATGGTAGAACGTGAGAGTCAGAAAGGAATTATTATTGGTCATAAAGGAACTGCTTTAAAACGTGTAGGTGTAGAGGCTCGTAAGGATTTAGAGAAATTCTTCGGAAAACAAGTACACATCGAACTCTACGTAAAAGTCAATAAAAATTGGCGTAGTAATGAGAAACAACTCCGACGTTTCGGCTATAATCAGAAGTAGGTTTGAAGTACGAAATGAATCGAAAACTTAAAAATAGCGAACTCGACCGAAAGTCTGTTACTGAGTTTAAGGACTCAAAAAAAACGCCCCTTATTATCATTCTAGATAACATTAGAAGTTTGAATAATATAGGGTCTGTTTTTCGTACTGCCGATGCTTTTTTAGTTCAAAAAATTTACTTGTGTGGCATCACTGCACAACCTCCGCATCGGGAGATTCAGAAGACAGCCTTGGGCGCGACTGATGCTGTGGTTTGGGAATATGTAGAGGATACGGTCACGCTTTCGCGAAAGCTAAAAAAAGAGGGTGTTTATTTGTGCGCTATTGAACAAGCAGAAGATGCTGTGATGCTCAACGATTTTATTCCCGAAAAAGGAAAAAAGTATGCGGTAGTTTTTGGCAACGAAGTAAAAGGAGTACAACAAGAAGTTGTTTCTGAAAGTGATACCGTGATTGAAATTCCACAATTTGGCACCAAACATTCCTTAAACATCTCTGTCTCCTGTGGGGTTGTTGTATGGGACTTGTTTACAAAGATGAGTTTGTAAGAAGGGTGAAGTGGTGGTTGTTCTTTTTGTTTTGTAATTTTTTTTACAAAAGAAAAAGAATTTTCCGTTCCAACTTTATAGGACTTATTTTCTAAGATGAGTTTACAAGAAGGGTGAAGTGGTGGTTGTTTAAAATATTTTGTATTTTTTTGATAAAATATTTTAAACTTTCCGTTCTAATTTTTCAAAGACTTGTTTTCAAAGATGAGTTTGTTAAATTTTGTTAGTAGTTCTTCTTTTTGTTTTTATAAAACTGTGAAAAACTGGTGATAACTCGTATAAAATTGCGTTTGTAAAAGTCAATCAAAGATTTACCTTGCAGTATGGCAAAAAGCATAGCAAAAAAGGTGACTCCTTTAATGAAACAATACAATACCATCAAGGTCAAATATCCTGATGCGTTATTGCTTTTTAGAGTAGGAGATTTTTATGAAACCTTTGGAGATGATGCCATAAAAGCAGCAGGTATTTTGCATATTACTTTGACCCATCGTAATAATGGAGGCGATAAAACCGAATTAGCTGGCTTCCCTCATCATTCGCTGAATACCTATTTGCCTAAATTGGTAAAAGCAGGATGTCGTGTAGCAATTTGTGATCAGTTGGAAGATCCCAAAATGACAAAAACGATTGTAAAACGGGGTGTGACTGAGTTGGTGACACCAGGTGTGGCACTTAATGATGAAGTGCTTTCAGCCAAGCGTAATAATTTTTTGGGTGCCGTTCATATTGGAAAACGTACGTTAGGGGTTTCCTTTTTGGACGTTTCGACGGGAGAGTACCTTACCGCACAAGGAGACGAAGCCTATATAGATAAGCTTTTACAAAATTTCGCGCCAAGCGAACTCTTAATTTCAAAAAAACAAAAGACTGCTTTTTCTAATGCATTCGGTTCTGATTTTCATACGTTTTTTATGGAAGATTGGGTGTTTAAAACCGACTATGCATTTGAGTCGCTGAATAAGCATTTTAAGACCAATACGCTTAAAGGTTTTGGCGTAGATCATTTAGAAGAAGGGATCATTGCTTCAGGTGTTATTTTACATTATTTAGGAGAAACACAGCACCATAAACTCGCGCACATCACGCGTATCAATCGGATTGCTGAAGATGAGTACGTGTGGATGGATCGGTTTACGATTCGTAATTTAGAGTTGTATCATTCCGCTTTCGCGAAAGCGATCACCCTCATAGACGTGATTGATAAAACTACCTCTCCTATGGGAGCTCGACTTTTAAAACGATGGCTCGCCTTACCTCTTAAAAATGTAGACAAAATAAAACAGCGTCACGAAGTGGTGTCTTACTTATTAAAAGAAGAGGTGCTTTTTGAAAAGCTACGGCAGTGTATTAAACATATAGGCGATGTAGAGCGACTCATTAGTAAAGTAGCGACAGGGAAGGTGTCTCCCAGAGAAGTCATTCAACTTAAAAACTCACTAGAGGCGATGGTGCCTATAAAAAGTTTGAGTTCTAACGCAACAAATGAAGCGTTAAAAATTATAGGCGATGGAATTCATGAATGTGAATTGTTGCGTTCTAAAATTAAAGAAACCCTTAACGAAGAAGCTCCTGTAGCTATAGGAAAAGGAGGCGCTATTGCGAGAGGTTTTCATGAAGAATTAGATGGTTTACGAGATATTTCTTTTTCAGGGAAAGACTATCTAGATAAGATGGTAGAACGAGAGACGAAGCGTACAGGGATTACGTCACTTAAAATCGCATCTAACAATGTTTTTGGATATTATATAGAAGTGAGAAATACGCATAAGGATAAAGTGCCAGAGGAGTGGATCCGTAAGCAAACATTAGTGAATGCAGAGCGCTACATTACTGAAGAATTAAAAGAATACGAAGCCAAAATACTAGGTGCTGAAGAACGTATTTTAGGGATAGAACAACAACTATTTTCAGAACTCGTCCAATGGATGATGCAGTTTATCCCTCAAGTACAGCATAACGCAAATCTGGTTGCACAGTTAGATGTCTTATGCTCTTTTGCGCAATTGGCAAAGGATAATCACTATGTACGTCCTGTGGTAGATGACTCACAAGCGCTTTCTATAAAAGAAGGACGTCACCCTGTGATTGAAAAGCAGTTACCACTCGGAGAAAGCTATATTGCTAATGATGTCTATCTGGATAGAGAGGCTCAGCAAATGATTATGATTACGGGGCCTAATATGTCAGGTAAGAGTGCAATTTTAAGACAAACAGCGCTTATTGTACTGTTAGCACAAATGGGAAGTTTTGTTCCTGCTGCCGAGGCGCATATTGGAATGGTGGATAAAATCTTTACCCGTGTCGGCGCAAGTGATAATATCTCTATGGGGGAGAGTACTTTTATGGTGGAGATGAATGAGACAGCGAGTATTTTGAATAATATCTCCGATCGTAGTCTGGTATTGCTGGATGAGATAGGACGTGGTACGAGTACGTATGATGGAATTTCTATTGCGTGGGCGATCAGTGAATATTTACACGAGCATCCAGGACGTCCAAAAACCTTGTTTGCGACGCATTATCACGAACTCAATGAAATGAGTGAGACTTTTGAGCGGATAAAGAATTATAATGTTTCTGTAAAAGAATTAAAAGATAATGTACTTTTTTTACGCAAGCTAGTTCCTGGTGGAAGTGCGCATAGTTTTGGGATTCACGTAGCAAAAATGGCAGGAATGCCGCAGCAAGTAGTCAGAAGGGCAACCAAGATGATGGAAAAGCTAGAAAAATCTCACGGAAGCGAAGAACTTACAGGAAAATTAAAGGCAACTACAGAAGATGAGATGCAATTGAGTTTTTTTAATCTAGATGATCCTTTGCTGGAACAGATCAAAGAAGAAATCTTACACACAGATATTGATACACTTACCCCTGTAGAGGCACTTATGAAGCTAAACGAAATCAAGCGGATGATTGTAAAAAAGAAAGAAAGTAAGACTTCGTAATCCACTGAAAAACAAATTTTTGCTATTTATTTTTAAGATAATGCACATTAAGTCGCATATTTTTTTGAAAAAGGTTTTGCTAAATGTAGAAAAGCTGTAAATTTGCATCCGCTGTTTGAAGCAGTAACGTTCATAAAAGAACACATCATGCGAAAGTAGCTCAGGGGTAGAGCATCACCTTGCCAAGGTGGGGGTCGCGGGTTCAAATCCCGTCTTTCGCTCTACTAAATTTGATATACTGAATTAAAATATACCAATGTTTTGCTTCCGCAAGACAGCTGCTCGAGTGGTGGAATTGGTAGACACGTTGGACTTAAAATCCAATGTCCATTAGGACGTACGGGTTCAAGTCCCGTCTCGAGTACTAAACGGGACACCTTCATATTTTTTGATGGTGTCCCGTTTTTATTTCCTCCCATATTCCCCATTATTGTTGGGATTGCGCCAAAAATAGAATTTACTCTAATGGTTCGATAACGGTCATTTTTGTGATCAAATAGGATTCCGTCTGGAAACACCATATTTTGAACTCTCTTTTTTGTTTCCAAATCTCCTGAACTCCATAATACCGCTAGTTGCGAGGAATAATCTACTGCATAATCTACTGCTTTTTCAAGGTTCGATACATCTAAGCTGTTTGCTTGTAAATATTCTTGCTTTTTAATTCGCTCCTTTTCAGATTTTACTTTAAACTTCAAATACTGCTCTCTTGATATTTCATTGTAAACAAACCGCTCTTCTAATAGTTCTATTCTATTATCTAAGTCTCTTACTTGCTTTTCTATCGCTTTTGATTCTTGTAACTGCTCTTTATGGTGTTCTAAGAAGGTGTACTTCATTACCTCTTTTAATGGGGCTATATACTTTTGATCGCTCAATTGATATTGCTTTAGTATCTCTTCAAATTTCAAGTGCATTACTTTTGCACTTCTATTCTCTTTACTCCCACTTCGATTATTCTTGTAATAATACAATCCTTTTCGTTTTACGAGATACCCTGTGTAATACCCTCCACAAGAACTTGCTTTAATAAATTGTTTTAAAGGTAAATTTTCCTCATCCTTATTATACGATTGGCTTTTATCCTTGTTTCTCAAAGAATCATTTATTTTTAAAAATAACTCTTTTGAGACAAGCGCTTCGTGCTTGCCTTGTACAACTTCATTAGGAATATGTGCGCTTACTATTAAACCACAATAGAAAGGATTTCTAAAGTAATCACTTAGCTTCTTGTATTTAATAGTTAACCCTTTTCTTTCAAGTCTTTCTGCAATCTCTCTATAGCTTAAATTTTCACTAGCCCTCCACTTAAAAGCATATCGCAATAGCTTCCCTTGATCGTTTATAACGATATTCTGTTCTTTTCCTTTGCCTGGATTTAGATTTGTATATCCAAAGGGAATAGAGCCTATCCAATAGCCTTTACGAAGTTTCTCTTGCATTCCTGAAACTGACTTATCACGTCTAAGTTCATTGTCAAACTGTGAGAACATATAATAAAGGCTCTGTTGAAATGATCCAGATGCGGTTGTTGCATCTACATCTTGTGTTACAGATAGCACAACTATACCCTCTTTCATTAGCTGTTTGCTTATATAATCGCCACTTGCTCCTGTTCGTGAAAATCGATCGTAAGAATACACAATGATGTAACTAATATCCTTTTTATGTCTTTTAACGTAAGTAAGCATCTTTTGGAAGTGTTTACGCTCATCTGATTTTGCAGATTCATAAGTTCCTCCAAAGTATTCCATAACTTCAATTCCCTTATTTTTCGCATAAACTTCACAATACTTCATTTGAGTTTCTAAGGAAGCATTATTCTCAGCCTGTTCTTTAGTAGATACACGTGTATATATGACAGCTTTGCCTTGCATATTAATTTGCTTGGTTTTTGAGGACTTTGCATACTTTGCAAAAGCTGTGAACTCATTCTTTTTCATAAAATGCTATTTTTCTCTATGTAACTAACACAACAACTAATCTGCTCTAGGCTTTATATAGTCCATTCTATCGCTTTGTTTCTGTGCTTACTTTTAAAGATCACTTTTATTTCTATGTGATATGATACAAACAAAAGTGATCTAGCTACAGCTACTTACTGCTTTTTGAATGTTTTAATAATTACTAAAGCTAATTGCTTTAACGTCTCTATAATCTCCAAGGCTTGTTCGTCTGTAATATCATCGAAGCCATCGAATTTTCGTAATTCTTCAATACTAAGGGCTTTTGAAACCTCTGTATTTGCATTTTCTGTAGGCATAGAATAAGAAGATAAATTGAAGGAACATGATTTTAAACCTGTTCTTCCGTCCATACTTGCAGTGAAAGTTTTTATCCTTTCCTACATTACTTCTATTCCGTATCTAAATAATATTTTATGATCTTTTGAATATCACTATCAAAATCTAAAAGCGAAAGCATTTCTTTAATTAGAATATTTAAGGTTATACTTAAATGATGTCTCGCTATAGAATCCTTAATCATATTTGCATACTCATTTTTAGAAACAAGCCTTCCATCTCCTTGTTCTGAAACAATAAGAAAACAGTTTTGTTTATCAAACAATGTCTCAGCTATCTGTTTTTGAAATATGGATAGTGATACTGTCTTACTGTCTTGATCTTTATTTGACATATCACTATTCACTTTAGCGATAAGCAAATTATCAACACCAAAAGATCGCATTAGGACAATACAACGAATCCATACCACATCAAAGAAGTCAAATTCATTCTTTTTTCCACTAGATGCTAATTCGCGCTCTTCATTTAAAAGCCTTGTAGCTTTCCAATGATGAAGTTGTCTATTCGTGACAAATGGTAAATCAAGCGTTTTAAAGCGTTTTTGCAAACATACTTTGATAATCTGATCTAAGGATAAAGATGTCTTGTCTATCATTCTAAAATAAAGTCATACTAATTATTCAGATACGAATATAATTAAAATAAATTACATTTAAGTAATTTATTGGTAATCCAATGGAAAGTACCTATCCCGTTTTAATACTAAGACCTTCATGAAATAGTGATATGGAATCTTTACTCCAAAACTAGATCCTGTGCGATAATCAACGATAGTTATCAAATTATTGGATTTATGTCTAAGTTGACGAATATGATTTTTAATAGTTTTTACATCTTGTCCTGTCTCTTGAGCTATTTTACGAGCATGAACATAAAGCATTGGCATAGTATCTGAACCAATGTCGATTTTGGAAATGTCATTACAAAAATAAGGGTACTCATAAGTATGCCCAGTAGTTTTTTCATTTAGTAAGTTTTGATAGTTCTCAAAAAGAGTACATAGGGTTAAAAGTTTTCCTTTTCTTATTCTGTTATCAAAATCAGGATGATTTTTATTTTTCTGTTTTACAGCTTGCTTTAATTTTTGGCGATCAAAAATGTATAGCATTTGTTTTTTCTTTTTCTTCATTTTTCATTTTCTTTTTTAACAGTTTATGATTAGCACATTTTTTTAGTTTCTTTAAAAAAGGATGCACTTTCTAACCTTCTTTGTTCATAATTGATAACAAAGTTTGAATAAAGAAGTGGGAAATCCTTGGCGCGACTTTGGTAAAGTGACAAAATCGGTGTTTTCTGAATACCTAAATCATTGATTAAAAATGAATTGAAAAATTAGAGAAGTACCAAACTCCAATAAAGTGTTGTAATCACACCTTATTTTTAAAGAAATAGGCTATGGAAATTTTTGCTACTTTCTTAGGAAATTCCAACGAGAACGCACTTTTAATTGAAAATTGTGTTTCAACAAAACATCTTCTCTATTGAACACAGGTTTTCTTAAAGGTTCTTTAGGGTATCCTTAAGAAACCTGCTCTTGGAAATTTTTGCTACTTTCTTAGGAGATTCCAGAAGGAGCGTATTTTTATTGAAAATTATGTTTCAACAAAAACATCTTCTCTATTGAGTATAGATTTTCTTAGAGAATCCTTAAGAAATTTGCTTTTGGAAGTTTTTGCTACTTTCTTAGAAAATTCCAGAGGAAGCGTGTTTTTCTTGATATTACTGTTTGAAAAAATATAAACGTTGCGCTCTTTAAGAGGTACACCCTGTTTTCCTAGAGAAATAGGCTTTGGAAGTTTTTGCTACTTTCATAGGAAATTCCAGAGGGAGCGTGTTTTTATAGATATTACTATTTGAAAAAGAATAAACGTTACACTCTTTAAGGGGTATACCCTGTTTTCCTAGAGAAATAGGCTTGGAAGTTTTTGCTACTTTCATAGGAAATTGAAGTGGGAGTGTGTTTTTCTTGATATTACTGTTTGAAAAAGAATAAACGTTACATTCTTTAAGAGGTATAGCCTATTTTCCTAGAGAAATAGACTTTGGAAATTTTTGCTACTTTCATAGGAAATTGCAGTGGGAACGTGTTTTTATTGATGATACTGTTTGAAAAGGTATTAACGCTACACTTTTTAAGAGGTACACCCTGTTTTCCTAGAGAAATAGGCTTTGGAAATTTTTGCTGCTTTCTTAGGAAATTACAGTGGGAGAGGGTTTTTATTGATACTACTGTTTGAAAAGGTATCAACGCTACACTTTTTAAGAGGTATACCCTGTTTCCCTAGAGAAATAGGCTTGGAAGTTTTTGCTACTTTCTTAGGAAATTGCAGTGGGAGCGTGTTTTTCTTGATAATACCGTTTAAAAAAGTATAAACGTTGCGCTCTTTGAGAGATACACCCTGTTTTCGTAGAGAAACAGGCTTTGGAAGTTCTTGCTACTTTCTTAGGAAATTACAGAGGGATCATGTTTTTATTGATACTACTGTATGAAAAAGTATAACCGTTACACTCTTTCAGAGTTATATCCTGTTTTCCTAAAGAAATAGGCTTAGAAGTTTTTGCCACTTGCTTAGAAAATTATACACATAGAGGTTTTGTTATCAACTATCCTTTTAACCAATGCAGTTACCTATTAGAATACTTAAAATGGAAATTTTATTGGAAGTTTTTTCTACTTACTTAGATATTGAAATAAAACAGTTCATTGAAAATTTCTATTATTAAGACAATAGTGTTTCTTATTATTTGAATAAATGCTAAGTAATCCTTTGTAACATAGCGAAGCATTATTTGACTTTATAATAACTACTATAGAGTTACGATTTTTAAAACAAACAACGTTACACGTGTAACGTTGTTTGAGAGAAATTGGGATCTAATTTCTAGGGAGAAATTAAATTAAAAGGGAATCAAATATATGGAATTAAACTGTAAATAATGCTCAAAAATCTTTGACCAAAAGAACAAAAGGCAAATATATTGCTCTGCTAAATGTAGAACAAAAGCCTGTAGGGTACGTCACAATAAAGGCAAGTTAAGTGAACTCATAAAGCAAGAGCCTTCAAAAAAATCCATAAACAATATGGATTTACTTACAGCTTCTATAGGTAGTGTTGTTGGAAACACTTTTAATGAACTTACTAATTCTAAAGCAACATTTATTGCACAGAAACGTATAGAAGCTAAACAAGACCTTTTATTGGATAAAGTAGAAAACCTAGAATGGAGTCAGCTTAGTATGTCACTTGCTTTGAATAGCAACAAGAACAATCAAGATAAAGTAGCTCTTTATCCCCCTATCTTTAGACGTATCAAAGCTGAAAGAAACCCACGATTAAAAAGGCTTGTAGAGATAGAACTTAAAGAAGAATGGATTGATCGAAATTTTTATTGGGTAGCCCCTACAGTGATCGTTACTGTATTGTATGTATGCTATAAATTAATTCCCGATAGCAAGCAAAGGAAAGTAGCTTAATTCAAGGTTTTCATACGCTGAACACATACACAAACGTAGTATTTAGCTTATTTACAATAATACATTTCCTATTTAAAATTAGCTTAAAAGCGAAAAACCTCAATAATATTACGTTTTTACCGTAGTATTATTGAGGTTTTATTATTGTTTTAATTTAATCATTAACAGTATATTAGCAACCCTTATCGTTAATAATTATTTTATAACTATAAAGGGCTGTTTCATTTTATCATAAAGGAAAAGATTAAATTATTTCTGTTTAATCTAAATACCTTAAATAAGATGAAAAAAAATGTAATTATCACGCTATTCGCTATTATCGGATTGGTAGCAAGCTGTACTCCTCCAGAGAGAATTTCTGAGGAAACTGAAATTCAATTAGTAGATAAAACTGAAAATGTCAGACCAGGAAATCAAGGGCAACAAGGTGGCTAAAATATTTGCCACATCTTTAATAATCTTGTCAGGGTTAATATTATACCTTGACAAGATTTATGATTATTTCAATATAACTTTAGATAACTTACACGGCTGGTCTAATCAAGCTAATTTTATATGGTCACTAACTCAAACAATTTCCCCCATTTTAATAATGACAGGTTTGTACTTGAGACCTTATGTTGTATCGTTGTTTGTTCCAATTTTTTGTTATGTACTTCAGTTTTATTTCGTAATTAATAGTAACATAGTTTTGGATAATCCAATGACTTGGATATATGTTTCTGGAACTTCAATTTTAATCTTATTTACTATTCGATTTGTTAAAAAACAACTTGATTACCTCTCTTCTATTAACGATTTAAAGATTGAAGTTATGGAAGAGATTATAGATGCTAGTAATGAATTGCTTAAAGGGGAAAAAGATAATGGGGAAAGGGATTGATTATTATAGAAAAATTATTGAATTAAAGTTTAGGATTCAAGAATTGAAAGAACAATATAGACTAAAGCAAATTACTTTGGCTGTTTATAAGCAACAATTAGAAATAATTTTAGAAGAACTAAAAGAAAATGCTAAAAAGGTTGAAAGTGATGAATTTGCTATGTTATTAAATCAAATAATAACCAATCTAAAGATCATTTTGATAGGTCTTTGTTTGTTTTACTAAGTTCTTTAGTAGTCTCGCTTATTGCGTCCTTAGCTTTTAAATCTGCCAATATTAAATAAAGTACATTTTCTAATTCGTCAAGTTTCCCCTTTAATGTATTTTCAACTAATTGTAAAATAGATTTTACAAAGACATCATTTCTAATGTCCTTTGATGAAATATTATTTAAAGCATCTGGACTTACAATCATATTTCCTTCACCCATTATAAACCAAAAGATATTTAAGTCAGGGTATGCTTTTAAGATAGTGCTAGCATTATCCACTCCTAAACTTTTACCTCTATCCAAAAACCCTTGAGAAAGCCCTGTACGCTCATAAAAACTGTTCTTAGAATACCCTTTTTCTTTGAGATAGTGAATTAATTTTTCCTTATGATTCATAAATAATTATGACAATTATCTTTTTTATGTTGATTTTTGTCTATATTTGTAATGATTAGTGATCAAGTCTCTTAAAATAATAGGGACTTTAACACACAAATATAAACAAATCGTATTCAAAAAGTATGAATTGAAATGTTTGTGATAAACACAAGTTCTTTTTTTATAGTTCAACCTAGATTAAACAAATCATAATTGTAAATGAGTACACTTGACGCTCTTTCACTCCAAAGGTTCGGTTGGATTTTTTAGTTTTTTCGGAAAAGGGCTTGTGTTTTATTAAGGATTAAAAATCTATGATTTAAAGTAATCGTTATTGCTTTCAAAAATTCTTCCCTAAAAATTTTTATAGTCAAAAGATAGGTTTATTCCTGTGCCTAAAAGAGTGAATTGTATCCTAAACAATTGTCACTTGCTTAGTGCAAAAGGAGGTATTTGCAAATTTTAAAGGTAGTTCTCTAATTAGATCAGTCAGTTCACTCATTTTCAAAATGTTTCGTGTCTTTTGTATCTATATTTGAACATCCCTAAATTTTTAAACATCCTCTTTAATTTGAATATTAATTTAAAACCATAAATGAAAAATGATTAGAAATGTAGGATTTTGGAGAGCAAGAATATTTCTTGTTCTTACGGCAATGACACTATTTTTATGTTGCCAAAAAGATGATGAACCGTCATCACTTCAAACACAAGAAACACAAGTGTCAAACTCTCTCACATTTAAAAGCAATGTGACTACAGATGAGATTCCAGACGTGATGGATTATCTTTCTACAAAAGGAGATAGTCGAGGACACTTTACTATTAGTAAATCAAATACTAATAATCGATCTAATGAACCTGATCTCGTTATTGGAACACTACAAACAAGAGAGATTATTCAAATAACAGATCAATATGATCGTAAGAATTACACATTTTTGCTCACTTCTATTGAGAGTAATGACTCAACCGTAAAATCGATCTTTAACTTGATTATTAAAGAATCTTCAACAGGTTTTTTCTCCTACATAATGGAGTACCGTCCTGATGCAAATTGGAATCCTGACTATAGAGATCCTGAGTATTTTTTTACCTTCACAGGGGAGTCTATTTATTATAACATTGAAGGTTCTTATTTAGCAAAAGAGTCTTTGTCTGATGGAGAAGTTATAAACGCCGAAATAAAAAGTAATTGCCCAAATCCTGATAGTGACAGTGGAAATGGTGGAGGTGGAGGTGCTGACGGGGGTGACGGAGATGGAGGAGATGGAAGTAGTAATGGAAGTGGAGTAGAAATTTCAACCACCATAAATTGTGATGCACCTTGTACTCACCCAGAACATAACCCACACGCTACTCCTTGTGGACACCCTATATGTGTCTCAGAAACAGTTGTTGTTTTTAAATCAAGTGAAAGTGTCGGAAAGCACGTTCGTAATCCCTGCCTTCCAGAAGATGCTCCAGAATTTTGTCATGAACCTAATGGAGATCCTTGTGAGTGCAATCCAAATGGAGGTTGTGCTGAAGAAATTGACACAAATCCAGTAGTAGGAATAATCTATGATTTAGATCTTATTTTTAGCTTAAATGATTTTTTGGAGCCTGATCTTACTCAAGAACAAATTGATTGGATTTTTGACAATGAAGACAATCTTGAGTTTGCCGAATATGCTCTACAAATTTTAATGGCTAATCCTGATGCAAATCCCCTAATAGGAGCAGATTGCAGAAGTTTTGAATATGCACAACCACCTGGAGCACCACAAAAAGGATGTGCTGTGACAAATTTTAATCATACTTTTTATACTGCTGGGGTAAGACCCAATGGTAGTCCATATTATGGAGAGATTGATATCAATATGAATATTATATATTTTACGATGCCAACATTCTTAACAAATGGGCAGGCAGCTAATTTGACAGCAATAGCAGTAACTGAAGCAATGAAAGAAACGGATTTATATTTCTTTGAAAATCCTGATATCTCTGAATTTTCGTTGGATGATTTTTTTAGGAATAGAATGATGTTTAACTTAGCATTAGCTGGTGGTTCATTTAGTACGAACATTGAACCGTTTCCAATACCTAGCCCAGCTCCATATATAACCAGTATTTTAGGTTTAAGTAATCCTTTTGACTGCTAGAAATGAGAAATATTATCTTACTTTTAATTTTAATGTTGAGTTCGAAAAATAGTTTTATGAAGGAAATGGAGTTTGAAAAATTATTAGGTAAATCTATTTCTTTTGTAGAAAATACTATAGATAGAGACTTTGAAAATAAAATTTTTGGAAATAAAGTATTTTACATTAAAGACAATTCGATTTCTAAGTTTTATTTTGGGATGATCTATAACCATATTAGTTTGGAAACTAACGAAAATGACTTAGTTCATTCAGTAACCATCAACTTTCAAGGAATGTTAGATCGTGATTTTTATGATAACTTTAATGTTGCTTATGGAAAACCACAGCATATACAAATTATTGAAAATAGGCAACTTGAAAATGAAACATTCATAAGAGATGAAAACGGTAATATTACTCAACACTTAAAGAAGAGTACTTTTGATTTAAGAGAAGGTACTTTTGAGGAGCAACCGTTATGGATTATTTGGAGAAAAGAAGGTTTTGAGATTAAAGCATTTTTAAGACATAAAAATAATAGAAGTGAAATAACTTTCAAAAAGCTGTAATATATTTAGAAACAGGTTAGCTAGTTTTAGATAGCCTGTTTTATTATTCTAATAAATGCACAACTAGGTTGTACTATTAGTTAGATTCAAAATTGGACTTTTTCTCAAACGGAGTAATTCTATGTAAATAAATGAAAATATTAATATCATTGCTTTTTAATCAACATTTTTTCTATGATCATTTGTTAAGGAAAAATGTATCACAAAATATTAAATTAAATCTTTTCCAAACAAGTCAAAATAATTATCGGGTTATTCCAGATGTTCAAGTTAAAAGCCAAGATATAAGGAAAAAGAACGTTCTTATTAAAACTGATAATAATGGAGTAATAGAACATATAAGTTTACACTTAAGAGGATATACATTAGATGAGATAATTCAAATATACATTGAAAGATACGGGAGTCCTAATGAATGTTATTCTATGAAAACTGAGGTAGAATCCCTTAATTTAAGGGATAAAAAAAGCAATATTAGTGAAGGTTACATTAATTTGGAACCTTCACATCTTTCGGATAAACCTATTGTTTTAAAATGGATTAACGGAAAATCTGAAATAACTGTTATGAAAAACTTTCTTACAGATAAAATTACAGTAACTTTTTTATCTCTTAAATAATTACAAATATTCAAAATTAATAACCCTTCGACATCTTGTTGAAGGCTAATTCTAAAAACTTTTAATTTATATGTATTGTTAAATTCAATATAGATATATTATATAGTTTTCTTATCAAACTTTTAACACCAAGAAGTAGAACTATTTACCCATTTGATCCATAAATATTGCACCACATTTTCTTAATGGGCTTTTGGGTATAGTTCTATACTTTTTACTAAAATTATGAATACAACCATACAAATCTATGCACAACAATTAGAAGCTATAAATTATAAATCTCTTTGGCTAGGGGCTAATCTTATGGAGAAGATAGATGGTATCTCAAACCATACTGCATTCATACGCCCTATACCAGAGATTTATAGTGTAGCAGAGATTATAGGACATTTAACAGCTTTAAATATAGATGTGATCAATAAGATAAAAGAACACCTCTTAATACAACAAGTCTATCAACCTGATCATTGGCGCTCTAATGAGGAACTTAAAACCATTGGTTGGAAACAACTAAAAGAAGATTATGAAAAAAGTATTTTATCATTAATCATACTTCTCAAAGATAAAGATGATTCTTTTCTTGAAAAAACATACACAGAAGACAATCACAAAAGTAGATACCCATTTGAGTTTGCACTAGAAGGCGTTATTCATCATATTTTATATCACTTAGGGCAAATAGGTATTATCATTAAACTACTTATTAGGAAGGAGCTTCATGTATAATAATGGAGAACAATTAACAGCCCTTAATTGAGCATCAAACTGTAATTAATTAGTGCAGTTATCGAATATCACTACTGGCTACAATCAAACTTATATGTTGTATCAAAAGTTTGATAATTACGATAAAGTCTGTAGGTATTTTTCTACAGGAAGTAACTTTATACTTATTTGTAATTTTCTAATTAAGTAAAGTAATAAAAAAGGCGATGTAAGATTACACCACCTTGAATGTTTTCACAACGGAATAATCCTTATTGTGAATTGCTTTCAGTACGATAAAGATAATAAAATCTTTTTTACTACAATTACGGAAAACCACAATGTCATTTTATATATTTTCCTAATTTTAAGGAAATTATATTAAAATGAAAAGAATATTAGGATTAGATTTGGGGACAAACTCGATTGGGTGGGCTTTTGTACATTCAAATTTTGAAAAAAAGGCGGGAAGTATTGAAGGGATTGGTAGTCGAATAATTCCAATGGATCAAGGCATATTGGGGAAATTTGATGCAGGAATTTCTATATCTCAAACTGCTGAACGGACAAATTATCGAGGAACTAGAAGATTATATCAAAGGGACAATCTTCGTAGAGACAGGTTACATAGAGTCCTAAACATATTGAAATATCTACCTAAACATTATGCATCAAGTATAGATTTTGAAAAACACTTGGGACAGTTTAAAAAAGGAACAGAACCAAAACTTAACTATTTTACAAATAAACTTGACAAACATGAATTCTTGTTTAAAGATAGTTTTGAAGAAATGATTTCGGAGTTTAAAGCTAATGATCAAGGAACAAAAATTCCTTATGATTGGACTATTTATTATTTAAGAAAGAAAGCCCTTTCTAAACCTATTACAAAGGAAGAGTTGGCTTGGATACTTTTAAATTTTAATCAAAAACGTGGATATTATCAACTACGTGGAGAGGAAGAAGATATTTCTAAAGATAAAGTTGAAGAATTTTATGCTCTTAAGGTTTCAGATGTCTTAGCAACAGAAGATATAAATGCGAAAGGTACTTGGTACAATATTATTTTAGAAAATGGATGGATTTATCGTAGACAAAGTAAAGAGTCTCTTTTTGAATGGAAGGGAAAAACTAAAGAATTTATCACTACCATCACTTTAGATAAAGACGGCACAGTAAAAACAGATAAAGAAGGGAATGAGAATAGAAGTTTTAGAGCAGTTGATTCAGAAAAAGATTGGATTGCTATTAAGAAAAAAACTGAGAATGATATTTTAAACTCTCGCAAGACGGTTGGACAATACATTTATGAAAGTCTTTTACAAAACCCTACTCAGAAGATACGTGGCAGACTTGTCAAAACTATTGAACGTAAATTCTACCGTGAAGAACTCAATGCGATTCTTGAAAAACAAATTTCTTTTCACGAAGATTTACAGGACAGGGATTTGTATAAAAAATGTATTGAAGAATTATATCCCCGAAATGAAGCACATCAAAAAAATATTGCTCAACGAGATTTTAAATACCTCTTTATTGAAGATATTACTTTTTACCAACGCCCATTAAAGAGTAAGAAATCTAGTATTGCAGATTGTCCTTATGAAAGTCGCTTTTATAAAAACGAAAACAGTGAGTTTGTAAAACAACCTCTTAAAGCTATTTCAAAATCTAACCCCATTTTTCAAGAATTCAGGCTATGGCAGTTCCTTCATAATTTAAAAATCTATAAACTTGATGAAGTTGAAGATATAGATGTAACCTCCAAGTTTATTTCTAAAGATGATGATTGGATTGCACTTTTTGATTTTCTGAATGATAGACGAGAAATTGATCAAAAAGCTTTTTTAAAAAATTTTAAACTTTCAGAAAAAACTCATCGTTGGAATTACGTAATCGAAAAAAAATATCCTTGTAATGATACAAGAGGACAAATAAAATCGAAACTATCTAAGCTAGAAAATGTAGATATTGACAAGATATTAACCAATGAATTTATTAAATCACTTTGGCATATTATCTATTCAGTTACTGATAAGAATGAGTTTGAAACTGCATTGGGTACTTTTGCTACTAAGAATGATTTGGACAAGCAAAGTTTTGTAGAAAACTTCAAGAAATTCCCTCCCTTTGAAAGTAGTTATGGCGCTTATTCAGAAAAAGCCATAAAAAAAATGCTTACTGTAATGCGAATGGGTAACTATTGGGAAGAGAATTCAGTAGATGAAAAATTGAAATCTCGTATAACTTCTATTTTAGAAAGGCTAGAAACAATTAATTTTGATATTAATAAACTTGATCTTATTCAAGATGATGATATCCCGCAAAGGCTTTTAAAATCTTTCGCGAAAGCAAAAGCAAATCCATTAAGCGGTTTAAATACCTATCAAGCTTGTTACGCTATTTATAACAGACATTCTGAGGTAGGTAGTATTAAACAATGGAAACGACCTAAAGATATTACAACATATCTTGACAATTTTAAGCAACATAGTTTGCGCAACCCTATTGTAGAGCAGGTAATGTTAGAAACCTTGCGAGTAGTTCGTGATATCTGGGAGTATTATGGCACTTATACCGAAATAGATGGTAAAAAAATCTATGATGCTCTTTTTGATGAGATACACTTAGAATTAGGTCGTGAGATGAAAAATGACAAAAAAACTCGTGAGCGTATATCAAAATCCATTAATGAAAAAGAAAACACTAATGAGCGTATCAAATCACTCCTACAAGAAATAAAAAACGATTCAACTGTTAATGATGATGTACGTCCTTTTTCTCCAAGTCATCAAGAAATTTTAAAATTATATGAGGAAGGTGTTTACGATAATCCTAATGTTAATTACAATGAAGTTTCGTTTGACGAAATAGAAAAAATTAGAAGGAATACATCGCCTACTAGGTCTGAACTAACACGCTATAAACTTTGGTTAGAACAAGGCTATATTTCGCCATATACAGGAAAAACTATTCCTCTTAGTAAATTATTTTCTACGGCATATCAAATTGAACATATTATTCCGCAATCACGCTATTTTGACAATTCAATGAGTAATAAGGTAATTTGTGAAAGTGTTGTAAATGAGGAAAAAGGGAATGAAACAGCTTATGCTTTTCTAAAAAAGAGAGGTGGAGAACTTATTGAATTAGGACAAGGTAAAACAGTCACACTTTTATCTTTGGAAAATTTTGAAAACCATTGTAGACATTATTTCAGGAAAAATAAATCCAAACTCACAAAACTTTTGAGTGAGGAAATTCCAGAAGGATTTATTAACAGACAGCTTAATGATAGTCGTTATATAAGTAAACTCATCAAAGGTTTATTAAGTAATATTGTAAGAGAAGATGGCGAAAAAGAAGCCACTTCTAAAAATTTAGTACCTATTAATGGGGCTATCACATCCAAGTTAAAAAAAGACTGGGGTCTGAATGATAAATGGAACGAACTTATTGCCCCGCGTTTTATGAGATTAAACGAATTGAGTCAATCTCAGGATTTTGGATATTGGGACAAAAAAATAAATGCGTTCAGAACGCAAGTGCCTGATGAACTTTCAAAAGGTTTCAGTAAGAAGCGTATAGATCATCGCCATCATGCATTAGATGCTTTAGTCATCGCTTGTACAACCAAAGACCATATTAACTATATAACATCTTTAAATACAGAGCGGAAAAACCACTCTCTTGTTTCAAAATTAAGAACTGTAGAGAAAAAACAAATCAGAGATACTAAAAATGGCAATATAAAAACAATCTCAGTTGCCAAAACCTATCATCAACCTTGGAGTGGTTTTACAACCGACGCCAAAGAAGCCCTAGAAACAACAGTGGTCAGTTTTAAACAGAATCTTCGTATTATTAATAAGACCAACAATAAAACACAACAATGGGTTAAGAAAACCGATAAATTTAAAAAGGAATTCGTTAAACAAACTAAAGGTCAGAATTGGGCGATACGCAAGCCTTTACATAGAGAGACCGTTTCTGGAAAAGTACTCATCAAAAAGGAAAAAGGATTTGTCTCTATAAATTTGGCTATTGATACTTGGGAAATGATTATTGACAAGACTATCAAAGAAATTATTTCAAAAACGGTTAAAGATTTTCAAGAAGATTTAGTAAAAACAAAAAAACACTTTAAATCAAACCCTATTGAACAAGACGGCAAGATAGTATCTAAAATTGCTATTTATGAGAATGTTGAGGCTACAGCTACTCGTGTTCCACTATCCGAGAAGTTTACTCGAAAACAACTAGAAAGCACCACAGATTCTGGAATTCAAAGAATCCTTGAAAATCACTTAAAGAATTATATTGACGAAAAGGGAAAAGAACGTTTTGATCTAGCGTTTAACTCTGATGGAATTGATGAGATGAACAAAAATATCCAACTTCTTAATGAAGGCAAAAAACACCAACCAATAAAAAAAGTTAGAATTTATGAAGTAGGAAATAAGTTTAGTGTAGGAGAAGAAGGGGCAAAAAGCAAAAAGTATGTTGAAGCTGCAAAAGGTACTAATCTCTTTTTTGCAATTTATTGGGATGATAAAAAGCAAAAAAGAAATTATGAGACTATACCTCTTGAAAAAGTAATTGCTTGGCAAAAAGAAGAAGCTTCTTTACCCAAACAACAACGAACTGGTGTGCCAATTAATAATTTGAAAGGACAGTTTTTATTCTCGCTATCGCCTAATGACATGGTATATGTGCCAAATGAGGAAGAAAAAAATAATCCACTTTTAATTGATTTTAAAAACTTAACACCTACTCAAATCAACAATATCTATAAGATGGACAAGGCATCTGGTAAAGAGTGTTATTTCACTCGATTTGATATTGCTTCTTTAATAAGTCCTTATTCGCCTAAATCAAAGTTTGGAGAATTAGGAAGTCAAAATAAGCTTCAAACTACAATGTGCGAAAATAATTTTAAGATTGTTGACAGGTGTATTAAGCTAGAAATTGACAAACTTGGTACTATTAAAAAAGTGATTAAATGATTAAACGCACTTTATTTTTTGGAAATCCAGCTTATCTCAGCACAAAAAATGAGCAATTAGTAGTAAGCTATCCAGATGAAGCAAAAAAACAAAAGACTGTTCCAATTGAAGACTTGGGATATATTGTACTGGAAGATCCTCAAATTACTATTACTAACGGATTAATGATGAAACTTGTCCAAAACAAAACGGCTGTCATTACCTGTGATAAACAACATCTTCCATGTGCGCTACTACAACCTCTTGTAGGGCATACAGAGCAAACGGAACGAATGCGTGATCAACTTAATGCAAGTCTTCCCCTTAAAAAAAATCTTTGGCAACAAACTATAGAGGCGAAGATCGAAAATCAAGCAAATCATTTGCTTTCGCGAAAGCGTAACGCATTAAAACTAAAACGATGGGCTAAGGAGGTGAAAAGTGGTGATACAGGGAATCATGAAGCTATAGCAGCTGCATATTATTTCCAATCTCTTTTTGATGATATTAATGGCTTTAGTAGAAATCAAAAAGGTATTGCTCCTAATAATTTATTAAACTACGGGTATGCGATTTTGAGGGCTATTACAGCTAGAGCATTAGTGAGTAGTGGTATGTTACCTTCTGTAGGTATTTTCCATCGTAATAAATACAATGCATTTTGTCTTGCTGATGACATTATGGAACCTTATCGTATTTATGTTGATGCTATTGTTTATGAAATCACAGAATCTGGTAGTAATATGAGTGAACTCAATACAAATTTAAAATCTCAATTGCTGACACTACCTGCAATGGATGTATTAATAGATGGGAAATGGAGTCCACTTATGGTTGCCATGAGTCGCACTACAAACAGTTTATATGAATGTTTTTCAGGAATATCAAGACGAATATTATATCCTGAGTTTGTAATCTTAAATTAATGATTAACGAAGAACATTTTTCTCGTTTAAATCAATATCGTTCTATGTGGGTTCTCGTATTTTTTGATTTACCAACTGAGACTCGTCTTGAGCGAAAAGCAGCTAGTCGTTTCAGAAAAGATTTATTAGATGATGGATTTGGAATGTTCCAATTCAGTATTTATATGAGATTTTGTGCAAGTCGAGAAAATGCGGCAGTCCATATTAAAAGAACTCAAAATGCACTACCTAAGAAGGGGAAAGTTGGTATAATGCAAATAACCGACAAACAATTTGGAATGATTGAACTTTTCCACGGACAGAAAGAAGTTATACCTGAGCCACCCTCTCAGCAATTAGAACTTTTTTAGAATAAAAAAATCACTCCCTAATATTAAGAGTCTCATATTTATAGCCCTCATTTTTAAATCCTAGAACACCTGTTAAAAAACAGTATACCAGTCAAATAGGGCTGGTATACTGTGAATCATCTATAAAAATAGAGAACTGAAAGCAATTCACAACATTTGCAAACACAGGAAAGGAGAGACCAGAACTGTGAATCATCTATAAAAATAGAGAACTGAAAGCAATTCACAACTACATGGTCAACATATGCCTATGAAGGTGAACTGTGAATCATCTATAAAAATAGAGAACTGAAAGCAATTCACAACACTAAAACAAGTATTACAACGGTTAAATAACTGTGAATCATCTATAAAAATAGAGAACTGAAAGCAATTCACAACGAAATACGTTTGCACGTGGTCTATGGCTTACTGTGAATCATCTATAAAAATAGAGAACTGAAAGCAATTCACAACACAAGGAGCAGAGCGAGAATAAATTATTGCACTGTGAATCATCTATAAAAATAGAGAACTGAAAGCAATTCACAACAAAACGCTCCAAGTCTTTTATCGCGTCCTTACTGTGAATCATCTATAAAAATAGAGAACTGAAAGCAATTCACAACATGATAGTGAAGGTAAACACGAAGGAGGGCACTGTGAATCATCTATAAAAATAGAGAACTGAAAGCAATTCACAACAAATATGAAGTGGGTAATTTTCCATTTTTAACTGTGAATCATCTATAAAAATAGAGAACTGAAAGCAATTCACAACATAAAGTTGGCTAATACTTAGGGCTTTATTACTGTGAATCATCTATAAAAATAGAGAACTGAAAGCAATTCACAACAAACTAGCTTCTAGTACGTCACGCCCTTCGACTGTGAATCATCTATAAAAATAGAGAACTGAAAGCAATTCACAACCGTAAGCATCTCTACAATAGTCAATATGGTACTGTGAATCATCTATAAAAATAGAGAACTGAAAGCAATTCACAACGTAAGGAATAAGAATATCAAGTTTTCGTAACTGTGAATCATCTATAAAAATAGAGAACTGAAAGCAATTCACAACCAAAGTTCTGCTATTGCTTTATTTTGATTTACTGTGAATCATCTATAAAAATAGAGAACTGAAAGCAATTCACAACACAATCTCACGCAAGATAGTTTATCGCCTGACTGTGAATCATCTATAAAAATAGAGAACTGAAAGCAATTCACAACGATGTTGCTATTGAAATGTCAGAAGATGAACTGTGAATCATCTATAAAAATAGAGAACTGAAAGCAATTCACAACCTATCCCGTTATGAACAGTCCTTACCTCTAACTGTGAATCATCTATAAAAATAGAGAACTGAAAGCAATTCACAACTTGCTTCTCCTTTATAATCTTCCATCTTTTACTGTGAATCATCTATAAAAATAGAGAACTGAAAGCAATTCACAACATATTTTTCTTTTATTTGTTTCATTCGTTTACTGTGAATCATCTATAAAAATAGAGAACTGAAAGCAATTCACAACATATAAGCCCTACCGCTTCACTAACAAATCACTGTGAATCATCTATAAAAATAGAGAACTGAAAGCAATTCACAACTATTTCTATTGATTTACCAGTGTGTGTATTACTGTGAATCATCTATAAAAATAGAGAACTGAAAGCAATTCACAACACCCAGGGACAGAGGCAACCTTTTACAAAGACTGTGAATCATCTATAAAAATAGAGAACTGAAAGCAATTCACAACGTAACTCTGTAGCGCCATCGACTTGTATTTACTGTGAATCATCTATAAAAATAGAGAACTGAAAGCAATTCACAACATTTTCTATACGAAGCATCCACTTCTTAAAACTGTGAATCATCTATAAAAATAGAGAACTGAAAGCAATTCACAACTTATGTAGCCCTCCACTAAAACCCCGTGCTACTGTGAATCATCTATAAAAATAGAGAACTGAAAGCAATTCACAACTATAAGTTCTCATGGTAAAATCATCATAAAACTGTGAATCATCTATAAAAATAGAGAACTGAAAGCAATTCACAACAATATTTAAAATCTCGTATACCATGACACAACTGTGAATCATCTATAAAAATAGAGAACTGAAAGCAATTCACAACGAGTATGAGAAAACCTCTTACTATATCCCTACTGTGAATCATCTATAAAAATAGAGAACTGAAAGCAATTCACAACATAGTATTGTTATTTGATTGGGGTTATTGCACTGTGAATCATCTATAAAAATAGAGAACTGAAAGCAATTCACAACCTATTTCATAACCTGTAATTTTTTCTCCAAACTGTGAATCATCTATAAAAATAGAGAACTGAAAGCAATTCACAACTAAATCCTCCTTAACCTCATCAACCAGATCACTGTGAATCATCTATAAAAATAGAGAACTGAAAGCAATTCACAACAATATTTTACTCATATTAAACCGCTCCCATACTGTGAATCATCTATAAAAATAGAGAACTGAAAGCAATTCACAACAACCTCTTTGAGCATCTGTTGCAAACTATGACTGTGAATCATCTATAAAAATAGAGAACTGAAAGCAATTCACAACGTGTTGGGTCTTGGTCATACTGTCCTGCAAACTGTGAATCATCTATAAAAATAGAGAACTGAAAGCAATTCACAACCTTCGCGGGGTTGTTGGCGAAGAGCTTGTCACTGTGAATCATCTATAAAAATAGAGAACTGAAAGCAATTCACAACTAGGTCGCGAAATTGTGCAAAACGTCGCCGACTGTGAATCATCTATAAAAATAGAGAACTGAAAGCAATTCACAACTAAATCAAGGAATGCGACTTTTTTATTACCACTGTGAATCATCTATAAAAATAGAGAACTGAAAGCAATTCACAACAATATGTCACCGCTAGTAAATTTCATGCTAACTGTGAATCATCTATAAAAATAGAGAACTGAAAGCAATTCACAACCATCTTGCACGCAGTATGTCTTGAAGTCCTACTGTGAATCATCTATAAAAATAGAGAACTGAAAGCAATTCACAACTAAGTACGGCGGCCCCTTTGACTATGTCGTACTGTGAATCATCTATAAAAATAGAGAACTGAAAGCAATTCACAACGCCTCACTCTGAGCCCCGTGAGGGTTTATCACTGTGAATCATCTATAAAAATAGAGAACTGAAAGCAATTCACAACGTATCTCCAGCAATGTCGTTCCTCCCTGTTACTGTGAATCATCTATAAAAATAGAGAACTGAAAGCAATTCACAACACGGCGTGCATTCAGGAGTGCGGCTTACTAACTGTGAATCATCTATAAAAATAGAGAACTGAAAGCAATTCACAACGTTTACTCCTGCCGAGTCTTATGGGCGTCACTGTGAATCATCTATAAAAATAGAGAACTGAAAGCAATTCACAACAGTGCCTTAGGTGGTCCCACTTCTCAACCTACTGTGAATCATCTATAAAAATAGAGAACTGAAAGCAATTCACAACGAGATATGCCATCTATCTGGCTCTTACCTACTGTGAATCATCTATAAAAATAGAGAACTGAAAGCAATTCACAACACTACGTTGCTCTATCGAATAGTGCTTCTGACTGTGAATCATCTATAAAAATAGAGAACTGAAAGCAATTCACAACTGGCATTGCTAAAGGATGCCGAGAAGCACGACTGTGAATCATCTATAAAAATAGAGAACTGAAAGCAATTCACAACAAAGCTGCCTCTATTGTTTTTTTATTGGGAACTGTGAATCATCTATAAAAATAGAGAACTGAAAGCAATTCACAACGTACATTGCTTAAGGCTTTTATATGTTTGTACTGTGAATCATCTATAAAAATAGAGAACTGAAAGCAATTCACAACTGGATCTCTTTAATATTATTAATCACAATAACTGTGAATCATCTATAAAAATAGAGAACTGAAAGCAATTCACAACAATAACTCCTAAATCATTAATATCTGATTCACTGTGAATCATCTATAAAAATAGAGAACTGAAAGCAATTCACAACTACTATAGTAGTGTCCTTATAGTTAATTTTACTGTGAATCATCTATAAAAATAGAGAACTGAAAGCAATTCACAACGGTAAGTTTATCTATCATTTTGGCAAGGGAACTGTGAATCATCTATAAAAATAGAGAACTGAAAGCAATTCACAACCCTAAGCCAGGGAGCGCCTTTTTCTTGATACTGTGAATCATCTATAAAAATAGAGAACTGAAAGCAATTCACAACAATCAATTTTTTGAAGCAACAACATAAAACACTGTGAATCATCTATAAAAATAGAGAACTGAAAGCAATTCACAACTTCATCGTGAATAGTCAAAAAGAGATCAATACTGTGAATCATCTATAAAAATAGAGAACTGAAAGCAATTCACAACTACAAATGTCTGATTTCCGTAACCATCTATACTGTGAATCATCTATAAAAATAGAGAACTGAAAGCAATTCACAACTAAGATTTCTAGATCCTCCTTGCTGTAATTACTGTGAATCATCTATAAAAATAGAGAACTGAAAGCAATTCACAACCGGTTCCACCAGTTCCATTGTTTATCTTGGACTGTGAATCATCTATAAAAATAGAGAACTGAAAGCAATTCACAACGAAAACCCACAAGAAGGAGATATTGCAATTACTGTGAATCATCTATAAAAATAGAGAACTGAAAGCAATTCACAACAAAGACTGGTCAACACTTAAGTCGTTACTGACTGTGAATCATCTATAAAAATAGAGAACTGAAAGCAATTCACAACGCAAGCATAAGGATAAGCCAGTAACCAGCGACTGTGAATCATCTATAAAAATAGAGAACTGAAAGCAATTCACAACACGCAGTAGCATCTGCTTTTTTCTGCGCTAACTGTGAATCATCTATAAAAATAGAGAACTGAAAGCAATTCACAACGGTAATTGTTTCTGTTTGCTCAATTAATTACTGTGAATCATCTATAAAAATAGAGAACTGAAAGCAATTCACAACCAGTAAGCTCATCTCTTTGTGCAGCACTTAACTGTGAATCATCTATAAAAATAGAGAACTGAAAGCAATTCACAACAGACCCTTCTCTACAACAATGTCATAAATAACTGTGAATCATCTATAAAAATAGAGAACTGAAAGCAATTCACAACAAGTATGAAAGGTAAGAAGTATACAGAGGACTGTGAATCATCTATAAAAATAGAGAACTGAAAGCAATTCACAACTAGATCCTACAGATATATCATTAAACTGAAACTGTGAATCATCTATAAAAATAGAGAACTGAAAGCAATTCACAACTTAAACAATTTGGGAACACGGGTGAAAACGACTGTGAATCATCTATAAAAATAGAGAACTGAAAGCAATTCACAACCTCGTAGAGGCAATCCCATAAATAGAAGAGACTGTGAATCATCTATAAAAATAGAGAACTGAAAGCAATTCACAACTAGTCTTTCGTCAGATAAGTATTTTTCTTTACTGTGAATCATCTATAAAAATAGAGAACTGAAAGCAATTCACAACTACAAATACCTCACTACTTGCTTTTATATTACTGTGAATCATCTATAAAAATAGAGAACTGAAAGCAATTCACAACACTATTACTTCTGGTTTATAGCTATCTCCTACTGTGAATCATCTATAAAAATAGAGAACTGAAAGCAATTCACAACGTGATGTTGGTTGGGAAGCACCAGAAACATACTGTGAATCATCTATAAAAATAGAGAACTGAAAGCAAATTACAATAATTTCTAAATACTAGTTATAATCAAACTTATATCTTGCAGTAAAAAGTTCGATAATTGACCCGTTTGGGGTACAAAAGGCTTCTTGTTTTACAAGGAGCCTTTTTGCATTTACATCAAGATTGGAATCTCAGATTAATACCATTCTAATACTTTCTTTTTAATTCCGCTTTCGCGAAAGCGTATAAAAAATCTTTACTTATACACAATAGGTAAACTTTATAATTGGGTGTATTTTTCAAGGAAGAATATCACACCTTCTGTAGGTATTTATAGCATTTATTTATTTTGTGATCAAAGATCATAAATGAGAACAACTTTTTCTACACTTCTAACGTATATCTAGAATATCAAAACAAGTCAGATGCACAAAAACAAGGGTTTTTGACTTGAATGCCGTATTAGAATTATGGGAAAGCCGTAAATAAATTACGGATATAATAACTAGCTTTAATACGTGTTAGAACCCCTAAAATTCTTCACTTAAGAACACATTATATTTTCTCACTAAATTGAATTGTTATGGAACATTCTTATGTTATTATTGACAGCAATCCAGACACCGTATATGCTATACAGCTTGCCATGGAAAATTTTAATAATTTTATCTGTATTGGGATTTCTCCTAGTGAACAAGAAGGTCTTGATATTATTTTAGAAAGAAATCCTTCTTTAGTATTTCTTAATATAGAGCTTGAGCATAGTAATTCTGGTATCACAGGATATTATATGTTGGATGCACTTCAAAAATACGTAGACATCTTGCCACAATTTATAGCATTGTCAACTACAGCTAAGTATGCTATAGAGGGAATACGTTATAGTATATTAGATTATATTATGACGCCCATAGATAAAAATGTATTACGCCGTACGCTATTTCGTTTTAGAAAATTAACATTTAACAAGCCAGAAGATATTAATGATACGCTCTGTTTAAAATCCTATGGTGACTATAAGTTTGTAAATACCAATGAGGTGCTTTTTTTAAAAGCAGATAATAATACGACAGATTTTGTAAGAGTCAATGGTTCGACGGTAAGTGCTTTTAAAACATTAAAATTCTTTCAGGATTCACTTCCAGAACATTTTATAAGAATACATAATAGCTACATTGTAAATAGTCATTATATATCAAGAATTCATTTTGGAAAATCACAATGTACCATGGAGCATAGCGATGTTGCTGTTCCTTTTTCAAAATCGTATAGAGAAAATGTAGAGATGATACGTGACAATTTTTATAAGCGAAGCTTAGTCATTGCTTAGGGGAGTTCGTGTTTGTTTAGTTTGAGATATAGTATTAATAAAAACGTATTTAACCAAACTACCTGAAGAATATACGTTTTTAAGCGAGTTGTTTGTAGGAGAATACTCTTTTGGAAGCCTGAACTTAATAAGACCATAAACACCTCATATTTTAAACTGTTCAATGTACGTGTATATGACACCCATCTACATCTATCTGTGGTATAAGCACTATTTAGGTGGTAAATAACAATTTTAACATATGACTTCTTGCTATTTTTACACCGTTATAACAAAGCAATGAGCGTTGCAAATTTTTTACAATATCATTAAGAGTACATATAAATTAGGGGTATGTGATTTTATGATGCTATAGATTGTAATTACTAATGTCCCAAATCCCTATGACATATTAATTTTTAACCATTTAACCATTTAACCAAGTATGCTATTGTGTATACTTGAAAATAAACTACTAAAACACACCCACTAATGAGAACATACATACAAACCATTGTTATATTGCTAATTACCGCTTTATTTTTTTCTTGTGAATCAGATCCAATATTAGAAGATTTTGAGACGGCTAATAACACCCTAAATATAGAAAACATTGAAATAGAAGACGTTGAGTCGACTTCTAATAATAGAACAGAAGAAACAAGTGTGGACGATGAAGATATCCCAGATCCAGATAAAGTAGATGATGAAGATATTCCAGACTTAGATAGAGTAGACGATGAAGATATTCCTGATTTAGATAAAAAAGTAGATGATGAAGATATCCCAGATTTAGGTATAAAAGTAGATGATGAAGATATTCCTGATGGTAATTAATATGGAATCAATATATTTATTAAATTTAAAAAATATTTTTTTAAAAAAAGCCTTATTTTCTTTATGAGAGTAAGGTTTTTCTTTTTTTATTCACTGAATTTTTATTAGTCTAATTTAATTTAATTTTTATTGTTTAAAATAAGTTTATATTTCTGATATTTAGCATAATGAAAAATAGTGTTTCTTTATTACTCCTAATGTGTTTTTTATCATTTTTGTCTTGTGATGATCAATTTTCTGAATCAAGTATAGGTGAAAGTGACATAAATCTTTTTGAGAAGTATCAAAGCCTTGTCGAGAATACGTCCATAGAAAAATCAGGTCGGCTTAAATATGTCGATAGCATGATTGATTACACAAAAGATTTACCAAGAGACACTTTGACGAGAAAGTATTTGTTGGATATAGCTTCTTCATATCGAAGTTTGGGGTTAGAGGATTCTACTTATAGTTTTTATCATAAAGCTCTAAAACTAAGTACGCAAATTAATGACTCTATAGGATTAGCAACATCTAATTATACTTTAGGAGTGTATCATTTAAGAAAAGATGCTTTAGATAGTGCCTATACCTATTTTTATGCTTCTGAAAAACTCTATGACCAAATAAAAGATATTAAGCAAGAGGCGAATTCTGCCTTAACAATGGCTATCACACAAAACAGAGTAAAAGATTATGTAGGTGCTCAAGAGAGTTCCATAAAAGCAATTAGACTTTTTGAAAAAACTGATGAAATTAGATATTTAGCTTCTTCATATAATACGTTAGGAAGTGTTTCAAGATCTTTAGGGGAATATGAAAGTTCTATAGAATATTATAAAAAAGTATATGAATATCGTAAAAGCCTTGAGAAGGAAGAAACCCTTGAAAAAGAAGATGATAGGATTCTAAACAGTAGCACGTTAAATAATTTAGGAATGGTGTATATGGATATGGGAGATTATCCAGAAGCTATCTTAAATTTCAAAAAAGGACTTGCGTATGATAGCCTTGAGATAAAAAAGCCTAAATCATATATCCGTTTAATAGATAATCTTGCCTATGCAGAATATAAAAACGGGAATATGACATCTTTTCCTGATTTATTATTGAAAGCTTTGAATAAAAGTAGGGAAGTAAAAGATAGAATTGTGATGGCTTCTAGCGGGATGCATTTGTCAGAAATATACTTAGCAGAGGGAAATAAGGAATTAGCTAAATATTATGCCAAAAATGCCTATGCTACTGCAAAAGAAACTACTTATAATGAGGGGGTACTAGGGTCCCTAGGGTTATTAATGAAAGTATCAGACCCTAGTGAAGGTATTACCTATGGCCAAGAGTATATACGTATCAGTGATAGTTTACAAATGGAAGAAAGAGCCTTTCAAAACAAGTTTGCTCGTATTCGTTTTGAAACAGATAAGCTGGTAGTAGCAAAAAATAAAGCAACTCAAACCTCCTAACGTTTACTTGTTATATTTACTATTTGTGCAATCTTATTTTTAATAGGCTATATCGTGTTACAACGTAGAAATAATAGAAAAGAATTAGAGTACCAAGAAGGACAACAAAAATCTAATGAAGAGATTTTTAACCTCATGCTTGCTCAACAAGGAAAACTGGAAGAAGGAAAGCATCTGGCAAAACAGCGAATCTCCGAAGAGCTACACGATGGAATTTTAAGTAGGCTTTTTGGGCTGAGATTAAGTTTAGATAGCCTGAATAATAAACATGGTAAAGATGTAGAAAAACTACGTTCTAGTTATATAGACCAACTTAAAGATTTAGGAAAAGAGATACGGAAAATTTCTCATGATCTTAACAATGAAAATTTCACACAAGGATCTTTATATCCAGATGTACTTAGAAAATTATTAAAAGATCAATTAGAACCACAGCAGGTAACCTATGAGTTTTTGTATGACCAAGAGATTAACTGGGATTTAATCTCAAACTCCAAAAAAGTACACGTTTATCGTATTATTCAAGAATGCCTCATGAATATTAATAAACATGCCAATGCAAAACACATTACCGTCACTTTTAAAAGTAAGGATGCTAGTGTACAACTTACTATAGAAGATGATGGTATTGGAATGGATGCTACAAAAGCAAAATCAGGTATTGGTATGAAAAATATAAAGTCTAGAGTAGCGCAAATAGCAGGATCTTACAAAATAATTAGTAAAATTAACTTAGGAACCCAAATCCAAATTCTATTTAATTAAAAAATTTAGTATCTTGTTGTCACTAAATAAATGTTAGCAAAACACTTTCCCTATAAAGTTTAAAATTAGCAACTTACGATATTTAGTATTCTATAAAATAATCGTAAACTATGAAAAAAAAACTTAAAGTCTTAATGGTAGATGATCATCCTATGATCTTAGAGGGATACAAAAATACATTATCAGATTTTTGTGAAGAGAACTACAAACTAGAAATAGAGACAGCATCCGACTGTGATGAAGCCATCTCTCTTATTGATAGAACCCCCAAATCAAAGCCATACGATCTTGCTATGATAGATGTACAATTACCTATCGCAACAAATGATGTAGGCATAACGTCTGGTGAAGGAATTGCCCAATATCTCAGGAAAAAATTCTCAAGAGCAAAAGTAATTATTCTTACCATGCATAATGAGAGTACTAGAATCCATAATATATTAGAAAAGGTAAATCCCCAAGGATTATTAATTAAAACAGATATCTCTTTTTCAGAACTTAATCATGCATTTGAGCAAGTATTAAGTCAGAAAATATATTATAGTAGTACCGTAAATGATCACTTGCGTAAAATGGTAACCAATGATGTCTCTGTAGATCAAATTAACCTTCAGATTTTGTACCACCTCTCTAGGGGGGTACGTACCAAAAATCTGACAAATCATATTAATCTTTCTCTAAGCGCCATCGAAAAGCGTAAAAATCAATTAAAAGAAAAATTACACGTAAAATCAGAAAGTGATGAGCGCTTAATTGAAGAAGCCCGTTTAAGAGGTCTTATTTAGAAAATATCGCATTCATACTCTTTACTCAGTACTTATTTGAGTAATTTCTAAAAAAACACATCCAGTATATTATTTCAAAATAATATACTGGATGTGTTTTTTATATAATATATAAAGACATCTACTTACTTCATAATAAAATCTTTATATATACGCTTTCGCGAAAGCAAAAACAGATGAAATATAATTCTTACAAATGAGCAGAAAAATCACCTAAGATGTCCAAACTAGAAGACGTAATTATCCAAAATGGCTATAAACAGCTTAATTTACGGTAAACCCGTAAAATTTTTGCCAGCATACCCGAAGAAATATTCAGAACTGCTTCTTAAATTAGATAACAGATAAGGAGAAGTATATTATACTTTGCTAAGTACATAAAATACACATTTTTCAATCTACTAGTAATTAGTATACGTTGTATGATTGAAAATTACAATCGTTGGTTTTGAGTGTTCAAGTAGCTTATTTAATGTATTGTAATAGATTAAGAGAGTTTAGGGGCTTGTCGTCTATACAATCATTAAAAAAAACCAATCTTCCCCCAGCTTTAAAATAGCCCTCGACTTGAGGGCTATTTAAAGCTTTTTTCATATCCAAAATATTGAATAAGAATTATTTAGGGATCAAATGCAAAAGTTGTGGGATTTTCCCATAGACTCACTACAAGGCTATTCCAAAATATAAAAATCAGTAATCTATTTTTTATAAATCACACCATTCTTCATGACAAAAGAAACAGCTGTCATAACAGAAATATCTTCAATAGGATTTCCATCTACAGCAATAATATCGGCTAGATATCCTTCTTTTAGTTCTCCTAGCTGTCCTTTCATATCAAGAACTTTTGCATTTGTTATAGTAGCAGATTGAATAGAAAACATTTCAGACCATCCTGTTTCTACCATATAGATAAACTCTTTAGCATTTTCTCCGTGAGGAAACACACCTGCATCAGTTCCAAAAGCAATATTGACACCTTCTTCTGCGACCATTTTCATGGTTTGGCGTATGCCAGCATCTACTTTCATAATTTTAGGAATAATAATAGCAGGATAATATCCAGGAATATCCGCTTGTTGTCTTACATAACGACCCGCAGATAAAGTGGGAACTAGATAGGTGTCGTATTGTTTCATAAGAGCAGCGGTCTCTTTATCCATTAAGGAGCCGTGCTCAATGGTAGTAACACCACCCTTTATAGCACGTTGCATTCCTTCTATTCCGTGGGCGTGAGCAGCAACACTCATCCCATATTCTTTAGCTGTTTTTACAATCTCATTAATCTCTTCTTGAGTAAATTGAGGATTTACTCCATTTTTGCTAACGCTCAAGACACCTCCTGTAGCTGTGATTTTAATTAAATCTGCTCCGTTTTTATAACGCTGGCGAACTGCTTTACGAGCATCTGCGGGGCTATTAATGACCCCATCAGCTGGTCCCGGATCTCCCATGAGGTCTTTTTTGTATCCGTTGGTAGGATCGGCGTGACCTCCTGTTGTACCTATGGCTTTTTCAGCAGTAAAAATACGAGGACCATCAATCGTTCCTTTATTAATAGCATTACGTAAGGAAACGTTTACACCACTCCCTCCTAAGTCACGTACGGTTGTAAATCCAGCCATTAGGGTGCGCTCTGCGATCTCTGAAGAGGTAAAAGCAACATCTGCCTCATTTTTTGTAAAAGGTTCAATATATCGCGTCGGACTTGTTTCTCCTTCAATATGAACATGCATATCTATAAGACCAGGCATGACTGTTTTTGAAGTGAGGTCAACAACTATCTGATTTTTTTTAGGTGATGTATACCCCTTATCAATCGATACAATTTTATTTCCTTGTACAACAATCGTACGTTCCGTAACAACTGTACCCTTTTCTGTATCTATCAATTTACCACAATGTAAAAGAGTAGTTTCTTGTGCAAAAGAAGTGACCCCTACAAAAAGGATACACAGCAGTAAAATGATTTTTTTCATGGGTTGGTTTTTAGGAATGAGACTTTAGTTTAAAAAAGTGTATTGTGGTTACTTATTTACAAAATCAATAATCGTCGTCGTAATAAATTCGATTTGTTCATCATCAAGTTCTGTATGCATAGGAAGTGAGATCACACCTTGTACCAATTGGTTGGTTACTGTAAAATCAGCTTCATGGTAACGGTCGTCCAAATATGCTTTTTGTTTATGTAATGGGATAGGATAATATACACCACAAGGAATTTGTTTCTCTTGTAAGTGCGCTACAAGAGCATCACGATCTGCATCTATTATACGCAACGTATATTGATGAAATACGTGACAATCACAACTGTCACAAATCATAGGAGTAATAATTTTTTCCTGATTTATAAATGCAGCAGTGTATTTGCGAGCGGCTTCCCTACGTGCTGTATTATAATCGTCCAAGTGAGGTAATTTTGCACGCAAAACAGTAGCCTGTATAGAATCCAATCTACTATTTACACCCACAACATCGTGATGATATCGTACATACATCCCGTGATTTACAATTCCTCTTATAGTGTGAGCAAGATCATCATCATTGGTAAAGATAGCACCTCCATCTCCATAACACCCTAAATTCTTAGAAGGAAAAAATGAGGTCGTACCCACGTGACCTATCCCACCTGTTTTTAGTTTTTTGCCATCTCGTCCTGTGTATGTAGATCCAATACCTTGTGCGTTGTCTTCTATCACATATAGATTATGCTCTTTAGCAAGATTCATAATCGCATCCATATTTGCTACCATTCCAAAAAGATGCACAGGAACAATAGCTTTTGTTTTAGGAGTAATTGCCTTTTTAACGGCTTCAATGTCTATGTTAAAATTGGTAGGATGTACATCAACAAGCACAGGAGTAAGACGTAATAAAGCAATCACTTCTACTGTAGCAGCAAATGTAAAATCTGCTGTGATCACTTCATCTCCAGGTTCTAAACCGAGTCCCATCATGGCAATTTGTAACGCATCGGTTCCATTGGCACAAGGAATCACGTGCTTTACGCCTAAATATTCTTCTAGTTCTTTTTGAAATGCGTGTACTTCAGGACCATTTATAAAAGCAGTAGATTCAATAACTTCTTGTACAGACGCGTCAACGCGTTCCTTTATTTTTTGATATTGACCCTTGAGGTCAACCATTTGGATCTTTTTCATAGATGCATAAGAGTTTTTACTCTTTATAGAGATAAGATTGATTGTGTTTTCAATTAAGAAAGTTGTAACGAAAATACAAAAACTCGTCCCTTTCAACAATGTATTTTAGGACAAAGCGCTATTTTAGCATGGTATGCGTCGTCTCTATTCCATTATCATCTCTATTGTACAAGCGATTTTGCCTATTTCTGGACTTTTTAGCTCAAAGATGAAGCTATTTGTAAGCGGTAGGAAAGATGTTTTTTCAATACTCAGAGAACAAATTACAGATCAAGATAGGATCATCTGGTTTCACGCGGCTTCCCTTGGAGAGTATGAGCAGGGCGTTCCTGTGATGGAAGAAATTATAAAACACTATCCAGAATACAAGTTGGTCATTACGTTCTTTTCGCCCTCTGGATATGAGGTTAAGAAAAATAACGCTTTCGCGAAAGCGACCACCTACTTACCCCTAGATACACCAGCAAATGCACGTACATTTATAGACCTTATCCATCCAGAATTAGTGTTTTTTATTAAATACGAATTTTGGCCTAACTATCTTACGGAGCTTAAAAAACGAAACATACGAACCGTTCTCTTGTCTGGAGTTTTTAGAGAAAATCAACCTTTTTTTAAATGGTACGGGAAGTGGATGCTTAAAAGTCTTGACGCTTTTGATCATTTTTTTGTTCAAGACAACGCCTCTCTTATAGCCGCCGAAGCATTGAATTTACAGCCTGTCACCGTGAGTGGTGATACCCGTTTTGACCGTGTCTCTCGTCAAATAGAAATGGATAATACCTTAGAATTTATTTCAGCGTTTAAAGCAGACCAACTGTGTGTGGTTTGTGGCAGTACTTGGCCAGAAGATGAAGAAGTATTTGCCTCTTTTATAAATAGGCATCAAGGGATGGCTAAGTTCATTATTGCTCCACATCAAATAAAACCAGAGAAGATTGTGGCACTCCGGCAAAAATTGAAAGTAAAGACCGTTTTGTTTTCTGAGAAGGAAGGAAAAATGCTTTCTGAGTATGATGTGTTTATAATAAATACCATAGGATTGCTCACAAAAATATATAGCTATGCAGATGTTGCATACATAGGCGGAGCACTAGGAACAACAGGATTACATAACATATTAGAACCCGCTACTTTCGGGATTCCGATTGCTATAGGAAATCATTTTGAAAAATTTCCAGAAGCAAAAAGATTACAGCAATTAGCAGGATTGTATACAATTTCAAATCAAAAGGAACTTGATGAGATCTTACACAAATTATTGTCAGATCAAAAATTTAGAATGCAAACAGGTATGATTGCTGGACATTTTATTAATAGTAATACGGGAGCAACCAAAACCGTTATGAAGTATATAGCGAGTCTTCATGGGTAAACTTTTCTTGAATGTACTATGGATTTTAGTACTTACGATTACCACACAAATAGGAGGTGTTGTATATCTTATTGCCAAGATAATATACAGAAAAAGTATCTTAAAGAAGTGGATCGCATTTGTCGTACTATATCTCCTTAGTACGTACGCTATTGTTCCCTATGTCGCACCTCTTTTTGGAAGAGAAAAAATTAAGACGACAGACACCATCAAGATCCATACGCTTTTTACATCTTTAGCCAACAGGAATTATGTGATTCCAGAAGTCAATAATGTACTAGCTAACGTATCAGAGAAATTTTTAAAAACCTATCCAAACGTAGAAATACATTGTCTCGATTCTAATTTTCCTTTTTTTGATGGCTTTCCGTTGCCACCACACTTAAGTCATAAAGATGGTAAAAAGCTAGATATATCTTTACTCTATGAAGATGCTAAAGGAACTATCCTAAATGATAAACCATCTGTAAGCGGATATGGTATTTTTGCTGGTCCATCAACGGCAGAATATGATCAAATCTCAGTGTGTAAAGAGAAGGACTATTGGCAGTATGATTTCTCTAAGTACCTCACATTTGGAACAATTCATTCAGATCTTAATTTCTCTAAAAAGGGAACAAAAAATATAATACAACTTCTTACCGAAGAACCGACAATTTCTAAAATATTTATAGAGCCACACCTAAGAGATAGAATGAACGTAAGACATCCTAAAATTCGATATCATGGGTGCCACGCCGTGCGTCACGATGACCACATTCATCTTCAAGTGCGTTGATGGTGTATTAAAAATATATGTTTAAGAAGCGTATTATTTCTTTAAATCGGCTACTTCCTCACTTCTAATTTGCGGAGTACTTTCTGATTTTGTGGTATTCCAGCTCTTTTTAAATAATTGCATAAAAGAAAGTGTGAATACCGCCGTAGTAGCAAAGCCTCCAATAGCTACGGTAAATAAGATAATTCCCAAACTGGTAGAACTTCCCCAAGGCCCCATAAAGCTATCTGTAAATTCAGGGTTTATATTCCCTGCATAAATTCCAAAAAATAAGGTGAATAATAAGGTAGCAATAAACCCAGTTACGATTCCTGTGGTAAAACCTTTAGCATACGTGAAAGCCTCTTTTTCCCTTAATTTATATCCCTTAATCACTTCATAAATTCCAAAGCCTGTAATCACGCCATTAAATAAACTAAACAGCGGATTGGTATGCCACCCGAATAGAGAAATGATCAGAAAATAACTAATAAGCAAACCACTGATTACAATTGCATAACGTATAGAGAGTGTAAATTTGGACATCATAATAGTTTTTGTTTTAAAATTTACGTAAAATCAATCAAATATACGTTTAATATGATGTTAAAACTATATGCGCTTTCGCGAAAGCGTACACAGAAATCTCTTATACAATATAGACACAAACAAAAAACGCCAGTAATTTACCAGCGTTTTTATCTATTTATTAAGGAGAAAGTTATTTATTCTCCTTCAGGGATCGGATAGTTAAAAGACTCATTATCCAATATATTATTTTCTAGTTCATCTGCTATTTCTTCATCACTTGCGAGCGTATCTTCTGGACTTCCATCTATAACCGCAGCTCCTCTAAAATAAAGTTTAATACGGTATACAATATAAAACAATAGAGGTACGATAATGAGTGTTAAGAATGTAGCGATAATAAGTCCGTAAATTACGGCCCATGCAAGAGGCCCCCAGAAAATTACGTTATCACCTCCTATATAAATACCAGGATCAAAACTTTGGAATAAACCAAAAAAGTCAATGTTAATACCTACTGCGAGAGGAATCAATCCTAATACGGTAGTAATTGCCGTTAAAATTACAGGACGTAAACGTGCACGTCCAGCTTGTACGATGAGTTTTGCAACTTCTTCTTTAGGAAGTAATGACTTTTTTGGTAGATCTAAGGCAACGAGTTTACGATCTATTAAAAGCTGGGTGTAATCTAGGAGTACCACTCCATTATTTACCACAATCCCTGCGAGCGAAATAATACCCATCATGGTCATCATAATGACAAAAGGAGCTCCCGTAATTAGAATACCACCAAAAACACCTATAAAGCTCAAAAAGATCGCGATCATGATGATCATAGGTTTTGAGATAGAGCTAAATTGGAAAATCAATAAAAAGAAGATGAGTCCTAGTCCTGCAAAAAAGGCTCCCATTAAAAATTCCATTTGCTTATTTTGCTCTTCTATTTGCCCTGTGTAATTTACCTTAATAGTACTAGGAACAAGATCTTCGGCATCAGGATTGTCCATTTCAGCTTGTACCTGACTTACAATAGCGCCTGCATCTGTATAGCCAGGTGCTAAAGCAGAGTATACTGTAACAACACGTCTCGTATCACGATGCTTGATAGCACTAAAGGAGGAGGTGTTTTTTGTTTTAGTAACAGCGGCTACAGGTACTTCTTTTATTTGTCCAGTAGCAGGATCTCTGAATGTAATATTCTGATTAAATAAGGCAGAACGATCATAGCGTTGGTCTTCATTAAAGCGAACATAAATATCGTAATCATCTCCGTCTTTCTTATAAACCCCAGCTTTATCGCCAAAAATAGAACGGCGTAATTGATTTCCAACCATTCCTGTAGGAACACCAAGCTCCCCAGATTTTTGACGATCTACTATTACTTGTGTACCTGGTTTTCCTTTATTTACATCAATCTTAAGCTCGTCAATACCAGCAATATTTTTGGTATTGATGTAATTACGCATCGCTTCGGCAGCGACAATAAGTTCATCATAATCTTTACCCTCTAGTTCAATATTGATAGGATATCCCGCTGGAGGTCCTACGGCATCTTTCTCTACAGAGATCGCAATACCTGGATAGATACCTTTAATCGCTTTTTGTACTTTAGAACGCAACTCTTCACTATCGGCTCCGTTACGAAATTTATATTCTCGCATCGTGGCTGTAATCTTAGATCGATGTGGCATCTCGGCAGCACTTCCTCCATCTGTTTGAGGATTCCCAGCGCCTTCTCCAACTTGAGAAACCGATGTTTCTACCAAGAAATTATAATCTTTTCCTTTCAGATAAGCCTCATCATTAAAGATTTTAAAAACACGACGTTCTATTTCTTTTGTAATCTCATTGGTCTTAGCAATGGCAGTTCCTTCTGGATACTCTATGTAAACGATAATTTGGTTAGGGGTATTATCTGGGAAAAACTCAATACTGGTTCGTTTTGATTCTACAGAGGCACCAAAAGCCATAAAAGTGACAATAAGTAGTAAGAAGATACCTCCTACAAACAACCCAGGTTTCCATCCTTTAATGGACCAACTTAAAAACCCTTGGTACTTACGTTCTAGCCATGTTAAAAACCTACGCTGGAAAACGGCTGTAGCCCCCATTAAGAAGTAACGGTAAACCCACATAAAAATAATCGTTACAAGTACTAAACTTCCTAAACCGCTTACAGGACCTCCTACAAAAAGGATCAGCAATCCGATAGGTAGCATAATAAGAGAGGTTCTAATCAAAAACCGACGAGAAAGTGGCGTCTCGTCAACTTTCATAAACTTAGACACTAACATCGAATTGATAAAAATCGCTACAAATAGGGAAGATCCTAATACGACAGAAAGTGTGATAGGAAAATAAATCATAAATTGTCCCATCACACCAGGCCACATTCCTAAAGGAACAAAAGCGGCAACTGTTGTAAGCGTCGAAATAATGATAGGAAAAGCGATTTCTCCAATTCCCTTTTTGGCCGCTTCAATACGGGACATACCTTCTTCATCCATGAGTCGATAGACGTTTTCTACCACCACAATTCCATTATCTACCAGCATTCCTAATCCCATAATGAGTGCAAAAAGAATCATGGTATTCATCGTATAGCCCATTAAGTTTAGAATCATAAAACTCATAAACATAGACATCGGGATGGCAAATCCTACAAAGAGAGCATTTCTAAAACCTAAGAAAAACATCAAGACGCCTACTACAAGAATAATCCCGAAAATAATATTGTTTACAAGATCATTTACTTGGTTAACCGTTTTTTCACTTTGGTCATTGGCAACAGCAATCTTTAAATCAGGAGGAAAAACATTAGCCTTTGCATTTTTTATAATCTCATCAATTTGCTCTACAGCTTCAATCATGTTTTTTCCAGAACGCTTTTTTACGTCTAACATCACCACACTTTCACTTACCTCTTCGTCTGTCACACGCTCTCCTTCTTCAAGTGTAAGATCTCTGGCGTAGGTAGTTTTGTCTTCTTCACTAAAGGTGACTTCAGCGATATCTTTTAAGTAGACAGCCCCTTTTTCTGACTTTACGACAAAGTCATTAAGGTCTGATGGATTTTCAATTTCTCCCGTAATACGAATGGTACGACGTTGCCCACTAGTAACTAAGTTACCAGCAGAAAGTGTCATATTCTCATTACGTATCGTATTAATGATATCATCAAAACTGATTTTTGCAGCCATCATTTTATAAATATCTACAGCAACTTGCACCTCTTTTTCCTGAGCGCCACGGATATCTGCCGCTTTAATTTCTTTAAGGGCTTCTATTTCATCTTGAAGATATTCTGCATACTCTTTAAGTTGTTCTACTCTATAATCTCCAGAGATATTTACATTAAGAATAGGGGTTTCTTCAGAGATACTTAGGTCAAAAACATTAGGCTCTACTTTAGCACCGTTAAAGGTAGGCCAGTCTTCATTTGAGGTCTCGCTATCTACCTCATCTTTTACTTTTTGCTTTGCTTCGGCGACGGTAAATTTTTCTTCAAACTCAACAGTAATAATCGCATAATCTTCCTGAGCTGTAGAGATAATTTCTACCACACCAGAAATGTTTTGTAATTTATCTTCCAATGGATCTACGATAAGGCGTTCTATATCTTCGGCAGTATTTCCAGGATAGGGTGCAGAGATATAGATTTTGGTCTCATTAATTTCTGGGAAATTCTCACGAGGCATTCCAAAATAGGCAACTAATCCAAGGACTAAGAATAATGCCATCAAGACATAAATAATTGTTGGGTTGTCTATTGCCCAACTGGATAAGACAAACTCCTTATCCACATTTTTGTTTTTCTTGGGATCCATATACTTAGTACGTTTTTATTTTAATTTCTTGATCATTTTTCACACTACGAGCTCCTTCCACAATAACCTGATCTCCATTTTTTAAGCCTTCAATGACTTCTATAAAATCACCTTGTGTTTTACCCGTTTTAATGATTTGACGTTTAGCAACTATTTTCTCTCTGGCGGAGTCCGCTTTCGCGAAAGCGATATACACATATTGATCTCCGTCTGAGTTTTCATTAATGACACTTAACGGAATTAAAATAGCATTCTCAGCTGTATAATCATTGATAGAAAGACGTGCTGTTAGGTTAGGCTTTACGAGACCATCTTTATTGGGGACATCTACTTCAACAGTAAAACTTCGGTTAGAAGGGTTGATGTAGTTTCCCGTCTGACGTATTTGGGATGTGATTGTTTTTCCAATAACAGGAAGTGTGACCAATACTTTTTTTCCAGGAACCACACTGGTTAGATAGCTTTCAGGAATTTCTGAGGTGACAAACATATCGCTTAAGTTAACGATACGAAAAATAGGCTGTCCTGGTGCTACAACAGATCCTTGGTCTGTGATGACCTCATCAATAATTCCAGAAAATGGAGCTCTTACAGCAGTTTTTGCTAACTGACTTTTCATTTGAGCGACCATATTCTCAGAAGACTCAAACTGTGTCTTTGCTTGTAAATATTGAATTTCTGATCCTATTTTTTGATCCCAAAGACGTTTTTGACGCTCATACGTCGTTTTAGATAATGCTGCTTGAGACTCTAATTGTGAGAGTTGGCTACTTAGACCACCATCATCTATACGTGCTAGCGTTTGACCTTTGGTTACACGTTGCCCTTCCTTTACAAAAACCTTTGAAAGCGTTCCTTGAAACTCTGGATAAATCACTAGATTTTGCTTTGTTTCTATATTCCCCTGTACTTCTATAAAATGATTAAAGAGTGTGTCTTTTATGGTTAATGCAGTGACTAATGTTCCTTTGTTTAAAGTGTCATTTTTCTTTAAAAAAGTATTAATTTCTGTTATTTGTGCATTAAGGGTCGTGATTTCATTTTTAAGCTCATCTTTTTTAGTTTTAAGCTCTTCTAAGTTTCCTTTTTCAATGATGCTTTCAACTGATGGAGCGTTTTTGTCGCCTCCACAAGAAGCAATAAGAGTTGCGATGGTTAATATGGATAGTAATTTTTTCATTGGTACTGGCTGTTTATACGTTTATAGGTTTAAGAGTTTATGTGCTTTTGAACTTATATATTCTGATTGATTATTTGGTTTGTGATTTATATAAGCCGTCTAACATCGCTGCTATTTCGGAAATGGATTCTCGCATGGTTGTCAATATGTTCTTCTGATATAAGTTCTAAATCTTGTGATAGTATCAATTGATTTAAAAGTTCTAATAAAGAGCTATATGAGATTTCCGTAAAACGTGCTTTGTCTTTTGAAGAGTGTCTCCCGCTACCTTCTGCAATATTTGATGAGACAGAGACAGCGCATCTTCGCATTTGACTAATTAAGCCAAACCTTTCTTCGTCAGGAAATGACTTGGTTAATGTGTATATGGCAACTGAAAGTTGCCTAGACTTTTGCCAAACATTTAATTTCTCAAATGAAAATGTCCTCATGATATTTTTCTTTTAACCTTTTAAACATATAAATTTTTAACCTCTTTATTCTCCTCAACTATTCTTTCCCCCTATAATCAGGAGTATTTAACACTGTTTCAAGTTCGGCTTTGGAGGTAATCATATCTAATAATGATTGTAATACGGTATTCTGAGCGGTATATAATTGGGTTTGTGCTTGTCTTAGTTCAAAGCTAGAAGCGATTCCTTCTTGAAATTTAATTTGATTTTTCCGTTCAATACGCTCGGCTAGTTTCAAGTTGTTTGTGGATACTTCAAGATTATCTATAGCAAGTTGATGCTGACTTTTTGCTTGCTCATACGCCAGTCTGATTTGTTCTTGGGTATAATCAAAATCAGTTTCGGCTTGCTCTAATGCTATTTTTGCTTTTTGTGTACGGGCGTTTCTTGCGCCAGAACTAAACAAAGGAACGTCTAATGTCAACCCAAAAATTGAAGCAGCAAAATAACGTTCGTCGCTATCAAAAAAGTTAAATTCATTACGTCCAGCAGTTGTACTTACATTAATAAATCCTCGCAAACTAGGGAGGGCTTTACTACGCTCTAATTTTAATTCTAGTGAGCGTTGTTCTGTAAGATTTAAAGCAATCTTATAATCTACATTTTTTTCTATTTCTGGATTTTCTTGGAAAAGTCCTAGTCCTGGTTGAGCAAGAGATGTAAGCGTATCTGTAAGCTGTGTCTCTGTTGCAATATCAACGCCAATCGCTAAGTTGAGCATTTGGATAGCAATATCTTCTAGACGCTCTGCATTTAATTTTTGATTGAGAAGTTGGCTATAGGTAATTTGCAGTTGCTCTACATCTTCCTCTTCGGCAAGTCCGTTTTCAAAAATAATACGAGTTTCGTCTAGATTTTTCTTGACTGTGGCAATGTTGCTTTCAAGAATTGCAATATTTTCTTGAGTGATTAAGACGCTTCCGTAGGCATTAATAACGCCTTTTCTGACCTCAAGTTTTGTTTTTTCATTAGCGTTTTCAGAAAAGTCTAAAAATGCCTTTGCAGCTTGTAATCCAACTAAGTAAGAACCGTCAAAAATCAATTGCGTAAGTGTTGCGGTAGCTGATGCATTTTGTGATGTTCCAAACACAACAGGCGTAAATGTGCCAGGTTCCCCTCCAGAAAATTCAGCAGGAATAAACACAGTAGGTTGTTTTAGTTGATTCTGGTAATCAATAACACCGTTAATTTGGGGAAGCCCTGAAGCGGTCGTTTCCCATTTTTGTTTGATAGCTATTGCAATATCTCTACGTGCATTGATAGCGGTTCTATTATTATCTAATGCAAAGGCAATAGCTTCTTCTAAGGAAAAGCTTTTTTTATCTTGTGCCTGAGCTGCTATGCCAGATACCAATAAAAAGATGATTAGGATTCTCTTCATTACTCTTGGTTTGATTGTATAAGTTGGTTTAATAATTCTCGTCCTTTCTGTGTTACAATACCACGTAAATGATATTCTAAATACATCTCATAGAGAATATGTGGTGGAAATTCTGAGTCAGGAAAAATATCGCCATCTTTTATTCCAGTCATTCCTGTAAAATAAATACGGGCGACAAATTGCACATTGATATTTTCTCTAAAAAGCCCTTGTTCTACTCCGCGACTAATATTTTCTACCATGCAATCTTGCATATAGTCATATTGTTTTTTTCGTAGAGTTCTGTGAATTTTTGGATAATATTTTTGAAGCTGATACATAGGAGAGGTACGCTCTCCTTTTAAATGTTCTAACACAAAGCGCTTGATGTCGTAAAGTTCTTCTATAGGATTTTTTTTATCCTCCGTAATAATATCAATACCGCAGCAGATCATATCAAAAATCCCAGCGGCAGAAGCTTCGACAACAGCTTCTTTATTGCTAAAATGGCTATAAATAGTCTTTTTAGATATCGCCATTTCTCTGGCAATATCATCCATTGTAATGCTTTTAAAGCCTTGGTTTAAGAACAATTCTGTAGCCGTATGTAATATTTTTTCTTTCATAAATTGAGGTGCAAATGTACACAGGAAACTTTAAAAACGTTTAAAGTTTCCAAAGTTTTACGATAATTTAACATTCAGAGTACGCTTTCGCGAAAGCGTAAGTAGATTCATAACCGATGGAAACCGTATTTTTGCGTTTAAATTTTTTTACTAGATGTTATCAGTACTTGAATACTCATCCCTATTTATAGATTATCTTGACAAACGTTCTTTAGATAAAGAGCCTAAAAATCTATATGAACCTATTAATTACATTCTTGATTTAGGTGGAAAACGATTGCGTCCAGTATTGACACTGATGGCAACCGAGTTGTTTAATCAACCGTATCAAAAGGCATTGGACGCAGCACTCGCTATTGAGATTTTCCATAATTTTTCATTAGTTCACGATGATATTATGGACGATGCACCCTTGCGAAGAGGACAGCAAACGGTACACGAAAAGTGGGATATCAATACTGGTATTCTTTCTGGAGATGCGATGCTTATTCTTGCGTATCAATTATTTGAAAATTATGAAGGGTCTATTTTTAAAGAATTGGCAAAGCTGTTTTCTAAAACAGCCATAGAGGTTTGTGAAGGACAACAATATGATGTGGATTTTGAAACCAGAGATGATGTTACGATTCCTGAATATTTAATGATGATTGAGTACAAGACCGCTGTCTTGGTAGGTGCAGCTCTTAAAATGGGAGCGATAGTCGCTGGCGCTTCAAAGGAATGTCAGGACGCGATATATGACTACGGGAGAGATCTAGGGATTGCATTTCAATTACAAGATGATTATTTAGACGCTTTTGGTGATCCAGAGACCTTTGGAAAACAGGTAGGAGGTGATATTATTGAAAACAAAAAAACATTTTTATATCTGACAGCTTTACAAAAATCACAGAAGGATGAAGCGAGACAGTTAGAGCATTTGTTTTCTATAACACCAAATAACCCTGCCGAAAAAATAGAAACTGTAAAACAACAGTTTATAGAAAGTGGAGCAGCAAAAGCGACTCAGGAAGAAATGGAAAAATATACCCAACGTGCTTTTAAATCGTTAGAATCCGTAGCAATTTCTGAAGAGAAAAAGCAATTATTACGCGATTTTGGGAATAATCTTATGAAAAGAACGGTGTAATCTTTTTTTTCGCTTTCGCGAAAGCGTACCATCTATATTTATAATATATTAAAATTACCTCTTCAAATGGAGGTGATTCTCCCGTGCGCATGACCTTATGCGACACGTAGTATTTTCCTTGAATGCTTCCCTACGTCATACAGATGTAAGGAATTAAACCCTGTATTTTATGGTATACGCCTGATTTTTAAGAGTACGGTTTTAAAATTTATATATCGAGTGATGACTTTTTTAAAAGGAATCGATGTATGAGTATAAAACAAATTATAATCATGAAAATCACTCGTCTTTTTTATTTGGCAAGTATCTTAATTCTTTGTGCTTGTAGCACTGATGATGCAGATACAACAACAGGGGTAGATGCAATCGCAAACAGACAATCAAGCTGTGAAAATGTTTTAGGATACACAGGATTATATTGGGATTTTGCCAATGCATTGCCTACAGGTTTAAGTGAAGTGCCTGTCATTCAGAATCCAAGAGATCAATTTATTCACAGTCAACTGCCTCTTTTAGGATTCACACTTCCTCAAAATTTTACAGCCTTTGAGATTACAGATCCTCAAACATTGGCAATAGGAGTCAATGTTTTTAGAAATGATAATGATGTATTGTTTCGTTGGATTCCTAATAGTTTTATCCTACAAAATATACCCTCTCAAGCGGTTATTGCCAACGAGATTAATACCATGTTTTCCTTTTATGGGTTTAATGGAACGCCAGAGGTTTTGTGTACCGCTTTCAGACAGCAGGTTTTAGAAACCATTCCTATGGAATTTAATGCAAGATTACTTCGATTCGGGGATCGAATAGCACAAGTATGGGTGATCACTACGTATGTAGCTCAAGGTACTGCTATTACTATTTCTATTACGACAGCTCCCGAAAATGAATACGACGCACAGGTCATCAATACTTTTTTACCGTTCAATTTTCAATTATATGTGAATGATAGTGGCGGTATAGTAGATAATGATATGGATGGGTTTGACATTTTAAGAGATCCCGATGATAATGATCCTAATGTGCCGTAATGCGCTAGTAGATAAACTAGTAAATATTTTAATTTCTAATTTTTATAGATGTTTTTAAGGCATCTATCATTATAAAAACCATCTTCATCATGAAAAAAAAGATAGTACCTATTCTATTTGTAGGCGTTGGCATACTTCTTATTGCTTCTAGTTTTTTAAAAGCAGGAAGTAGTAAAGGAGAATTAACCCTTGATATAGTCAAAACAGAAACCCTCATGCCTGCTGCGCATAATGTATACAGTAATGAAGAGGCCTTAGATGGTAAATATTACCTCTTCAAAGCCAAATTGACTAATCAAACTAATGCGACCTTAGAGGATGTAGTAATACGCTATCGTATTCCTGGATATATTGATTGGACTGAGGTAGGGGTTATTGGTGAGATGTTTAGTGGTCAAACAGCTTCGGTGCGTGCCTATCCTAAGTTTAACGAAGAAATTGCTAAGAAAATGACAGAATCTGTCGAGAAGGCAGAAATTGAGATCACTTGGGACGGTGCTGAAGAAGATGATATTATAGAAGAAGAATTTAGTTTTAGGATCGCTGATCGTAATGAATTTAAGTTCACAAATGTTCCTAGTGCTGAGATTTTAGGATGGGCAGATGTACATAATAATACGGAGTTGCTGGCTTGTTTTGTAACACCTAATGATCCTATCGTAAAATATTACACTCAAAACATTCAGGAAAAAATGTTGAAAGGAGAATCTGCTGGAGTGACAAAAGACCCTAAGGAAGCCGTACGTTTTTTAACGGGGATCTATGAAGCCACCCGACAGTCTCACATGGTGTATAGTGGCACTAAGATGATTCCTGAAAACTTAACAGATATTTCTAAATTTTCTCAGAGTAATCGTTTACCAAGAGAGGTAATTACGGGAAATACAGGATTGTGTTTAGAATTGAGTTTACTCTATGCGAGTGTGCTTTCAAGTGCGGGGATTGATCCTATTATCTTTTTGGTGCCAGGTCATGCGTATCCTGGTTTTAAAATGAATGGGCAATATTATGCCATAGAAGCAACAGGGATAGGAGGAGAAGGATTAGGAGGGATTCAAAGTGTAGAGAAAGCCTTTGAAACAGGAATGAAATCACTTAATGAGTTTTTTAGTAAACAACAACAGGGTGATTTAAGATATACGATGGTAGATGTGCATATAGCAAATCAACAAGGAGCAACACCTATGGTGTTAAAAGACGATGCGTTCTTACGCAAAAAAGTAGATGAGATGGTCGCAGCTTGGGGAGGTGGAGTTCCAAAGAGTTCCACACAAAAGGGGGCATACACACCTTCTAGAGAGATATCGTCAACTCCAAGAAGGTCTAATTCACTGTCTGTGACAATACCCTCTTCTTGGCAAACTGTTCGAAGACCGTTGGCAAATATTCCTATTCTTACTGCTTCGGCTATTGCTCCAGATCAAACCACCTCTATTTCTGTTTTTGATGTTCCTACCAACGATGTGAATGAGGCGATGAATCTCATTAGAAACTATTTATATAATTATGGGCAAGAGATCGTATACCAGTTTAATGGAAATCAAGTTTCAGGACAGACCTATAGCAGTATGGGAACCTTAAACTGGGTAGGGAAGACCTTGAGACGCAGTAATGGTATTCGGATCGTAACGGTAGGTTCTCCAGATTATCTATATGCTCAAAACTCAAATATGATTAACCAACTGTTTAACAGTATAAAGTAATACCTAATATGAAAACAAAATATATACTCATAGCATTTCTACTATTCTCTGGATGTTTACTTCAAGCACAAGGAATACTTCCGAGACAGGAAGTTAACCTAGACCAAGTAGAAGCACAATATGGACTTACAGGAGAAGATGTGTTGGTTGTCATGATTGATCGAGGAATCGATTACAGACATCCTGATTTTATAGATGAAAACGGGAATACACGATTGCTATATATCTATGATATGATTGATCAAAGTGGTGCTGCAGATAATGAGTTTGGGGTGGGTACTATTTTTACAGAAGAGCAGATCAATATATCCCT
>NZ_CALEMI010000090.1 GCF_937910895.1 uncultured Dokdonia sp. | reverse complement strand
CAGGACTAGATTTCATGTTATTAAGATACGAAATCAAAAAAAACAAACAAAAAGAGACTGCCTTTTTAGACAGCCTCTTTCTATTATAACTAAACGTAACTAAAATTCTTAGTACATATTACGTAATGCTGTAATATCGTTGTTGTTAAATTCTCCGTCAGCACTACTTGAGAAACAAGCTTGCATGATAGATGATACGTCTCTTCCTGTTGGAGTTCCTGCAACGTGTATTGCTCCAGCAGATCCAGCACCTTCATTCTGAGCAGATCCACAGCTTAAACGGTCAAACCAATCAGAGTGACGGAAACCAACTGCATGTCCAATTTCATGTGTAATTACATGCTCGTTTACGTTAGTTGAAAAACCATCAAGGTTATAAATCTGAATAAACTTGTGTGGTGCTCCTGCATTTGTTGGAAATCCTGCTACACCACCAGAACCACTATTATTTCCAGAATTGTCATATATAACCATGTCTGAGTTTGTAAAGTTGGATCCAAATGTTAAGTTAAACTGTAAAGTTACACCACTTAAACGGTTATAATTAGCGACTGCCCAACCTAATGCAGTTTGTCCTTTTGAGGATAAACCAAAACCATCATTTGCTGTATATCCAAGAATATCAATCGTTCTGTTATTACCAGTCACTAAGTTATTGGTACGATACTGGCGTGTTTGCCCTTCTACTACTTGCATTGCTTTTAATTGTGCTTCTGTAACAACAATATCGTCTCCGATATAAATACGTTGCTCAATAGTTCCGTCAGGTAAATGGAAGTCTCCTTTTGTAATACTACCTGCATCAATTTCTAATGTTTTGATAAGGTCCAATACGGTCTTATCTGTAACAGCATCTCTAGGGGGAGTTTCAGTATTTATAATATCTGAAGAAACTTCAGTTACAAGGTTTGCATCGTCTTCGATTGTTACTTCATCACGTTCACAACTAGAGAAGAGTAATGTAACTCCTGCTAATAAAATAAAAGCTGATTTAAGATTTGTTTTCATATTAATAAATATTTTGGATTAGTAATGGTATAAATATAATAACAAATGTGAATGAAATGTGAATATTTCAAAAAATTAACATAATTTATATTAAAATATGCGGTAAAACCATAAAATATACGTTTTTTACTGTTTTTCCGTAAAGTGATTTTACTTGTAAAAAATAAGATAGAAATTAAATACTATTTATTTCTAAAAAATTGAGTACAGGTTATTTCTTAGAAGAATCATGAATACTATTTAATCAAATCTCAAGGCAAGATGTGTTTCTGTTATAACAAAGACAATAATTATTTATAAAGCGATTGTATCAACAAAAAACAAATCCCAATCGAAAACGATTGGGATTTGAAAGTTTATGAGAGAAGAGAAAGAATTTCTTGTTTCTTAACCTAGAATTCAGCCTCTTTATTTTTATTAACAAGGTCCTAAAAGGGTCCAGCCTCCACTAGTTCTTTCATACAAATTACCTTGGTAAACGACTCTAGCTCCCACAGGATAGTTTATTGGTTGCCATTGTGGAACACCATCACAAATACTTCCTCCTGAAGACGTTGGATACATAACTCCTAAACCAGTAACATCATTACCATTAAAATTTCCGCTTACACTAGTAGAAAAACAAGCTAACATAAGAGACGTTGAATCATATCCTGTAGGGGTACCTGTTAAATGTACTGCTCCTACTCCTGCATCTCCTTCATTTGAATTTTGTCCACAGCTTTGTCTTGAGAACCAATCCGTGTGACGGAAACCAATAGAGTGTCCCATTTCATGAGTAATTACATGCTCATTAACACCTGCAGAGAATCCCTCCAAATTATAGATTTGGCAAAATTTATTAGGGTTACCGCTTGATGGGAATCCAGCAACTCCACCAGAACCACTGTTATTTACAGAATTATCATATACAACCATATCTGCATTGGTACTCGTTGCAAAAGTTAAACTAAATCTTAACGTTGTCGTACCATTGTTATATAAGGTATTATAATTATTGATAGCGTTTTGTAATGCAGTTCGACCCTTAGTAGTAAGTGCAAATGGTGCTCCTGTATACCCTATAACACTAATAACTCTACTACCACCATTTGTATTCACAAGGTTATTTGTACGGTATTGTCTTCCTTGTGTATCATTCAACGTTTGCATTGCAACTAACTCTTCTTTAGTAACAACAATATCGTCTCCGATATAAATACGTTGTTCAACAGTTCCGTCTGGTAGGTGGAAATCACCTTTTGTTACAGAAGCAACATCAAGTTCTAGATTATCAATAAGATCTAATACTCTTTGATCTGTAACAACATCTCTAGAGGATGTTTGATTGTTTACAATATCTGTATCGATAACTGTAACTTCCGTTTCAAAGTTAGCGTTGTCTTCAACAGAAACTTCATCACGATCACAACTTGCAAACAATAGCATTACTATTGCCATTAAACTAAAAGCTGATTTAAGATTTGTTTTCATATTATATATATTTTGGATTAGTAATGGTATAAATATAAATACAAATGTGAAAATTATGATAATAATACAAAAAATTAACATAAATTATACTAAAATATGTGGTAAAACCATAAAAAAATATCGTTTTATGGTTTTTCCGTAATGTAATTTTACGGGTAAATTATAGTAAATTAAAGAATTTTACTAAAATTAAAAGGAGATAGCTCCTCATATATTTTTAAAATAAACTTATAAATACCTTAGAAATGAATATAATAAGGCTATTTATATTCGTTGTGCTTTTTACCAAAATGATTACTCATTGGATGCATCATCTCCATTATTTTCCTCAAATCCCAAAGGATAGAATGAAGATTTCTAATATTGACCGCTCATGGAGGGGAAAATGACGAAATCTAATCAAAATGCACAACCAGTTTTTTACAAACGATAATAAGCAGGTCTTTTTATTTTGAAGTATGAAACTTATCTACCTGTAACGCTACAAATTAAGTCCATATAGAAAATAGTGTGTAGAATTATATATGGGAATGTGTGAAAATTCTAATATTCTTCAAAATCCAAGGGGTCAAAATTCTTAAAATGACCATTCAATTTTATAATATCTTTAACTCTATTAACAGATCGTAGAGTGGTTACTATAGATGTGAGATGCTGAATCAAAAATTCGTATCGGTTTTTTTCTGATGTTAGTTGTAATAATGCATACTCTTGTTCTATAGTAAGTCCCATTTTATGAGATAAGGTATAGGTGGTAATCGTTTGTATATTCACTTCAGGAGTTTGAATATCTAATTCGTCATAAAATGCATTGAGCAAGTTTACAAATTTTTCTTTCAAGAGGATTGTTCCATCTTGAACAGCATCTATAAATTGTACAGTACCGCCAGCATATAGCTTCTCATGTAGTCTATTATAAAAATCTACTAGTTTAAAAACGCGTATTCCTTTACATATAACATCACTGGCGCCAGATGGATACTTTTTTACTACTTTAAGGACTTCCATCTCTGTACCATATTCCAAACGTTTATCAACGTAGGCAGGAATTCCAAATGTAATTTTTTCATCTTCGCAATCTTCGATTAATTGTTTATACCGTTGTTCAAAGATATGTAATGCAAGTTCTTCTCCAGGAAATGCTACCAATTCAAGGGGAAACATAGGTAGTGTAGCTATCATTATCAATTATTTTTTATGGAATTTACAAAAGATGCTTTTCAATTAGTCTATAAATAGTAAATTTTAACCTTCTTGTTGAACTTTTTGCTCTTTTAGTATTGTGTATTAAGAATAGTCTACTAATTTCGTAGGCAAAAATGTTGCTATGACAAACAAAGACCTTTTACAAATAGTTCAGGAATATGAAAGTCCTGTGTATGTTTATAATGCAGAAACAATTACCAGACAGTATAACCGCTTAACTTCTGCATTTAAAAAGGTCAAACAACTACGCTTAAATTATGCAGTAAAGGCGTTGAGCAATATTTCTGTATTACAACACATCCACGGTCTAGGAGCAGGATTGGACACGGTATCTATACAAGAAGTCCGCTTAGGATTGGCTTCTGGATGCCCCGCAGACCGTATTATATTTACACCTAACGGCGTTTCTCTTGCAGAAATCGAAGCTGTGTCAAAAATGGGAGTTCAAATCAATATTGATAATCTATCCATTCTTGAACAGTTTGGAACTAAACATCCCAATGTACCTGTCTGTATTCGCATCAATCCGCATGTCATGGCGGGAGGAAATACCAATATTTCTGTAGGACATATTGATAGTAAATTTGGAATTAGCATCCATCAGGTACCGCATATTTTACGTATTGTAGAAAATACCCAAATGAATATTAATGGGATTCACATGCATACGGGAAGTGACATTTTGGATATTGAAGTATTCTTATATGCGTCTGAGATTCTTTTTGAAACGGCAAAACACTTTCCAAATTTAGATTTTATAGACTTTGGGAGTGGTTTTAAAGTGCCGTATAAAGAGGGCGATATTGAGACTAACATTGAGGAGTTAGGTGATAAGTTGGGGGAACGTTTTAACGCTTTCGCGAAAGCGTATAAAAAACCCTTAACACTGACCTTCGAGCCTGGGAAATTTCTCGTGAGTGAAGCAGGAAAATTCTTAGTAAATGTAAACGTGGTCAAACAAACCACTTCTACCGTTTTTGCTCAGGTGAATAGCGGTTTTAATCATTTGATCCGACCGATGTTGTATGGAAGTAATCACGAAATTCATAACATAAGCAACCCAAACGGGCGTGAGCGTTTTTATAGTGTAGTTGGCTATATCTGTGAAACCGACACGTTTGCAAATAACAGACGTATTACCGAAATAAATGAAGGAGATATTCTTGCTTTTAGCAATGCGGGGGCATATTGCTTTACGATGGCTAGTAATTATAACAGCCGTTACCGCCCTGCCGAAGTTTTGTGGAAAGATGGAAAAGCGCATCTTATACGTAAAAGAGAAACCTTTGAAGATTTGCTACATAATCAGATTCCGTTACAAGAGATTGCTGATGTGGTGTTGTAAATGGTTCAAAAATGTCACAAAACGTATCTTACTTACTCTTTAATAAAGGACTATGCGCATTTTTCTCATTTTATTTATACTTCCTATCTATTGTTTTGGACAGACAGAATTAGCATCTATCAAAAAATATAAAGGAGACTCTCTTTACTTTGGGGTAAAAAATATCTCTCCTATTTCTATCTGGTATGAAGAACTAAAAAAAGATTCTGTAGATTATAGTACACATACGTTTGATCTTGCTCAGATGCAACCTAAAGATTCTTTGTATCCTATTGCTATTATACCTGTAAATGCTATAAAGGATACTTCAAAAATTAATGTAAAAGATTTTATCAATTATAAATTTCGAAGAGCCAATCCTAGAGCTATTCATGACGATACGTATAAGTATGAATTACCGTATGCAAAGGGTGAAAAATATGAAGTCATCCAGACATTTGGGCAATCTTTTAGTCATAATAAACCTACATCTAGGTATGCAGTAGATTTCAAAATGCCCATAGGAACTCCTTTATATGCTATAAGAGGTGGTATTGTGATCCTTGTTATAGAAGATAATACAGAACATGGAGGAAAAGATTTTATAGATAAAAGTAACAATATCTTTATCCTTCACAATGATGGTACCTACGCGCAATATTCTCATCTAGATTACAATGGCGCCGATGTAGAAGTAGGTGATGTTATACAGCAAGGGGATTATATTGGTAAATCAGGGCATACTGGATTTTCTACCCGTCCTCATTTACATATTGTTGTTAAAGATGGTAACGGTATCTCACTTCCTTTTTACTTCAAAATCCGTCCTAACAAGAAACTTAAATCAGGAAAAAAATATCTTAGAAACTAACTATTTATCAGGACTAGTTTTAAGGCATTACATACCACTTCTAAACATAGGAAAAGTATTAGCTCTCCACTAGCCAATTTAACTTTGCTTCTTCGCTGGACCACAAAAAAGCGTTTCATTCAGAAAAATAATTGACTTCATTTTAAAAATGAGTATTTTTAAAAATGCGTATTTCTATTCTTTTAGGTTGTGTAAGTAGTGTGCTGGTGCTTTCTTGTACCACACCTTTAGATTCGGTGTTAACAGCTGAACATCCTGCTATTCGAACAGTGATGGATAGTTTGGAAAATCACGAGGTCCAAATTTTATATACCCAAATAGACACAACAGATAAAGGACTGATCACGTTTAAGGATTACGTATTTCAAGAAAATAAGAAAAATTATTTCTATCCCGCTAGTACCGTTAAGTTACCAATCGCTTTACTTGCTACCGAGTATATAAATACCCATCCTGAAATCGAATTAGACACGCCTTATATTTCTGAGAGAGATTCAGTGTTACATAGTGTTTCAGATGATATTCGACAGATTTTCGCCGTGAGCGATAATGAAGCTTATAATCGGTTGTATGATCTGTTAGGAAGGGATTACATCAATACACGCCTCAAGGAGCTTGCTCTCTCTCCTACACGGATTTCTCATCGTCTTTCTACGACGAATGCCGATAAGGCTGAACGAGGTACAATAAAGTTCTTTCCATCTTATGAAGGGGACATCATTACTATAGAAGAGCAAATAGATCAGCCGATAGTGGCTATAAAGATTAAAAAACAACAGAAAGGGAAAGGATATCTCAAAGATTCAACGCAGATATCAACGCCTTTTGATTTTTCTGATAAAAACTATTTCCCGCTTAAAGCACAGCACGAACTGATGAAACGTGTCTTTTTTGAAGATCAATTTGATGCGGATCAGCGTTTCAATATTTCCTATACCGATAAGATTCGTATTCAGAAGGCGATGTATACGCTTCCGCGAAAAGCAAAATATGATCCCGAAACGTATTATGATAGTTATGTAAAGTTTTTTCTGTACGGAGACTCTAAAGACCCGATTCCTGATCATATAAAAATATACAATAAAGTTGGATATGCCTATGGTACCCTTACCGAAACTGCATACGTGGTAGACGAAAAAGAAGGGATTCAGTTTTTACTTTCTGCTACCATTCTTGTGAATAAAAACGAAATTTTTAATGATGATACCTACGAATATGATACCATTGGAATTCCTTTTCTGGCACAGTTAGGGAGGGAGATTTATGCTTTGGAGAAGAATAGGAAATAAGAGATGTTGGTCGGTTTTTGAAAAGAGAGCAAAGAGAAGGGATCGCTTCGCTTTTAGAATCAGACTCAGGATTCAAAACGAGGAACTCAAGACTCAAGTATGTCCCTGATATAGGTTGACTACTTTTCACTTAAAATATGATGATTTCATCTAACTATATACAATCTCAACGGATATCATAATAGATGCTGTTGAATATTTTTTATCTTGTCTAGTGTATGACATTAGTTAGAAAATTAGCGACTATAGTGAGCAAAAAGGACATCATACTTTTTGTGACTTTCTATTACGTATCGACTCTCATTTACTATACGGCAAGCTGGATTTCTTGGGGTGGATTTAAACCTGGACATCCGCCTTATTTTCATTTTGAGGAATTTAGTGCTTCTGGAGGTGCACAGTTTTTAATTAGCTTCATAGTAACAATTCCGATTTGGTATATCACAACCATCGTATTAGGGAAATATACGCTTAAAACACGGTTATTATCACATATTCTTTTCCTACCCTTATATATTGCAATATGCTACTTCTCATTACTTTGGGTAACAAAAATATTTGGTTGGTCGATGTATTGGGGCGGCTATAAAGTTATCTGGACGCTGTACACTTTTATGCTTTTTTATTTAGTTCAGTTTGGTTTTATACACGCCTATACCTACTTCAAAAGATTTAAAAATGAAGAAAAAGAAAAAGCAATACTCCGAGAAACCACGTTAAAAAGTCAGATAACAGCACTAAAAGCACAACTAAATCCGCACTTTCTACACAATCTATTCAACTCTATTAATGCGACCATACCGCCAGAAAATGAACGAACAAGAGAACTCATCGTCCAACTGTCTGACTTATTTAGATATCAGAATTATGCCTCTCAAAACGAATATGTAACTGTTAAAGAAGAAATTGATTTTATAGAAAGCTATTTGCAATTAATGCAAATACGATTAAAAGAGCGCTTGCATTTTTCCTTTGACGTCCCTAAGGAACTTTACAATCAGAAAATTGCACCTATGCTTTTACAACCCTTGGTAGAAAATGCTATTAACCACGGAATCGCGACTAAAATAAAACCCTCTACGTTAATAATTAAAATTGAAAAAGTAAGAGATCAATTACACTATACGATTGAAGATACTGGAGTTGGCATTACTGACAAAGAAGCTGTCTTTTCAAAAGGGTTAGGACTATCCAATACTAAAATGCGCCTACAGAAAATCTATAATGCAGACTTGAAAATTGAAGATAACATACCCTCTGGAACTAAAATCTCATTTGTAATTTGAAAAGAATATTGATCATAGATGACGAAGAAGATGCTAGAGACTTACTAAAGCAATATATCTCAGCACATCAAGAACTTTCCATTATAGGAGAAGCAACCAACGGTCGTGAAGCTGTTGAACTCATTAACAAACTACAACCAGACACCATATTTCTGGACATCCAAATGCCTGGTCTCAATGGTTTTGAGGTGCTCACACAATTAGACGAAATTCCCGAAGTCATTTTTTCTACTGCTTATGACCAATATGCCATAAAAGCATTTGAGGTGCACGCTATTGATTATCTGTTAAAACCTTATGGGAAAAAACGCTTTGAAAGCACACTAAAACGAATTCTGAACAATCAGAATAATATGATTTCTTTAGCTGAAGAATTACTTCAAAAAGAAATGAAATTTCCAGCCAAAGTAATTTTGCACAAAGGAACCCGAAAAATGATGGTGCCTGTTTCTAATATCCTCTATGCCGAAGCCTTTGGAGATTATACAAAAATCTTTACAGAAAATGAAGAGTTCCTTTCTACCAAAGGAATCTCCGAACTTAAAGAAACCTTTAACCCAGCATTATTCACAAGATTACATCGGTCTCATTTTGTGAATGCTAGCGCTATTAAAGAGCTCAAAAAAATAGATCGCTATTACCACGTCATTTTAACGAATGGAGAAAAAATAAGAGTAAGCGACACCTACTTACCAGAAATTAAGAAAATAGTGCTTTAACGGTTTCATCGGTCTATTTTCAGACCCGTCGACTTAATCATTGTCATATAACTTTTCTGAGATATCTTTAAAGAAAAACAGAAGTACTATGAAGAATATATTAACAATCACCCTTTTTCTCATTGCTTTAATCACTTACAATACTTCAGCTGTTGCCCAAATTCAAGAACTCTTAAAAGTTTCTAAAGAATCAGACGTTGATATCAAAACGTATACGGGAATTATCTCTGAGCAGTACGCAAATGGAAGCCCTGCGCTTTGGAAAACACTTGTCAATGGAAAAACAGAAGGGCTATGGTTGGAATGGTATCCTAACGGGGTTTTGCGGTACAGAGCCTATTGGAAAAATAGCTTAGGAAACGGACGTTGGGAATATTTTTATCCTAACGGACAGTTACGTTCTGAGAGCTTTTATATCAATGATATTACCCAAGGAATCTATAAATCATATCACGAAAATGGACAGCTCAAATACGACGCCACCTATATAGATGGTAAAAAAGAGGGCTTAGAATTTACGTATGATGTAAATGGGGTTACGCTTTCGCGAAAGCGTTATGAAAAAGGAATACACGTGATTGATGAGCCAATCATTTTTCAAGAAGGTGTCCTCTCTATTGCCAAAGGAAACGAATGGGGCATTCACTTTATGCCTGATGGAAATACGGCTTATTTTACAAGAAGGGATTTAGACACAGGTAAAAAACGAATTTACGCTACTACCAAAACCGAAAACGGTTGGAATACGCCAGCTATCGCTCCCTTCTCAACCGATGAAGATGAAGCAGCATTTGTAAATAAAGAGGGGAGCAAGCTCTTCTTCGCTTCTTATAGACCACTCCCAGACGGAAGTACGTCACAAAAAATGGATATGAATATTTGGTATGTAGATAAAATAAATGATACGTGGTCAACTCCTAAACCTTTGTCAAATGTCATTAACAAGTCTATGAAAGAGGATAATATTTGGCCTGCAAACTATGAAGCGGGACCGATGACAGATGGAGAAGGAAATCTATACTTCTGGACCAAAGGATCAAACAGCAAAGCCACCAACCTCTTTATGGCAACCTTAAAAAACAACGGAACGTATAACAAACCTGTGGAATTGATACCACCATCAAGTAACACCAATTATGATACGTCACCACACCTATCACTAGATGGTACGATTTTATTTTTTGGGTCTGATGATCGGTATGATGGCTATGGTGGATCTGATATCTACTACTCCAAGAAAGTAGGCAATACATGGTCAACACCCAAAAATATGGGACCCATCGTGAATTCTTATCAATCTGAAGGGTCTCCTAGCTTTTCTCCAGATGGAAAATACTTTTACTTCAGCAGTAACCGATCTGGTAAAGTAGATGCTAACGGCGAATCTATTTGGGATTTATATTATATGGAATCAAAGTATTTAATGATTGAATAATAACACTATGAAAAAATTACTATTCCTCCTACTCCTTACGCCTCTTATAAGTTGCGCACAAAATGATACAGTTATAGTACCACCCGAATCGGAGATGGTTTCTATGAATGATGCTAACGTCAAATATGGAACTCGGTATGGACAACAATATTTTGAAAAAGGAAGCAAAGAGCCCTATACGGGTTGGCTATATGCACGATATGATAATGGAGAGTTAGAAACTGCACAGCAATTTAAAGATGGCGTAGGCAATGGGATTTGGATTAATTACGATCCCGATGGACGTAAGGAATCACAAGGCACCTACCTTAATAACAAAACAGAAGGTCCCGCAACACTATTTTATGAAGACGGAAGTGTCAAAGCAAAAGGGAATTATGTCCATTGGAGAAACGCAGTAGGCTGGTGGACATTTTATGACCGACAAGGAAATGTAGTGAGCAAACGATATTTCACTAGGTAATTTCTTAATCATTTTTTTAGTCAATCCATACAACAAACATTTTCGCTAAGACTTAGCTACTTTCTTGATGTGAATAGACTTATATCAAAATGATCTATGTATAATTAAGTATATATACGTGTAGTTAATAATCACAATTTTTGTAGTATTGTTTACATAACAAAATCACATTATCTATGAGCACGGCTGTTACTGTATTATCTTATAATGTTTCTTTTGAAGCGATGACTAATAAATCCAATCCTAAATTTTCTGCTGCTGCTTTAGGAAAAAAATGTGTTCCTACCTCACATAATCCTAAACTAACAATTTGCGCAGAATATATGGCGCGTACTATAGACACTGCTGCTACAAGAGCTCCTGGATCATCGTTAGATTTTGTTGCCATACAAGAAGCAAGTAGATGGGATGAATTGCAAAAAGCTGCCGTAAAATCATTAGCAAATATGGGGTCTTTTGGTAGTATACAAGGATATACAGAAATCGTCACTTTTTATGATACCAGTAAATATAGACTTGATAAAAAACATGTAGACGGGTATAACAACGAACGTCCATTTCAAATACTTGTGTTAAAAAATGTATTTGATACTTCTGGTACTATATTTATAAATACGCATAATCCACACCCACGAGAAATGCCACAAAACCGCTTTAACTTTAGTGATATGGATACGCATTTAAGCAAGGCAATTACATCTATGAATCTATCTGATACAGAAAAGACATATAGAATCATCATTGCGGGAGATTTTAATGAAACTGGATGGTATGAAATCTCACAAAATATACAAAGATCGTGGACTCCTTTTTCTAATGCGGGGATTACAACTACGGTTTCAATAGGTGATCCTGTATATAGTTGTTGCAAAGGAGATGGTGGTTGGAAAGATCATAGCACAGGAGCTTTAGCCGAGGGACATAGAGGAGGCGATTATATTTTTGATAGCCAAGCAGCTGCAAACATAAAAGTCCCGATGGGATATAAGCCTTTAAAATTGCAAAGTGATCACTTACCTGTCGTAGCCGTTTTGTAAGATTCTATTTCCTTGGTGTAACATTATATAAATATTGTACTCCAATAGGTATTAACAATCCTTCCCTTTGAGATACCTATTGATACTCACATACAGCCTATTTTACATGAAGATCCCTACTTGGATTTTAAGAACGTGGATGATATCTAATAACATAAAAACACTTTCTGTTATTGCTAAAAAAGGACATTATAAAAACCGCATTTATCTGTCTAAGCATATCGCTTCTTTTCATATCAATGGGCAACATAAGCTTATTAAAATCCTCTTAGATGATCCTATTCAAGTTATTTCAGAAACAGTCATTCAAGTTGCTAGTACACTTAGATTGTTGGACGAACTTCAAGTAGCTATTTCAGAAAAAGAATCCTATTGGAGTACTCACAATAAACAACAAGAAGAAAGAAAAGTAGCATATTCCAAAGTGTATAAAAATCTACCCCATTATAAACGTAAATTCTCTAACGGAGAAAGCTATCAACAGATGAAACAATCACTCAAAAAAGGGATGAATATTGGAAAGTGGATATAAATAACTTTATAATTTGTAATTACACTACGATGGTTTACATTTAAACATCTATTCTACATATAAAATCTATGCTTCGCCCTATAATCGTTCTTTTTAGTATTTGTTTTTTAATAAGCTGTACGCAGACTACATCAGATTCAGAAACGCTGAGCACACTTACCACAGAGAGTCCTTTTATAAAAGGTACACCTAATTATTTACCTTCTCCCTTTGTAACCGCAGGAGATCGCGTATATATGGTAGGACATCAAGATGGAACGTTTCCAGAATTAGGTTGGCATATCAAAGGCGAAATGGGCGGTATCTGGGATCATCCTATCAAACTTATGGATGGTTTTGAAGTTTCTATAGTAAAAAGTAGTGACACCCTTAAGCTAGACAATGCGCATACATTTGTGAATTACCCCTATGCCAATATGCATACCTATAGTTTACCTGATCAACAGCTTGCCATAGAGCGCTGGCAGTTTGTGCCAGATCATAAAGAAGGAATTTTTATTCAGTTTCAAATAAAAAACACTTCCTCTACAACAAATGACTTTAAATTATCATTTGTAGGACATGCAGATTTAAGACCTACTTGGTTGGGAGAAGAAACCAATATGATTGATTCGCAAGACAGTGCTACCTATAACGCATTACAAGACCATTGGATGATGAAGGATACTGACAACCCGTGGTTTGTCTCCTTTGGATCAGATATGAAATCAACAGCTCGCGGTGAGGAAACAACTACCTATGCTGGTAAAGGAATTTCAGGCAGACTCCAATATGATATTTCAATTCCCAAAGAAAGTACCGTAACAATCAATTTTGTCATCGCAGGAAGCTACACATCACAAGAAGAAGCCTTAGCTACCTATCAAAATATTCATTCCTCCTATCTAGATGACGTTCGTTCAAAAAAGCAACGCTATGAGCAATTAGCATCACGCTCTCAACTTACCATTCCTGATAAAGACATTCAGCAAACCTTTGAATGGTTAAAATACAATAGCGATTGGCTCGTCCGCACCATCCCAGAAATAGGATCTGGAATCACGGCTGGAATTCCTGATTACCCTTGGTGGTTTGGCGTAGATAGTGAATATGCCCTAAAAGGATATATGGCAATAGGACAAACCGACCCTGTCTACAATACCATCAAACTATTAGACAGCGTTTCCAATGCACTTAATGGCAATGGGCGGATCATACACGAAATGTCTACGAACGGGGAAGTATTCAATCCAGGAAATATTAACGAAACTCCACAATTTGCCTCCCTCATCTGGGAAGTATACCAATGGAACGGTGATCAGGCTTTTCTTGAAAAATACTTCCCTACCATCGAAAAAGGTCTCCAATGGCTACTCGAAGAAAAAGATGATAATAAAAATCTATTCCCTGACGGTTTCGGAATGATGGAAATTCACGGACTTGATAGCGAAATGATTGATGTCGCCGCCTATACACAAAGAGCTTTTGACGACGCTTCCAAAATGGCAACCATACTAGGAAAAGAAAAGCTTTCTAAGCAATACCGTGAAATAGCTCTTTCGCTTAAAGCGAAAATAAATACAGATTTCTGGTCCGAAGAATTTAAAAGTTATGCCGATTTTATCGGCACAGACCAACAAGCCATACACTTAATAGAAGATGCCATCGTACGCGCTGATACCCTCAAAAAACCATGGGCAGTCACCGAACTCCAAAGTACGCTAAAAACGATCAAAGCAAATCCATCTGCACAACCTCGACCTTTTGTAGTACATCATAACTGGGTCGTCAACACCCCTATGGAAATGGGCATCGCCGACTCCACCAAAGCATTACAAGCCCTACAAACCGCTGAAAATTTTGTCAACCCTTTTGGTGTTTTTGTTACAGGAATTGATCGCGACGACTCCGCAGGAAAAGATGATGGCTCTTTTAAAGGAAGTAAGATTTTCTCTTATACAGGTGCAGTCATGACTTTACCGACAGGCGTTCAAGTAATCGCTGAAAACAACTATGGACACCCAGATAAAGCCCTTAATTATCTCAAACGTGTGGATAGAACCTTTAGCTACGCATTACCTGGTAGCATGTATGAAGTATCTCCCGATTACGGGATGATCACCCAAGCATGGAATATATATAGCTACGCGATTCCTATTGTACAACAGTTTTTTGGAGTACAACCGAATGCCGCTGCAAAAAAAGTAACCATCCGTCCGCAAATGCCAAGCACGTGGAATCAAGCCTCCTTAGAAAATATTTTAATCGGTGATAACGAAGTGTCGATTTATTACACAAAAACAGACACACTACTTGATCTTACAATTAAACAAACCAATCCTGAATGGGAAATTACCGTTGAAGTTCCTATAGAAGACGGAAGCTATCAAACAACAACTTCAAAGGACTCGACTCTAAATGTACGAGTTGCTTACACCAAAAACTGAAACAAATCGGGTTTATCATTAAGATACTCCCCAAAGAATTTTCGTGCATGCATCCGATCGACCAAAGGAGCTAAATCTTCTGGAGATTTGATTTCTATGCCCACAATCGCAGGTCCTTGTTCCCTACTCGTCTTTTTAGAATATTCAAAATGCGTAATATCATCTGTCGGTCCAAGGATTTCAGCCACAAATTCTTTAAGCGCTCCAGCACGTTGCGGGAACTTGATGATAAAGTAATGCTTTAAGCCTTGATATAACAAAGCACGCTCCTTGATTTCGGCGGTACGCGTAATATCATTGTTACTACCACTCACTACACAGGCGATATTTTTGCCTTTAATTTCTTCGGCGAATTGATCCAGAACAGCGAGCGTCATAGCACCTGCAGGTTCTACGACAATGGCATCTCGATTGTATAAATCTAAAATCGTTTGGCATATTTTTCCTTCAGAAACCGTAACCACGCGATCTACAAAATTTTGAGAAATCGCAAAGTTGCGCTCCCCTACCCGTTGTACCGCAGCACCATCTACAAATTTATCAATTTCGTCTAGCGTTGTATTTTGCTTTCGCGAAAGCGAAGTCAGCATCGCAGGAGCACCTTCTGGTTCTACGCCTATGATTTTAGTTTTGGGAGATAAATAATGAAACACTGCCGATAATCCAGCGATTAATCCGCCGCCGCCTACAGGAACAAATACGTAATCCAATGGTTTCGTCGATTGCGTGACCATCTCCAACCCTACAGTCGCCTGACCTTCAATGATTTTTTCGTCATCAAACGGATGTATAAAGGTCTTTCCTTCCTTGATGCAAACGTCACTCGCTTTCGCGAAAGCGTCATCAAACATATCTCCTTCCAACACCACCGTAATCCAATCGCCACCAAACATTTCGACCTGCTCCACCTTTTGCTTTGGAGTCGTCGTTGGCATATAAATCGAGCCTTGTATGTTTAAGCGTGCACACGCAAAAGCCACGCCTTGCGCATGATTTCCCGCACTAGCGCAAACAATGCCGTTTTCCTTTTCTACTTTCGTAAGCGTACTCATCTTATTATACGCCCCTCGAATCTTGTAACTGCGGACTTGCTGTAAGTCCTCGCGCTTTAAGAATACCTCAGCCTCAAACTTTTTGGAGTACGTAAAACTGCGCATAAATGGCGTTTTAATCGCTACTTCTTTGACGCGATTTGCCGCATCTGTAATCGACTTGAGGGTTGGAATGTATGTGGCTTGTTCAATTTTCATTTCTGCGAAAGCGGAAATCTCATCCGCGTGTTGCTATAAATATTTTTAAAATTGCTCTAATAACCTAGAGTGGGAACTACTTTGTCAGGCTGAGCCTGTCGGAGCCTCAATATTTAATTGCCCTTCGACAGGCTCAGGGTGACATTATTGTAAGTGTCCGTTCGAGCGCAGTCGAGAACTAATTCAAAACTGCTTCCTTTTCTTCTGTTTTCACTTTCTTCATGGCTGTCATTGCCTTACGCAACGTAGCTCCTATTTCTTCAACTGGATGATTACGAATAGCGTCATTTACAGCAATCAATTCTTGGTTATCTACGTGCGTATCTTTTGCGCCTTGCGTTCCGCTTGGTAAAAAAGCGGTTCCAATAATATCAGTATCTACCGTTTTCATAAAGTCGGTTAATAAAGGTTTACAGGCATGATCAAACAGATAACATCCATATTCTGCGGTATCTGAAATGATGCGATTCATTTCAAATAATTTCTTTCTTGCAATCGTATTAGCGATCAACGGTGTCTCGTGAAGCGACTCATAATACGCACTCTCCTCGATGATTCCTGCTGCGGTCATGGTTTCAAAAGCCAACTCTACGCCTGCTTTTACCATAGCAATCATCAATACCCCGTGATCAAAATATTCCTGCTCTTTGATATGTGCTGCTGTGACTTCCTGCTTTTCAAAAGCAGTTTCTCCTGTCGCTGCTCTCCATGTGTGAAGATTTTTATCATCTGCTGCCCAATCTTCCATCATCGTTTTTGAAAAATGTCCAGAGATAATGTCATCCATGTGTTTTTCAAAAAGTGGACGCATAATACCTTTCAGCTCCTCAGCTAAGTTAAAGGCTTTGATTTTTGAAGGATTATCCAATCGATCCATCATGTTGGTGATACCTCCATGCTTTAAGGCTTCGGTGATCGTTTCCCATCCGTATTGAATTAATTTTCCTGCATAGGCTGGATCGATTCCTTTTTCGACCATCTTATTAAAACAAAGAATAGATCCTGTTTGTAACACCCCACAAAGAATGGTTTGTTCTCCCATTAAATCACTCTTTACCTCAGCCACAAAAGAAGATTCTAAAACCCCTGCTTTGTGTCCGCCTGTGGCAGCGGCATACGCTTTTGCCTGGGCAAGGCCTTTGCCTTCTGGATCGTTATTTGGGTGTACCGCAATTAAGGTGGGTACGCCAAACCCTCTTTTATACTCTTCTCTTACCTCAGATCCTGGACACTTAGGTGCGACCATAATTACGGTAAGATCTTCTCGAATTTGCATGCCTTCTTCTACAATATTAAAACCATGAGAATAGGCAAGCGTTGCTCCTTTTTTCATAAGAGGCATCACGGCTTTCACCACAGACGTATGTTGCTTATCTGGCGTTAAGTTCAATACCAAATCTGCCGAAGGGATTAATTCTTCATACGTTCCAACGGTAAATCCATTAGAGTTAGCATTCTGGAACGACTGACGCTTTTCTTTAATCGCACCTTCACGCAACGCATACGATATATCACAGCCGCTATCACGCATATTCAATCCTTGGTTGAGTCCTTGTGCACCACAACCTACAATAACAATTTTCTTGCCTTTGATAGCAGCAATTCCGTCTTCGAATTCGCTAGCGTTCATAAATCGGCATTTTCCTAATTGTGCAAGTTGATCTCTTAATGGTAATGTGTTGAAGTAATTGCTCATTGTTCTATTTTTTTCTATTTGGGCTTAGATGACTAGCATCCCTCTGTCAGCTTTGCTGACATCTCCCTTAATGTTGTTGAAGGGTTTTCTGTTTCATGTGTCTTCGACAGGCTCAGACTGACAAAAGTCTATGTTCTATGCTCTTTATTCTATATTCTATATTCACGCTTTCGCAAAAGCAGCCTCTTGCTCTTTCTGTATCTGTTCTAAGAGGGTCGAAATAGGCATCTCCGTTTTGGTCACTGCAATTCTTCCTGAACGGGTAAACTGCATAATACCAAAAGGTTTGAGCTCTCGATGTACTAATTCAATTTCCGAACGACGACCTGATTTTTCTAATACAAAAAAGTCTTTATTAACCGTCACGATCCGTGCGTGGCTTTCTTTAATGATATTCTGAATTTGTGGTTCTTCAAACAGCAAATCTGATTTAATTTTAAAAAGCCCGCTTTCTGTAAAAATAGTCTCTTCATCCGTATGATAAAACGCTTTGATGACTTCTACTTGACGTTCAATCTGTCCTTTAATTTTTTCCATTTGATGCTCTGTTATATTTACAACCAATGTAAATTTAAAGACATCATCTATCTCACTCTCTGATGCCGAAAGGCTCTCAATATTGATCTTACGACGTTGAAAAATCGCCGAAATACGGTTAAGCAACCCGATATTATTTTCGGTGTAAATGCTTACCGTGTATGTTTTTATTTGTTCACTCATATCAAAAGGATTAAAGAATAGAGAAAAAAAAGTATAGACTTCTTCTCTCTTTTCTATATTCTATATTCTATACTCTATATTCTTTTTATTATTCTAAACGTATATCCGAAACGGAAGCTCCTGTTGGGATCATTGGGAAGACATTGTCTTCTTTTTCTACCATGACTTCTAGGAAGAAACTATTTTTTGAAGCGATCATTCGTTCTATAGCATCTTCTAAGTCACTTCTATCTGTTACTTTTTGTGCCTCGATATCATACGCTTCTGCGATTTTACAGAAGTTTGGATTTTTCATTTCGGTGCTGGCATAACGTTTATCAAAAAACAATTGCTGCCACTGACGTACCATTCCTAAAAACTCATTATTCAATACCACAATCTTAACCGCAGCTTCTGTTTGGAAAATAGTTCCTAATTCTTGGATAGTCATTTGATACCCTCCGTCTCCTATAATAGCGACAACTTCGCGATCTGGCGCTCCCATTTTGGCTCCAATAGCTGCTGGTAATGCAAAGCCCATAGTGCCTAAACCTCCTGAGGTAATATTACTTTTAGAGGTGTTGAAATTTGCATAGCGACACGCAATCATCTGATGCTGTCCTACATCACTTACAATAATAGCATCGCCTTTGGTTTTCTTATTAATGAGTTCGATGACCTCACCCATGGTCAATCCTTCTTTGGTTGGGTGAATATCATTTTTAATGACTTTATCAAACTCAATAGCATAATGATCTTTAAACCTTTGATGCCAAGCTGTATGCTCCTTTTTTTCGATAAGTGGTAAGATACGTCTTAGCGTGTCTTTAGAATTTCCAAGCACTGGAATATCTGCTTTTACATTTTTACTTACCTCGGCAGGATCGATTTCAAAATGAATGACTGTGGCTTGTTTTGCGTAGGTTTCAAGATTACCCGTGACACGGTCGTCAAAACGCATTCCGATGGCTATTAATACATCACAGTCGTTTGTTAAGACGTTTGGTCCATAGTTTCCGTGCATTCCTACCATTCCTACATTTAACGGATGGCTTGTGGGTATTGCCGAAACTCCTAATATCGTCCAAGCGGCAGGAATTCCTGATTTTTCTACAAAGGCTTTGAACTCTTCTTCGGCTTTCCCTAAAATAACACCTTGTCCCCAAACAATCATCGGTTTCTTTGCCGCATTAATAGCCTCGGCCGCTGCCTTGAGTTGGTCTTCCTGAACCTCTGGTACAGGCGTATAACTTCGGATGTGTTCACATTTCGCGTAAGCGAACTCAAACTCTTCAAACTGTGCGTCTTTTGTAATATCAATCAGCACAGGTCCTGGACGTCCAGAGCGTGCAATGTAAAATGCTTTTGCGAGAACTTCTGGAATTTCTTTGGCGCTGGTAATTTGGTGATTCCACTTAGTTACGGGCGTTGAGATTCCAATAATGTCCGTTTCTTGAAAAGCGTCACTCCCTAATAAATGTGAGCCGACTTGACCTGTAATACAGACCATGGGCGTGCTGTCTATCTGTGCATCTGCAATTCCTGTAATCAGGTTGGTTGCCCCTGGTCCCGAAGTAGCTACTGCTACGCCTACTTTTCCTGTCGCTCTTGCAAAGCCTTGGGCAGCGTGGGTAGCACCTTGTTCGTGACGGGTAAGTACATGCTGGATTTTATCCTGATGGATATGCAATTGATCGTAAAACGGCATAATCGCACCTCCTGGGTAACCGTAGATTAAGTCTGCACCTTCTGCTAATAAGCAGTGGATTAATGCTTCACTACCCGACATGGTGGTCGTAGTTGTTTGCTTTTTTTGTATTGTCTTTGTTTCCATAGTTCGCCTCACCCCAATCCTCTCCTTGAGGAGAGGGAGTTGATAGGGAATTTAAATTAAAATTCGTCTGTTACACATCCTTCACTTGCTGAAGAGACTGTGCGTGCATATTTATATAAAGAACCGCGCTTTACTTTCAGTTCTGGAGCGATCCAGTTGGCTTTTCTAGCGGCGAGTTCGCGCTCGCTAACTTCTACATTTATAGTATTTGTTTCCGCATCAATAACGATGATATCACCATCTTCTATCAATGCAATGCCTCCTCCTGTTTGTGCTTCAGGAGTGATGTGCCCTACGACAAAACCGTGTGTTCCTCCTGAGAAACGACCGTCTGTAATGAGTGCGACATCTTTTCCTAATCCTGCCCCCATAATAGCTGCGGTAGGTTTTAACATTTCTGGCATCCCAGGACCGCCTTGTGGTCCTTCATAACGGATGACTACAACATCTCCTTTTTGTACTTTTCCTGCACCTATCCCTGCATTTGCTTCAAATTCGCCATTAAAAACTCTTGCGCTTCCGCGAAAGTGTAAACCTTCTTTTCCCGTGATTTTTGCAACCGAACCTTCGCTCGCAATATTCCCATAAAGAATCCGAATGTGTCCTGTGGCTTTGATCGGATTTTCTACCGTATGAATCACATCTTGATGTGCTTGCAAATGATCTACATCTGCTAGATTTTCTGCAATTGTTTTTCCTGTGACTGTAAGACAATCTCCGTGTAGCATTCCTTGTGCGAGCATGTATTTAAGAACTCCTGGAACACCACCTACGTTGTGTAAGTCTTCCATCAGGTATTTTCCACTAGGTTTTAGATTGGCTAAGAAAGGCGTCGTATCACTTATTTTCTGAATATCGTCAAGGGTAAAAGGGATTTGAGCGGCTTTGGCTATTGCTAAGAAATGCAACACTGCATTTGTTGACCCACCTAATACTGTGACCAATTTTATTGCATTTTCAAGAGATTTACGTGTTACGATATCTGATGGTTTGATATCTTGTTCGATAAGATGTTGCAATGCTTTTCCTACTCGTGCGCACTCGGCTGTTTTATGTGTGCTTATGGCTGGGTTGGATGATGTATATGGTAAACTCATTCCAAGTGCTTCTATCGCAGATGCCATGGTGTTTGCCGTGTACATACCCCCACAAGCTCCTGCGCCAGGACATGCTTTCTGTACAATCGTTTTAAATTCTTTTTCGGTGATGGTGCCTGCTACTTTCTCGCCCCAAGCTTCAAAAGCGGAGACTACATCTAGCTTTTTATCTTCATGACATCCGGGAGCAATGGTTCCTCCATAAACAAGTATGGATGGGCGATCTAACCGCAATTGCGCCATTAATGCGCCAGGCATATTTTTATCACATCCTACCACGGTTACAAGTGCATCATACGACATCGCTTGTACCACCGTTTCCATAGAATCTGCAATGAGATCTCGACTAGGTAATGAATAACGCATTCCTGGCGTTCCCATAGAAATACCGTCGCTAACGCCAATTGTATTATAAATAAGTCCAACTAAATCGGATGATTGAACTCCTTTCTTAATATCTACCGCAAGGTTATTTAGGTGCATATTACAAGGGTTACCTTCGTATCCTGTACTTGCAATACCTACAAATGGTTTTTTAAAATCTTCGTCTGTTAATCCTATGGCGTGCAACATGGCTTGTGCTGCGGGTTGTGTTGGGTCTTGGGTAACGGCTTTACTGTACGGATTCAGTTCTTTCAATTTTGTATTATTTTAAAGTATTAAAATTAATTATTTGCTTTTGTTTTAAAATATCACTTTGTAATTACTTACGTTGTTCAAGTATATTTCAAAATATATATTTTACTTACTATCAATTATTTACAAATATTTCAGTTACATGAACCACCGTAAAAAAAAGCCTGTATCAATATTATTGATACAGGCTTTATATATTGGGTATAGCGGTCTGTATCACTCCTGAAGAGGAATGCTAATACTAACGCTATTTTGTATCTGATTTTTCATAAACTTGCTATAAATGTATAAAAGTTTTTTGAAATTCATTTTATATCTACCAAATGATTCCTACTTTTTTCTGTCTCTTCGGTAAAAATGTAATAATTTTATAAAAAAAGTATTTTGAATATTCCCTCTCTTGTCGATTCACAACGTGCCTATTTTACTTCTGGTAAAACCAAGTCTATACAACAACGGTTATCAATTTTAAAACGCTTTCGCGAAAGCGTACAAAAGCATGAAACTGCTATTCACGACGCTTTATATACCGATTTTAAAAAACCGCTTTACGAAAGTATTTCAAGCGAAACAGGGATTGTATTACGAGAACTGAATCTGACGATTAAAAAATTAGAGTTTTGGGCACGTCCTAAAAAAGTAAAGAGTTCTATTGTCAATTTTCCTAGTCGGGACTATTTGTATTATGAGCCTTATGGTACGCTATTGATTATTGCACCTTGGAATTATCCGTATCAACTTGCGATGACGCCACTTATTGGAGCGATTGCTGCTGGTAATACAGTGGTTGTAAAGCCTAGCGAACTCACCACTGCTACGAGTCAAATTATAGAAACGATTATTACCGAAGTTTTTTCTCCAGAATATGTCGCTGTTGTCCAAGGGGCTGTCCCAGAAACGACCGAGTTATTAGCACAACGCTGGGATTATATCTTTTTTACGGGGAGTGTTGCTGTTGGAAAAATTGTAGCCAAAGCCGCTGCAAAACATTTAACACCTACCACGCTGGAATTGGGTGGAAAAAACCCTTGTGTGATTGACGCTTCTGTAAATATCGCCCTAGCTGCAAAGCGTATTGTATGGGGAAAGTTTTTAAATGCTGGGCAAACGTGTATTGCACCAGATTATATTCTGATAGAAGCTACGGTTAAGGAAGCATTTCTACAAGCATTAAAAAAAGAATTAGAAAACGCTTATGGAACAGATGTAAAGGCATCTCCAGATTTTGCAAGAGTGATTAATGAAAAGAATTTTGACAGGCTTGCCGATATGCTAGAAGAGGTTTCTGTTGTCATAGGTGGACAGATAGATCGTGATCAATTGTACATAGCGCCAACGGTTATTGACCATCCTAGTTTAGATAGTTTGGTAATGGAAGATGAGATTTTTGGTCCTATTTTACCTGTGATTCCGTATCAAACCAAAGCAGATATTGAGCGTATTATAGATCGTTATGAGAAGCCGTTGTCTGGTTATGTTTTTTCGCGAAAGCGGTCTTTTTCAAATTGGTTTTTAACTCATTTTTCTTTTGGAGGAGGCGCAGTAAACGATACGGTTATTCATTTTATAAATGAAAAATTACCGTTTGGAGGTGTGGGTCATAGTGGGATAGGAAGTTATCACGGTAAGCATAGTTTTTTGACGTTTAGTCACGCAAAAGCTGTTGTAAAAAAGGGAAACTGGTTAGATCTTCCGATCAGATATGCGCCTTATAAAGGGAAGAATGGCTTGCTTAAATTTGCTTTAAAATGGTTATAATTCTTCTATCAATTTATGTTTCATGACATAAATAACAGCACCGACTCTAGAAGAAACCCCTAGTTTTCTGAATAATTCTGCACGTCTATTTTCGATGGTTTTAGGGCTTAGATTCATCCGGGCGGCGATCTCTTTATAACCGAAATCAGTACCACAGAGATAGTTTAAAAACTCTTGATCAGTAGCTTTTAATTGAAGTTTACGGTGGTTACTCACCTCATCTTCCGTCTCTTTAGAAATACCGCTTAGAGCTTGTTTACGGAGGGATACATCTACAATTTCATTATAAACAAATTCGCCTTTACTTGCTTTAATTATAGAGGCATTGAGTTTTGTAGGCTCTACATCTTTGAGAAGGTATCCTTTACAACCAAAGAAAATCATATTGGAGATGGTTTCTTCATCGTCTTCCATAGTGATGGCGATGACATTGATATCAGGGCAGTTATCCTTCATCCACGCCATGGTACTCAACCCATTCATAATAGGCATACGCACATCTAATAATACGACATCGGGTTGTTCATGATCACTTTTAAGATATTCAATAAATTCTCTGCCATTCTTGGCTACAAAAACCACATACGTATCTTCAAAACCAGACACTAATGTTTTTAATGCTTTCGCGAAAAGTATGTGATCATCAACTATAGCTACTTTAAGCGGTTTCATACGGTGGTGGTTGATAGGTTAGTTTTATTTCTGTTCCTTGTCCTTGCATACTATGGGCAACGAGTTGCGCATTGATCATTTCTGCTCTGCGCTGCATATTAATAAGTCCTGAACCAAGTTTATTATTATGAGTATTATATCCTATACCATCGTCTTTAATTATAATTTGAAGATGTTCCTCTTTATAGGATATGCTAATCGTAAGATGTTCTGCATCTGCGTGTTTCATCACATTACTACAACATTCTTGGACGATTCTAAATATAATAATTTTTTCTTTTTTTCCTACAAAAATGGGTTCTCCATGTACCAAAAGTGTAGCATTGGTATGCGAAAATCGATTTAAGCGTTCTATTTCTACTTGAATAGCTTCTTGTAAATCTAAATTGGCAAGTACCTCACCATTAACTGTTTTGGAGAGTTGCCGTACTTCTGTGAGGCTTAAGTCTACGGTTTCTAAGGCTTCATTAAAAGCTTCTTTTTTATCATCTGTAAGTTGGGAAAGTCCAGATCGCAATTGCATTTTAGCTACGGAAAGGAGTTGACCCACATTATCATGAAGTTCCATTCCAACATTTTTAAGCGTGGCTTCTTGAATCTCATTTTCTGCTTGAATCAAGGTACTTTCAAATTCTTTTTGAGCCACTACTCTTTCTATAAGAAGGTTATTTTTACGTCGTTGAAAGGTATAAAAGAAGAGAATAAAGAGAACAACAAGCACTACGACTACTATGATAAAGTAGACGACAATGATAACTTCTTGCTTTGTAATTTCTTGAACCAATAACATTTTACAATGCCAAATATAATGATTCCGTACAGGAAGTAGTTTGCATAACTTAAAATCAATCGATAATATTTTAAAAATACAATCTCTTCCTTTTTGATATACTGACTACTTAAAAACAGTGGCGTTATTGAAACAAAATATAATAAGACCCCTACAGAAATGTAAAAAGGTAACGTATAAGTTATATTTAAAATTCTATCTGATTTTATAATCTCATAATAATACATAGAGAGTGCTGTCACTATGAGTATTAAACCAGACAAGTTCATAAGTTGTGAATAACCAATAAAAAATATACCGCCAAAGATAAAATCAGCTATAGTTATTACATTAAAAATAATAATGGCATATTTAATAAAGTCTTTATTCTTCCTAGAAGTAAATTGTTTGGAAAAATACCAAGTGTAAAATATATAACCTAAAGCTTGAGAGATATTAAAAATCCAATAGTTTTTGATCCATTCTAAATGATTTACAAAAAATGGAAGTTCATCAAATTTATAAGGACATATTAAATATGAATAAGATCCTAAAACTTCTATTGATACAACTATCCAAAGATATATACATAAAAACTTAAATGTTTCAGTTTTTAACTCTTTGATCTTGATATATGAAAATGTGGCTGCGAGTGCAGCCACAAATTCTAATAATATAGGTATAGATAGAATGTTATCTAAAAAATCACTCAAAGCTTAAGGATTATATTGTTTTGGAGGCCATCCACCGCTCTGACTATTCATAGGATCTATCTCATAATTATTTTCAGCATCTTTATCATCTCCAGTAGTAGGGGCTATGAAAAAAGTTGTCTTATCTGATTTTGTAGTATTATACGCTCCAAAATATAAACGTACGCCTGGATTTGATATTCCTCTGTCCTTAGACTCACTTTCTACATAATCTAAATATTGTCGTAACTCTGAAATACTCAATGTAAATTCGCAGGTATCTTCCTCTCCTAAGTGATTTCTAAGTGCTTCTCCCCTTGTGTTGCTCCAATGTGTAAACAACTGTTTTGCATCTTGAGGTGTAATGCATTTGTCTGGTTTTGCCATACTATAAATAGTTTAAGTTAAGCTATGAATGTAGGAAAATATAACAGCTTTTCCTAGTGGGTATCTATAAAAACGGGTAAAAATACGTATTTCTATTACGGTCTTCCTGTATATTTTAGCTATAAAATTCTTACGGGAACCAAATGATTTCCTATATTTAAACTATTCAATCATGGGAAGAGCCTCAAATTCAGAAAGATTAATCACTCCAATACCAATTGTTATGCAGTCAACTATTACTTTTTGTAAACTAAATATCAGAAAATTATACGCCAAAGGAAAGCGCTTAGGGATTCCTGAATGGAATAAAGAATCTGATTATGCCGATTATATCCATAACTTATGGGAATCTATTTCTACGCATCGCGAACTTAAAGAAGAGGCGATCCGTATCGAAGAAACTCTAGGGAAAGGAGATACTATCCAATTATTAAGTGATACAGTTACAGAGCAAAATGGTGTTCTAGTCAGCAAGTAAAAAAGATATTACATCACCTTGTTTCTTTTGAGCTACTATATCCATAGCACTTTCAGACAGTTGTAATATACGAGGATATCCTCCTGTTACCTGACAGTCTTTCATCAGTACCATTAAACGTCCTGAGGGAGTTAATTGTATGGTGCCTGGAATTACGGGACCTGTACGTATAGAAGGCGTGTCATGAGGTACTGTCTCTTCAAGTTGTATCGCCATACGGTTCCATAATTTAGAAATCGAAAATGATGTTTCTTCAATGTATTTACGGAGATGAGAACTGAGAAAATCATATTCTGGTCCTTTGTATACCTTCAACACACTTTGAAATAGATAAGACGCATCTTCTATTGATTTCGGCACTTTAATACGAGCACCTTTTGCTGTGCCATAGGTAGTGGCTCCTACTAGAATTTCTGTTACTTTATGGATGTGTCTTGATGAAGTAATAGGAGCATACATACTCTTGCTTCCTAATACATCTGAAGTTTGTAATCCGCCTGTAATAGCCAAATAACCACGACATCCCTTTGTAATCTTTTTTAATTCTAAAATATCTCCTTTACAAGCTAGGTAGATCGTATAATTCTCTATAGGATTATTTTGAAGTCTCGCTTCTGTGATCCCGCCAGTAATCACAAAATGCCTATCGCAATGAAACTCAATCGTAGGTCCTACCAACGTATACTCAAGTACTGCTTCATATTCATCATTATTGACCAATGCATTAGCAAGTAGCATCGCTTTTCTATCCATAGCACCACTTTCTGGAATTCCTAAGGCAGCATACCCAAAACGTCCTTTGTCCTGAATCGTGGTATAGAACCCTGTGCGTTGTATGGTTATACTATCCTTCATATACTTCGGTTGTAGGTAATACATTGCTTGCAAGTGCTTCTTTTAATAGGCGTTGATGCTCTTGCAGATCTATTGCATAAAATTTAATATAATCCCCCGCTGTACACAGCGAAGGTTTTTCTCTTGTAACATCAAACAGCTTTATTGGTGTATGTCCAATGGTATACCAACCGCCTGGGCTGTCTTGAGGATAAATGCCTGTTTGCTTTCCACCTATAGCAACGCTTCCTTGTCGTACTTTTTGTGAGGGAATCGCTTTTCGCTCTAAATATAAACGTTCATCTAAACCTTCTAAATAAGGAAACCCTGGCAAAAATCCCATAAAATACACCGTGTACAAAGGTTTTGTGTGTATCTCAATTAATTGATCGATTGTGAGTGATGTCGCTTTGGTATAGGTTTCAATGTCTTCCCCTAACGAAGGATTGTAACAGACTGGAATATGATGAATTTTTGGTTTTTGAGAAGGCTGTGGTTGTGTGGTTTTGATTATTTCGCGAAAGCGGTCTTTTAATTCATTTTCAGAAATTGTTACAACTACATTTTTAAGTAAGATTTCTGTATAGGTATGAATAATTTCTACCTCAAAAGTTTTGGACAGCTGTTCTTTAACTGCGAGAAGAAATTGCAATAATTCTCTTGACGGTGCGTATGCCCACTGAATCCCCCAAGCATCTGCGCCCATTCTATAGATATGAAAATCTGAATACTGCATTAGCGTAGGTGTATCTGGTGCTTTTTTAACTCTAGATGGATCTCTTTTAACATCTGAAATGCTTCAGGGGTATCTCCATGAACACACAAGGTATCTATTTTAAAAGGAAGGATTTTATTTTCTATAGTCGTAAGCTGTTGCTCTGTAATCATCGGAATAATATGATCAAGCACAGCATTCGCATCGTGTATCACTGCTTTGGGAAATGATCTATTAACCAATGTATAATCATTGTTATACCGACGATCTGCAAAACCTTCTACCATCATTTCCAAGTGTCCTTTTGCTTCTTTTTGAATCACAGATTGATACGGTACGTACAGTATAAGTTGGTCATCTATTTCTTTGACAACCGCTATAATAAGGCGTGCAATCTCAACATCTACCGCAGCTAGATTATATAAGGCGCCGTGTGCTTTTACATGGTGTAATTTTTGGTGTTGCCTTTCGGCGAAATTTTTCACAGTCTGTATCTGCGTTATAAGGCTATTTCTGAGTGCGGTCGGTGATATGTCTAGTATCGTTCTGCCAAAATTTTCTTTATCTGGATATCCTGGATGCGCACCTATCTTTACCTTATGTTGAATCGCCAACTGAATAGTTTGCTGAATCGTAGTAGTATCTCCTGCATG
>NZ_CALEMI010000089.1 GCF_937910895.1 uncultured Dokdonia sp. | reverse complement strand
GTGGGTCATACTGGATTCGAACCAGTGACTTCTACCCTGTCAAGGTAACACTCTGAACCAACTGAGTTAATGACCCTTTTTATACAAATAAAAGGAAGGATATAATGACATATCAAATATATATAAATCTTTCTAAAATTCACGAAAAGATATTCTAAAAACAAAAGCCTGTCTCAGCGAATTCTTACAACACTCAAATTTTACGTAAGAATACTTATCTTTAAAAACAAAAAGATTTTCAGCTGACCAATTATGAGTAAAGAATACATTATTGCTTTTGATCAAGGCACTACAAGCACACGTGCTATTATTTTTGACAAAAAAGGAAAAATTTATGGGATCGCCCAAAAAGAACTCACACAAAAATATCCAAAATCTGGATGGGTAGAACATGATCCTTTGGAGATTGTAAGACATCAGCAAGAAGTATTTGAAGAAGTGATAGAAAAGTCTGCGATTACCATTGATCAAATTGCAGCTATTGGTATTACCAACCAACGAGAAACAACTGTTGTATGGGATAAAGCCACAGGCAAGCCTATATACAATGCAATTGTGTGGCTCGACAAACGCACTTCTGAAATATGTGAACAATTAAAAGCACAAGGGTTAGAAGAATATGTAGCTAAAAACACAGGGCTTGTTATTGATTCTTATTTTTCAGGAACGAAGGTTCGATGGATTTTGGATCATGTAGAAGGTGCACAAGAAAAAGCTGAGAAAGGAGATCTTTTATTTGGAACCATAGATAGTTGGTTGATATGGAAGTTCACACAAGGAAAGCATCATCTTACAGATCATTCTAATGCTTCTCGTACGTTATTATATAATATTTTAGAGTTAGACTGGGATTCAACAATGCTGGATGCTTTACAAATCCCTAGAGCGATGCTTCCCAACGTACAGTACTCTTCGTCTGACTTTGGACAATTTACCTATAAAAAACATCAAATTCCAATATATGGGGTGGCTGGTGACCAGCAAGCATCATTGTTTGGACAAGGAGGCTATAAATCTGGAATGGCAAAAAACACGTATGGAACAGGATGTTTTATGCTTATGAACACAGGTAAAAAACCCTATCATTCTAAAAATGGATTATTAACCACACTCTGTGCAAGTCTTGAAACAGATAATATAAAGTACGCGTTAGAAGGGAGTGTTTTTGTAGCTGGTGCTGCTGTTCAATGGTTAAGAGATAAACTTCAAGTCATAGATCAGGCAAAAGACACCGAGGCTATTTGTCAGGCTACAACAACACCAGACGATTTATATGTAGTCCCTGCCTTTGCAGGTCTTGGCGCTCCGCACTGGGATATGAAAGCAAAAGGTGCTATTTATGGACTTACCCTAGATTCTGGTAAAAACGAAATCATTAAAGCAACCATAGACGCACTCGCCTACCAATCTAGAGACGTGCTAGAAGCCATGGTAGAAGATAGCGGCAAACAAATGAAATCTCTAAAAGTAGATGGTGGTGCCACAGCAAACAACTACCTGATGCAATTTCAGTCTGATATTCTTAACGTAGAAGTTGACCGTCCTAAAATGCTTGAAGTAACAGCGCTTGGAGCAGCGTTTCTAGCTGGGATAAAAGCGGGTATCTGGACTAAAAAAGATATTTCAAAAATAAGAAAAGTAGATACCTTGTTTACTCCTCAAATAACAGAATACGTTCGAACTAAAAAATATAGAGGTTGGCAACAAGCCGTATCCCGAACAAAATCTTCCAATCAAAATATGCTTTCGGTGAAAGAAGAAGGTCCTATCCGTTTTTCTATTTTAGATAGAGGCACCCAATTACAAAGAGCCAAAAATGAACGTTTTGACCTCATCATTATCGGTGGTGGTGTGACAGGAGCAGGTATTGCACTAGACGCTTCTTCCAGAGGAATGAATGTATGTCTTATAGAAAAAAATGATTTTGCATCTGGCACGAGTAATAAATCCACCAAGCTCATTCATGGAGGCTTGCGCTATTTAAAGCAACTAGAAATAGGACTTGTCAAAGAATCTGGAAGTGAGCGAGCTACTGTACACAAACTAGTACCTCATCTAGTCGTTCCTGAAAAAATGCTACTCCCTTTAATTGAAGGAGGCACCTACGGCAAAATGATGACTGCTATTGGACTTAAAGTATATGACTTTCTTGCCAATGTAGAAGGCAATGATAAACGCAAAATGCTTACTGCACAAGAAACTGCAGACAAGGAACCACTACTTAATAAAGAACAGCTTATAGGGGGTGGGTATTATGCTGAGTATCGTACAGATGATGCAAGACTGACTATTGAATTACTCAAAAAAGCAGCTTCGTACGGAGCCTGTGTGATTAATTATTGCGAAATGAAATCCTTTAATTATGATGATGAAGGAAAAATAAAGAGCCTACATTGTTATGATTATAACACCAAAAGCAGTTTTAAGTTAAAAGCAAACAACTACATCTCAGCAGCAGGACCTTGGGTAGATTTAGTACGAGAAAAAGACCATTCTAAAAACAATAAACATCTACACCTTACCAAGGGAGTGCACATTGTTTTTTCAAGAGAACGTTTCCCTTTAACGCAATCTATCTATTTTGATGTGCCTGATGGACGGATGATATTTGCTATCCCAAGAGGCAGATCTACGTATGTAGGAACGACCGACACCAATTATAATGGAAACTTAAACCGCGTGGTTGCTACCAAAGAAGATGCGCAGTATTTATTGGATGCAGTCAACAATATGTTTACAGACATACAATTAACCATCGATGATATTGAATCTAACTGGGCTGGATTAAGACCTCTGATTCATGAAGAAGGAAAAGATCCTTCTGAACTTTCTAGGAGAGATGAAATCTTTGTTTCCAAAACAGGGCTTATTTCTATTGCGGGTGGAAAACTTACAGGCTATCGTAAGATGGCTCAACGTGTTATTGATACCGTTTTAAAACAGGTACCTGAAAAGAAAAAAAATCATCTTGTAAAATCACACACCGATCGTATTCCGCTTACTTCTAATCCCATGACAAATACCAAAGAGGTAAATATCTATGAAAAAGAGATTGCTTCTCAGTTAAAAATGATCGGAATTCATGATGTACATCAAAGTTTATATCTTGCCACCACCTATGGAAAACAAGCAGATGACATTATAGAAAAAACAGATTATTTTTTAAATGAATCTGCCGAAGAACGTCTGATACGTGCAGAAGTATGGTACAGCGTTCATCACGAAATGACCAATGCTCTTGCCGACTTTTTTGTGAGAAGAACAGGAAGGCTCTATTTTGACATACATAGCGTACATAGGTACAGACAGCTAGTACAAGAAGATCTTGTAAAATATTTAGGTTGGGATGAAGGACGTGTGATTGAAGAAAATAAATGGCTAGATCTTTTGATAAAAGATGCGTCAAACTATTATGAAGGAGAATTTGACGCTTAAAAAATAGTAATAGTGACTTTATAGAAGATAAATAAGGTATACGCTTTCGCGAAAGCGAAATAAGCATGGCGCAAACGTTATAGTAAAAAGGTTCGCAATAGAACTCTTATTATTTTGTTAAAAAGTCATATTTTAGACGTTATACTAACAAAACTTAAATACATGGGAATCATTTCATTTATTGGATTTACGCTATTGGTAGCAGGATATGCATGGTGGAAAACCAGAGAAACAGACGAAAAATCTGCAGATGGCTATTATTTAGGAGGTAGAAGCCTTGGCGCTATTACCATTGCTGGTTCCTTATTATTGACCAACCTATCGGCAGAGCAAATTGTAGGTTTGAATGGACAAGCATTTTCAGAAGGAATCCTGGTAATGGCTTGGGAAACACTAGCCGCGATTGCTATCGTACTCACCGCAGTATTTTTACTGCCAAAGTATATGAAAAAAGGAATCACAACCATTCCCGAATTCATAGAAGGTCGATTTGACGAAAACACAAAAGCGATACTCTCCGTATTATTTTTAATTGCATTTAGTATTGTACTCTTACCTACGATTTTATACTCTGGATCACTAGCCTTTAGTACCATGTTTGATTTGCCCACGATGCTAGGAATGTCTGAAGGCACCGTTATATGGGTATGTGTATGGAGTATTGGTTTGATAGGTATTGTATATGCTATCTTTGGAGGTCTTAAAGCAGTTGCTGTCTCAGATCTTATCAATGCTATAGGACTGCTTATAGGAGGTTTATTAATTCCTTACTTTGGTTTAAAGCTTATTGGTGATGGAGATATGATGACAGGTCTTAATGAATTATGGACCGAGAATCAAGATAAATTTGATGTGACTGGAGATGTGACCTCATCGATCCCCGTAGGTACGATTTTTACAGGAATGATGATTGCTCAGATGTATTATTGGGGAACCAACCAATCTATATTACAACGTGTTTTTGGAGCCAAAAGTTTACGAGAAGGACAGAAAGGGATGATGCTAGCTGCTTTTGTTAAGTTTTTGATTCCAGTGATTGTGGTGCTTCCAGGTATTATTGCTTGGCATGTATTTGAGGGGAATCTTAGTTCACCAGATCAGGCCTATCCAGAATTGGTAAAGGAAGTACTCCCCCCCGCTTTATTAGGATTTTTTGCAGCCGTACTCTTTGGTGCTGTCTTAAGTTCTTTTAATAGTTTATTAAACAGTAGTGCGACCCTTTTTGGATTTGACTTGTATAAAAAGTTTTTTAAGAAAGATGCTACAGAACAGCAAACGGTAAAAGCTGGAAAGTTATTTGGCCTTTTAATCGCTGTAATTTCTATGAGTATCGCTCCCTTTATTGCCAATGCCCCAGATGGTCTTTTTGATTATATACAACAGGCATTGGGTAGTTTAAGTGTGCCTATTCTAGCCGTTGTTGTTGTTGGAATCTTAACAAAGAAAGTCCCAGCTATTGGCGCCAAAATCGTGATGATTGCGGGTGTAGTAATGTATTTAGTAAGTATGTATTTGAGACCAAAATATCAAGAAGCCGCACTTGCAGCAGCAGATGCATCAGGAATTACAGATGTAGTTCAACTTGCCATTATTAAAGCAGAAGCATTCCCGCATTTTCTTCATATTATGGGTATTCTATTCGTAGTAAATATAATTATCATGCTTATCATAGGACTCATCAAACCTAAAACAGATGTATATGTACCAACGCAAACGCAAGCAATTGATACAACCCCTTGGAAGTATGCATATATCGTAGGAGGACTCATTGTATTGCTAGTTTTAAGTACGTATTTAATATTTTAAAAAGAAATTAACGTACAGAAAGTTTACTTTTGTTGCTCTTTAGCTTTCGCGAACTTGCCTCGCCGATAGGTAGGAACGTATAAGAGAAAGAGTTAAATAAGAAGCTCTTATACATAATTTACTTGTAAAGACGTAAACAAAGACGAAAGCGGGATTAGATTCTTACCTTATTTGTAAAGAAACATATATAGCTGGAAGGCTTGTAAAATTAATTATTAATTTAGATAGCGGGGTAATATTCCCGCCTTCGCGGGAATAAGATGAAGATAGTTGTTACTGGAGGATTAGGATTTATAGGATCTCACACTGTTGTCGAACTACAGAATAATGGATACGAAGTCATTATTATAGATAACTGCTCAAACGCATCCAAAGAAGTATTAAAAGGAATTACTGCTATTACAGGCATAGCTCCTATTTTTGAAGAATTTGATTTGCGAGAAAAATCAAAAGTACAAGACTTTTTTACACGTTACCAGCATATTGCAGGAGTGATTCATTTTGCAGCGTCTAAGGCTGTGGGAGAAAGTGTGAATGAACCGTTGCTTTATTATGAGAATAATATTGCAACCTTAATTTACATACTCCAAGAACTACAAAAAAAGGAAAAAGCTAGTTTTATTTTCAGTTCTTCTTGCACGGTGTACGGACAAGCCGATGAGTTACCAATTACAGAAAATGCTCCAGTAAAACCAGCTGAATCTCCGTATGGCAACACAAAACAAATAGGAGAAGAAATCATAAGAGATACGTGTAAAATCGCATCACATCTCAACGCGATATCACTCCGTTATTTTAATCCCATCGGTGCACATCCATCTACAGAGATTGGAGAACTCCCCACAGGTGTCCCACAAAATCTAGTGCCTTTTATTACGCAAACAGCTATTGGCTTAAGAGATCAGTTATCTGTTTACGGAGATACGTATCCTACTCCAGATGGTACTGCTATACGTGATTATATTCACGTAGTAGATCTTGCAAAAGCACACGTAGTTGCCTTGGAGCGCTTACTACAAGAAAAGAATGAAAGCAACTATGAAGTCTTTAATGTAGGAACTGGTGTTGGAAGCTCTGTACTAGAAGTGATTACTTCTTTTGAAAAAGTGACTAATACATCACTTCCTTATAAAATCGTCGATAAAAGAGAAGGTGATGTCGTTGCTGCTTATGCAGATACGCGTAAAGCTAATGAAAATTTAGGTTGGAAAGCACATAGCACATTGAACGAAGCAATGATATCTGCTTGGGCTTGGGAGCAAAAAGTAAGAAATAAATAAAAGTGCCTAGCGCTTTTACATCTGTAATTCTGTTTTAGAATTTTCTTCAAAGATAAATTCTTACAAATGGAATGTTAAATTTTAAGTTTTGACCTTTTTAGGAGGTAATTTGCGTCGGGGTTTGCCTTAGTATGATTGATATTTTTTTATTTTAGCGCCTTAAAAAACTACAAATTATGTTAAGAATCTTAATTATTGCACTCTTCTTATGTTCTTCAATAGTCTCTGGGCAAAGTGAAAGTGTAAACCCAAACAACAATATTCTTGTTGGACTTACAAATCTAGGTAGTAACAGAGCTGCTTTTGGATCTATTTCTATCATTAGAAACAATAGAAACACCATTGACGGTACTGTGTATCTTTATGATGAGTGGTCTAATGATGGAACGGTCTCTTCAGAAGAAACTAGCGTGCGATTAGACAATCTCAACTTTAATGCTCAACGGAACGCATTCCAATCTCAAATAGGAAAAGATTCGATCTTCACTTTCAATTTTAGAAATTTAAAAGAAGTTCATATTAATGATAAAAAATTTAAAAGTGTATTCTCGCCTGTTCATAAAAACAATAGAGTTTTTGAAGTTCTAGCTGCAAACAAAGACTTTTCTATTTATAAAGATTACCGTATAGAGATTAAAGAAGGAAATCCTAATCCTCAACGAGGCTCTTCTAATGATAAATTTCTATTGCGTTATGACTATTATGTGCAACAAGGTGAAAATTTTGATAAATTTCAACTTAAAAAATCTAAACTCCTGAAAGTTATGGGAGATAAAGCTACAGAAGTAGAAACCTACATAAAAAGCAATAAATTAAAAGTCAAGAAGGCCGAAGACTTCTCAAAAATTATGGATTATTACAACTCTTTATAATAATCTCAAAACATTCAATATACGATCCCTCTATGTCAAATGACATAGAGGGATATTTTTTTTTAATGTAATCTGATAACAATAAAAGGTATTAAGCTCCCTAGCAAGCTCTGGACGCTAAAAATCGACCAAAGGGTCGAGGTCTTAAATTTTAGATCCCACTGAAAAGCGGGATGAGTTCAACTAACTATCTTATATGCATCTTACAAACTGTACAGAACAGCGTTTCACTCATAAACACTGTTAAAGTTGTTAAAAAACGATGCTAAACTTCTTTCTAGATATCTATTCTATAGGATTCAAAATAAAAAAATCGTATCTTAATAGGTGGTATTTATTATTCTAATGAATACATCTTAAAAGACAACAGTATGAAAATTTCTTATTTATTACCAGAAAAAATAGGAAAATTAATGTCAGTCACCTTTTTATTAATTTTCTTAAGCTCCTACGTCACCAGCGTATATGCACAAACCAATGACTCTTTTATAGAGATCAATGGTCAAGTTGTAAACATCACTACTGGAGAACCTATTATTGCAGCATCGATCCAAGAAGTGAATAGCAATGTAAGTACCATCACCAATACAGAAGGTTCTTTTTTATTAAAATTGAATACTACTAAAACTATTATTTTAAAAATTGATGCCCTTGGTTATAAACCGAAAACAATCATTGTTAGCAGAGACAATGAAGAAGACCTTCGCATTACTTTACAAACCTCAACGATCGAACTTACTGAAGTAAGTATTACTTCCTATAAAAACGCACGAGATCTCGTCAATAAAGTATTTGAAAATAAGCGTTCTAATTATTTAGAAGATAAAACGCTAATGACTACTTTTTATAGAGAGACCATCAAAAAGAGAAACAAAAATGCATCTTTAGCTGAAGCTGTATTAAATGTATACAAACAACCTTATGGAGACTCCAAAAAAGATGTCATCAAACTTGTGAAATCAAGAAAAAATACAGACTACTCTAAACTTGACACCATTGCCTTAAAACTTCAAGGAGGACCATTTAGTGCCCTATATATAGACTTAATGAAGTATCCAGAGTATGTATTCACTCCCTATACAATGGAAGGCTATGAGTTTGAATTTGGACCTGCATCAGAAATTAATGGAACGCCTGTATACACCGTACATTTCAAGCAAAAAGATAATGTACTTGACCCTCTTTATAACGGTAAACTTTATATTAATACCAACTCGTTGGCATTAGTGAAGGCAGACTTTAGTATGAATCTCTCAAATCAAAGTGAAGTTCTCAAGCTTTTGGTAAAAAGTAAACCAGATAATGTACGTATCAAAGCAAAAAATATAGACTATACAATAGACTATCGCGAGAAAAATGGAAAGTGGTATTATGGATATAGTAAGGCAAACCTCTCATTTGAAGTTAAAAAACGCCGTAGATTATTTAAATCTATTTACACTTTAACCTGTGAGATGGCTGTTACCGATTGGGAGCTCTTTGACAACACACAAGACTGGACGTCTAAGAATACCATGAGCGCATCTATCATCATGTCTGATGAAGCTTCTGGGTTTTCTGATCCAACATTCTGGGGAGAATACAATGTCATAGAGCCAGAGAAATCAATAGAATCTGCTATTCGGAAAATACAAAGACGCTTACGTAACGAAGAAGGTAAAACCGAAGCCTCGGTAGGCAAAAAACCGTAAGTAAACTACCACTATATATGTCTGAGAGGCATTCAACGGAATATATTTTTTAATTTCCGAAGCAAGCTTCGAGATATTAAACCTTAAAAGAGATTGAATTCTAAGTTAAGAAACAAGTAATTCTCTTATAGTTTTTCAAATCCCAATCGTTTTCGGTTGGGATTTACTTTAGTTACTATTCTATATGCTATTTTAAATCAAACAGAATTGTACATTTATGATCTAAAATCATACAGATGGCAGTACTCGATGTTTTAAAAATGGGAAATCCCCTCTTACGCAAAACTTCTATAGCTGTAGGTAATGAGTTACATACTCTCGATTTCCAAAAAGCTATTGATGCGATGATTGACACGATGCGTTTTACAAATGGTGTTGGCATTGCGGCGCCACAAGTAGGAATTTTAAAACGTGTATTCTTGATGGAGAACTTTGAAAATCCTAGGTATCCAGAGAAAAACTCTTTTCCATTATATATTGCTATTAATCCAGAAATAGAAGTTCTAGATGACACCCTTGTAGACAGCTGGGAAGGATGCCTTTCTATTCCTGCTATACGAGGTAAATTAAAGCGCTGTAAAAGCGTTGTGTTGAAAGCGATAGATCGTGATGGTAATCCTTTTCAAGAGACACTGGAAGGCTTTGCTTCGATTGTTGCCCAGCACGAACTTGATCACCTCAACGGGATCTTGCTTATAGACCGTATGGACTCTATGGAAACACTTACGTTTCAAGAAGAATATGAAAAATACTGGATCTAAGTTCCTTCTATTTTTCAGGGCGTTCCCTTTTTTAAAGTACTTCTACTTTTACAGGTTTGGGCTGTATGTGGTCTGAAAATGCGGTTGTAATGTTTAAGCGCAGATCATCTTCTTGCTCTATAGCGCCATCTCCTCCTAAGTAACAGTTTTTAAAGAGTACTTCGAGAGCTTTAAATTCATCCATTTTTGAGGCTTGTAAAACGGCTGAACGTATGCTTATATCTGGTTTTTTAAAATAGGCATATAGTAGGTTTGCATCATCATCTTCCATTTGTAGTTTGACTACGCGACCATATTTATTTTTCCAGGTATTGAATTGTCCTTGCGTGATGTTACCGTCTATTACTTTTGTAATATCTTTTACTTTGGTATTCATGGGTACGGTTATTTTGTGAATTGTTATAATTAAGAAGGATTAAATAATCCTCAGGGTAAGCCCACGAGAGATTTATTTGAATCCTGTTTTACTTGATGTAACCTTTAAGATTCCAAAATTGCCTCTTGTAAAGAGAAAATTATCAAGAGAATAGGCTTCAAAAAGATTAAACCTAGATCCCGCTGAAAAAGCGGGATTAGTACAACTTACAATGTTGAGTACGTCTTACAGACTTCTCAAAATTGAGTTTTACTAATGAGAAAGGCTACCTTTAAGGATATACAATTAAGATATTCTTAAAAGCAACCTTTTTACGAGTGATGTGCTACTCCAACGAGACGCTACAAACGTTATGCTATGTTGTCTGTCTTGCCCGTTTAGGGTCTTGTGAAGGGCACATTAAAAAGTCAAAGGATCTGAATAGTAGGGTGCATATACGTTTTAAGTATCTCTTCTACCCAACTCCTTTATGGTATTTTTAGTTCCATTCAATGTGAGAACAAATAAGGTCAAAAGAAACCTCAATTTTTGTATCTCCTTGGTTAATACCACGTGAGTTTGTATTAAACTCGCAGTTACGTACTACGTGCGTGATAATATCATTTGTATCATCCAAGTAGCTTACGACGATATCAAAAGCAGGAACGTCTTGTAAACGTTTTCCTCTTGGTAACGCTGCGATAATTGCTTCTACCTCATAGTTATATAATGTAATAGAAGCTTTTGCTTCATATTTACCACGTCCTCTGTGTACTGGAAGATCTCCTGCTCCATAGTGGTTTTCCTTCATGACTGAATCGTCATAATTTACAGAGGTAATCCCTGTTACGATGTTGTCTAACATACGTACTTCAATAGAAGACCAGCTATGTTGTTGTCCGTTTATTAATGGTAATGCATTCATATTTTAAATTCTAATTTTTCTTTGTGAATAATTGTTTTTAAGACTCTTCTTATGCGCCTAGTCCAAATGGATTTTTAAATCCAAGGTCTACGATAATTTTACGAGCCGTTCCAACTGGGGTAACTTCTGCTTTAATGCGTAACTCAGAGGTTGCAAGGATATCTTGAGAAGGATCTACAAACACATCAAATACAGATACTTCTTGGTTTGAAACCATTCCTTCTAAAGCTGCGCGACATAACGTCTCAAATCCTTTTGTAACAGAGGGTGCTAATTGTCCAGCATCATTTACGAGGATAGGTGAGTTTAGTTTTGGTAATAATGCGGTACGTAATAAACGTGCGGCTTTATTGATAGTACGATTGCTCTCTACATACGCAAAGTCTGAAGTCCCTAAAGTTGCCGTATGACTGTCATTAAAATATACGCCTGGCAATCCTGTATGTGTTCTTGCAAATACATAGCGCTTGCTGTTTAATGTTTCAAGTGCTCCTTGTGTTTTTACTTCTTCTCCACCTACAAATCCTGCTTTTGAGAATCCTGCGCCTGCAAGATTAAATTGCTCTACCCATGCGATGTTTTCTGATACTTTTGCACGAGAAATTGCTCCTAGAGCCATCCCTACTGCTGCTGTATTAAGATAGGTTCCTGCTGCTGCCACATCCATAGCGACCACAACAGATACGTTACTTGCTCCAAAATCTGCAAGGTCTTCTGCATCTGATACTCCTGCAGATACTACTGCTGCAAATCCTTTTCCTTCAATCAACACTTCAAAAGGCATATAGTCTGCATAGGCTGCGTCTGCTTGTACCTGTGCTTCTTGCGCAGCTGCTTTTGTTGCTGCAAAATCTGCTGTTCCAGAATAAATAATTGCCATCTGACGGATTTCTCCATTGACAGTTTCTTGGAATGCTTTTGCTTTTCCTGCTACTTCTGTATACGTAGCACCAGTTGTTGCCATAATGAATAGATCTCCTGATGGGTTTAATCTAAAATACTGTTGAATTTGGTAATACGCTGATTGCCCATTTACATCATACGCTTCCTCAATTCCTAATGCTTTAGCATCTTCTACAGAAGCTAAACGATACGCTTTGTCTTGTTCTAGCGATCCAGATGGAGTTGTCGCTAATCCGTCAAATAGTAATCCAGACACCATGTCTTGACTAGGATTTCTTCTTCCTAATCCGCCTGAAAGTTTGTTAATTACTACGTCATTTAATGTACCCATAATTTAATTTTAATGTTAAGGTTTTAATTATTTTATTGTTTAATTGTTTTAAAATTTGAGCATAAAAAGGGCTGTATGAAGCGTTGTATGGCTTCATAAAATCTTAGTATTCAGAAATTTTAGAATATGATTCTTCTTAAGGATTAAGAAGAGTTTTTGAACTTTATTTAAGGTAAGGAGCGCGCTTTATTCCTAGTACAAATATACTTTCATTTTATCTTGATATTGAATTTAAAGCATTCAAAATCAATAGTTTCATTAACTTATTACGAAGCTTGTGATTGTACTCCTTCTTGTATAATGGTATAAATTGTACGTTCTGTTACAAAGAGTTTTTCTGAAAGCTCATTTACAATCACTTTCATTTGTTTTTCTTGATTTTCTTGTATATAATCTAATACAAATAATCTTCTTTTTTCTAATAATTTATTACTGCGTCTCATAGCTTATTATTGTTTATATGTTATTACTAATTATTGTTTTTTAATGGAGACTCAATGATCTCATTGATTTCTTGATCTTCTAAAGAAATAAAGGCGCCTGCAGGTCCTTCTGTAAGCGTGTATCCCTGATTTTCTAATTCTTCAACCGTAGCTCCATTGTATACCAACCTGTATCGTTTTTTAAGCTCCGTTTCTATAAGTGTGGTTTTATAAGATATCTCCCAAATGAAATAATCTGTTTTTTCCCAGTTATCTTGCTCGTGATTGCAATACTGTTTTTCTTTAATTTTAAAAGTCGAATTAGAATCTATCAAAGGGGTCGCTGTTGTATTTCTTGACAGAATGGCCTTATCAATGTTTTGAGCGATATCAAATACTATTTCATAATTTTGAATACTCGCCAATTGTCCTTGCAAAGGAAGTACGATATAAATGCAGAATGTTGCATCTGCTTTGTAGGTTTGCTCTGAAGAGGTTTCCCAATCTACCGTATCATATTTGAATAGCACTGTTGGTGTTGTAATGGGCGTTCTGAAAATAGTATCATTATATAAAGTAATATCTGGTATGACTCCACTAAAACCAGTTTCGGCTTCGATACGTGCTTTCTTGTCTAAGTAAAAATCTTTTAAAATCATTTGTTTGCTTTATTTGATACAAATATCTAACAAATGTTAGACATGTGCAATTATTATTTGTAATAATACAATAGTTTCAGTGATATTTAACATTATATCGATTACATACCTTATATTATTGTCTAAATACTTGTAATTTGTTTGTTTTAAAAAAGAGTGTTCTATGTAATTTTACACACATCTCAACATATTACAGTTGTTAAGGTGTTATAAGGCTATAAAGAAGGCGTATGTGATAAAGTCTGCTGAATTGTAGGTTAATTTGATTGATTAGTACAGAAATCATCCATCGGCTTTATAGGTTTCTTTTTACACATGATATCCTGGTTTTTGCCCTTTTGAGCCTTTTTATCATGAGATACACAACACTCGTGTAGGAGCATAAAGAACAACACAGAACAGATAAACACATATACAGGTTTTGTTTTCATACATTTTAAATAATCACTCTATATCCTAAAAGCCTTGATGCGGGATACCCTAATATTTTTACTTGATTATCTTGATTTCCACCAAGAATAAAGATTTCGTCATCTACCTGATTGATATAGAATCCTACGTGTCCTTTCCAGCTTTTTTTGCTTTCTCTCCACAGTACTACGATATCACCTGGCTGCGGACTATTGGTTTTCATTCCAATTTCTAACCAGCTTCTTGCATTGAGTTTTCCTGTGTACGGAGCGTCACACATCTTAAGCACCCAATTAACAAAGGCTGAGCACCAAGCGGTTTCATCTTTTAGGTGTTTTCCTTTGTATCCTATCTCAGTGAAATACGATATAATTTGTGGATTGTTTTTATGTCCTTCTAGTTCTTTAACTCCATACTGACTGAAGGCGTATCTCAAATGTTTTTTCATTTTTTGTTTGATTTTAAATTGTATTATGTGCTATTAAACCTATTTATGTGCTAATAGTGGTGTGTTCATTTTTGAGTGTGGGGTATGCTTTCGCGAAAGCGTAAAAGGGTTAAAATCTAATTTTAAACTATTTTTAAAATTTAGAATATGGTTTATAAGGGTAAGGCATCTTGCTTATAAGTAATGTGGTGTATTCTTATAGTCCTTTAAGCAACTCATAAACCGCGTCTCACGTACTGGATGTATTACAGACAGAAATATTAATAATTAGGTCTTGTGACCTTACAAACAAATCGCCAATCTTTAATTACTTTAAATCCATGAACTCTATGTTTAGGAAAGAAAATACTTTTAAAAGGTTCTAATTTCAAGGGTGTTACCGTCTCTATTGCTATCCCTGACAGCGTGATGAGTTCCTCAATACCATCATGATAATGCTTGGTATATTCGGCTCCTTTGGGGGCAAACCCTTCTAATATAATACCTGTCTGAAGACCTTTCTCATCAACTATCTTTTCGATACATTTAAGTGTTTTTCCATCGGAAAAATCATCCACCAAAATTCCCAGTGGAAATGCTTTAAATACATCATCCAACAGAATCTCTTCTGAATTTTCAGTCGACAATTTTTTCAGTATTTTTCTAAAAGCTTCACCCATTTCTGTAATTCATTTTTAGTTCTGTGATTTTATCACAAATATCTTTATGTTCTTTAGAAATATGCTTTTCCAGGTACCCCTTTGTTGTGATACTATAGTTCATGATAAGCTCGCGTAAGGCTCCCACACTGGCTACATACTTCTCTGCATCTTCATTTTTTAAGTTCATTAAGCGTTCTAACATTTCTATTCTTTCTCTGTGGAGTTGCTTATTCTCCATATACAGGTATCTTATTACAATAAGCGCTACTACAAAGAGAGAGCCTAGTAAACCATATTCCAGAAATGTAGATGTGGGGATCTTCTGGAAATTAAAAATGACTTTATTTAGCAAGCTACTTACAAACATTATTTTCATATATTTTAATTTTATAATTCCTAAAAAAGGAGTTTACAAAAGAGATAGAATTCTGTTTTTTAATGTGAAAATTTCTTTTTACGATTTTAACAGATTGAATACATATATTTCTTTTTTGGAAACTCTTCTAATCTTCAATAATTGATTTTCTGGCATGGTCAAAGTCAAAAACACTCAAAAGAATTGTCACTCTTCTTCCAAATGATGTTAGCGTATTATCCCTTTCATTTTCTCCTAGATTATCACTAATCGTTTCTCTCACAACTCCGAACTTATGCACAGACTCTTTGGTTATAAAATTGTCGTTTAAAAGGTCTCCTGCAATACTATTTCCTGAGATATCAATACTAAGGCTCAACTGCCTGAGATACTTTTTAAATCCTTTCCATTTTACGATTCTATATAAAAATCCAATAGGATATATACCTATTGCACTGATACTTGCAAAGAAGAATAAGATCCATTCTGTATAGTATTTTTTTGAAACATATAGAAATGGCATTAATAATAGGCTTATAGGTATTAAGCAACTTACTGTGACAATAAGCCAAAGCAATGCCATTGCTGTAAATAAAACTTTTGCAGTTTTCATATTCATTTTTTTTAGGGTGAAACTACTATGTACTAGGTACGATTTGGGGTATTTCTAGCCCGTGTAGTCACGGGCTAGTATTATTCTCTTTTTAAGATACTTTTCCTTTTAATTTTTCTACAAAATAGCTGCGTATTGTACTTCCTTGCATATCCTGCAACTCAAGTGCTGTGACATACGACTGAAAAACAGCCGCTTCTTCTTCTGTTTTGCCCGATGCTATCAACTGCTCTTGTGTAGGCACAAAAACATCTAGCCAAGGCAGTGTTGATTCATTTTCTATAGCTGCATAAAGACCTGTCGTTGCATACGCTTTATATTCTGTAAAGTCTGAAGAAAACTGTCTAGAAAGTATTCTTAAGGCATCATAAGCTTTCTTTTTTGCCGTAGAGATCTCATCGTCTTTAAAGACTCCTAAAATCACTAGTATGGCTCCTACTTTTTCTGACAAAACGCGTGTAATATTAGTACGTCTTTTAAGCCCTACATCCAGTATTTGTCTATTGGTCTCATAAACTTTATACTTCACTTTTGTATTTAAATCTTGTTCATCTAAAGTCCCATCTTCAAAATAATATTGCCATTTTTTTTCTCTAGAATACATCCCGCGTTCTGCAGGATTAAATTCTAAATCTCCTATTCTATACTCATACGTTTCGGCAATTTTTACGACGGGTCTTCTTTCAATTCCATCTTTGTAATAATAGATTGTTTCTTTTACCAAACCGTCATGAGTGAGAGCTACATCTTCTATAAGGCGTACACCAGATTTAAGCTCTGTCACATAGTTGATGGCCGTAATCTCTTTTCGTTCTTGAGAAGAGACAACTAGTGTTGTTAAAAGATGTTTTGGGTCTGGGTTTTTATAATCTGCTACTTCTTCCCAAGTCAATCCCAAATAATCATCTGCTGGTTGCTTATCCAGTTGTGCTCTTACTTTATTATCTATTCCTTTTCCTATCCAAATCATTTTTATTAAATTTTAAATTGCACATCTGCTCTTATTTCCCACCAATTATTCATTCCAAAAGGGATAAAATTTACATTGCTGCTAGGAGATACATAGATTCTAAATCCTATTTGTTCTGTAGGTAATTTTACAAGGGTTACAACACTTCCATCTCCTATGGATTGCGCACTTTGCCATTGATTTGAATCTACTCCATTAACTTCTCCAATACGTATTTTTGAATTTAAGACGTTATCAAAAGCTACATCTATGTATTCTGTCAATAGACCAAAATCACCTCTAAATTCTATATTATTCAGTTCTAATTGATGTCCTGATTTTAATACACCATAAGACGATAGATTCACAAAAAATGCTTGGTTTGCCGTATTAAGTGTCGATCCTCCCATAAAAAGATTGGTTACGTTAAAATAGATAGGTTCTATCTCGTGATATCCTTTTATGCCCTCTCCATTGGTTCCGTAATAACGACTAGGACCAGGAGTTACTTGATCTCCTTGTAGTTCTAGATTTCCTGAAACATCTGTAATTGATTTCGCGAAAGCGGACTTATTTCTTTTTATAGTGTCTAAATCTTGTGCTGTCCCGTTATATCCTCCCTTATCTAACTTTGTATTTTGCAAAGACGTTACACTAGATTGCAGTGATGCGATACTGGATTGAAGTCCTGTTAAATCTTCCTCAAGGCTTGACAAATCGACATCTATAGTGGTTCCATTTACTAGTTCTAGGGTTAGGATCTTTGTCGTTTCATTAAACGTTGTGTTGTCAATAAATAGATCTGTAGCAATAGCTCTTACGGCTACAGTTCCGTCTGCTTGGACTACTAGATTTCTCAATCCTGTTCCTGAAAAATTAGAAATTTTCAGGCCGTCGATAAGCTCTACAATCTCATTAAATACTTTTAATCCGTTGATCGTTTCATTCCCTATTGTGCCTACTTTTCCATCTAAAGATTGTTGTAGGTTTTCTATTTCTTCAATACTATGTGTTGCAGGGTGTACATAGTTTTCTAACTGCTCAAGTTTCGATTTTAACGCTGTTGTAAAATCTTGTGTAGATAGTTGCTTATTGGCTTCTTTGTCTACTTTTACATCAAGTTGATTTTGAAGGTCTGTTATAAAACTAATAGGGAGTTCATTAGGAAGTTGTTTTACAATTTCTGTTGTATTATCAGAAAATGTAAAAACAAGATTTCCAGCTCCATTTACGTTTATACTTTTAATGGCAACACCTGCATCTTTATGTATAAAGCTATCAATAAGGTCTTCAAAATCTGTTTGAGAGGGTTTATCGCCTCTCTCAAAATAAGATTTTAGTGTTGATATACTTGTTTTCATGTACTATCTATTTTATTTTATGATGTCTAGGTAGTGGTTTCTGAATAGTTGTTATTCAGAAACCATATACACCTGACTTGATTTAGTTTAGCGTTGTTCTGGAGATTCAATTTCTTCTGAAATAATCTCCTTATTGTGCGCTACAATACCTCCTATTACATAGTTATCTACCTCTTCTACATCAATAGTAGCTACTTCTAATGATCCTGATATCCAAGTGATAGATTGTACCTCTTTGAGAGCTCCTTTTTTAGCTACCAAAGACATGGTTTCATTTACACTTTGTGCTGGCAACCACTGTACTTGACGTCCATCTTTTGAAATAAGTAGTGGGTGATCTCCTGTCACTTTAAGTACGCGACCTTCTTTGGTCACAATTTCAAAATAACTTGCTACTGTAAATATTCTCTTATTGATTACTTTCACAGGAGTTTCAATAGCTTCAGATACTTTACCCGTCCAATTAAAATAGTTTCCTGATGAAGCATCGGTTCTATTTGGAAAATCAAAGCCTATAAGCATTTCTCCTAGTTCCACATTTTTAAGCTTTTTAGCACTTCCTGATGCTAATGACACATAGGTGTTTACATCAAAGCAGCCTCCACCACCTCCGCCAATTGGAAAGTCATCTATGGGAGTATCATCAATAGGAGTGATATCTATACTACCCGAAAGGGTATATGCGAATCTTAGGTTTAATCCATTGGATGGATTACTAGCTAATGAAATTCTTGAGTTAAGCGTGTATGTTGTTCCGTTATTAATAGTTGTTAATCGTGGAATTGTCATTTCATGCAGCACTCTAATCACTCTAACTCCTGTTGCATCAAGCAATACATTAAATGGTGTATTGAGTGTTGTCAAACTAAATGATGCTGGCACCGTTCCTGTATTACTTACTGTAATCACACTGCCAATAGCGCTTGATAATAACCTACCTGCTACTAAAGACACGGTGGTATTTGGTGTACCTTGAATTCTTACATCAAAGAATTTTGCAAGATTCCCATTAACTGTTGTGAGTACTGGACCTGTTTGAGAAAGGGTTATACTTGGCTCTATGTTCAGCGTTATTGTATATGATTTTACAGTTTCTGCTCCACCTTCATCTGTTGCTACAAATTCAAGAGTATCTGTTGCCGTTAATCCTATAATACTAAAGTTAAAGATTCTTACAATAGGTGCCGTCATGTCTGCACTTGTTCTAGAAGCGCTTGAAGTGCTAACATCCTCTATAAGTAATGGCTGGATGATTTGTACAGTTCCATCTGCTCTACGTATTCTTGCAACTACGGTTACGCTTGAAGCGAAAATATTCCCATCTGGATCTGAAACCCCTACTCTAAACGCGGTTCTTCTCAATATTTGTTGTCTTGAGACATCAACCAAATCTGCGTCTAACTGATCTTCAGAAACTAATTCTGTTAATTGAGATGAAACATCTTCTTGTTGAATCAGATCTGATGTTATTACTATATTCATATCATTTGTCACATTCACACCACTTGTTGTATTTACAATTGAGTCAAATACTGGTGGCATATTGCTTCTTTTTATCGTTATGGTTACCTGATCTGTAAACTCAGCTCCTAAGCTATCTACTCCTCTTACTTGATAGACATAGGTACCTATCACTAAGTTTCCTGTTACCGTAGTATTTTCTGAATTTGGAGTTGTAATTGTAGAAGATGATGGTCCAGAAATTTGAGTCCATCCTTGTAGTGTTAAGTTTTCAAGTGTGGCTTCTAACTCGAACGGATTTGTAGTGGCATCAAAAGAGGTTTGACCACTAGAAAGTGTTCTTACGACACTCTTACTATTTCTTGATAGATCTACAATCAATGCGTTAATGGTTGGGGTATCTCTTCCTACGTAAATAATGTAATCTACCACGTTTACATCTGCTACGGGAGTATCAACAGTGGTAGGTGTTAACTGATTACTAGACAGATTAGGTACTGTAACATTTCCGGCTAGTCCTTCATTTGTAGCATTACAAAGCACCCATCCTGGAGGAATAGGTTGATTTGTATTATACCATAATGCGATCAGTCCTAATGGAATATTTTCTGAAGCACTTCCTTTACAAACATTCCCTCTTGAGTCTATCAATAAAGGAGATTTTCGTAGTGAAGTACTGTTTTCTGCAAATTCTGGAAGTTTTATTTCGCCTCCTATGACTGTTGTTCCCCAATCACTATTATAGTTAAGATGGAGTGCTGTAGTATCTTGATTGACAGGTCTAGAATCTCCTGTAGGGCTTATGGTTATTTCCTCATCTACTAAAGCGCGTCCTGGCGCTCCTCTTTCTGTAGAAAATCCAAAATTAAAAAACTTAGCTCGTAAGGTTGCCAATGCTGTTTCTAATGTATCAAGATTTGATAGTTGATTCCCTCCCATATCCAAATCTCCTTCCATAGGTTTACTACCGTTTATAGGAAGAAAACCTATTCTTTGAAGTCTGTCAGGGTTGGTAGGTAAATTTGTAATATTATAATACCTAAGTTTTCTTTCATTAGGCAATGCTATATCTGTATCTGCCAATCCTAATTCTTCAATACTTGAATCATAATCTACTGGAATCTCATTTACGTACTCTACTGTATAATCTGTATAAGCAGTTTGGTAGACACCATCTCCAAAACGTAATTTTGTAATGGTTTCTGATGTTTTTATGCTATTTGTAGGAGTTGTTACTCCTGGCTCCATAAGGTGTAATATTCCATTGATCACGAACCATCCGTTTAAGGTATCTGTTGGTTCTGAGATGATGTAATTTTGATCGTTTGAAATATCAAAATTTCGCTTTAGCATTTCATATAATTCGTCTTTATATGCTGCTTGCAATCGTGCTAGTGTCTCTTGTTCTAGAGGAAATCCACCTGCATTTGTAAAATTTATTTTTTTCATGTTATTTTATTAAAAAGGATGAATACGTTTTTTTATTTCATAAAGGTTTTGGCATTAGAAACCCCTCCTTCAATTTTTCAGAAAGTGTATTATTTTGAAGGATTCCTAATGTTACTAATGTATCGTCTTATAGAACTGATACTTGAGATTGGTCAGGTACCAAAGTGTTTAATAAAACATCCGAAGTTTCTTCACCATACTTGTAAGTCTCATACGTTTTTCCTGCGAGTTTATAAAAGTTGACCACCTGATGAAATCTTGGTGTTCTCACTTCTACTGCATTGGCAAGTGCTTTAATCGGATCGGGATCTGGTTCAAAGTAGACTTCATTAGTCACTCTTTGTATTGCTGCAGCTTTTTGAACTTCACTCAAACCACTTGGCACAGCTCCACTATTAAGACTTGCCGGGATCATAATTCTGAAATTAGCATAATTTACATTCGTATAATCTTCTTCTGTTGCCAAATACGTATTGTAAGCCAGTTCTCTAGCTTTATTACAGAAACTAGGATCGTCCTCTACATTAATTACCCCATCTCCATTTGTATCTACCATATAATCAGGATTTAAAAGACATGCTAACTCATCATGCGTAAATAACTCTATTGGGTCTAAAAAACCCAACTCATCTAATACGATTTCTTCATTTATAACAGCTGGTAAAGAAAAATGCTCTGCTTCTGTATGCAAATAATACTCATCATGTCTATAGACAAATTTTAATCTAGGCTGCAGGGTTTCATCTATATAGATGAGGCTGGCATATCTTTTTTCTTCAATAGAAAGATTAGGATCATAAGCAACATCTGGGTTAAACGTTTCATTTAGCACTTTTTCTAAATACACAATTTGTCCGTTATGCTGCATTTGATACAAAGTTGTATCATACAGCGTCTCCAAAGGCTTTAAGAGAGAAAACAGCCATTTAAAATGCCTCTTCTTTCTTAAAATTGGTGGTAGCAACCAGAGTAGTAATTTACTCCAGTTTACGATTAAATATTTTTTCATCGTTTCTGGGTTTAAAATATATTCTGGTTATTTCTATAAAAAGTATATGGGAAGTATGAAATACTTAATTCTAACACATCCTCACTCAAATTAAAATATCCTGCATTTGGAATATAAAACTCGTTATTAATAAGATTTTCATTACTTAATAAAACCGCACGTCCTCCTGCAAACATCTTATCCAGAATAGGAATATTTACACCTTGTGTTCCTTGAATTGCATCTATCAAAAATGTTTTTACTAAAGCCCCATTGAACTCAATATTTTTTAAATACTCTTTAATAGATTTTTCTACAGGCTTTAAAGTTCCATCAGATACTAGGATTCCGTTATCAGGATCATTAGGATCGTTTGGATTTACATAAATAAGCAGAGGATCTACGTACACACGTAAGTCTAACTTTAGTTTATCTCCTGGAATAGAACTAATTTGTATCTGATTCCCAGCATCTTTAATACGACGTATAAATTCTCTTAATCGTGCTTGCTCATCAGCATTAAGAGGAACAATATTATTTTCTCCCTCATTTTTAGCCACTTTCATAAACACCACTCCTACTTGATTATGAAAATAATCTGATAGCAATTGAACACTGTTACTATTCTGATTGATTTCTGTATTTAGTGTCAAATCCCCTTCAGGATTGATAATAGTTTCTAAATCTATTTCACTTACAGCACAATGCTTTACAATTTTAAGATCTTCGATTTCACTTTCACTTAGTCCTACTGTATCAAATTCAAAAAAGCCATCTCTAAAAATAAGATCTCTTCCATCTATAAAATCTAAGGCCTGTGAGCGGTACCAGTCTAAGGTATGTGGGCGAGATATTCTCGCATTTCTCTCAACGATTTGTTCATGTATCCAAATAGCAGAGGCAACAATGTAGGTCCATACCCTCCATATTGCAGTTTTAGATTCGTTGGTAAGACCCGCTAAAACGGATTGTCTCTCTTTTTCATCCAAAATTTCAGTTTGTATTTCGGCAATTGTTCTTGACATATTTAAAATTTTAATATAGTTCTCCCTTTAAACATTTATAAAAATGCTTATAATCAGGGTTTTAATTATTTTTTGTGGTAACGTTTTTTATGATGTGCTTCCTTAAAAAAGGGCTTAGGAGATAAAGAAATCTTCCTCAACAATCATAAAATCAACTCCTGATAGATCCGCTAATAACAACTCTTCTTCTCTTGTTGAACTTGTCGCAGGTTTTATAGTGTTTGCGTTATAATAGGCAACAATATCTTTTTTGAAAGCTTCTCTTCCTGTTTGTAAATCTTGATATACAGATAGATCATCTGTAAGATCAAACCGATCATTATCTGCCAGTACATCAAAAACAGTCTCTATACTACCGTATTCCTGTAAGGCTACATCGAGAATATTTTGATTTTGTTGTGGTCTAATAGTTCCCATCTATTTTTATGTTTTTCAGATCGTTAACATCTAATGCTCTCACATTAAAGTTATCGTAAATTAATTGTTTGTCTATTTCATTTTCTAATCGCAAACGAGCTGTAGAGTCTGGGCTATTTAAGTATCTAGTAAGTCCTACTCCAAGGATAGGATATTCTTTAAAGCTTCCTTTCTGACTTAACAAAATATGTGTTAAATTCTGCTGGCTTGCCTCATCGATACGAAAATCTCCATTCTTTATTTCCAGATCGTCCTCTATGATAAAATCATTCATAAATCATTGTTTTAAATTAGTGTCATTGTTAAAGGATTATATACCTAATGTCTCAAAACGCAGCATCATCCAACCCTGTAAAAATACGGTAACCACATAAGAAAAAAGAAGTTTATACTCCTGATAATCTGTAGTTTCAGTGGGTTTAAGCAGTATCTTCTTCTTTGATTAATAACGCTAAAAATTCTTCTAGTATTGGTAATCCCAACACCTCTATCGCACACCCTGCAGGACACCCTTGGATTGTTGCTTTAATCTCCTGTAATCTTGCTATCTCTTCTGTTGTCATGGTTTTTTTATTTTGCTCTAATAAGTAATTCTATTCCAAACGATTTTCCTATACCATCATCTCCAAAATCAGTGATATTAGCTTGTCGATACACAAGATCACCTTCTGCACTATTAAAAATGTACTTTCCTGATATGCTTGGTATCCCTTCGTATAAGAATCCAAAAAGTCCTTTTGGAATATTACGATCAGATGTATCTATACTTAAGTTGTTTGTAAAAAAGTCTCCAGCTTGTTTAAAGGCGGTTAAAAACATAATACTATCTGAAATTTTAAGGTATTGTCCTCTGCTATATCCAAATAAGCATTTATTAGTGTATACATTGTTAAAAGAGAGTCTATCAACACGCTTTCCTCCTATCATCGTATTTTTAATCTGGCATCCAGCATCAAATCTCACATCTGCATACGTAACTCCAAAAGCTGTTGCATTTGCAGCCATACCCCCTATTGTCAGAAATTCGATATTACCACTGTTAGATAGTAATGTACTTCCTAACATGGTTAGCCCAGAAATACGTCCTTTATTTGTTAGTTCTACTACATTATCTATAGCTGTTATACTGATTAAACCATTACTATCATACGGTGAAGAAGAAAATACAATACCTCCTGACATAAAACTGGATTGTAAAATACCATCAGTAATGTTTACTGTAATCTTTGGATCTTCTATATACTGACCTTTATTGCTTCGAAATACAGTGTTTTCTAATTTATTAACCTTAAAAAGCGTTACGCGCTCCGTAGGTTCGCCTTGATCGTCTAAAGGGAAGATAAAAAGATCTTTTCCATTATCCGTAAGTGTTGCATTTACAGCTATCTTATATACATCATCAGCAAAGGTTTCCATACGCTGTCCATATAAAATAGAAGCTCCATTTGAAATACCTTCTAGAAATATATTGGGTACCGTACCTGTTGTTGTGAAATCTTGGTAAAAATTCTTATTCTCTATTGCTGGTAAAATATATCGATGATCTTCATTGGTATTGATATTAGAAAGTGTAAATGCGTGATTGCTTCCTACATTATACAACGTACTATCTACTGCATTTTGAAGAATATAATTTGCCCAATCACTATCAGACAGCTTATAACGTCTGTATCGTTGTACACGCCAATCTTTATTAACATCTATACGTCTATCGGCAGAAATACGTCTCTTTACCAACCCTTTACGTTGTCCTATGACCACCTCATCTTCATTTTTGATCTCTGTATCGGAAAAATCAAACTCCAAGACTTCTCCAGGATACGTAGCGCTTTCTGCTTCTTTTGAAAACGCATTTCCAGAGATGGCTGTCAGTACAATTTTTTCAAAAGGAACCGCTTTATTTTCTTCGGCAGTCATTTCCATATAAGGAGTACCATTATGCACTTCGGTATTAATAACACCGTTAGGTTTCATCATGACTTTTGAGTTGGCATCTATGATAACAGCATCCTCCTCTATCGTATTAAAACGCTTAATTGAATATTTAAAAATAGCTCCATCTACCGTATGTAATCCATTGGTAAATTTCATATAAAAACCAGAAAAGAAACTAGTCACTGCTGCGGTATCTCCTACTTGGATAGCTCCTGTGTACCCTTCTGGTAAACTTACTACTTCTATAGGGGTTCCATTAGTCACTTCATTAAGTGGCGGGTCAAAAAAAGCAAAACCAGAAACAACTCCTTGACTTGCCGCTTCTCTATTTATATTTGTTGTATTTGTACCCTCAATATAGTACCGTGTTTGGTAATCAGAGAGGGTGTACTTCTGTCCTACAACGAGTGCATTATTTGCAATCAAGGTGGTCAAATCTGCATACGAAAACGCTGCTGCAGCTCTCGTAGCTAAATCTCCCTCTAGAAGCATACTATCTATAAGATCTGCAAACTCCCCTTCGGTAGGTTTGTCACCACGTTCAAAATACGTTTTTAAAGTACTTCTTGTTTGTTTCATGTATATCAATATTTAATAATTTGTTTGAATTTTAGGTATCTTATTATTACGGCTGTATCTTGTTTACATTATCCCATTTTTAAAAATGATATGGCAGAAGACTTACCAGATTTTATCAGAAAATACTCTTATTTACAGCATGTAAAAATAACACGAATCTGCTCCTTAAAAAAACTTAAAAACCTTTGATAACAATAGTTTCAGTAGGTTTAAAAGGTATAAAACAGGTACAGGATTATTATTATTTTGAGGGTAATCCTCCATTATAATCGCTTTTACATAGCGATTATAATAGCGTCAGGCTATCCGTTATATCTTTTAAAACCATATATTAAAGTTTTAAAAGGATGTCACTACTATCCTTATTACAATTTAATTATTTTGTAATATGATTAACGTTTGTAAAAAAGAATTTTAAGTGTTAGCGAAGGCATTAAACTGGAAAGTAGTTGTAAGGCATTATTTGTATAAAAAGCCTGCATTAGGGATAGCAGTGGTTAGCTTTTGACGAGCGACCGCTGTCGAGTCAAAACTAAGAACGGATAGCCCGACCTTGGTATGACTGAAATGTAATGAAGTGATACCAAGGGAATGCCCAAAAGAAAAAATCATGGTATTAAAAAAGCCTATACTTTTATGGGCATAGGCTGTGCTTAGGAATGCTTATTAATTATCAAACTTTTGATTCATAGACGTACGCTTTCAACTGTTGGTTGATTGTTGTATGTTCTAATTTTATTATTATTTAATATACCGTTGGTCATTTTGGTATTTTAATTATATTTCGCTTATGAATTATAAACTATTGTTATTTATTCCCTTATTTATTTTATACAGTTGTAAAATAGATAAAACACCTACACAAAAAGATTCTATTTCTAGCGAGAAACAAGTTTCTAAAGCCGAAACAGATGCTGTCAGTACTATACAAATAACTGGAGACAATCTAAACGACATACTTATTGGTAAAGTAAATAGAGAAAATATTTCTTTTGATAATTCTGATTTATATATTAATGGAGGTGCTCTAATCAGTGGTGTTTATCATGGAAAAGAATATAGCCTTTCTACGATAAGTGGGAAAAACGATATCATTCATTATGTGTTATTTGAAGAAGTAACCAGTAAAAACAACATCCCTTCTTTTAAAATTATTGATGTTTTAAAAATTGATGAAGAAACCCGAAATCTTCTGTCTAATTCTGAAATTGAACTCTATATCGTGATGGCAAGTAAAGATCAGGTAGCTAATGAAGAAATCATAGCCATAGCTACTTATGAAGACAATAAAGTTTTCACAGAAATTCACAAAGCTTGGAGAGCTGATAGAGAAACTGAAAAATTTATCGAAATCCCCACAGAAGGAATTACAGTAGATAATGTACTTTATTAATTATTCCCATTTTGAACTTGGAGTTACCCCATCTTGCAAAGCACTCGTTTTCTTCCCTGTAGGATCAAATGTTATATAATCAGGTATTAATGAGTAAGGTGCTATTCTTTTATTTGTGCTTTTATCTTTTATCCCAAAATGCAAATGGTTTTTACTTTTACCTTGATATGAATTTCCAGTAGAACCTGTATATCCTATTACATCTCCCTGCTTAACTTTTTTATTTTCTTTTATGGCTCTGTCTTTACTAATATCCATTTTGTTAGTATCTATCGTTAGTATAGCACCTGAATAACTCATCTTGTATATTTCTCCAACAATAGGATCTTTAAAACTAGCACTCAGCTGATTTAAATCTATAAATCCATCATTAAGAACTTTTTTACTGCCATAGCTATTATAAAACCTAAAAAGATCTTTATTCTTCTGTATTTCCATCAAATGTAAATACTGAAAAATATAGGTTTTACCTTTATAATCTCCTTCTAGCTGTATCATAAATCCAGCTTTTTTACCTAGAAATCTCTTATAGGTAATTGTTCCATCAACACATGCATAAATAGGAGTTCCTACGGGTGCATATATATCTAATCCACTATGGGGATTACCACCTCTTTGTACTCTACCATAATTATATTTTTTGGACCCATCACTTTTTTCTTTTCCATATTTTAAAGAACCATAAGGATTCCACCCTTTTATATTTGAATCTTTATTATTTGTAGAATACGGATTATACCACCCTCTTATGTTTGGATTTACTACTGGATCATACCAGTCTCCATGATCAGGATTATAAAAAGATAAAATGTTAACGTTATCCTCCAACACCTCTCCTTCCATATACCCTCTTAGCATCAAAGAATCTTTTTCTATAGAAAGCCAAGACCCACTTTCTTTTTCTATACCTGCATAAAAATAAGGGTGTTTATTGTCCGTAGACATCCATTTCTTTTCTAAGGTAAAAGGAACTACGATCTTTCCATCTGCATCAACAACAACATTATTCTTGTGCGTCACATAATCGCCTGAGAAATTATCAATTTTATCAGATTTGTATACCTCAATCTTCATCTTTTCTCCGATCATATTGACCGTTTCTGCTACAAATGTAATCTTAGTACCGTAAGGAACTGCTTGATATACTGGAGATATAATGTTGTTATTGTACATGAAATAGGAACGTATAATTTTTGCTCCCTTTACTACTTTTATGCCTGACAAATTGTGTACAGAGGTATTCTCCGATGGTTTTAATGTGTAGTCCTTTCCTTGAATTTGAAAGTAGAGTTGTATCTCATCTTCGTTAGCATTAGTAATATAATCTGCAAGCGAACCTTGATCTGTAATACCGAAACGATACTTCACATCTCCTTTGTCACTTGTTGTCGTTTCAAAACTTGTAATTAGTTTACTATAACCAGCATCTTTATATAAGGATATAGAAACTTTTCTATTTTTAAAATACGGAATACTAGCGTGTATTACATTATTAATGTTATTATTAAAACCTGTTTCAATTTTTATACGACCTTCTGTATCTGCCCATTTTACTTCTGCAACTTGCGGATGTATAATTTCAATGCTTGTCTCTGCATATTTCTTCCCTAGAATAGGATCATTCACACATGCTTTGATCGTATACTTACCCTCATCATAGTCTGTCGTTTTATCTATTTTAAGTGTTTTTCCAGTACTTTTAAAACCCGTTGGTTTTCCATCCTTCAGTACAGTCCAATAGATACTTTCTTCAGGGATATCGTCTCCTTTTCCCAGTTTATATTTGGTAGGAGTAAATAGCAAAGGTGCATTGGTATGATATAGGAAATACGATTTCTTGTATTTTGTCTCTTGTATCGATGTAATATAATTACCTCCTACTTTGATAGGACTTTTCACAGATCCATAATATGCTGTTTTATCACCAGAAATTGCTTCTATGTAATGATATCCTTTTTCTTTAAAATCAAAATCTGTGATTTTTTTCTTATCAGTATAGGCTGTAAGAGGCGTCTTAGTGTACTCCTTTTCATCTGGTTTCTTAACATAATGATTCCACGTTATAGATGGGTAGCTATCTGCTACAACATCAAATTGAGCCTCTATGGTTGTCTTCTCTCCAAGAACGTATTCTTTTACTTTACTTGACTTTATCCCTACTAATTCTGGCGCTTTTATAGTAAGTGCCATATAGCTCTTTCTATCTTGATTTTTTAGTTTTGCAAGAGAAGATTTTTTTGCTTCTTCAAACGTGGGTTTGCTAGCACTACCTCCATACGCTTCTACTACGAAATCTCCATAGGTATCAAATTTGTGGGTCAGTACTTCTCCATGATCTACATATTTTGCTATCACCTCGCCAGAAGCATTGTACACTACCCAGTTAATATTTGCCTTACTTCCTAATTTTGATCCAAATTTATGAATCTTAAATTCCAGATCTCCTGTTCCAAAAGTAGTATCTGTCTCCTTCACATTTATATAGATTTTCAATACTCCAGTGCCTATTTCATCTGGAAAACGACGTAAGAATGTATAGATATCTGCAACTCCAATAGCCGCATACATATTTTTTGTTGTAATATCTGTATAGACACGAAGTTTTGTCCTTACTGTAATCTTTGACGGTAAACTTTCAAAATTCTTTAATTGTTGTAATACTAAAAACAACTCTTCGTAATCGATAAATAATTGTGCTATATCTATAGATGGGTTTTCTAATTTTGTGATGATCTCATTCCAATGAGTCTTAGTTCCTTTTTCTGCTTTATCTGTTAAAATATGGTTTTTGATCTGGTCAATAAGATCTATCCGTACTGCTTCCCAATCATAACTATTTTCTGTTTTAGTGGTTTCTTCCTTCGTTTGGGTCTTGTACCATTCTGAAAATAAGATAAAGCCTTCGCCATATCCTTCTTCTTCATCTTTTTTAAGGATTGCTTTTATTTCTTCATCGCTTGTAACTGTAGCTAATGTGCTAGAAAGCATTTTCCAGTATGCTTTCGCCTTACTACCCTCATCTGCTGTTTCTAATTGGGTTGCCACATAGGCTTTCATCTCTTCTAATGTAGGTTTTGTATTTATACTTCCTTGTAGATTTTGAGGTACTACAATTTGTTGCATTTGTGATCCTCCATATAGTTGTGATGTGGTTGCTACAGTAAGAGGTACTACTTGATTTCCTGTTCCTGTAGCAGTATAAGAAGGAATATCTGTAGATGCTATTGTACTAGAAGCTGATGATTGTCCTTCTCCTGAAGACATAGAAATGACAGTTGACCTTTGAATTGGCGTGGATGGCTTATTCCCAGCGGACGCCGAAGGAGTAGTATTACGGGTAGGTGTCGTCGTGTTTCCAGTAACGCCTCCTTCGGCCGGGACAGTGCCTTTTTGAGCAGCAATAAAATCTTTCTCTATTTTTTGGGTTGCTTCTTTTATTTCTGTTTCTTTTATATAAATAGCCGCACCTTTTATGACTCCGTCTAAAACTTCTTGCTCTGTTTCTTGAGTGTCTAAATGTGCTATCGTAATGTCAATAGTGTGAATGATATTTTTATGCATCGAGTAAAATTTGAGCCTGTAAAAATAAGTTCAAAAACCCATCTTAAAAAAATTCAACCTACAGCATATCAATAGCTTCAGCAAAGAAACCCATTTACTGAAACTACGGAAAACACAGGGTGTTTTTCTATTTTATCACTCTGTTCTTACCTAGTTTTACATCCTCAAAACGCAACGACGGGTACAAGGTATCCTTACTAATTATCTGCAAATTTTATAGTCACTAGCAAGAATTTCTAGTGCGTAATTATTAATTAAAAACAACATATTATGAGTGATGCCATTATGCCCAAAAAAGACCTTGGAGAAACTCCAGTAACGCCGAACATAAGCACGTTGAATACTATAAACGCTCAGGCTTCAAAAATTGGACTTTCTATCGGAGAAATCCATATCACAAATCCTACTAAAAAGCCACAAGAGGATGTTTTCGCGGAAGCGATAAAAAAGGAATATAACGACGCTAATATGTATAAATAATGATGGATAAAAAAAATATACAAAAATTAAAAGCGATACATGGTGAAATAAAAAGGTATAGTGCAGAAGATGATCATCTATACACGCTGTGTAAAACACCAAATGCTGCCACATTCCAATCTTACCTAGAACGTTACGAGGACGATGTTTATGAGGCACTCATCTATCTTTTTGATGCTTGTGTCTTAACAGACGAAACTTATGAAAGTGATTTTAAACTCTCTGTCGCAAATTCGATTGCGAAGGATGTAAAAATGGCGAGTCATTTTTCTATTGATCCTACACCACAGGAAGATGAGTTCAAAAAATCTGCTGCATTGATCCGACAGGCATTTCTGGTGAATCCTTATGAACTTCCTATTACGGAGTATTATAAACTTCTGGAAGAAGCATTATGGCTCCAAAAACATCAAAATACACAACTAGAGGCTGTTTACTTAAATGCCTTTGCAAAAATACATTCAAATTAAAAAAACAACTATGGGATTTACAATCAATATAGACGATATTTTAGACGGTAGGGACAGTTCTTTTACACGAGGATCACTAGAAAATGCCATTAATTTCAACAATTCAGAAGGGCAAGATTTTATTGTAGATGCTGGGGGTGAGTTTAACCAACGTGTCTTTGCTCCATTAATTTTTGAACCGCTTGTACGTCCAGGGATATCATTACCTGAGTTACGTATAGATGCCGTGACAGTTTCTTTAAATCGCTCTAAAAATATTAGCAAACAAAGTATTGAAGGGAGAGAGTTTACTGTAAAAGAACATATTACCAATGGTGATTTTAGCATCTCTATAGAAGGATTGATCGCCAGTGATAAGGGTAACACCAATTATCCTAAAGACAAACTATTCTTACTGAAACAGTTTTTGAATGCACCCTATACTCTTGGAGTAACCCATGCGATTTTAAACCGTTTTGGGATCTATGAGCTAGTGATCGATTCTTACTCAATACCTTCTATAGAGGGTACAAAGAATATCCAAAAGTTTTCGGCTAGTGCCACATCAGATGAAACCGTTGAATTAATTATAAGAGACAATGTTTAGTTTAAATGCAAGAATTATAGTGTATGAAACGGTCAATCTCATACCTACTTCCGTTTCGTATGAGTTTGATTATGTGAAGGATGTGCATATAGAATCGTCTTATGACACCTTAACAGATACCGCTACGATTATGATGCCTAAGAAGGTATTTAATCATCTGGAAGAAGAGTTTAATCCTTCTCAATTTAATACCATTAATAACCGTGATCGGATTGTGTCGATTCATGACTTTTTTAAGCTAGAAAATTTCATAGAAATTTTCTTAGGCTATGATGGAGATTACAAACCTGCTTTTAGAGGCTATATCACTTCTGTAGAAAGCGATGCTCCTGTTAAAATTATTTGTCAGGATGTGATGTATGCGTGTAAAAAAGTAAAAGCTGTAGAAGATGAGTCTCCTAATGATGGTACCGATGTTTTAAATGTGATTGCAGAAAACCCATCTATAAATATAGCATCATTTAATCCTAAAGATTTTTTTACAAAACGCCTTACTGCTTTAGGGTTTCCTTTTAAAATCAATGCACTGGATGAAAATCTAGGGGCTATGGTCATCAAAAGAGGACAGAGCGTATGCCAACTTCTTGAGGAATTACAAAAACACGGGATCCGCGCGTTCTTCAAGATGGAAGCTACTGCACCAGTACTAACCATTACGAACAACCCACAAAAGTATGGTGTTGAAGAAATTGGAAATTTTGTAGAACGCAATTTTATTAAAACCCCTTTAGTTGGAGAGGTTGTAAAACGTCTTTTTAATCAAGGGCTTCAGTTACTCGCGCCCGTTTTAAATGCGATAGATGATGCCTTTGGAAGTGATCAATTTTTAGGCAGTGCGAGATTTCGCTTTAAGCATAATATTATACAAGATAATTTAAAGGTTGTAGAAGAAGAGGTAAAGAACACACGTATTCGAGTTGAAAAATATTTTAAAAACTCCAACACCCCTATCCAAATAGAAATAGGAGATGAAGATGGATTATTAGAAAAAACCTACGTACTCCACGAGCAAGATAAAGACCTTCCTAACGAGCCTATTCTTTTTAAAGCTGAAAAGTTAAAAGTAGAGGCTGAGTTAATACAATATGCGGCATTTAGAGCCTTAGAAAAAAGAGTTACAGGTCTCTCAGGAACCTTTACCACTTTTGGAGAACCTTTTATACGACCTACAGACAGAGTTACCCTAGATAACGCTGAAGACAAAGAAAAAAATGGAACTTTTCAGGTGAAAAAAGTGATTCGTACGTATGGATTAAATGGATATAGACAAGAGATTGAGTTAGGACGAAAAATAGAAATAGTATGATACAGCTTAAAGATTTAATACAAAATATTGCCGAAAAAGACATTACAGTACAAACGTATGCGGCTAAGGTTGTGGCTATAAACACACCACAAAACTCTATCCACAGCCCAGAAGATGTTTTTACAGTAAACGTGATACGCCCCGATGGTGCGATGATAAAAAACGTACGGCTTAAAGCATCTATTCAAGAAGAAGAACAAGGAGTCATAAGTATCCCTAAGTTAGATAGCTGGGTACTGGTTTCTATTATTGATAATCTCGAGACACGTGCGTTTATCTCTCAATATTCTGAAATAGAACGCACGTTTGTGAGGTTTAAAAATGAGAATAATCAATACTTAGAAATTGACAGTAATGCAGATCAGTTTCATATCCTTTTTAAAGAAGCACAACCTACCCTGCCAGGTCAAGCACCTTCCGAATTCAAGTCTATTGCCAAAATAGCATTTAATAGCCTTGAATCTCAAAACAATGGAGACCATCCTAGTATGGTGACCACGTTTTATGACGGCGAAGGAAAATTACTGTCAGAAACACTCGCTACTGGACAAGTACAAAAAACAGTACTTAATACCATTAAAAATGGAGAACCTATCCCTCGTGTATGTTTTGACCTCAATACTACAAGTGATACTGTTGCAACCCTACATTTTACAGGAGAAGATGAGACTAGCAAACAAAAAATAGACATTACAGAACTTGGAACTACCATCGCTATAAATGAAGATATGACTGTAGTGACGCTTCTGGAAAATGAGCTAACGATTACGACAGATCAAGGCAATGGATATATGGCTTCTGTAAAAGATGGCGAAGTATTGATCACCAAAGATGATCTCACTTTTAAACTGACAGATCTTGTCACTATAGAAAAAGGAGGCGTTAATCTAGGGACAGAATTACAAACATTAATCACCCAACTTCAAGCACTTACGGTGCCCACTCCTGTAGGACCCTCGGGACCTCCAATTAATGCCAATAATTTTGCCACCATAGGAACAAACCTATCAAACCTCTTAGTTTAATCAATAAAAAAATAATAGCATGCCTTTAGTAAAAATAACATTACAAAATGCCATAAAAAGTGCATTAGAGCAACAAAGAGCAAAAGCATCAGACGACCCTGATTCAACAAATTCTATTAATGAATTAGCAGATGCATTAGCGACTGCCATAGACACCTATATAAAATCGGGGACTGTGATGACCACCGTAGTCACTGCTGGGAGTGCAACGGCGCAAACAGGAACGGGCGTAGGTAACATCACATAACCTGGGAGCATTTTAAGATCAGGGAGTTTCGATACCTCTTCAATACATCGACAAGCATTTTTTTGTGTGTATGCTTAGAGTGATTATATACTACAACATCACTGAACGACCTGATCTTATCACGCTCTTAAAATCTCTAAAAACACCATGTTCCCTGTAGGGCGTTCCCTTGCAGGGCAGGCTCTCCGCTATATCTTTTTTGAGCATATATGCCACTCAAAAAAGGATGCCGCTATGATCCTTAACGCAAAAAAAGACACCTCATACATATTATACACAGTACTACAAAACTCACTTCTTATGAGTATCATAAAAAAACATTACCTAAAGGTAGCAAACATTGCAGATTTAGAAGTAAAGCTTCCCTTGTTATTACATCAAATAAAAGAACAACAAGACAATGAGAGACTCTTTAATGCGTATGCAGATAACTATGAAGCTAATGTATTACAACAACAGCAACAACAAAAACAGCAACACTACGTATACTACAATCTTTGGCACTTATTAACTTGGATAAAAGCACATAGCAATACTATGCTTAATGGAATACCTATCCTTAATTATTTGAACAAACAGGTTCTATCCTCACAAAGTGGCAACTTTGTCTTGTATCAAAAAGAAATAATAAGAGGTAAACATGCTAATTTAAAATTTGCAGATGTTGAGGTAATACATGGATTTGCCCATACAGAGTTCCATTTAATTATCAAAGAATCTGGAGAAATGGATGGAGATCCAGTTATAGATCTGTGCACAGATACTTTTGATGGTATAAAAACAATCTTAGATTATATCCAATTACCAAATACCAAAAAAATACTACAGAAAATTACCAAAGAATATCAAAGCATTATATCAGAAACAAGAAACATTAATGACTTAGACGTAATCTATGAGAATCTACCCAATATTGTATATGGAAAGCTAAACGATAAGGTACTGTTGGATGATTTAAAAAATATGTTAGCTGCTGGTGTTTCTGGAAAGAATGCTGGAAAAATAACCTTGTTTAATACAAATGAAGAGCTAGCTATTGTAAATATTTTGAAAGCCATGTCTGGCAAAGCACTTTATGATGCTATTAACCAAGATTTAGGTTTATTACAAAAGATATATGATGAGCTACACGGAGAGCACTTAAAAGAAGCTATGAATAGCATCTGGATAGCATGTATTGCATACGGTGAGGAGGCGGCAGAATATGATAGCTGTGTTGTTATTAATAGTACTAAAATGGCAAATAAAGCGCCTTTAAAACTATTTACGATACAGTCTACATGGGATGGTGGCACTTCTGTCAATATATATAATGAAACTTCTGAGAATGCCTCTGCAAGAGGAATGTCTGTTTCAGTAAGAAGCGACCCTTACAATGAAATACATCCACACCCGCTGGATATCATTACTATTATCTCTGCAGATGGTAGTACAGAAATGATTGCTCCCGCAATTATTGCCCATTATCTAATAAAAGACCAGCAGCTTACAGAATTCTGGAAAATAATAAGCTTTGCGTCACATTTTGCGGGTATTGCAGGCGCGATACGCGCACTTACGGTAAAAGGAGCTTCTATTCTAGTGAGAAGACTTGCCATTGTAGAACTAGCGAAAACAGGTGTAGACCTTGTGATGCAACACCCTTTTATCAAGCAAAAATTAAAAGAAGCAGATGCTGAGTGGATAAGTGATTATTGGAATATTTTAAGTGTGAGTTATGACATGGTGATGATTACAACTGCCTTTGGTCCACAAATTCTAAAATTTGGCCCAAAAGCAATTAGTAAATTGGAAGATCTCCTCCACAGCTTTAAAAGTGGTCCAAATACACTAGAATTAAGCAAAGTAGAATTACAAAGAGTCATTAGCCGACTTAAAGAACTTGTAAAGGCTTCTAAGAAAGCGAAGGTTAAAAAACAAGAGTTTAATCCTGAACAACACAGCGAGTTTATAGATAATGCCGATAATATTCCCGGAAAACAGAAACCTAAAGAAACTGTCGGGCAACGTAAAGAACGTTTACAACAGAAGAGGAAAAGATTAGAAGAAATTAAAACAAAGGAAAAAATAGAAGAAATAAAAAAACAGACACTAGAGCAGCGTAAAAAAGAATTAGGTACTGATCCTGCAAAAGATTATATTGAACATGAAGCTGAAGTAGGAGCTGCTATCGAAAAAAGATTTGGTTACCTTGAAAGATCTACCAAGCCAGATGTTGAATGGGTTTCACTAAGTGGCTCATATAAAGGAAAAACATTTGATTTAATTGGTTTAAAAAAAGGTATTAGTAATTTCGTGCCAGATGATATGAAAGATTTCATCAAATCATTAAAAGATCATTTTGTAAAATCCGATGTTGTGGTTCTCGATTATAGATACATGAATAAACCACAAATAAAAAATGTTGAAATATTTTTAAAAAATGAAAATATCATAGAAAGTGATAATTTTATAAAAATATGGACAAATAACGATTTATAATATAAAGAATATGTCAATATTAATTAGTGAAAATAATACTTGGACTGCAAACAAATGGATTTCTTTCAAATTTTTTGAAGATGCACTAAAATTTGTAAATGTAGAATCTGAATTAGGTAAAAAATTAACTTTCTTATCATTTGTGAGCATAGATTTTTTAGATCTTACAGACTTTTCTGATATTAATTCAAAATTTTCAGATGTATTAAACAATGTCATTGAATACAATAAAGAAATACAAGGAGCAGATATGCACGATCCTAGTTATTTCCAAATGTATTTTGATAAACTCTTAGAACTGAAAAAAATGTTTTATGAAACACATGGTTTTAGTGATAATGATATTTCATCTAACGAAGATTAATGTTGTGTTTGCTTTCGCGAAAGCGTACTTAGAAAACATACTAGCATAAAATAAAAAGTCCCAATGAAATAAATCTCATTGGGACTTTTCTGTGGGCGCTAAGGGATTCGAACCCCTGACCCCTTGGGTGTAAACCAAGTGCTCTGAACCAACTGAGCTAAGCGCCCTTTCTTTCAATGCGGGTGCAAATATAAGCTAAAGTTTGTGAGTGTAAAATGTTTTGTCAAAAAATAATTACTTCTTTCATAAAAAACTGAACTTCCCTGTAATAATGAGCTAACACAGCAACCTGAAAGGTCTCAAACCTTAAAGCAAACTCTGGACACTAAAAATCAACCCAAAAGTCGAGGTATTAAATCTATAGATCCTGCTGAAAAAGCGAGATGAGTTCTACCACTTCATTAATTTTAATATCTTAGCTCAAAAAGTTTTCTTGAGATATATTTCTTTATTAGATGAACTAGACATTACTCTGGATGCTATCATTCATATTGATACCGCACAGATTATACGCCTACAAAAACAGCTGAAGGCGAAAGCTGTTCTCGAAAACAAAAGTCATCTAGAAGAACTTTCAGAACTCGTATCTCAACTTGAACATCAAGAAACAAAAGAAGCACATCTTTTTATAGAAAGTCATCTTTGGTTAAAAAGAATACTTTTAGAAACGTACGAAGATCTTGATGTTAAAGCTTTTGATTCCACGTATAATCCTCGTACAGCAACAGCGTATACAAAAGTATTTATCACTCCTTTTTTGCTTCAATCACTTAATCCTACATTATCTTATTTATTTTCTAAAGAAAAATTTCATCTCGTCATCAGACTTGTATCTCAAGAACGCTTCTTTTCTGAAGAAGTTAAACAAGAAATCATTCGTTTTTTTGCGACACAACTCCTTGAAGCAAATAGGTATATAACGCAAGGGAAGTTAAAAGAATCTCAAGTGCCTGTTTCATTTTTGAAAAATACTGACTTTATAGAAAGTGTAAATATCTATATCACAGCATTAATAAAGGAGGTTACAGAAATAAACGGTACGATCTTACGTATTTATAATCGGAATCAAAGATTTGTAAATAGGGAGTGGGATTTTGCAATTTCTACAATGGTTGCTTTTGGAAAGCTAAAGCCTTCTAATCAACAGCAACAAGAAATATTTACAAAAAATGCTGCAATTGCAAAGTCTAGTACGTTCAAATCAGGTTTACTAGAACTTGAAGAACGTGATTCCCAAAAAAGTAATTCAAAAAACAGATATCCAATTATCATCATTACCGTCATCGCCTTTGTCATAATTGGAGTTACTATAGGTATTTTTAAAAGTAATCTTGGCACTAACTATACTAAAGATGGTGATCTAAATTCTGAAAAAATCAGTAAAGAAAACCAAGCCACTCCTTATACAGATTATGATCAAACAGTGATTACTGAAAAAACCGAAGAAACTATAATAGAAACTACCGAGTCAACAATACAAACTGAAGAGAATAGCATCATTTCTGAAGAAACAACACAACCCTTTATTCCTGAATATATAACACTTCCTAATCAAACTAAAGGATATACACAAGATAGTCATATACGCTTCTTATATAGTTTAAAGAGAAAAGTATTAAAAGGTGATGATAACGAGTCTAAAGAGATTATAAAAATAACCCCTTTTACAAATCCATATCCAAAAACATTTAATGCAATACCCACAGATGTTCCTACTAATTCTGCGCAATTAGAGATAAAAAATAGCACTCAAAAAGAGCTGATAGTTTTTAAACTTCAAGATGGCGTAGATCAAGCGATTATCATTCCTGAAAATGAGAAAAGCATATTGAACTTCAAACAAGGGGATTCTATCGCTTTTTATACTGGAACCGATTTTACATCATCTCGCTTCTCTCATTTTACCAAAAAACAAGAGATCTCTAGCATTTATAAAATCACATCATTATCAACGTCCTCAAAAATAGATGTACTTCCATTTAAAGATAATTCAGGATCTGTAAAAAATCCGAAATTCAAAAGGAGCATCGAGTCTTTAACGTTCTACAATCTAAAAACAGAAAAATTAAAGACTATTGAGACCTTATATAGAAACTTTTATAATACATATTATAAAGAAGAGTGATTCACGTTCTTTAAAGTCTCATTACTTGATACAGTTTTTAACAAACGCTTTATCTTAAAACGATGTACTTAAAGTACTTCTGCAACCACAAACGTACTGCCACCTATAAAAATAAAATCATGAGGCGTTGCTTTTTCTTTGGCAGCGTCCAATGCTTCAGAAACAGATGCATAACTCGCTCCTTTCAAGTTAAATTTAGAAGCCGCTTCCTCTAATGTTTCAACGGGCATTCCTCTAGGCACTGATGGTTTACAAAAATAATAGGTAGCATGTGTTGGAAACAGCGGTAAAATATCATCTAAGTCTTTATCTGAAACAACTCCTACTACGATATGTAAATGATCGTAGTCGATGGTTTCTAGTTGAGGTAACACATACGAAAGCCCTTCTTTATTATGTCCTGTATCGCAAATAATAGTAGGATATTCTCCTAACAATTGCCAGCGTCCTTGCAACCCTGTATTTGCAACCACATTCAATAATCCTTTGGCGATGTGTTGTATCCCGACGCCAAATCCTTTTTGTTGTAATTGCGCAACCACCACTTGTACTGTTCGGATATTATGTTGTTGATAGGCTCCTTTTAAATCTGACTTCATCGGGATCGCGTCAAAGGAATATGCTTTGTATAAGGGTGCATTCCGCTTTCGCGAAAGCGTATCAAACACCTCTTCCGTTTCAGGATGGTATTCACCTATCACCACAGGAATTCCTTCTTTAATAACCCCTCCTTTTTCAAAAGCTATTTCTGAATGTGTATCTCCCAAAAATTGTGTATGATCGAGTCCTATGTTGGTAATGACAGCCACTTCAGGTGTAATAATATTGGTGCTATCCAACCTTCCGCCAAGTCCTACTTCAATGATGGCAATATCCACCTGCTGACTCGCAAAATAGTCAAATGCCATGCCTACCGTCATCTCAAAAAAAGATAAGGAATTTGCTTCTAGAAACGATTTATTGTTTTTTACAAAATCAACAACAAACGTCTCACTCACAGGCATTCCATTAATACGAATACGTTCTCGAAAATCTTTAAGATGAGGTGAGGTATATAATCCTACGGTATATCCTGCTTCTTGTAATACAGAAGCGAGCATGTGACTGGTAGAGCCTTTTCCATTGGTACCCGCCACGTGTACTGATTTGAATTTTGTATGCGGATTCCCTAGATGCTCTGCTAACAATAAGCTATTAGTGAGATCTTTTTTAAAGGCTACAGCTCCCTGACGCTGATACATAGGAAGCTGTGTAAAGAGCCATTCTGTAGTTTCTTGATATGTGATGGTGTTCTGTTTTTATTTTTTTATAAACTTTTGGGTATATGTTCTTTCCCCAGTTTCAATCTGTAAAATATACATCCCAGTAGCTAAATTACGGATATCAACATAAGGATTGTTTACAGAAATTTCTGTCTGTAATTGTTGCTGCCCCAACTGGTTAAAGATACGTATATTTCCAGAGGAAATGGTTCCATTAAGCCCAATAGAAATTTCATTTTGAGCAGGGTTTGGATAGATGAGAACCTCAACAATAGGATCTTCGAAAGCATCTGTTGCCAACACATCTTCAGATATATTTATTTTATAAATCGACCTTCCATAAGTAGCTACAAATAAGAATCCTGAATTTTCATCAAAATGTAAATCTGTTACAATTAGTGAAGGAACATTTTCGCCGAAAGGCAACCAAGTATTGCCTCCATCATTAGAACTTAGCACGCCTATATCTGTAGCAAGAAACAAGTTGTCAAAAGGATCAATTTCAATATCACTCACAGGAATATCAGGAATTGCATTAGAGAGATCTGTCCAGTTAGTACCGTTATCTGTGCTTTTAAAAACATGACCATCATCTTCTCCATACCGGTATCCAGAAAAGGTCACATATACCTCATTAAGTGTATTGGGTGATGCTTGTACCCGTGTCACCCATCTATTGGGTAGCGTTGCGCTAATACTTATCCAGTTTGCGCCACCATCTGTGGTTTGCCAGACATTGCCATCGTCTGTACCTATATAGATGATATCGCTATCCAAAGGAGAAACATCAATGGTGGTAATAGTCCCATACGTCAAATTTCCAGAGGAAGAACCGTTGGTTAAGTCCGGACTAATCGCAGTCCAACTGGCAGCCATATCTGTACTTTTATACACCCGCTGTGTTCCATAAAATAAGGTTTGATTATCCTGAGGGTCAAATGCAATGGGCGTATCCCAATTACGCCGATCTGCATTTGGAATTCCGTTGAGCACACTTACAAAACTTACAGCATCATCGGTAGACCGAATCAAATTACCAAACTGAGAAAGTGCATAAATGACATTGGTATTATCCTTATCTACAAGTGGTTGAAAACCATCACCTCCAGTTATAATCGTCCAGTCAGAAAGACCTGACGTCGTTGTACGCATTGTACTATTATCCTGTGTGCCTCCATATATTTTATCAGGATTGGAAGGGTCTACATACATTCTATAAAATTGTGTAATCGGGAGTGTGATATCTAGTTCTGAAGTATCTCCACTATTTGCGCTTTTATAAAGACCTCCATCATTTCCTACAAAAACGGTAGCGGGATTGGTAGCATCAAAAGCCAATGCATGCTGATCTACATGTACATTTGGAAAGGTAGATTGCCAACTATCTGCTCCGTCTGTAGTTTTTTGCATCCTAAAACCTGAGTGATACACCTCATCTGGGTTTTGGGGGTTTACAAATAAACCTCCGAACCACCAATGAAAACCTACATTTGTGAGTTGACTTGAATTTTTGGTCATCCAAGAATCGCCTCCATTTTCCGTTTTGTAAATCCCTTGAATATTTCCTGAGGCATCTGCATAAGAAGCATAAAGGATCTCTGGATTAGATGATGATATATCGATACTAATGCGTCCTTTTAACCCCCCTTCTGTTGGGAGTCCATTGGTTAGAATAGACCAAGTTTCTCCGCCATCTGTAGATCTATAAATATTAGAAGCATCCCCACCGTACGTTCTATTTTCTGGCGTGCGTTCCCGTTGCCAAGAAGCGGCATATACAATATCTGGATTTGTAGGATGAATAGACATATCAATAATCCCAGTGTTATCTGCTACAAATAGTACTTGATTCCAAGTCGTCCCACCATCTGTGGTTTTATAAATCCCACGGTTGGAATCGTTTCTAAAAAGAGATCCCATTGCTCCTACGATGATAATATCTGGATTGGAAGGATGGATGAGTACTTTACCAATGCTTCCTACTTCTTGAAGACCTATATTTTGCCAAGTCATTCCAGCATTTTCAGAGATGTAAACACCATCGCCATCATAGGCAAGCGAACCTCCACCTGCATTTGGCTCTCCCGTTCCTACAACAATAATATCCGAGTTACTTTCTGAAACAGCAATATCCCCTATGGCTAGCATAGGTTGATCGTCAAAAATAGGTTGCCACGTATCTCCAGAATCTGTAGATTTGAATACTCCACCAGAAGCTGCACCTACATAGACGGTGTTTGCTGTACCAGAGACTATCTCGATATCGGTGATGCGTCCTCCTATATTGAGTGGCCCTGCAAATTCAAAAAGGTTGGCTTGATTTCTTGTGTTTTGCACCTGGTCTTTTCTCCAGATGGCTGCTTGTCGTTGTGCATTGGGTTTTATTTCTCCCTTAGGATATGCTCTTTGCATAAACATATAATCTGTGGGAAGCTTTTTAGCTATTTCTGTTTTAATATTCTTGCTTTCAGTAGGCTTTTCACTACACGATAAAAAAGCAAATAATGCTATACATGAGAGGAATATGAAGTTTTTCATAGAAATTTTTTAATAATCTTAATCTAAAGATACTTGAAAAATAAATGAAAGAAACTCATTTATTCAAAGGAAGTACTACTACGTTTTGTAAAATTTACAAATAAAAAGCAAAAGACTTTTACCTTATGAATTAATTAGAAAGGCTAAAACGATATACGATTTTACCTATTTGTTTGGAAGGTGCATTGGGATCTGCATTAAACTTTGTAGCAAGTGCTGCTTCTTTTGCTGGATCTAACAAACATTTTGTGCTATTTGTAGTACCACGAACTCCTGCCATGGCTTTGATAACTTTTCCTGTTCGGTCTACTTCTATACTCACCACAACAATACCAGCTTCATTACATTCTTGTACACGTTTTGGTTTCCCAAGCGCTTTACGACCGCCAAGTTGGTAATTCCCATCACCATCTAGTCCCTTTCCTGTTCCGTAATAACTAGAGGCATTTGGATCTCCATTAGGATCACCTTTATCGCCTGCTTGATTATCATCACCTTGACCTCCTTGAGCAGTACCGTCTTTTTTAGGACCGTTGATTAATGCATCTAATGCACTTGTCGTACTCTTATCTGGTGTAGGGTCTGGTTTTGCTTCTTCTACAGGTTTTTCAACAGGCTTTTCTTTCGGTTTATTTACCTTAGGTTTCGGTGTTTCTTTTGGTTTTTCCTCTATGACGGGAGCGTCTTCTGTGTCTTGAGTTACAACCTCTTCGGTAATTTCTGGCTGAGGTGGTGTCGGCACTGGTTCTGGTGCGGTATTTTTAGGTGCTGAAGCTACAGGTTCTGTAGGCTGTACATTTCCTGATCCCACACTAGAGGTTCCAAAGTTGACGGCAATCCCTCCTTCTATAGGCGGATCCATATAGTCCATACCCACCCAAAACATCAACAAAAGGATGATCGCCATAATAATACTACTTATGGTAAAGGATTTCTTTTTATGTGGCGTATCTAGATATGGCACTTTATAGCGTGTATATTAATTTGTTATGCACTTTTATACGCTTTCGCGAAAGCGTACCAATTCCTATTTAATTAGGTCGTACGGCAAGTACAATCTTATATTTATTACGATTTGCGATATCCATGATTTTTACAGCATTTTCGATAGGCACTCCTTCTTCTGCTCTTAAAATAATGGTAGGCTCTTCTACACCGCTTAATTCTTTTGTGATAAAGGCTTCGATACCTTGTTCATTCACACGTTCTTTATTAACGTAATAATCAAGGTCTTTTGTGATACTTACCGATAGGTTTTGTTTATTGCTGGTCTTTCCTTTTGCTTTGGGCAATATAAGGTCTAATGCATCTGGTGTAATCGCTGGAGAGGTCAATAGAAAAAAGACCAACAACAGAAATACAATATCTGTCATAGAACTCATACTGAACTCTGGGCTTACTTTATTTCTTCCTCTAAGATTCATACTAGATCGGTTCGTTAAGTAAGTCTAAGAAATCTACCGCATTTGCTTCCATAGAGTGTACTACTTTATCTGTACGAACTACCAAGTGATTGTATCCCATATAGGCAATAATACCCACAATAAGTCCTGCTACGGTGGTGGTCATTGCCGTATAAATCCCTTCGGCAAGGGTACCCATCTCTGCTTGTCCACTACTGGTAGCTAATGTATGGAAAGCCATAACCATTCCTATTACAGTTCCTAAAAACCCAATCATAGGAGCGGCTCCTGCAATGGTTGCAAGTACACTTACATTTTTTTCTAGTTTATATACTTCCAGACGACCACTGTTTTCAATCGCGGTATTGATATCTTCAAGAGGATTTCCAATTCTGGAGATTCCTTTTGCTGTAAGTCTAGCCACGGGAGAATTGGTCTGAGCACATAGTATTTTTGCAGCTTCTATGTTTCCGTTAGAAACATTATCACGAATTTGATTCATGAAATTGCTATCTATTTTTGAAGCGGCTTTGATGGCAAATACACGTTCAAAATAGATATAAATAGCCACAAAAAGGAGTACAAATAAAACTCCTATAATAATCATTCCAGAGATTCCTCCTGTAACTAACAAATCTATTATCGAAAGTGTTTTTTCTACAGGTTCGTCCGTATTCAATGCATCGGCAGCGTTTTGGGCGCCATCTTGCAGTAATCTATTAATCATAATTCAGAATTAGTTAAGTTCATAACGCATTATATGGGGAATAAGTATGTGCTATAAGGAGAACATGATGACAAGGTATAAGTAGCCTATTAAAAATCCTACAGCAGCAAGCCAAGAGATTTTTTTAAGATACCAGATAAAATCTATTTTTTCCATTCCCATCGCAGCGACTCCTGCTGCCGAACCTATAATTAACATACTTCCTCCTGTTCCTGCCGCAAAGGCAATAGCATGCCATAAATCTGCATCGAGGGCTGTACCTCCATACATTCCGATAGAAGCGGCTACTAAGGGTACGTTATCTATAATTGCTGAGAACACTCCTAATAATGCCACAACAACATCTTGATTAGGAATGGCTGCTTGTAAGACTTCTGCTAGGTAGCGTAAGGTTCCTACTTGTTCTCCTCCTATCGTTCCATATACGAGTGTTTCCAGAGCTCCTACGGCCATTAAGATTCCTAAGAAAAACAGGATACTACTTATCTCAATACGTGATAATGCTTTATGTGCAGAATATAAGTGACGACGTTCTTTAGAGAAATCTTCTTCAGGATGAATGTATTCTGAGACTAGCCATACAACCCCCAATGCTAACATCATCCCCATATAAGGGGGCAAATGTGTTAGGGTTTTGAATACTGGTACAGAAACAATCATTCCTAAGCCTAAAAACAACATGGTTTTACTACTCAGTAAACGACCAGCTTCTTCATCGTCTTCTAGTTCTTCGATTTCTATGTCCCCTCTAAAAGCAGGCAAATACATTGCGATTGCAAAAGGAACCGCAAAACAAAGAATAGAAGGAATCACTAATGTGCTTACAAGTCCGCCTACAGATACTTTATTTGCAATCCATAACATGGTGGTGGTCACATCTCCAATAGGAGACCAAGCACCTCCAGCATTTGCTGCTATGACTACAAGCCCTGCAAACCAAAGTCTTTCATTTTTGTTACTTATCAATTTTCGCAATAGCGTAATTAGAACAATCGTCGCTGTAAGATTATCTATAATAGCCGATAAGATAAAGGCTAAAATACCAATAATCCACAACAGCTTTCTTTTACTACGGGTACGCACCGCTGTTTTAAGGACTTCAAAACCGCGATGTAAATCTATAATTTCCACAATGGTCATCGCTCCAATTAGGAATACCAGAATCTCGGCTGTTTTTCCTAGATGGTGAAGTAAGCTGTTTTCAAATCCATGCATGGCATCATCACCTCCTGTTAAAAAACTAAAAACTTCTTCGTGAGAATCCACTACATTAAACCAACCTTGACTAAATCCAACGGCCAAGAAGGCCCACATTAAGGACGCCATAATAAGTGCTGGTACGGTTTTATCAAGTTTTAAAGGATGCTCAAGGGTTATTGAAAGGTAGCCAATAACAAAAATTAGTATAATAACTGATTCCATAAAAAAAGTTGGTTTTTAAGAAGCTTTTAAAGTAGTTGTTTTAATGCAATTTCAAAAGCAGTATTGCTAATATTTTTTGTATCTGGATTTTGGTCGTAGGTCTTTTGAATCGCATTTCTAATGGTCATAGAGGTATCGTTAAAAATAGCATCATCTGTCATTTGTACTTTACGCTCCATAAAGTAAGCAAATACACGAGCCATCCCGCAGTTGGAAATAAAATCTGGAATTAAGCTCACTTTTGCATCTGTATGCTCCATAATAGGTCCAAAAAATATTTCTGTATCTGCAAAAGGAACGTTTGCTCCACAAGAAATGACTTCTAGTCCTGTGTCGATCATTCGATCTATTTGATCTTGTGTGATTAATCGGGAAGCTGCACACGGAGCAAAAATTTCTGTCTCAAGATTCCAGATACGCTCATTCATTTCCTTAAACGGAATTAAGTTGTCTCCCCCTAGTGTATTTCCTTCTTTAGCCAAATACATCGCTTGAATCTCTTCAAAAGAGAAACCATCCTCTTTGATATGTCCTCCTACAATATCTATAATACCAACAATCTTAGCGCCCATTTGAGCTAAGTAATATGCTGCTGCAGCTCCTACGTTTCCAAAACCTTGCACAACAGCACGTTTTCCTTTTATATTACCTCCGTAAATATCATAATAATGGTGTACTGCTTCTGCCACACCATAGCCTGTAATCATATCGGCTACTGTGTACTTACGTGTAACATCAGGAGAAAATTTTGGATTTTCTATGACCTTAATTACGCCTTGACGAAGTTGTCCTATGCGATTAATCTTATCGGCTTCTGTAGGTTGGAAATGCCCTGTAAATACTCCTTCTTGAGGATGCCAAACACCGCTTTCTTCTGTGATAGGAATTACTTCATGGATTTCATCCACATTCAGATCTCCTCCTGTACCGTAATAACTTTTAAGTAAAGGAGATACCACTTTATACCAGCGCTCTAAAACTCCTTTTTTACGAAGGTCTTTAGGGTCAAAGTTGATTCCAGATTTTGCGCCTCCAATTGCAGGCCCTGATACAGTGAATTTTACTTCCATGGTCTTTGCCAACGAAAGTACCTCATTCATATTAAGCCCTTTACGCATACGTGTACCACCACCTGCAGCGCCACCTCGTAATGAATTAATAACTACCCAGCCTTCTGCTTCTGTTTCTGGGTCATTCCAATGAAAAACGATTTCTGGAGATTTATCTTCGTACTTTGAAAGTAGGTGTCTCATATTATGTGTACACAGATTATAGTGTACTACAAATATAAAAAAGCATCGTACTTATACCCTAAAGAATTTAGAATATAAATAGAAAAATAAGGAATCGTTTGTATCTCATACAGTTATAATCCTACAAAATCTTACTTTTTTGATCTGAAAAATCAAATAGTATAAGGTAGTATCACGCCTGAACTGTGATCTTTACTTGCTCCCGTAACGCTTGCTAGACAATTATCTTTCCCTTCTAGTTTTAAAACACCTAATAGCCCGAAGACAATGGCTTCTTTATATTCTATAAGTACAGGATCGGGAAGTACAATATCTATATTTTTTAACGTCTTCAATCGTTCTATCAAAAAAGTATTATAGGCACCACCACCAGTAATTAAAACAGTGCCGCCCCCTTCAAACTGATGTGCAAGTTGTTGCGCAATATGTTCTGTAAACGTTGCTAAAACAGTGGTTGGTTCTAGATCAAAGCTTTTAATCATCGGAAAAATATACTCGTGTACCCACTCTATCCCTAAGGATTTGGGAGGTAATTTTTCAAAAAATGGCAAGGTATTGAGTTTCTCTAATAATGGGATGTGTGTTGTTCCCGCTTTCGCGAAAGCGCCCTCATCATCATACGCTGCGCCTAATTTTTGTGCATATACATTCAGCACGGTGTTGACGGCACAAATATCATACGCAATCCGAATAGTTCCTTTTTGCATAGATACATTGGCAAAACCACCTAAATTGAGACAGTAATCATACGTTTGAAATAACAATTGATCCCCTATAGGTACTAAAGGAGCTCCTTGCCCACCCATTGCCACATCTTGCACTCTAAAATCACAGACTACAGTACATTTTGTAATCGTCGCAATTTCTGGCAAATTACCAATTTGCAGAGTATATCCTTGATCAGGTTGATGCAAAATAGTATGTCCATGAGAGCATAAAGCATCTATCTGATCACGAGAAATGGTATTTTTTTCAATAAATCGATTAATAGCTTCTCCTAGATATTGTGTGTAATCTTCATTCAATTCTTGGAGTTTATCTTTACTATGATCAACTGCTTTTTGAAGCTTTTCGACCCAAACGTCTGGATAGGCTTGTGTTTCTGCCACGATCACCTCTGCTGTATACTGTGGCTTTGTGGTGATCTTTACATACGCAAAGTCAATACCATCTAAGCTTGTTCCGCTCATCACTCCGATAACGTTGTAATATTCTCTCTTCATAGCGTTAAAATTATTGAGAAAAATGCAAGAATCTAGTATCTTTGCATACAATTTTTACATAATTCTTAAAAAAGTACCCTCACATGGATTTTAGTTTAACTGAAGAACATTTAATGATACGTGACGCAGCACGTGATTTTGCTAGAACAGAATTACTTCCTGGCGTTATAGAACGTGACGAAAAACAACATTTTCCTGCAGAACTTGTCAAAAAAATGGGAGATCTCGGTTTTCTAGGAATCATGGTCGATCCAAAATACGGAGGAAGTGGTATGGATGCTATTTCGTACGTATTAATTATGGAAGAGTTATCTAAGATAGATGCCTCTGCTTCTGTAATTGTATCTGTAAATAACTCTTTGGTCTGTTACGGACTAGAAGCGTATGGTAATGAGGCCCAAAAAGAAAAATATCTTACAAAACTGGCTACAGGTGAGTTTGTAGGTGCTTTCTGTTTAAGTGAACCAGAAGCTGGATCTGATGCGACGTCACAAGCGACAACAGCCATAGACAAAGGAGATCATTATATATTAAATGGCACAAAAAACTGGATCACCAATGGGGGTCGCTCTGATGTATACCTTGTAATTGCACAAACAGATAGATCTAAAGGACACCATGGTATTAACGCATTTATTGTAGAAAAAGGAATGCCTGGTTTTGAAATAGGTCCTAAAGAAGATAAGTTAGGCATTAGAGGGAGTGATACACATACGTTACAGTTTAATGATGTAAAAGTGCCTAAAGAAAATCGTATAGGAGAAGACGGTTTTGGATTTAAGTTTGCGATGAAAACACTTTCTGGCGGACGTATTGGGATTGCTGCGCAAGCACTAGGTATTGCTTCTGGAGCTTATGAAATCGCACTTAAATACTCTAAAGAACGTAAAGCTTTTGGAACAGAGATTTGTAATCACCAAGCGATTGCCTTCAAGCTTGCCGATATGTACACAGAAATAGAAGCTGCGCGTTACCTTGTGATGAAAGCCGCTTGGGATAAAGATCAAGGAAATAACTATGATCGCTCTAGTGCTATGGCAAAATTATATGCTTCAAAAGTAGCAATGGAGCATACGGTAGAAGCGGTACAAATACATGGAGGAAATGGTTTTGTAAAAGAATATCATGTAGAGCGCTTAATGCGTGATGCAAAAATTACTCAGATTTATGAAGGGACTTCAGAGATTCAGAAGATTGTGATTTCTAGAAGTTTGATTAAAGAGTAATCTATTATTTACATATTCTTTATACGCTTTCGCGAAAGCGTACACAACATAAAATACCAAAAGCGAGTCTAGATAGGCTCGCTTTTTTTATGATGTTGATTTGATCCTTTTTTTAAGCTAAAATATAAAAACTGAGATTTTAGGCGATATCACCTAGCACATTTATCGTACTTTCGCGAGCACATAAAACCATCTTTGTGGGTAGAGGAATTTTCTATATGCTTATTGCCGCATTCGCCTTTGCGTGGATGAATCTTCTGGCAAAATACCTACAAGACTTTCATCCGCTTCAAGTGGTTTTCTTTAGAGCTTTTGGAACTTTTATTTTTATTTTTCCGTACATGCTTTACAAAAAGGTGCCTGTTGTAGGAAAGAAAAAGAATGTATTCTGGTTAAGCCTTAGAGGCGTTCTCAGTTTTGTGTCACTTGCCTTATTTTTTAAAGTAGTACAAGACATCCCGTTAGGATCTGCAGTTGCTTTACGATATACAGCCCCTATTTTTAGTGTCATTTTTGCGTATTTTTTTTTAAAAGAAGCTGTAAAATTAGGGCAATGGTTAAGTCTTATCATATCCATAGCGGGTGCTTTTATTATGAAGGGCGTTGACTTTAGGATAGACTCCACAAGTTTTATACTGATTATGTTTTCTTCATTACTTGTAGGAGGTGTGTTTGCTATTGTGCGCTATCTAGGATCTCGTGAGCATTACTTAACCATCATTAATTATTTTATGGTTTTTTCTATTGTAGGGAGTTTATTCTTTATTCAATATTGGCGTATACCTATAGGCGAAGAATGGTGGTGGGTTTGTATTATAGGGATTCTAGGGCTTATAGGACAGGTATTTTTAACACGTGCCTTTCAGCTCGCAGACACCAGCACAGTAGCGCCTATAAAATATATGGAGCTTGTATATGCATTACTTTTTGGCTTTTTCTTATTTGATGAGAGCTACACCCTCTGGCCTATTGTTGGGATGACACTCGTGGTTGTAGGGATGCTCTTAAATGTATGGATCAAACGGAAGGGATGATTTTTCTCAGTTTTCTTCAAGAAAGACCTCATTTTATAAGTGAAACACTGTTTTGTAAAGTCCAAAAGACCCATACAAAGTAGTTAGTTAAACTAATCCCAGTGTTTACTGAACTTGTTTCAGTAAACACTGGGATCTACGGTTTATTATCTTTTATTCAAGCTTGATCAACATACAATTTTTCTTTGCTCAATAAATGATACAGAACGTATGTGTATGTTCAAACATAAAATAACTGCGTTTAAATGTTAATCGCTAACGTTTATCAATTGATCACTTTTACCATTTTTTTACACTTAATTTAACGTGGGTTCGACGTAAAAAATTAGTAAGTCTTTTAGTGTAATTACGTTAAATTTAATGTAATCAATTTACAATCAATATGTTTATTCATTTTCTTTGCTCGTGGTGGATTCAAGAATTAAAAGCAACATTTTACTAATAAGACACAAGCTGTGAGTGTCTCTAATTTTGAAAATTGAAGGAACTCAGGAATTATCAAAAACTGCACAGAAAAAAAGTATAAGGAGGATTAAGCCCAAGACCAGTCCCTCTAGAGTGTTCTTTTTCTAACACACCACTCCAATTATGCGCAAAGATTGGAGGTATTGTTATTGATGGAAAATGCTGTATCCTTCATTAAAAAGCTTTATATAAAAAGAGGCTATTATACAGTACAACAGCCTCTTTTTATATTATAGAATCAATAGTAATAAATAGGATACCGTTTACTTCTTAATCTCTTCTTTAGGATTCAACAACACAGGCGTTCCATACCCTAATTGCTCTAGTTTCTTCAACTGTGTTTTGGCATCGCCTACCACTAGATAGATCATTTTATTAGGATCTAGGTATGTAGCAGAAAGCGCTTTGATATCTTCTACGGTCATTTCTCTCACAGTGGCTTCGCGTTGTTTTGCATAATCAACTGGAAGATTAAGTTCAGAGATATTAGAGAGCATTCCTAGTTTCGCTCTACCCGTTTCAAAAGCACGTGCATTACTTTTGATTAAAAAGCTTTTAGATACTTCTAGATCTTCCTCGCTAAAATTCTTTCCATACTCTTCAAGAATTTGTTTTACTAAAGCGGCACTCTCGTAGGTCACATTAGAGCGTACACCACTTGAAATTGTAAAAGCACCAGGGATGGCGCTACCTATAAAGCCAGATCTGATTCCGTAGGTATATCCTTTTCCTTCTCGCAACTCTTGTGTGAGCTGAGAAGCAAATCCTCCGCCTCCTAAGCGATAATTCATGACTTGTGCTGGGTAGTAATCTGAATCTGTTGCTGCAAGTGCAGGATATCCAAAACGTAATACGGATTGTTTAGCTCCAGGCACATCGTAAAAATATACTTTGGACTGTTCTGGTCGTGTAGGCATTTCATAGGTAGGAATAACTACTTCTGTTGCTTTCATATTCTCATTGATTCCTGCTAAGGAAGCAACAACTCTATTTTCTTTAATATCACCTACTACATACATGTTTGCCACCGTAGGAGACAGATTATTATAGAATGCTTTTACATCTTCTAGTGTGATTGATGCTACAGAGGCAAGAGTTCCTAATCGATTATTAGATAAAATATGCTTGTCTCCATAAATAAGTTTGGCATACTCATTGGCAGCAATACTATTAGGGTTTGCTTGTTCTTGTACGATTTGATTCATCACACTTTGTTTGATAATATCAAATTCTTTTTCATCCCAACGAGGTTGTAAAATGATTTCTTCTACTAAAGCCATGGTCGCTTCATAATTCTTAGCAAGGGTATTTCCTGTTACGACTACATTTTCATCTCCTGCATATACATTAATAGAAGCCCCTAGGCTTTCTATAGCTTCCTCGAGTTCTGCGGTTGTCTTGGTAGTAGTTCCTTTGGTCATTAATTGCGCCATCAGATTAGAAACACCCACTTTTTCTGGGTTTTCTAATAATAAACCTCCATCAAAGCTTAATTGGAATTCTACCAGAGGGACTTCTGCATTTTCGATTCCCGACACCTTGATTCCTGAAGAAAGGTCTGTTTGCCATACCGCTGGAATTTTCAAGTCTGGTGCATTTCCATAAGGAGGTTCGACAGAGCGATCAAAGGAAGAAGGTGTTTTTTCATAGGTAGCTACGACACTAGCATCAAAAGAATCTTCGGCGCCATCTACTATTTTTTCTTCAACAACTTTGGCTAATTCTGAATTTGCCAACGCTAAATCTATCTGCCCGCTAGGCACAAAACTAGTTGCAATAAAGTTTTTATCTTTAATGTAAGCATTGTACACACGCATGACATCTTCTGTAGTAACTGCTAGAATATTTTGGATGTCTGTTTCAATAAACCCTGGATCACCAGCAAATATTTCGTATTGAGCTAACTGAAATCCTTTTCCTAATACACTTGAAAGTCCGCTGTAAAAATTGGTTTCTTGCCCTGCTTTTATACGATCTATGGCAGACTGTGGGATTCCTTCTGATTCAAATTTCGCGAAAGCGTCATCAATACTGAGTGCTACCTCATCCAGATCTTTTCCACTAAAAGCCCGAACTTGAACTCGGAATTGTCCTGCTAACTCTGATGCGTAATTATACATGGTCACACTAGACGTGAGCTGCTTATCATCTACTAACACTTCATTAAAAGGAGCTTGCTTTCCATCTGAAAGATATCTTGCTAACACGCTAAGTGCATACGAGTCTTTGTGGTATAAGGGCACGGTAGGCCATGACATTGTAAGTTGAGGTATGCGGGCAAAATTATCTTCGTAGTACAGTTTTTTTGTTTCAGATACGGTGACTGCTGGTTTTTCTAGAGCAGGTACTTTTTCTCCTCTTTTGATCTCATCAAAATATTTGTGCACCCAAGCCTTTGTCTGTTCTGTATCAAAATCTCCTGCGATTGTCAAGACCGTATTGTTAGGCGTATACCAACGATTATAAAAATCTTTTACATCTTGTAATGTTGCATTTTGCAAATCCTCCAAAGATCCTATGACCTGCCAGTTATAGGGATGATTTTCTGGATATAAGTTCTTATCTACTACAGACTGTACATGACCGTAAGGACGATTATCTACGCTTTGTCTTTTTTCGTTTTTTACGACTTGTTTTTCTTTAGCAAGTACAGGATCGGTTACTGTATTTATAAAATACCCTAATTTATCTGCTTCTGCCCAAATCATTTTTTCTAGTGCATCTTTAGGTACGGTTTGAAAATAATTGGTTCGATCACGACTTGTAGATCCGTTGGCGCCGGATCCTCCAATGCGTGCACTCATTTTATCGAGTCCGCCTTTGCCTAAATTTTCAGATTCTAGAAACAATAAATGCTCAAATAGATGGGCAAAACCTGTACGTCCTTCTATCTCTCTAGCAGAACCTACATGGGTGGTTAATGCAACAGCAACTACAGGATCTGAGGTGTCTTTGTGAAGGACTACGGTTAATCCGTTGTCTAAAGTAAATTTTTCAAAAGGGACTTTAAATTCTTTTGAATCTTCTACAATAGCTACTGTTTTTTCTTGATCACAAGAAAGAACTAATAAAAAACTACATACTAGCGTTAGTAAACGAAAAGTGTTCATAAAGGTATACTTGGAATTAAGCATCGAAGATAACCAAAATGAAAAAGGGGGTATGTTAATTTACGTTAACATAAAGCTTGAAAAAGTGTCCTTTTTTTAAGTAGAAGATTAGGTGTATTTTAAAGTAAGATAGGTTTGTAATCTATAAAAGCCATAACCTAACAACGCTCCTACCATCATACCTGTAAGGACATCTAATGGATAATGAACACCTACATAAATACGGCTATATCCAATAGCAGCCGCCCAAAATAACAATATAAAAACAAGATTTCTGTATTTAGATTGTAAAGCAAGTCCAGCAAAAACAGCTGTTGCCATACTACTGGTAGCATGCCCTGAAAAGTAGCCATAACGCCCACAACGAGGAGCAATAAAACGCATGGTTTCCTCCCACGAAAATACTTTACAGGGACGAGGTCTTTGGATAAAGTTTTTAAAAAAATCTGAAATCTGATCGGTACAGGTAATCATAACTGCTACGATCACCATCGTCATAAACATTCCTTTAATACCAAATTTTTGATAGATAAAGAATAGCAATAATGCATATAAAGGAATAGAAGATAGCTTATTGGTTACTACCAACCAAAAACCATCCCATGTCTCTGTTCCGAGACTATTTAAAAAAAGAAAAAGTTCTTGATCATATTCTATAAGTGTCTCCATGTTATTTACTCCTGCTCATATTTGGCGATTTCCGAATCGTAAAATTCAGTAGCCTCTTTGATCGCATTTTCTGTTTCGGAAGCAAGCTCTGCTTCATCTTGTTTATCAAACTCTTCAAACCACTCAATTTCGTCTTTGGTAAGATCAATAATGAATCTTGGAAACTCTGTATGTATCACAAAAATAGCATCTCCATGCTCAGAGTGATCTCCTATAAGAAATTTTGGAATTGTCATTTTAAATATCGTATTGGTTAGTCAATAGGTATTATTGTTTTGCGTCCTAATTAGAAGTAAGGATGTGGTTTTGGGTACTTCTAATTAATTTTTTGCTAAGGTAATTAAATCTAAAATAGAGCATCACAGCAGATGCTGTTAATCCCGCTAATAGTCCTACCCAAATACCTTGGGCTCCCATTTGATCAGGTTTTCCCAAATACCAACTTATAGGAAGCCCTATGATCCAATAGGCTATAAAACAAATCCCTGTAGGAATATTTACATCTTGTAACCCTCGTAATGCACCTAAAATGGAGACTTGTATTCCATCACTCAATTGAAATAATGCTGCAATAATCAACAATTGAGAAGCAATTAAAATCACTTCAGGGTTGTCTATATATAAAGGAGGAAGCATCTCTTTTAGCAGTATAAATGCTACTGCAAACACAGCTTCGATTAGAAACACCAATAAAAAAATAGAAATAGCGATACGTCTTAAATTAGGATAATCCCTTTTCCCTTTTTGATTTCCTACGCGTATGGTTGCAGTGACACCAAGACCTACCGCAATCATAAAGGTCATTGAGGCTAGATTCAGCGCTATTTGATTAGCTGCCTGTGCATTGGTTCCTAAAATTCCTGATAAGAAAATAGCTGCTGTAAAAATTCCTACTTCAAAAAGCATTTGTAATGCGGTTGGAAAACCAAGACGAAATAGCTCTCTAAACTCTGACCATCTAATATGTGATACATTTGAGATCTGAAAATAAGGCTTAAATGTACGCTTTCGCGAAAGCATAAAAACGAGTAATCCCAACATAAAAAATCGAGAGATCAACGTACCCCAACCAGCTCCTACCACTCCAAGCCTTGGAAAAATCCATATCCCGTAAATCAAGAAATAGTTAAAAATAATATTAACCACATTGGCTACCAAGATAGCATACATGGCATATCGCGTTTGAGAAAGCCCATCTGCAAATTGCTTAAAGGCTTGAAAGATCATTAACGGAATCAAGGAAAACGCTACCACTTCCATATACGGAATCGCCAGTGCTACGACTTCATCAGGTTGGTCTAAATAATATAAAATAGGTTTTGCCAATAGTAAAGCTAAGAATAATAAAATCCCATTTATGGTACACATGATGATTCCATGATGAAAATGTAAACGCCCTTTTTCTATGTTGTTTGCTCCGTCTGTTTCTGCAATTAATGGCGTGATTGCAAAAGAAAAACCAATCCCTAGAGACAGTGCAATAAATACTAAGCTATTTCCCAAACTTATGGCGGCAAGTTGCGCAGCACCCAAACGCCCTACCATTAAATTATCTACCAGCGCCACAAGAATATGACCCAACTGACCTAACATAATAGGAAATGCTATGATAAGATTGCTCTTAAATTCTTTAGTATATCGGTCTAATCCCATGGTTACTTTTTGCTCTTTGGAGTCTATAATTCTCAACTCAAAAAGCTGGATACATTTTCGCAACAAAAATAAGACTTGCATCACAACTTACAGACTCACTTCTTACGAACTTATCATCATTTTTTAAATTATTATGTATCTTGTTAGTATGCTTACCCTACTAATAAGATACATATCATACCTCCACTACATCTAAATCCTATGATTACCGATCCTAAAGAAATAGACCAGATACTCCGAGAAATAATTAAAGAACACGTAGGCCCTTTACAAATTAGAAAAGACGAAGAAGACGTTCTAGAAGTGGCTGGAACAATTCCTGCAATGCAAGGAAAACAAAAAGTAGATGGTTTTTATTTTGCAAGTGTAATGCCTAAACCTAAAGACGTCCGACTGTACTTTTTTCCTATCTACACAGATGCTGAACGTTTTGAGCATATTGATCCCATGTTGCGCAAATGCTTAAAAGGCAAAAGTTGCTTTCACTTCAAAAAAATAGATGATGATTTAAAAACCCACCTTACAAGAATGATTGCTACGGGTATTAAAGTATATCAAGAAAAAAAGCTATTAATTACGTAATAACCGCAGTTGAATTATGTGATTTCATCGTAGTTTTACGGTTCTTGATCGAATAGTTTTTAAAAAAAATGATTCTTGCCGCAAAAGTCTTTACTTTTAATGTTCATATAAAAAAAATGAAGATGAAAGGGGCTCATTTTAAACTACTTATTTTATGTTTACTCGTATCCGTTTTTGCTAATGCACAAGTGGGTGTAGGCACAATAACTCCAAATGGAAAACTGACTATAGACGCTAGTGCAGAAACAACAGCAGCATTAGAACTAGTACCGCAAGCAACACCAACCACCAATCTCGCTAATGGACAGCTTGCTGTTATAGGTGACAAATTGTATATGTATGATCTTACTCGAACGGCATGGCTGAGTGTAGAAAGTACCGCTATTCAATTTGGACGTAACGGAGATGTAGATACAAATGCTCTTCATTATGGAGGTAATATGGTGGCTAATGATTCTGGTGCATTAATGCCTTTTAACGGAACCATTGTAGCCATTACTGCTATGGGGGCTTCTGGAGATGATACAGATTTCAATGTTAGGGTTAGAACCGCCGCTGGGACAAATTCTGTAAATGAAACATTTAGTCTATCTGGTCTAAGATATATTGACACTACCACAAATCTTGATTTTAGTGCTAATGAGCATATTACTGCAAGAGCGAGAGATGCCGCAACTACAACTACAGATGTGACAGTAATTATCTGGGTCAAATGGAGACAATAAAAATACTTTTATAATACATAAAAAAGGGAAGCTCGTAGCTTCCCTTTTTTATGTATTATATCGTTATCAACTTATTCTCTAACAGGCAACGTCATCAGTTTTCCTGGCTTTTGTATATAATTATCCATCATATAGAGTAAGCTCGTCATCGTAGCAGCACCTAATTCTAATTCTCTTTTATTTACCGCATCAAAAGTGTCATTTGCTGCGTGATGATAATCAAAATAACGCTGTGAATCTGGTCGTAAACCAGCAAGTACGGTTCCACTTCCTTTAAGTGGACCAATATCTGCACCACTCCCACCTCTTACGAAATAATGAATAAAGTAAGGTTCAAAAAGCGGTTTCCAACTTAAAACTTCATTGAAGTTTCTATCATCAATATCAAAAGAAAAACCTCTAGGCGTAAAGCCGCCTGCATCGCTCTCTAGTGCAAATACGTGTTTTTCGTTTTTGCTTTCTGCTACTTCAGCATATTTGCGTCCTCCTCGTAATCCATTTTCTTCATTCATAAAGAGTACGACACGTACACTGTGTTTTGGTTGATAATCAATAGCTTTCATAATACGCAATACTTCCATACTTTGTACAATGCCAGCGCCATCATCATGAGATCCGTCTCCTAAATCCCAAGAATCTAAATGTCCGCCTACTACCATATATTTATCTGGAAATGTACTTCCTGTAATCTCACCAATCACATTATATGATTGTACATCGGGTAAATTTTTACATCCCATAGAAAAGAAAAACTTTGTCGCTGGGTTTAATTTAAGGAGTGTACTTAACAAATCTGCTCCATTGGTACTAATGGCTGCCGCTGGGATACGTTGTGCGGGTTTTAAATCTCCATAAGACATAGATCCTGTATGTGGATAATCATCAAGACTATGGGTAACTGATCTTACAATAACACCTACGGCTCCATAAGCTGCGGCAGCTTCTGCTCCACTATACCGCTGATCTACACAACCTCCATACGCCTTAAAGGTATCAATAACATCTGCTTGCATTGGGCGATTAAAGAATACAATTTTACCTCCTATATTGGCAGCTCCCAATTGTTCTATTTCTTCTATACTTTGCACCTCTATCACGGATGCTTTTACACTTCCATTAGGTGTTGCGATAGATCCTCCTAATGCACAGATAGGCACTTGTGTTGTATTTCCTGATCCTGTATCTATAAACGCATATTCAGGGACACCCCTGACCCACTTAGGCACCATAACAGGCTGCAACCAAACTTTATCCAGTCCTACGCTGTCTAACTGTTCTTTTGTCCAGGTAACAGCTTGCTCTGCTCCAAGACTACCACTAAGGCGAGATCCTATTTGAGTAGATAAGTAATCAAGCCATTGATAGCTATTTCCATTTTTCAGGGCTTCATCATATATCTTTCTAATTTGAATGGAGTCATTTTGCGCTTTCGCGAAAGCGGACACCCCGCAAATCAAAATTAGAATTATCATTTTTTTTATCATCACCGTGTATTTATTCGTTGTTTAATTGAGTTCTATACAACTCAATATTTCCCTTTGTTTTATCGTCAAGTTCTGGTTCCTTAATGTCATCATAGGCGCTTAATGCTTCTAGCAAAATAGTTGCAACCGCTAGTCTAGCAGCAGGTTTATTATCTGCCGGAATCACATACCAAGGCGCATGAGGTTTTGAGGTACGGTTAATAGCATCTTCATAACAACGCTGATAGTCGTCCCATAGTTTACGTTCTTTCAAATCTCCTGCAGAAAACTTCCAGTTCTTTTCTTTTTTGTCTAAGCGACGTAACAATCTATTCTTTTGCTCTTCTTTGGAAAGGTGCATAAAAAACTTATAAATAAGAGTCCCATTTTCTGATAAATGTTTTTCAAAGTTATTGATCTGCTCAAAGCGTCGGTCCCAAAAAGCATCATTGATATCGTCTACTGAATGTATGTTTGGTAAATTTTCTGCTAATATATATTCGGGATGTACTCTTGTGACTAATACATTTTCATAATGGGTTCTATTAAACACTCCAAATTTACCACGCTGTGGCAATGCAATATAGTGTCTCCACAAATAATCATGACTCAATTCTAAATCTGTAGGCACTTTAAAACTATAAACCTCTACACCTCTGACATTAAAATCTTTAAAAACTTCACGAATCAAACTATCTTTTCCTGATGTGTCCATCCCTTGTAAACATACTAAAACACTATAGGTATCATGAGCATATAAAGTATCTTGAAGTTTGCCTAGTTTTTTACGGACTTTACGAAGTTTTTTCTCTAACTCATCTTCTGAAAGTTCAGAAATTTTAGTTCCTTCAAAATCTTTTAGACGAATATTCTTACTGACTTTATATTGATCTAATTTTTCCATGAAATCTTAAATTTTTAATAAAAAACTGTTTTTTATGCAATATAGTATTGTTAAAGCGTATTGTATCATAAAAAAATATCAATTTATTTGATATATTAGCTAGGTATAATTATAATAAAAACAATATGAAAAAAATTACTCTATTAGCCCTGGGACTATGTATCTCAGGAATTAGTTTTGCCCAAGAAAGTATTTCTTCTGCAGGATTTGAAATTACTAACAATGTCTCAGCTACTACTGCAGCTGCTCAAGTTGCTTGTACTACAGAAATAGTAAGCACATCTATAGACATGGGATTTGGAAATCTTAATGCAAATGAAGTAGGAGATAACTTCACCGTACCCGCAGATGAATTCTTTGAAATTACAGATGGTACTGTTTTTGTAATTGCAGATAACACATCTGATGCGGCTACATTTGCTAATTTAGTCATTCGATTATATGAGAGTGCAGGAGAATTTCCTAGCACAATCATAAGTGAAGACATTATCGTATCTCCAACGGTAACAGACTTAGGAGATGTGAATGCTTCTTTGAACGCTTATCAATTGGATTTTACTCTCAACTCATCGGTTACTCTTGAAGCACCAGGTGCAGAAACAGAGTTTTGGTTTAGTGTATTTCTTCCAAATAGTACATCAGCAAGTAATTTCCTAGAAACTACTGATGAGACAAGTGATACTACTCTTGCTGCATTCAAAACTGGTAATGACCCTGCAGCTGCATGGTCTAATACATTTACAGACGGAGGTGGTAATCCAGCTACCTTACCTCCAGGAGTAGCATATAATCTTAACGGTGATTGTGATCCATTATCTGTAAATGATAATGTACTTGCAGATAATATTTCTGTTTTTCCTAATCCTACAACTACAGATTTGAATATCAACTTTGCTAGAAACTTTGGTGCTACAAATGTTGCTGTTATTAATGTAAATGGACAGAAAGTACTCAATGCTTCTATGGAAGGATTTGGAAACAATACGATTGCAACTAGTAAATTAGCAAATGGTATTTACTTTGCTCAAGTAACCACTCAAGAAGGTACTACTACTATTAAGTTTATTAAAAACTAATAGAAAGACATTTTCGTTTTTATATAGTAAATAACAAAAACGCCGTGATCAAAATGATCACGGCGTTTTTATTTATAGCTAGTTTGTGTAAGACCTTTATTTACTTGCAAACAACTTTACATCATCTTCAGAAACTTCCTGACCACTTAAAATGATAAGGCGTTCTACGACATTACGTAATTCTCTAATATTTCCTGTCCAATCATAATCTTGTAATAATTTTATAGCTTTCTCAGAAAACTTCTTATCGGCATTTCCTTGTTCTTGTGATATCTTTTTTGCAAAATGGTTAATCAACAATGGAATATCCTCTCTACGATCGTTTAAAGACGGTACTTGTATAAGGATAACCGCAAGCCTATGATATAAATCTTCTCTGAACCTTCCTTCTTCAATTTCTTTTTTGAGATCCTTATTTGTAGCAGCAACAACACGCACATCCACTTTAATATCTCTATCACTCCCAACACGTTGTACCCGACTTTCTTGAAGTGCTCTTAGTACTTTTGCTTGAGCAGAAAGGCTCATATCTCCTATTTCATCAAGAAATATGGTACCTCCATTTGCTGCTTCAAACTTTCCAGCTCTATCTTTATTTGCTGAGGTAAAAGCTCCTTTTACGTGTCCAAAGAGTTCACTCTCTATTAACTCTGATGGGATTGCTGCACAATTCACTTCTATTAATGGACCATTGGATCGCTCGCTTTTTTCATGTAGCCAATGGGCAACAAGTTCTTTTCCTGTCCCATTAGGTCCTGTTACTAAAACACGTGCATCAGTTCCAGCTACCTTTTCAATCATTTCTTTTATTTGAGAGATCGCATCACTATTACCTATCATCTCATACTTTTTACTCACTTTCTTTTTAAGTAACGTATTTTCTACTACGAGATTTTTTCTATCTAGTGCATTACGGACGGTATTGAGCAATCTGTTTAAATCTGGTGGTTTTGAGATATAATCAAAAGCTCCTAGGCGCATGGTATTTACTGCAGTATCAAGATCGCCATGTCCAGAAATCATTACCATAGGTGTTTCTGGCTTTAGTTTTTTTGCTGCTTCCAAAACTTCAACACCATCCATCTTTGGCATTTTTATATCACAAAGCACCAAATCATAATCTGTCTCTTTAATTTTATTTATGCCTTCTAGCCCATCTTCGGCTTCTTCTACCTCATAATCCTTATTTTCTTCAGAAAGAATTTTTGTAAGTACTCTGCGTATGGCGGCTTCATCTTCTATAATCAATATTTTAGGCATATATGTCTTTTTGTTTTATAGCTATCTAATCAAATACTATTCCTTTTTGGCGTACATGTGTACATCTCTTTGTGGGAAAGGTATCGATACATTATTATCTCTAAAGAGTTGATCTATCTTATATCTCAATTCACTTTTTATACGAAGATCTACAAAACTATTACTGGTAAAGAAATACAATCCAAATATTAATGCAGAATCCCCGAAATCTTCAAACAGTACAAAAGGTTTTGGATTTTTGAGAATATTTGCCTGTCCTTCCAAACTTTTCAACAATAGCGCCGTCACTAGTTTTGTATCACTTCCATAAGCAACCCCTACACTAACGCTCTCTCTTGTTGTTTTATGATTTTGAGTCCAGTTATATACTGTTTCTGTTAGGAACTTATGATTAGGGATTACAATTACCTTATCATCTCTGGTTAATGCACGTGTTGTCCTTAACTTAATATCAAATATTCGACCTACTTTCCCATCATCAAATTCAATAATATCGCCTATATGCAAAGTCTTGTCTAAGATGATAAAGATCCCAGACAATACATCTTGAAATAAGGTTTGCAACGCAAATCCTAATCCTACAAACAGCGCAGCAGATGCTGTTAAGAACACCGTAACATCTATTCCAGATGCGCTGAGTACAGCAATAACAACTAGAATATAAATAATGTATTTTGCAAAAGTAAATATGCTATTGAACTTATTACGATCGTCTTCTGGCAGTCTTTTTGATACTAGCTTTCGCGAAAGCTTAAGTAGCCTTCCCATAATAATAAATGCAAAAACAACAAACAAGAACGTACCTATAGTGATATGAATTTTTTTATTATCAGGACCAAAATGTAATCCTAGATTTAAAAAATCCACAATACTCCCCCAGATATCATCAGTAATGACATCTTTTACCTTGTCTACAGCCTCTTCGACCTTCTCTGCTGTTTCTTCTTGTGTATACATCAATATTTTAACCATTTAAAAAGCTCCCTATAGGTAGGTTTTTTACCATACATTAAGATCCCAACTCTGTATATTTTTGAACCAAACCATACGGTAAAGATAAAAGAAGCAATTAATAACGTTACAGATAATGCAAGTTGCCATGCTGGCACCTCAAACGGAATGCGCATAAGCATCACTATAGGTGATGTAAGAGGAATGATAGAAAATACGGTTGCCACGGTTCCGTGAGGGTTATCTATCACAGCAAAAAAGCCTACATAAATAGCAAGCATTAAAGGCATAATGATAGGCAACATAAATTGTTGTGTGTCTGTTTCATTATCTACCGCAGCTCCAATCGCTGCATAAATAGAGCTATATAAAAAATACCCTCCTATAAAGTAAATAAGAAAACCGAAAACCAATTGTAGCAACGGTAATTTACTGATTTCTGTAAAGATTTCTGTCAACTTATCTGGATCGCTAGCAATCGCTTGTGCTTCAGAATTTACAGCTCCAGAAGTTGTAGAGGGATCTATATCAAACACGACTTGCAGCACAACCATCAATACACCTCCTAAAATTACCCATATCGTAAACTGAGTAATCCCTGCCATCGTGGTACCTAAAATTTTACCTAGCATTAACTGGAATGGCTTAACCGATGAGATAATCACTTCTATAATTCTATTCGTTTTTTCTTCTATCACACTACGCATGACCATATTGCCATAGATAATAATAAACATCATAAGCAAATATCCAGCTGCACCTCCAAATGCGGCTTTGATCCAATTACTCATTTTTGAAGATTTCTCTCCAGAATAATTTTCTATTGCCAAATCAATATTCTTTTTTGAATTCTCAATAACGACAAGGTCTACGCCTTTATCAATCAATGTTTGATCAGTTAGTTTTTTTTCTATTCGCTTCTCAATACTTTCTACCAGACCAAAAGAAGGGGTTTCTTTTCCATAAAAGGTAATGCTAGATGTGAGACCTTCTCTATCTGACGGAATATGAATTAATCCATAATAGTCTTCTTTCTCAGCAATTTCCTTTGCGTTTTCAAGTCCTTGGACTGATAAATCAATATAGGTTGTTTGATCTGTATTTGTAAATTCTGCTTCAAACAAACCTGAGTCATCTACAATTACAATGGTGCGTTTTGTATCGCTGTTTAATTGTGTGAGATACGTAATTAAGAAAACCATACCCACTAAAATAAGCGGACTCAAAAAAGTCATGATCAAAAATGACTTATTACGTACTCTCGCCTTGTATTCTCTTTTAATAATTAATGACAATACACTCATATACTTTCATTTACAGTTTGGATAAATATATCATTTACACTAGGAATTACTTCTGTAAAGTGGGTCACTTGCCCGTAAGATTGTAGTTGTTTCAGCAACTCATTTGGACTCCCTTTGTCTCCAAGTTCAATGCGCAATTTTAGTTCATCTCCAAGAGATTTGAATTGTGCAGGTGTTACTTGAAACTTGGATTTTAAATCTGTTTCCGCTTTCGCGAAAGCGGACTCATCCACCTCCACACCTATATCAAACGTATTATTTCTGTACTGACGTTTAATCGTATTAATCTCTCCATCCAGGATTTTATTAGACTTATGAATCAGTGCAATGTGATCACATAATTCTTCTACAGACTCCATACGGTGTGTGGAGAAAATAACGGTAGCCCCTTCATCTCGCAATTGAAGAATCTCGTCTTTAATAAGATTTGCGTTGATAGGATCAAAACCACTAAAAGGCTCATCAAAAATGAGCAGTTTAGGATTGTGCATTACCGTGACTACAAACTGAATTTTCTGTGCCTGACCTTTGGATAATTCTTCGATTTTTTTATTCCACCAAGCTCCAATGTCTAGTTTATCAAACCAATGTTTGGCTCTTTTTTGTGCCTCTGCTTTTGAGAGTCCTTTGAGTTGTGCCAAGTATAACACCTGCTCACCTACTTTCATAGATTTGTACAACCCACGTTCTTCAGGCATATAGCCTATATCTCGGATATGATGCTGTTCTAATGGGGCGCCATCTAGGGTAACGCTTCCCGTATCTGGCATCGTGATTTGATTAATGATACGTATAAGTGTCGTCTTTCCTGCACCATTAGGGCCTAGAAGTCCAAAAATACTTCCTTGAGGTACAGCTATAGACACTCCGTTAAGTGCAGTAAAGTTTCCAAATTGCTTAGAAACTGTATCTGCCACAAGTAATGAATTCATAGTTACTCTTTAGTAGGCTAAAGATAGGAATAAGCACACAGAGAGTTGCGATTATTTAGGAGATTTTATGAATGTACTTAATTACTACAATTCCCGTCTATTAAATCCTGCAATGTTGGGTTAAATGAATTGATCAATATTAAAACATCATCATTTGAAAGACCAGATATACTATTTCCCAATGCACAAAAATCTGTAAGAGATAAATTGCCTACTACATTAAGGCCATTTGTTATTGTTGTAATATTCTCTAAACCATCTAACGTTTCTAATTGAATATTATCTGAAATAAAAACACCAAGAAGGTCACTTGTAACTGCACTTAATTCTTGAAGATTTGTAATATTTGGATTGTACCAAAGGGAAAGGCGATTTATATCAGTAATATTTTCTACTCCTGCAAGACTTATCCCTTGAAAACCTTTAATACGTAACCATTCTACTTCTGTCAAATTACTTAAAAATATTAAAGATGTAAATGGTTGTGGAACTGGCGGTATGTCGCCACAACCAAGAAAAGGTCCGCATTGAGCAATTAATTCTTCAAATTTTACAATACCCATGATAGAAGGGATTCCATCCTGAATAGCATCTAAACTAGTTAAACTGTCATTTCCTTCAATGATTAAATTACCACCAGAAGCTATTGAAATATTTTCAAGACCATCTAAGGTTTCTATTTCTCTGAACACATAAATCTCAAGGGACGTTACTGTCGAGTTTACAGAACTAAAAGCATCTAATGAAGTGATATTAGCATTACCATATAAAACTAAAGACCCTGTAATACTAGTCAAATTATGTAGCCCATTTAAAC
>NZ_CALEMI010000088.1 GCF_937910895.1 uncultured Dokdonia sp. | reverse complement strand
CCAGTCAGATCCTTGAGCAGGAATTGCCAGACTCCAAAGTCGGCGTGCTCAGTGGTCCCAATCTGGCCAAAGAAATAGCCAACTATGAAATCACCGCCACGGTTATTGCCAGTGAGCACGATGAAGTCTGTAGTCGCGCCCAAGAGATACTGGCTTCAAAGTATTTTAGAATTTACGCCAACCACGATCGCTACGGCGTTGAACTGGCTGGCGGAACCGAACGCACGGGCAGCGACTTAATAGGTCGGGATGCGGGAGAAGTTTCAGGCCTCGGCAAAAAAGGTGTTGCTGTTTCAGATGATCTGGCTAAAGCGTTGGAAGGTTGTGATGCGGTGATTGATTTCACAACACCGGAATCGAGCATGGTCACTTTGCGCACAGCGGCGGATAAAGGAAAATCGGTAGTGGTGGGCACGACGGGATTTAGTGATGAGCAGAAAGCACAACTGTTGTCAGTGATAGACAGTACAGCATTATGCATGGCTTCAAACTTCAGTACCGGTGTAAACCTTTGTTTCAAGTTGCTTGATATGGCGGCTCGAGTGCTAGGTGATGATGTAGACATAGAAGTTTATGAAGCTCATCACCGTCACAAGGTGGATGCGCCTTCTGGTACCGCGCTAAGTATGGGTGAAGTGGTGGCCGATGCGCTGGGTCGCAATTTGAATGAGGTGGCAGTCTATGGCAGAGAAGGGCAGACTGGCGCTAGAGATCGCCAAACAATAGGTTTTGCCACAGTGCGGGCTGGCGATATAGTGGGAGATCACACCGTCACTTTTGCCGCTGAGGGTGAGCGGGTTGAAATAACCCACAAAGCCTCAAGTCGTATGTCTTTTGCTCGGGGTGCAGTGCGAGCTGCCGATTGGTTGTCGAGTAGGGAGAAAGGCTTGTTTGATATGCAAGATGTCCTTGGGCTACGATAGAATAATTTATTCGGCATTATCTGTATACTTTTGGTAAGAATAGGCGATCTTGAGAGGATTGGTGCAGAGTATCCGGATAGTCTAAAATATATTCAGTTACAGGCGAGAAATTTAAGCAGAATTTATACTGCTGTTGATAGAATCGCTAGGCGAAATCAGGTTCTTTGTAAAATTCTACATAAAAGATGTAGTTGGTAATAGAATAATACAATTTCCAGCATATCTAAATGACATTACAGATAATTCATCAGGAGAATTTAATCCAACACGATACATCGGTAGAGCAGACCAAGTTTATGTTTATTCTGGATATTCAATACCACCTAATTATGACTCCATGATAGCAAAACTTATCACTACTGCTCAAACAAGAGAAGAGGCAATAAATAAAATGAAAAGAGCTTTAGATGAGTTTATCATTGAAGGAATTAAAACAACGATTCCTTTTCACAGACAGTTGATGGAGCATCCAGATTATATTGCAGGTAATTATACGACAAAGTTTATGGAAGACTTTGTGATGAAACCAGAAGAAAAAAACTAATCTATATACCTAATATTTAAAAAGCCAATCGTGAGATTGGCTTTTTAGTTTGGTCTAATGTCCTGAAGTTTGTCTTGCTAGTTAATGTTTGTAAGTAAGGTTTATTAAAAAAAGATCTTAGGCTTGTCTTGAAGTTGATATACTCATAAAAGCGGCATAATGTGTACTTGATGAGAGTTCAATAATATGTGTGTTGACTACATTTAAAATAGATTTTACGATAAGACAGACGAACAAATACGAATACCATTTATTTTTTAATAAATCTCACCTGCTGAATTCTTCCAGAATTTAAGAACATTTCTTGAACCTTTTCTTTTTTGTCTTTATGTATTTTAAGACGATACTCGTAATCATTTATTAAAAGCTCCGTAGGAGTGAGTAAAATAGCCTTCATTTTTTTCTTCCCACTTTTTATGGTATACGTTGTCTTTGTATCATGTTCTATTTTGAAAGATACATTCGTTTCAGGATTTATAAAAGTTCCATTTAAAGCTGTAAAATCAAAACCTGTAAAGTCACTATCGATACGTGTTAGGGTAAATGGTTCTGTGTTTGTGTAGTAGGCTGTGATTTGCATTTCTCCTTTTTCATTCTTTATGAATTCTTGTTTAAACGGAGCATCATTCCATTGTTGGAATATATTATCGGCTTCACGTAGTAGTTTCATGTCATTTCTTCCAGACCGAAGTAAGAATAAGTCTCCTTCTCGTTCTATAAATTCAAAGATGTATCCATTTTTAGTTTGGTATATGCCTGTGATGTCTTTAATCGTTAAATAGGGGCCTGTTTTTTCTGGAGTGATCCTATAGGTAGTTTTCGCGTCAAGCGGAATATTTAGAGCAATATCTGCCATTAGTAATGTCTGCCCAGTAGGATCTATTTTCCCACTGTTAATCATAGTTACAATAGAAAAATGATCAAATCGAGCGGTGACTGCTTTCCATGCGCCCGTAGCACCTAGGTGAAATTTATATGGAATATCTCTATGTTCACCAAACTCTAGTCCGTAGCCATATTCTTTATGAGACGTATTAGGGATTAAAGATTGACTTTGTTCTAGTAATTCTTTCGAGAATCGTTTGTTTTTTTTAGTCTGTAAAATTTGCTCCCACCTAAGTTGATCTTCCAGCGTAGAAAAGAGATTGCCATCTCCATACGCATTCCAAATCCAGTTGTATGTAGACCAAGTATCAAAATTAAAATAAGGATTCGCAATAGGTCTTTTTATAGTTTTATAGTCAGGCTCAAAGGAAGTGTTAAGCATACCTAGATCATCAAACATAGTTTTGGTATAATCTATAAATGAGGTGCCAGCTATTTTTGATATAATTTCTGCTAGTAGGATATAGTTAGAATTACTATACAGGTATTTTGAGCCAGGTTCAAAATTGAGTTCTTGTTGTTTGTGAAGTAATTCCAATACATCATCATTAGTAAATGTATGTTTCCACCAAGTGATCCCTTGTAAACTCCATAAATCATATACATCACGAATCCCACTTGTATGATTAAGTAGGTGTTTTATTTTTATTTTTTTATCAATTTTAGGATATAGACTAGGAAAATAAATTCTGATATCATCTTCAAGACTTATTTTTTGATCATCAATCAAAGATAGAATGGCTAGTGCTGTAAACTGTTTTCCATTGGAAGCGATATTAAAACGAGAGTTACTTTGAATATCAATACTGTCTTTTATAGTTGCATAACCCGCATATTTCTCATAAATAATGGTACCGTTAGATACCATTCCAGTAGCAATGCCTGGTCCTCCTTTTGGAACATCTCTCAGGGTAATACTATCAAGCTTTATTTTTTGCTCTTTAGTCAGCTGTACTTCTTGCTGACTTTTTGCAGAGGTGGAGATTATAAAAAAGAAAATAAGTATGATTACTCTGACATTCATGTTCATTATAATAGGTGTTGTATGAGATACAAATATCTAATAATGGTGAATGATGATCGCTTCAAATCTTGATTTGACACTTATTTTGCAATATTTTTTTTGATATATTCTTTAGGAGTGAGTTGTGTGTGTTTTTTAAAAGCTCTGTTAAATGTTGACTTAGAATTAAAACCAGAATCTAGGGCAATCCCCAGTAAAGTCTGACTATTTGATTCTCCAGAGGTTAATTTTGCAATCACTTCTTCGGTTCTATAGGTGTTTATAAAATCATTAAAATTCATTTGAAATCCTTTATTGATTACCTGTGAAATCATTTTAGGCGTTGTATTCAAATCTTGCGCAAGATCAAAGAGTGTGATTGTTGGATTTGCAAATGCTTTTTGGGTGTTCATCATTTCTTCAAGTTGCTCTTTTAGTTCGTTGGAGTGACTGTCTTCTGCAATTTGCTCTTTTGATATAACCGGAGAGGTGTCTACATTTTCTTGAATAGAAGGATAAAATATATCTGATATTTGGTACGCAATATTTGACTTTATGGAATGAATCAGTCCGCTGATGGAGATATAATAAAACAAAATAGAGAAGCAGAGATAGTACCAGTATTTTTTTCCAAACCCACCCCATTCGGGATTTATAATAAAAAATAAAGTACGAATACACAACAGTAGTAAAAATGCAATCAAAAAATGTTGAACCCATTTGTATAAAATAGCATCCGCATAACTGACCGTTTGATAGGTTGTTTTTCTATATCGATCATACATTTTTAGGCTTATCATTAGGTAATAGATCATAGATATAAAGCCTGAAATCTGATACCAAAGATCAAAGTCCTTATCCCTTCCATCTTCATAAAAATAATAGGTGTCTAATATATATACATCGGTCACAAAAATGACTAAGGAATATAGAGCGTAGATAATAGCAGGAATAAAATGGACAAATTCTTTTTTTGAGAGCGTAAAAGAAGGATACAGTACAGTTTTAATATAAAAATAAATAACAGGCGGGAGTAAAAAGAGTTGTTGGAAAGGCACAAAAAACAGCACTTCTCGATACCCATCTTTTGCATACCAATTAGAATACCCAAACATAAAAGGAGCAATATATAATGCACACAACAAAATATATAAGGATAACCAGAAATTGGATTTTTGTTCGCTCAAGAATCCTCTGCGTGCAAATAGAATGGAGAATGCAATCCCGTGTATAAGAAAGATGAGAAGCGTTGTGCTTTTTAGATTGAAATCAAAATACATGCTATTGTATACTCTTTTTTTATAATGTATAGTTATTTTCTTCTTTATGAGAAAACGAAGTTAGGTAAAATCACGCATAAGGATTTGATAAGAATAAGAGACAAAAAAGCCATCTATTTTGAGATGGCTTATGGTTAAATTTTGCTTTCGCGAAAGCATATAAATGAATATTAATTAACTACTCTTCTTATTATTTACATAATCCATCAAATCGACATCGTTGCCTAATAATACATCTGTAGGATTGATACGCCCATCTAAAGGCCCATTTTCTAGCTTAAGAACACCACGCGGACATACCGCCGAACAGATCCCACAACCAACACAGCTTGAACGTATAATATTTTCTCCTTTCTGTGCATACGCTCTTACATCAATACCTTGCTCACAGTAGGTAGAACAGTTACCACAAGAGATACACTGTCCTCCATTGGTAGTGATTCTGAATCTGGATTTAAAACGCTGTACGAGTCCTAAATAAGCTGCAAGCGGACATCCAAAACGGCACCATACTCGATTTCCAAAAATAGGATAGAATCCTGTACCAATCACACCCGCAAACCAAGCACCAATTAGGAAACTATAGGTGTCTTTTATCCACTGAGATTTAATCCCCAAAAAGGCATCTGTACCAGAAAAGTAGCAGTATAATGTGACCAACGTCATCACAAGAGAAAACACCAATACAGAATGAATCAGCCAGCGTTCTAGTTTCCATGCCTTCATCGTTTTATTGGAGTGCTGACGATACGGATCTCCGAGTGTTTCAGCAAGACCACCGCAGCCACAAACCCAACTACAATACCATCTTTTTCCGAAGAAATAAACCATAACAGGCACAATGATTAATGTAAGAACAATACCCCATACGAGTATAAATAATCCTATGGCACCACTCTCAGTTAATGTGTCAAGATTCCATTCAAAAAAGAAATCATAATCTAGTGGAAATGCATTTTTAAAATCATAACCAGGCATATTAAGACTTGTCATGATCTCAGGAATTAAAAAGGCAAATACGATCTGAAAGAAAAGAACCGAGGTAGTTCGAATCATCTGGTATTTATTATGACGGTATTTAATATACATACGTACCGCCATCGTGACCATGATGGTACAATATAAAAAGCCATAAACAAACCACTGACTTGCCTCCCCGCCATTAAGAGCTCTACTTATAGGGTCTAGTATAAACGTCCAGTTAACCACATAATCTGCTCTGAAATAAAGGAGCAAATAAAAAGAGACTAAGTATACGAGAACAAGCCAAGCAATAAGACCACGATTGGTACTTGATTGATGATAGATGCCATTGTTTTTTATCCCAGCAGGACCTAGTAACACATAATTGGGAAGTATGAATAATAAAGCCCCCAAGATGCCAAGTCCGAATGTGAGAAACCACATCATACCAGGGTTGTCTTTAAGAATTCCTTTACCTGCTTTTTTAACAATTCCAAAGCTAAAAGAATGTGGTTTTTCCCACACTACTTTATCCCATTCTTGTTTTTCTTTATGTACAGCATTGGCTTCTTCAAGGGCAGTGATAATGCCAGAAGACATCTCAAAAGAAGTTCCGTATTCTTTACCTACCAAACGTTCTGTCAATTTGGTTTTTAATACCTCACTCTCAATTCCTTTTTCTTGAGTAAACGTATCCAGATTTTCTTGAGTAAGTTCAAAACTTCCTAAAAATAGTGATGCTGTAAATATGGCGAGTCCAGTGAGAAATATAAGTAAACCTGTATATTTTATTGCTTTCATAGTTGGTGTTTTCGTTGAGTACGCTTTCGCGAAAGCGTACAAAGCTTATTTATGATAATTGAGATGAGATTATGCTCTGCTGAATATGCGAGCCCAGCTTTTTGATTTTACACGAATATCTTTGTTATACGTTTTATTGTAGTGAGCAACAATATCTTTTTCAAAAAGGGTGTAAAATTCAGGGTCAAAATTGGCATCTTTTAAATGCTCCATCACATAATCTGTAGAACGCTCTTCGGTCAACCAACGATCAAAAATCTCATGCCGCATCCGAATTCCAAAATTATTAATCCCTATAAACTTACCCGTAGCAGTTTCTGTATTTATCGTAATACACTTTGTGTCATCTTCGTGTTTCCAATGGAAATGCGTTTCACCTTCTCTAGGTTTTGAATACACCCATCCGTAGGTTTGATACTCTATATCAATAAACTTAGCGCTATTAAACCAATGTCCAGGATTGTATGGCAAAGGATTTCCACAAATAGTTTGTGCCAAGGTTTCTCCCATCATCCGCCCTGTATACCAAACGGCTTCTATAGGACGTCTACCATTAATGCCTTCGTGTTGTTCTGCACAATCACCTATCGCATATATATCAGGAATATTGGTTTCAAGCATAGGATTTACCTTGATGCCTCTTCCCAGCTCAATACCACTGTCTTTTAAAAAATCGATATTAGGCGAAACTCCAGCCGTAAGTCCAACAACGGTACAAGGAAGCTCTTCCCCAGTTTCTGCAATGACAACTGCACGTGCATGTCCGTTTTCGTCAGAGAGAATTTCTTTAAGATTGGTATTTAAACGTAAATCAATATGGTTGTTTTTGATATGACGATTAAGCATAGCACTTTCGCCTTCGGGTAATACACCACTCCAGAAGCTACTTTCACGCACTAAAAATGTCACAGGAATATCGCGGGAATGTAACATTTCTGCAAGCTCGATACCAATAAGACCTCCTCCTACAATCACAGCACGATTACAGGTTTTATTATCAGGCGCATTTTTTTCTAGTAGATCAAGATCTTGTTTTGAGTACATCCCTTGTACCCCTTTTAAGTCTTGACCTGGCCAACCAAATTTATTAGGTTTTGATCCCACCGCTAGCACTAATTTGTCATACGCCATAGATGTACCATCTGCAAATTGTAATTGCTTATTGGCATGATCTACTATTTGTACAAAAGCACGTTTAAGATCAATTCTGTTTTTCTTCCAAAAATAATCTTCGTAGGGTTTTGTATGCTCATATTTCATGTGTCCCATATAAATATACATGAGCGCTGTACGAGAAAAGAAGTGATCGGTTTCTGCAGAAATAATAGTTATTTTCTTGTCAGATAATTTTCGAATATGTCTGGCGGTTGTAACACCAGAAATTCCATTACCTATAATAACAATATGTTCTTCCATAAGGTGGGTGGTTGTTTTAGCTTTCGCGAAAGCTAAAAAAAGCTGCATTCACGATAGATTTCTATATAAGGTCGTTTTAAAGATACTGAACTTAATAATTAAATGTATTTAGAATAATTTTAAATAAGAGCCCTTGGTGTAAGGTCTAAATCATTTTTACTACGCGAGCTTCCAAAAAAACAAAAGGAACATTTGACAATTGATTTTTGTAAGAGAAAAGAAATACTGACGACAGAAGGCAACATAAAATGACGATTCAAATGAAACACATAACCACTCTTATCACGCTATTATTTATTGCTGTGAGTTACGGACAAAGCGTAGATACTTTTGTAAATAAAGCTGATACTTTTTTTAAAACACATATAAAAAATGGGCGTGTCGATTACAAAGCGATTAAAAATAATCCAACAACATTAAACGAACTTACCACATTAGCAAAAGAAGTGCGCGTGTCAAAAAATAATCCAAAATCATACCAAGCATTTTGGATTAACGCATACAATATCAGTGTGATAAAAGGAATCGTAGAGAACTACCCAGTAAAGAAACCGATCGATATAAAAG
>NZ_CALEMI010000087.1 GCF_937910895.1 uncultured Dokdonia sp. | reverse complement strand
CCATAAGGGACTTGTACCCTCTAAATGAATTATTTATCTTTCGATAAATAAAAGATGCCCATGCTGGGCACACACACTGTATATGAAATCATAGCACCCTGCGGGATGCTACGCTTCATATACTAACCGTTGTAATTAATAGTCACTGAGCAATAGACATTTATGTTAATTTTTTTTTTATTTTTAGATTTTATTATTTTAAATAAACAATAAAAGCATAAAGTTAATTGAACGTTTAATATAAATGAAATACGTATTCAATCTAAATATAGAGACAAGACCCACGAAAATGAATCTGACCTCATAAAAAAAACGGATATATTACTAGTATCTGTCAACGAGGCTGAAAGAGAAGGAGTTTTAAAATATATACTTCCAGTTCCTACCAGAGATGCAATAATAAATTTTGTTCACGAAAAAATAAATTACAGAATTGGTCGTCTTGGCCATCATCTAATTGCTCACGTCGAGTCTGGAATGGGTTCTGCTAATCAAAGAGGTTCATTAACAACAGTAAATGATGCAATTCAAACGATTAGACCAAAACTTGTAATAATGGTGGGAGTTGCTTTTGGTATTAACAAGAAGAAGCAAAAGATAGGTGACGTATTAGTAGCTAAGAGCTTAATAAATTATGAAATATCGAGAGTCAATTCTGGCGAAAAACCGGATACGCCTAGGGATTCAAACCCCTACAGCGGAAAACTCTTATTCAATGTTTTTTCTTCTGCAATTGACTGGAATCATTATTTAAGTAGAACACAAAAGGCAAATGTGCTAACAGGAGATGTTTTATCCGGCGAAAAATTAATAGACAATCTTGAGTTTTGCGAAAAACTAAAAAAAATGTTCCCTAAAGCAATAGGTGGAGAAATGGAAGGAACAGGATTATCTTCTGCTTGCATAAACAAGGACATTCACGAGTGGATAATAATAAAAGGTATATGCGATTGGGCTGATGGTAAAAAAAATAAACGAGGTCAGCCGAAGGCCGCAGAATCTGCAATGTCTTTAGTTTTTCACGTTCTAAGTGAGCGCTATGTTTTTAGCGAACAAAACATTTATACATATACTAATGAAGTTGTCGAATTAGAAAATAGCAAATACATTTTAAATGCAAGAAGAGGCTCGCCACTTTGGACGCTTAACAGACTAAGGTCAAGTCTAGTACCAATGCTTGTAAAAGACTTAAAATCTTATAAGGAAATGGGATACGCTGATGATATATGCGATGCTGTAAGAAAAGATTTAAATTCCTTACAGAACGAAATATCTAAACTACCCAAATCTTATAATGGAGGTATCGAATTAAATAGAATATTCTCTGAATTTATAGAATACTACCTCAAATGGAATAGTATTAATGGTACTTCAGAAGACTCAACAAAAAATCGCATAAGAAATAGATGTGAAATAAAAAAGAGAAGGGACGAATTGGCAAAAGTTATAAGAGTAAGTCAACAACATCTGAATCAAAATATGTCTGAAATAAACACTATCGAAATGTTTCAGTATCAAGAAGAGCTGCTCAACAAATATCCAGATGTTTTTCCAAATTTTAAAAGAGCAGTTAAAAGAGTTCGAAAAATACTCAACGCTAAGACAGTAAACGTTGAGATTCCTACCCCACTTTTTACGTGTTTTTGAGTGAATTTGAGATACTTTTTCAAATTATAAGCCATTGCAGATAGATGCATTACTTTATTGGCTTGTTGGATACCTATTGCAAAATTCTTTCAGGTAATTTGACATTAAAAAAGAATGTATTACTGTATATACTTGGAAAGTTTGATGATATTTCATATTTGAGTGAAAAAATGACAGAGCTACATGAAACATTTAATCAAGTTTATAGTAATTCAATTTACCTGTTAAATTTGAATAACATCTTGTATATCAAGTTATTTTTTTGGTTTTAAATAGTATATGCATATGTGTCCTCCCGTAAGTTATTTTTAAAGAGTAACTTTATTGAAACAATAGACAGAGTTTAATTTAAAGACCTCGAAAAATTCTAATTAAAGCTTTTACAAAAATTAATTTTACTCTCATTATGAATAGCTTTAATTTGTGATGATAACTCCACTACGAAAGCTTTCTTTTTACTTCTTTCTAAGAGTTTATATATTTCTTTAAAAGACTTTACTGTTTCTATATATGAATCATAGGATAAGTCTTCATCAAAATCTATAAATAACGCATTATATGATGTAAATAGCTCTAGTAAAGCTTCATTGTCTTCTAATCGTATTAGTTCTGAATTATAAACAATTCCCTTATTTGTAGCTGTAATGCAACTAATCGTTCGATCTGAAAGAGCTTTGTCTATTGACTGTTTTTGATTAGAATACATATCTTTTTCTAAAAGATATGTCCAATGTAATGGAGGTAGTGATGGTGGTGTTTTTTTTGTTGAAATTGATTTAGCCATAGGAACAAATGTTGGTATCTCAGCAGTAGACTCTTCACTCATTTTCTTAGCATTATATTTAGGATAATTTTTCCAGTAAATACCCTTAAGAAAATCTTTATCTTCAATTGACCCCATCTTATACACTATTTTTCGTACATCTAAAGAAGCAATTTCTGTTTTTAATTTATCAACGGTACTATAAGGGGTTTGTTTATCTATATAGAGAAAGATTACAGTACGTAACCTATTTTGTTCAGGAATGGTTTTTATTGCCTGATCTAATTTTAAGGCAATGTTATTTAAGGTAATACGTTCTTTTTCAAGATAAATATTTTCAAGTTTATCGATATAAAAACTTAATACAGGTGTCACTCTTGTAATTTTAACTTCCTGTTCTCCTTCTGGTAATTCGATACTTTTTACTTGGGCATTAAATATACTTACACAAAAAAAACAAAAAGCAATGCAAATAATTTTCATAATTATTAAGCTATTAAATCCTTTGGGTAATATTTATTATCCCTAAATGTACTATCATCCAAGCCTTTTATTTTAACTATGGCAGCAGCTACAAAACACCAATATCCAACATAAAGGTCATGTACATTTTTATGAAGACCATAAATTGGAGTGCCTTTAAAACTTGCATACCATTCCTTCTCTAAAAAATATTTTAATTCTTTTTCTGCTATTTTACTGTTAGGTTCTTGTATAATATTTTTTAATCTTCCGTAGCGCTCATTAATATGAAAAAAAACTTGGTAACTTTCTTCTATAATAGGAGTTTTACCCTTGTCTTTATAACAGAATAAAAAATCAAGTAAAAAATCTTTAACTCGATCTCTTTCTACATATATAATTAATTTATTAAATATAGTGTCAGAAATACCTAATAGAATCCCTAAAGATATTACCTCTAAAATTCCAAGATAATTAGAGAACGTATATTGTTCTAAAATAGTGGTTGTATTTCCTTTTGAGTAGACAAATTTACCAGACCCTTCTGTCCAATTTTCATACATTAAAGATACTGATTGTGTATATAAATCTATAATATCATTAGATTTCATATTGTCCCCCCTAGAGTATTTAGCAATTATTAAATTTCTATAAGTTGTAGACATACTTAATTTAACAATACTAATTCTTTCTTCTTTTATTAAATTATTTTCAAGTTTATTGATACGTCTATCAATACTATTCTCAAGCGCATCTACCCTCTCATTAAAGTAGCTAATATCCTTAATTTTATCTCTCATCTATGATATGTAATTTTATTTTTAAATTCGGGAAATCACTAAATTAGAAAAGATTTCCCGAATTAATAGTCAGTTTTTGAATAAATAAATTTAGGGTATCCAGACTCCTATAATATTTCCAAGTTCATTTAATTCAGAGTAAACTTGACTTCCATCTGGAAGTACCCTTGAAATAACCCTAGTGTATCCAGCATCCATTATTTCTTCTCCCAATTCTTGTCCAACTTCTTGGATCAGTCTATTATTTCCGCTATTTAGACCCAAAATCCAAGAATCACTCATCTGTTTACCATCTATAGTATTACCTAGAGTAGAGGTGTTATATTTACTTTCTACAATTAAGAATTCACCTGTTTGTGGATTTTTAAAAATCCCATCTATACCTGGTCCCAAAGGTTGATCAATATTTGTTATTCTGACATGAAGAGGTTCATAGCCATTAGAAGCAAAATCCACATCAGTAACCATTTCTCCAAAATTACCTTTCCTTCTTGTATTCCCATTTAGGTTTAAATCAATCACTCCATCTAAAACGTCCTCAACAACTCTTTTTTGAGTACTTGCGATTTCATCAAGATACCTTATAACTGCTTGTGATGCATCTATAACTTCATCCCCATATTTTGTAAGCCTTATTAATTTTACAAGATCACTACCTGGAACTATGTCAACTAAAATTAATATTCCAGCTACGGCTCTACTTTGTTCTACACCATTAAAATCTTTTCCCGTTATAACAATTAGAATATCTTCTATGGGTAAAATGTATCTACCTAACACAACCCCACCATTTTCAATAACAGCCTGAAAAAAGGCTTCTATATCACAAGAAAGGCAGTCAAAATTTTGTGTTGGTAATAAGTATTCATACCAATCATTGGAATTATAGTCATATACATAATGGTAGTTGTCTTGAAGAGGACCGTCAGTCGGTGCAATCGTTGATAAATCTTCTGGATTAATAGCTCTATAGTGAACGGACTCATATAACACACTTCCATTTTCAAGCAAGAACATTGTACCATCAGTATCTGGGGGATTATAGGTATGTGTATAACTTAAAGCTTGCCGATTTTTAAAAACTCCACTATTAGGTATCCAAGTTGGACTTTCTTCAACATTAGTTGTAATAGTAAGTAGAACCCTTGTGTAATTAGCTTTTTCAGAATCGGAGAAATTATTCTGTAAATATTCTAAAAACTCTTCGGCTATATCACTATTTTGAATTAGATAATTTTCTTGTTCATTGGTTAATGGAGATTCTAAGTATTCAGATATAGCAAAAATTAAATCATCATCAAATAATATCCCTATTGTTGTATTTGTATTATCAGGCTCATCTTCTGGTGGTGCTTCGGCACAGCCATTCCCGCTTGGATCACATTGATTGGGACAAGGATCACCATAATCATCATAGCATACTTCAGGAAGTTCAGGTAGATCATCAGGACATCGCACAGTATCTTCTACGCTCTTATCTCCATAGGTAATCACAATAACCCATGAACCACCAGCCTCAGGATTATTACATTCACTTGGTTCATTATGTAAAAATTGTCTCCAAACACATAACCATTTTAGATCTGCTGACACATCAGGATCAGGTGGGGGATTATCTCCATTTCCACCTCCGTCACCATCTCCTGGTCCTGGGCTTCCATCATTACCTCCATCATTACCTCCACCTCCATTTGGATTACCATCATCAGAACAAGGACTTCTCGTTTCTCCGTTAATAGCTACACCATCTAGTAAGTTTAGTTTTGCTATATACCTACCTGTGATGCTGTAATGTATAATTTCTCCACTAAAAGTTGAAAAATCTTGCGTATCTCTATAATTAGGAATCCAACCTTCATCAGGACGATATTCTACAATGTATGAGAAAAAACCTGTAGAAGATTCTTGAATAACAAGATTAAATGTTGACTTAAAAGTAGTATCTGTATTCTCAATAGAAGTGAGTAGAAAAGTATGATTCTTACGGTTATATTGATCTGTTACCTCAATAATCTCTCTGGTTTGTAATTCTCCTATCACTAAATCAGGTTCGTTTGACCTATTATTTGAATCAATAGACTTCTCAATGATAAAATTCCCTTTATGATCTCCTAGTGTTGAGAGGTAATCTGCCACTTCTGGAATCTCATCTAGAGAAACAGTCGTAGTGGTTGTTTGTAAATGTTCGTGTAGATGTTCCTCTAGCGAGGTAAAAGAGGCATCATCTTTTTGACAACACACAAAAAGTGTCATTGCTGTGAGGACTAGAAATGTTCTTGTCCTACAAAATCCTACATTCTTACTCATTTTCATTTATGGTTTTTAATTAATACTTAAAAGCATAAAGGATTTTTAAAAATTCAAGATAGTTCAAGTGCAGACCCTAGATGATCCTAATATCATGCAAGTAAATGAAGTGACTGATCTAATTGAAAAACCGTTTTTTATACTTTAGAAAACAAAACTAGAGAGGATGTTTTGTGTGTAAACACTCTAAAAGAGTAAAAAAATTATACTTTTAGAGTGTGCTATTTATACTTTAAGTATGTATGATATGCTGTTTTTTACGGTTATACCGTAAAAAATTGGAGGATTTAAATATTTTTTTTATTGAAGTTTCATATATATTTAATAGATATTAATTTTTAAATATAATATTATGGCTAAAAAACCGCCTGATGGGCTCACCTCAGAAGAAAATCAAAATAATGAAGAAGAAAAGTCGATACAAGAGACAGAGGACAAAAATAACGATACTTCTACTTCAAAGGATGATGATTAATGACTAGATTTATTATGGGGATATGTTGTATTCTAATAACATTCCCCTTAAACCATTTTGATTATTTAGTGCCTGAATTTAAAGAGTTGACTTTATTTGGGAACACCTATGTAATTGTAGAAGGATTGACTTCTGAAGATATTATTTGGACATTAATTCAAAAATTTAATATCCTCTTATTGTGTTTTGCATTTCTATTATTGATGCCTCTAACTAAAGAGCATTTTAAAAATTCAAAACTCATTATTAAATTAGTAATTGGTGTTACAATTTTATTAAATATTTATCAAGCCTTAGCTCTTTTATATCGTTATGTAAATGGCTTTGAAGATGATATGTTTATAACAACATATATAAGTCTCTTATTAATTATTGCAACAATATTTTTCTTATTCTACAAACTACAACAATACCTTGTCAATAAAAAAAGTAAAAGAAATAAAAGATTAATATCTGAGATTAATGAATTAAAAAAAGAAATTCAACATAGAGTCAATGCATTAAAGGATAAAGATTTAAAAATGTTACAGATACAATCAAAAGTTGATTCTATTCAAGACACTAATATATTTATAACAAAGAAGATAGAAGCCTTAGAATGTCTACCTTTATTTATTAAAGAGACTGATAATATGGAGACATGGTCAAAACTAGCGCATAGAAGAGCCATGATGATTTATGGACAACTAGATAAACAATTAAAAGATTTAGAAGAAGCAAAAACAATTGCCTTATAATAATTTTGTGGTGCGACACGATTTATGAAAAAGAAAGATGATATACCTAGCAAAAATAACGCAGAGTATATAGACGTAAGAAATGATTTAAAACAACTTAAAGTCCTTATTATAGAAGATCATTCTTTAATGAGATTTGCTATAAAACAGGTATTCTCAAAACTTAGTAATAGTCAACAACAATATAAATTTGTTATTGATATAGCATCTAATTGTAAAGAAGCTTATGACAAGATTTCTTTAAGAAATAATTTTTACGAACTAATTCTTTTAGATATACAACTTCCAGCATACCCATCTCAAAAGCTATTTTCTGGAGAAGATATTGGACTTTGGGTAAAAAAAACATTATGCCTCTCTTCCAAAATTATTGTAATAACCTTAATAAAAGATAATTTTAGAATCCAAAATATAATTAAAACGGTTAATCCTGATGGCTTCTTTGTTAAAGGAGACATTACTCCTGAAGCATTACTAATTGCATTGAAGAAGATTTTTGAACCTACATCCACAACCTATTATTCAGAGTCAATAACTGCATATTCACAAAAATTAATCTCTAGTGACTTCTCAATAGACCTTATTGATAGACAACTACTCTATGAAATATCTCAAGGAGCTAGTAACGTAGAACTTCAAGAGTTACTATCACTTTCTAAAAGCACAGTCCAAAAACGTAAAGGCAGGCTTATGGATATCTTCAATGTGTCAGACAATAGTAACAGAGAACTTATTATAAAGGCTAAAGAACAGGGATTCCTATAAGTTTTTTTTTCTATATAAAAACAATCTAAAAGTATAAAAAAAATATACTTTTAGATTGTTTTTACATTTCACTATATCAATAATTTAGCTTCATAATTAAATAGAACTTTAAACACTCATTTACGCTTTTCACCCTTTATAAAAGTAGGACTATAGTTAAGCCCTTAGTGTTTGATGTAAAATGCACCACACTCAAATATTTTGGGTTATAGTCCTATGAATTTAAAGAAACTATATAATTATATTTTTGAATAATATTTATTTAAACACTCAATTCAGTAGTTGATACTATATCCTTTAAGTATGCCTTTTTAGGGGAAGAAAAAGCGCTTATTGGATATAGTTTTTATCGAGTTTTTCACCCCAAAAAGTAGAACTATCCGCCCATCTCTTCCAAAGTCATTGCACCACACTTTCTATTGGAGTTTTGGGTATAGTTCTATGATATTTTTAAAGAAAGAAAAAGAAATATGACAATACAGTATTACGCACAACAATTAGAAGCCATCAATTACAAAGCATTGTGGGTGGGTCAAAATATGATGGAAAAAATAGAGGGTATTTCAAAACATACTGCATTTATACGTCCTATACCTGAACTTCATAGTGTCGCGGAGATGATAGGGCATCTAATTGCTTTACAAATAGATGTTATTAATAAACTAAGGATACATTTCAATTTACAACTAAGGTATCAGCCTGACTATTGGCGCTCAAATGAAGAACTTAAAACCATTGGATGGAAGCAATTAAAAGAAGACTATGAAAAAAGCATCCTATCCATTCTTGTTCTTATTGGAGATAAGGATGATTCTTTATTAGAGAAGACTTATACAGAAGAAAACCATAAAAGTGTGTACCCTTTTGAATTTGCTTTAGAGGGGGTAATTCATCACACGATGTATCATTTAGGACAAATAGGTATTACCATCAAGCTTCTTATTAAAAAAGAGCTTCATGTAACTTAAAGAGTCAAGTAAAAGGATTAATTTCGGGGGCTGTTCTAGAGGGATATCCCCAAGCCACATATTGTGGTTTGGATGTATCTACATCAAGATGTACAAATGTTTTACCAACACCAATACGGGTAAAACCAAGATGATATGCTTGAACCACCAATAGGTTACGAATAGCTCGCGTGGGGGCGTGAATATCAACAGCTTTACATTTCGTAATCAAATGGGCGGAGTCAGAAACTCCGCCCACTTTTTTATTCCAAAATTCACTACGGACTGCCGAGTTGATATTTTTAAGTACCCTGTAGCCTGTCCGTTTTTCAAGAAGTTGTAATTTCCTTAAAAGCGTGCGATCAATACACTTTCCTGAACCCGCCATATCTTTGCTATCAAAAACAGAAAAATCAACCTTATTTTTCTGTTTCTTAGTTTTTGATTTAGCTAGATAACGTACTAAAACGGACGCCCCAACAATAAGTGCTACCGTCCCAATACCTACATAGATATGCTTATAAGAAGAGATCATATTTGTTCTTTTGTAAGACCGTCTTTTTTCTTTCTAAACCTCTCGTGCAAGTCCATACCTACCTTTATAATACTAGCCATCATAAAAATTCCAAAAACAACATTAAGTAGTGTATTTCCGTTATTTGCATTCATCTGTAGAGATTCTATAAGATTTGATTTCTTCTTCTAATTGATCTACATACTTTTGTAGTTTATCAATTTTTTGACGTTGTCCGGTTATGATTTTATTCATGGCCGTATTTTTATCCTCTAGTTCTTTTAATCGCTTTTCCATATTCTCAGACCACATCTTATAGTTTTCAATCACAAGACTATTTGCCTGTACGTGTAAGTTGTGTATCTCTGCATTTTTTAAGCGATTTTGACTTTTAAATTGTATTAATAGCTCTATGAGTTTCCAAAAACCCGTAGCGCTAAATATGACAATAACTATTTTTGTAATATCCATACTGTATGTTTTAAAAAAATCTTTAGTACTTACTTGATCTAAAAAGGACTTCCAAAGGTTTTGAATCGAAGGGGAAGCTCTGTGATATAGGGGTTTATATTTAAGATTAATTCATCTTGTTCATTTGCAAATGTTCCACTTATTGTAACTCTACCATCTATATCCATAGAATAAAAAAAAGGATTTCCACCCACACTAAACAATGTTCCTGTATAAACACCTTGGTCTACTAATGGAGCAGGCAAACTTACAAGCCAATCCGCAATTTCTAATTCAGGTGTATTAGGGCTTAGTCTAATATCCTTGACAGCCATCAAATTTTCGTTAATAAGACTATAGATATTTTGTGAAGGTAAATGTGTGAGACTTGGACTTAAATGCTCGGCTAAAATTTCGTGTGTTGTAATGCTGTTGCGTGATGTTTGAGAGCCTGAATTTTGAGCCACATCACTTTGATATCCTGATACTGACATACGCTTTATTTATTTAACGATTAATACCCCTACTAAAACTACTACCACTCCACCAAAGACCGTGTTTTTGAATCCCCGTCTCTTTACTTTTTTTGTGAGTGCTTTATTATCGATTTCTAGGGATTTGTAGGCTAGTATTTTGTTATCAATCACTAGGGATTGATTGGCATTTTTCTCTTCTAATAATACAATGGTGGTATCTTTAATTCTTTGAAGTAGGGTTAATTCTTTGTTTTTACTTTCTAGTGAAATGATAATACCTTCTTGAAGTCTTGATTTTTCTAAGGTTTTGGCTATGTATCTAGATTGCCAAGGGGTAAAACAAAAATAAGTCTCTCCATCAATGGGGTAGACTATCGGTTGTAAACCTTGAGAAAAACTGCTGTAGCTCAAGGATAGAATAGTTATTAATACGATTAATATTTTCATCTAATACTGTTTTTAAGTGATAGATTTCTTGATCTTTCTGATCAATGATTCCTTGTAAGTTTTCAGCCTGTATTTTTAAATCGTGTACTTTAAGATCTAAGGCAGCATTACGATCAAATAATTCTTTGTTCTCTTTTTCTAAAAGCGAAGGAATTGCGCTTGTGATGTGCAAGCTTTGATCTGAAAACAAGTAGGTACTGACGATGACTATCACAAGGATGATCCCTGTTAGTAGCTTCCAATTATTCTTCACTGTAGTCATCATATCCTGTTTGCTGTATTGGATTTAACTTTAATACGGCAAAGAGTCTTTCAACTACAAGCTTGTGAAAGACCATAGCAAAGACAAAAGACTGAAATAGGCACTCTATTTTGGATATGTCATACCCTCGTAATAGATAGACTAAAATGCCATAGCCAAGTCCAATGAATAATACCCTGTATCGAGTACGTATTTTAATGTTAGTTACTTTATAAAACCAACTTGTTATTTTGGTTTGATTTACTAAATGTGAGATTAATATAAATGTGATGATATAACCCCAATCTAGGCTTGTTAGATAGTTAAAGAGATATTCCATACTGCTCATCATTTTTCTTTTACTTTATTAATATGTTTTTTATTTCGCTTACCTCTGATCTAATAGCGGTAAGCTCTTTACTAGGAAATACTTCTTTTAAGAGTTTTGCAATTACAATAAGACTGATTCCAGAAATAAGTAGGGTAAGAGCAACCTTGGTGGCTGTTTGATTTGTAATGGTAAGGGTCACTTCCGTTTTAATCCCATCTTTATCAATCAGCGCATTTAAAATTCCTCCGTTTACTTTTTTAGTATCGGACATTACCTTCTTGTTTTGTTTCTATTCATTAATTTGTTGAATAAGTTTTTATCAACCGATGTAACCTTTAAAATTCGTAAAACTCTATCGGCTAGTTTTTGGTCATAGAAATCCGTTACTTCTCCGTTCGATCCATGATACCTTAAAAGGTATTTCTGTAAAGCAAATACTCTTTCGCCTTTACTGCCCAATCGAAGTGGGAAATCATCATTCATCGTCATTAGTTTTGGCATATTCTCTTCTGGAGTATTCATAGGAACCTCAATAGCAAGCTCAATTTCTGCTTCTTCTTCCTTTGATTCTTCATCTTTTGATAGAGCCACCTCTTTGGGGATGATCTTTTTTGAAATGACCTCTTTAGCTACCACTTTAGGCGTGTCTGCACTAACAACTTCTATGGGCTTTTTCTTTAGTGTACTCTTAAAGGCAACCTCCATTTGGACTACGGGTGTAGCTATTTTTTTCGACTTTGACTCTTCGGGGGTGTTTTTTAAGTTAACAGGCTTTTTTTGACATAATGCCGAGATAACTCCAATTAATAATCCGCTCCCTACAATGAGTGCGCCACTGATTCTAATTTCTTTTGCTGTGATTTTCATTTTCCTAAGAGTTTTAAAGTGTTTTTCATTGACTGAATATCAGACCTTGTGAAGCTTGTTTTACCAAGACGTTTTTGAGCGCCCCTCTCGGTTAATTTCCCGTAGATACCATCAACACCATCGCGTTTTGGTCCACTTCTTCCTAGTGGCTCTTTATAGTATTTTAAATAGCTTTGTAAAATCTTTACATCAGGATGCCTGCTTCCTTTTTTGATAGGATAGCTTGAAGTCGAACTAGAACTTGAATTTGAAGAAGTGTTCGGGCTTGAAGTAGGTCTAAATGGGGGCGTAGTGAATACACTAGCATCCAAAATATCATCATCATTACTATCAGGATCACTATCTGAAGAATTATGTTTCTTTTTAGAGAGGTAATACCAAGTAAAACCTCCGATGGCTAGTACTAGAATAATCCCTCCAACTACCAGTAGTTCCTTTGAACCATTAGGAGTCTGCTCCGCTGTATTTATTTGCTGTTTCATAGAATTCAAGATTGATAATTAGGCAATTTTCGTGTTGGAATGGTAACAAAGCTTTGCATCTCTTTTACATTTAAAAAGCTATCAAGATGTTGCCACAAATCTTTTTTGTAGCTATCATAAAAAGCGCGAGAAACACTACATACCTGTGTTTTATCCTGAAGTTGCTTTGAAAAAATATTCTCAACTGCTTTTTCATCATCATTAAAAACCCCTTTTGCTTCTTTAAGAATTTTAGCTAATTCTATTGCCTTTACTCTTGGTAAGACTTTGATAGTTCTTGGGGCTACCCATGCTTTTACATCGTCGATATATCCATAATTAAAGGGGCTGTTCCAATTCGGCTCTTCTTTAACCGTTGCTTTTTGAGTGACGGACTGCACTGTATTTTGTTTTGGGAATATCCCATCTGACATTACTGCTGTTTCATTTTGGGAATTCGTTTTCTTTTTCTTTTTCTTTTTCTTTTTCTTGGAAAGTAGTAGATACAATCCAATACCAGAAACAGCCAAAACACTACCTCCAATCATCCACCATGTTGTTTTTGATAATTTCATCTGTTGTTTTTTATAAGGTTCTATAGGGCGGTAGCTTTGCTACAATACCCATAATGATTTTTATTTCAGAGGTGCTTAAACGATCCTTTAGCACATCAATCAAGTTATTTCCATATTCCTGTTGATAAGAATGGGCAAGTTGTGATACTTGTAGTTTATCTTTTAAAGCTCGAAAAACGCCATATATTTTCTCTTCATCATCATTCAAATACCATGGGGTTAAGGCATCGTAGATTTGTTTAGCAAACTGATTCGCTGTTTGCTTTTTAAGGGTGATGACTGTTTGAGATACGTGTTGTAATACTCTAGCCTTGTACTGCAAATCAAAGGCTTTGGTTGAATCAAGTCCCCCTTCAATATCCCCAAGCACTCTTGAAATAGCTTCAAGTAATACCGTATATCTTTTGTCTTTTTGTTTGGCTCTTATGCGAACATACCCGACACTTAGCACTAAAACTCCTAGTACACTTGCAATACCTACTTTATGTGTATTGGTTAGTCTCATTTGATGAGTAATTTACTTGCTCTTCCCACAGGGGTGAGCATTTTTAAGTCCTCTATATCGGTGCTATCCACCGCCTTTTTACCAATGACTAAAATCCCAATCAAAAGGGCGATTAAAAGTGCAGGAATACCAATTGCCACCACCTTGGTCAGATTCTTTCCGAGTCCAAAGAAATTTCCCTGAATTTCAGACAGATCAGAGATGGTGCGTGTTGCGATATTAGAAACATCGAGATTTTGTTTATCCATCCAAGTAGTAAAACTAGGACGAGTAGTACAACTCGTACTGCCATTGCTTTTCCAAGTAACAAGCCACAAGGTTTTGGCGTGATGGTGTCCTACGGCTTTTTTAAGACCTTCAAAATAGGTAATCCATAAATCACAAGGATCATCCTTTTCAGGGATTACAAAGGAGTAGGTATCTACAGTTAAAGACTTTGACATTTTTTTAGTGGATATAAAGGGTTTAAACAGTTCTTGTTAGTGGTATTTTCTGATATTGATTTTGAGCAGAAATACCATGAGATACTAACCACTTCTGCACATCAAAAGCAGGGTTTTTAGATTCCTCTATGCGTGTTGGATCATCAAAACCTACCACAATTATTTTAGGAAATCGAAGGGTGTAAAATCTAACCACCGCCTCTAAGGTTTTTTCTTGCTCCTCGGTTCGAGTGTCTTTCCAAAAAGCTTCTTTTAGGGTACGTCCACCAACATATCCGATGTGTTTTACGTTTCCTAAAATCGGATATTTACCTCCTGAAATTCCCCATAAATCTACATCGGTAGGACTGTGTTCATTCACTAGGGTTTCAAGAGTTCCATCTTGAAGAATCAGATAGTCAAATCCTGGTCTGTTAAATCCTAAACCACCGAGAGAGGTAGGAGTTGTATGATGCTTTATAACATCTTGCTTGCTTAAATCCTTCGCCTCTGAGGTATTGGTGGATTGAATAACTAAATAATTAAGTGCTTCCATTTTCTTTACGTTTTTGTTATTTTTTGCTGCCCATTAGAGGCTTGGCATGAGTTCTCTAAAGCCAAGTAATCGATAAGTAGGGTAGGCTTTGATATTTACCTGATTATTTTGGTTTCCACCAAGGCAATAGATGTGCTTACCATCCTCTGAATAGCCAATAAAAAAGCCAACGTGTCCTTTCCAAGAATTTTTAGACTCTCTCCAGAAAACAACGATATCCCCAACTGAAGGTTTTATTTTCTTTTTCCCTACTCCTAGCCAAGAGCGGGCATTGAGTTTTCCACTTGCTTTCTTATTCGCTTTTAAAGCGACCCAATTGGCAAAGGCACTACACCATGCCATTTCATCATCTTTTACCCACTGATATCCGATTTCTTTAAAATAATTTACAATCACAGGGTTGTGTGTATTTCCTACCTTCTCGGTAGTGCCGTATTGACTAAGGGCGATATGTATAAGTGTTTTTATCATTTCTTTTCGTTTTAAGTTTAGTGTGAATACGTCTTCACTATTGACTTTCTAACTGAGCTTCAAGCACATTAAACCAATCTAGTTTGGTATAGTAGATAAGTAGGGTAATGCTCGTTTGAGCGGGAAGGGTAAAATACCACCGATGGAGTCCATCAATGACCACACCTTCCATTTCAAAAACTTCGGCTACGTTTAGAAAGTTTTGAGGACTGTTGTAATTTCCGATGCTTATAAAGCGCCGATCACTTTTACCACTGATGGAAATATCTTCAAGTTCAAGGGTGCTTATAAGGCGATCACTACTAATGATTTTTAGGTGTTTTACTTGTGCTGGATTAAATTGAAATTCTTGACGATACTCCTGATAATCTTCTTTGATAGTGACCCCTTGCTTTATAACCCTTCCAAGGGTCACGCTATTCTGAGTTGCCTTTGAAAAGGCTACTAAACCGCTTACAGGGTGGATGACAATACCCGTTTCAAAATCGGTTATTGGGTAAGGATCGATAAATTCATTATCGCTGTTTAATCGTAACACCTGAAAATTAGTAGTCTCTCCAATGTAGATAAGTCCTTCCGAAGTACTATAGGCAATACTTGCGCCAACGCCTTGCAAAGCAATTTGGTTATCTATAAAAGTGATGGTATTTATTACAAGTAGTGAGGCATCATTAGCCACAATACCATAGATGTGTTTCGAGAGTGGACGATACGCCCATGCGGTAATATCTTTTGTGATTTGATCTATCAGTGCTAAGCGAGTATGATTAGTATCATATACAAAGACCTGTTCCAATACTGGAATATGAATAAAGACATTTCCTGTATCGCTATCAATACCGATACTCGAAGGAATCCCCTCGATAGAACGCTGTGCTACATCCTTAGTAGCTAAATCAATCACAAACATATTCGCCTCGGTAATCCCAATAACATAAAGCGCATCATCAATTGGGTTATAGACAATACCTGTCGGACGTTTAATGACTGAAAATTCTTCACTAATGGTAAAATCTAGTGTAATCACACTAATACTATCTCGAATGGAACTAAGAACATACACCTCTCCATAGTTGGGGCTATCTTGTTTTGTATTTGCTATAATAGTAATCGGGGAATACGACTCAGCAAAAGGAGTGATAGCAAGAGTAATGGTTTGAATAATCACGCCCTGACTATCAAAAACACTTACATCATCCGAGAGTTGATTCACCACATAAAACAAGTCATTAGCAGGGTTATATACCATCCCTTGTGGATAGTTACCCACCTCAATGGCTAGGGTGTCATTAAAACGATTGGTAAACTGCTCTGTGGTGCTAATAGATAAATTACTATTAGCTCCCCATAAGCGAACACGCTCTGAGGTATCGGAGGAATTAGTCACTACAAATTGTAAAGACTGAAATTCTTTGCTAAGGTGTTTATAGAATGCTCTATATCTTGCGTGTGTATCTAAAGGATGTGCCATTATATTTTTTTAATTAATTGATCGTTTCTTTTTCATGGATATAGTTCTCTATAAATCACACCACATCTAGGGTTCTATCTAATTGCGCCTGCCCGACAAGCTCAGGGTAGCTTCCAAATATTTTAGTCATGGCATAGACTGCTTCAATTTTTGGAAAACCATAATCCAAGTACTTTTTGATCCCACATAAATCTGCTGTTTTTTGACTTCGGGTATTTAAAAACCAATGACACCCTTCATGGGCGAGAATCGCCACACGAATCGGAATGCTATAGCCTAAAAACAGGCGCTTTGATATTTGAACCCTCGGCATTAAGCGGTGGGTTCTTGCAGGGGTAATAAGTTCTTTGCCTGATCCATCGGTAATTGAAGCTACGTAATGAAATAAAAACTCCCCGTTAGGGCTATCATAATACCCTGTTGGAGTGTATCCTGCTTTTTGAGCAAACCCCACGGCAAACCTTAAAAAACGATGCTCAGATTCAGATGCCCAAAATGGAGGATCTTCCATGGGCTTCACTTCAAAACCTACCACCGAGAAATTCCTATCATCTAAAGCATTTTTATCAAAAATCAGTAGTTCCATTTTCTTTGAGGATACTGGAAATCTAAGCTGAAATTCTCGCTCGTCACTCTCTTGTGTAAACCACGCTTTACGACGCAGATAGTAGGTGTGACGGTATCTAGGATCATACGCCTGAATTCCTAATTCCATAGGACGCTTGGCTCTTATTCTTAGATGGATGATAAAACGCTGTTTATTTGTTGGAATGGGAATCATCATGTCTTTACTTAAGATTGTCTTTTCTTATACATAATCAGCCCCACAACACCTAGCACTAACACTCCTGAAATGATAAAAAATGCCATGGGAACCCCTTTGTTTTTAGAAGAGGTTTCTGCTTTTTCCTCTTGTGATAAAAGTCCTATTTCATAATCGCTAGGAGTATGGGAGGAATCGGTTTGGCTAGGGTTTACAAGGGTATCTACCGCTTGCCCGATTGCTGTAGCACCTCCTATATCGCGATATACATTGCCTACTTTTTTAAAAAAAGTTTTTTGACGTGCTTTTCTAGCTAGTACTTTAGGGCTTTGAGCGCGTTGTGCTTGTTTTGCCTTTCGACGTGCCTGACGCCTTTTTCGCTTTTTTCGGCTACCAAAAAAGTGATCTTCTTCGGGGTACATATATGCAAAAAGGGGATCATCGATCATATTTATAAAATGTATAGGATTCGTAAAGTGCTTAATTGCGAATCATAAGAGATCGCCTGATATGCCTTGCCAACAAAAGGATAGCTTTTTGCCTCTCCAGCGGATAAGATCACACCATTGACTATAACATTACCCATTCCTGTGTTTTTAAAAGATGCGAATAGAAATCCAGCTTCTAATTGTCCTTGTTCTTCGACTTCTGTTTCTATAGGATTTGCTTGTGTATTCATTTTAGTTTTTATTTTTTTGTGCTTTATAAATGAAATAACCTGTGATCGTGACTATGGATATCGTAAGTCCAATAATGAGTAACTTTTTCTTGGTACTCATTTTAGGTGTAGTCACTTTGGAGGGAACTTCTTTTTGAGTGATCTCTTCTTTAAGCGCTTTTGCCTTTACTCTTGCTTTGGTTTTAGCACTAGTAGTCTTTCTTTGAACAGGTGTATTCTCTTTTTTAATTTCCTTAGCCTTAACAGCAGGAGTCCCCTTTAGTATGGGAAACTTTTTTAATGGAATACCTCTAGGCTCTCCAAATTTTATAGCCTTTTTTCTTGGCAAAAGAATACGCATTGACCCTTTTACAGGTCTTCTTATTTTCGGTCTTGACATCGGTCGAGCACCACCGCTATTCACTCTTGTTTTTCTTCTATTATGACCATAAGGACGTGCTATACCTCTATGAATTATTGATTTAGTGGGAAGCCCATAGGCGTTAAAATCATCATATAATTCCTCTTTTTCTAAAAAATCTTCTCTATCGATAATGATCATATCTAAGGTCTTGAAGGGTTATACATTGGCGCTTTAGAACGGGACATAAAAAGGGCAACTCCAACAAGGCTGACTAGAAGAACTACCCCACCTATGATAAGCATGGTTTGTGTACGTTTTTTAGCTTGTGCTTCTCGCTCTAGCCGTGCGCGCTCTGCCTCTTCTCTTCGGCGCTCTTCATCTCTTCGGCGTTGTTGTTCTTGCATACGCTGGATTTGTAATTCCAAATCACGTTTCGCCTGCATGGCTTGTGAAGAAAAGACATTATTTGAGCTGTTATTGTTGTTACTCTTTTTCTTTTTTAAAAGTCCCCCAATGGCGCCTATCGCGCCTTTAATGAGTCCTCCAAAAAAAGCATCCTCTGCATCAGGCAAATCAAAGCCAACCTTTCTAAGCCAAACCATAGAATCTACCTCTATATCTATATGGCGATCTACTAATTTGGCTAACCCTTTCGTAAAACCATCAGTATCGCTTTTAAGCTTTTCAATAGTCGCATCAATAAGTTGTCTTTTAGTAGGAGCGGTCTCAAAGCCTACCCCATGGTGTGCTAATAACTCGGTAAGGGTATCACTAGCGGTAAGAATTAAATGCCCTATCAGATTGATCGCTTCATTATATTGTTGTTGTGTCATATCTAGCTATTTTTAGAATAGGAAAAGCCCCAACCCATAAGCACCCCAATCCCAAAAATGCTTGCATATATACATAGTTCATTTTTAGTGAGTAACCGCTGATTTGTTGTTTGTTTTTCTATTGCCTTTTCAGGCTTGGTACGTATCGTATTCCAAAGCGCTTCGATTTCTTTTTCAAGCTCGGTATCTGTGGGGTTCGCTTTGTGTTTTGTAATTAAATAGTGTAGACGCGCATTACTATCGAGTTCTCTAGGCTCTTCTGTAAAATTATCTTCAAGGGAAGCCGTTTTTTTTGTACATGAAGTACAACCTTGTTTTTTAGATTGTCCAAGTGTTGTTTTACAATTCTCGCATAGCTTTGATATATCAGCTATCGAGAGAATGGCTTTTTTATCAGGATGAATTTTTAAAAGGGCTTCAATAACTTCTCGTCCTTTTTGACGAACAAGCTCTTTGATCGCCTCTACTACATCTTCGGGGTCTTCAGGGGACTCAAAACCTTGATCGTAGAGAAGCTTTTGGGCTTCTAGTATATTGTGATAGACAATATAATCGATCCGATTCTGTCCCAATTCAGCATATCGGGTATGATTCATATAATTAGGTGCATTTTAATTAAAGTCGATATAGCGCGATTGTGCGCTATACCGACTAAGGTTTACAGAAATAACAGGCGTGGCCGGCTATCGTCTTCTGCGAACCAATGGAGTGGTTGGACGTCTGCGTCTTCTTGATACTCGCTTTCTACTAGAAGTAGGCTTACGACGACGCGTAGGACGTCTTCTAGGGGGAAGTCCAAGGGCTGTGGGGCGTTTACGTCTTATTAAATCCAATTGTGGAAGCCCTGTGGTTCTTGGAACATGAGAGAGTTCCGCTACATTATGACCGCGAAGTAAGTTTCCAAGATTTGCACGGGCTTTAACGGTAAAGGTAAAGACCGCCTTACTATTGGCATTGATGGTAAAACGAAGCGCATCCTGCCCAGTAACATCCATTTCAAAGTTATCATCATCAATAAGGGTATTATTGAAATTTTGAGGCGAAGTCGCATTTCGAGGTTGATATACCCGATTGGTTTGGGTTCCCGAAGCCGTTCTTCTTTGAATACGAAGTACATTATCAAATTGTATCGGAGCGCTTACAGAATATTTCATCCCCGCAATCTTAAAGGGATGCGCCTTACTTTCTTCACGTACTTCCTTATGGGAGGATTCCTCAACATCAACCACAACCCCATTGGGCTGGGCTTCTTCTGCATTTGCGCCAAAAAGAACCGCAATAGCATCTTCTGCCGAGGTATTTGTAACGGCAATGGTAAGGGTACGATCATTAGGGTTAATACGCCCAATACTTTGTTTGGTAAAATCATCATAATCCCCTATGGGATCAATATAGCCGTCCTCTTCATAAGGATCGTCATACTCATCATCATAACCGTCATATTCTTCTTCTTCATACCCTTCTAATCCTGTTTCGTAATCATCTTCATATTCCCCTGCAAAATAATCATCATAGCGCTCTTCGGCTTCTTCCTGATAACGCATTAATTCATCATTATATGGACTCATAAGTGTTTCTTTTTAAAAGTTTAAAATCGTTGTCTGAAAACAACATCTGTCAAAAGACTAAAAAGCGCTTTTACGCTTTTTTAGCTTCAACCGCTTTGGTTTTTTCTTTTTCTAATTTGCTTGCTTTTGCTTTAGCCATCATTGGAGCGACTAAAAAAGTGCCTATTAATAGACCCGCAATACCAGCCCCTGCGATAAAGGCAATAGCTTTCATATCAATGTTTGATTCTTGTGCCATCAATTTGTTTTTTTAATTATTAATTCTTGTTTTACTAGAGGTGACCTTTTCTATTTTTACCTAGGTGCAAGTTGAGATCAAACTTGCTCAATTCCGTGGCGCGACTTTGGTAAAATGACAATCGAGTAGATTTTGAAAATTTTAAATACTTAATTATGATATACTTAATTCATTTTTGGATATGTACAAAATGACCAAAGTCTATGAAAATCACTTTTTTAAACAGCTTTAAAATGCCGTATATACCCTGAAATAAGATGAATGATTACGGCATTACGATCTTTATAAATAGCCTTGCCACTAAAATCACGCTCCTGTAAGAGCATTCGAATCTTTTTAGTTTCCTCTTGATCTATAAAGCGTTTTACTGCCTTTATGTAACTCTTTTTACTGCATCCCATAATTTGTTGTTCTCTCATGTTGACGTACACAAAAAAACTCTTTAGCACTTGGTACTTCTTTTCAGATACCTTGCCTAAAGAAAAAGCCGTTGAAGCTAACTCATAATGAGCATCTACAATTAATTGGGCAATCCGTACCAAATTATATTTAGGAATACGATCCCGATATCGAGTCACATCATCCACCTGATGATGAAGTCGTAACCATGTGCAGTTTTGCCACTCTGAGGTGGTAATTTTAGCCACCGACTGATGGGTGAGTAGTACATCGATTCCTTTATGGCGTACCGTGCATAAAGCCCCAATCATATTCTGTCCTTTTGCTCCTGCCATATAATGATCAATATCATCCAAGACCACCATCCCATTTTTATAATGCCTCATGATCTTTTCGATTACCTCTCGCTTTTGAGCCGTATCCATCGGAGTCCCGTCAGGATTAAAAGGGCGTATGCGTCGTGCATGAATTTTAGAGAGGGATTGTATGTGATTCGGATCAACCGTGGTAAATTCTGGATAGTCATCATCGTTGGTATCAAATGCGAGTACCTTACGCCCTTTTTTACCAAGGGCTAAATGCTGTTGCATATATTGATAAATCTCTAGTTTGTTTCGATAGGTCTTTCCAACTCCCGTTTCCCCACAAACAAGCATGATCATCGGTTGTCGCTTAGATGTTACCTTCATAGCTTTTTTTGTCTTTTTATATATCTATTGTCTTTTACAAAAAGGGATGTGTCATCCCTGCCATCGCACTTTATAAGTGAATGGAACACTCTTTTTTTAAAAAGAGGCGCGTATCTACTTCTCTTTAGAAAGAAGTAGATCCTTTACTATGTAAAAGAGTAGCTAGGAAGTATCATCGGAGTCCTGAGAATGGCTCTGCTCCCCGGTTTTAGAAGAGTCTGGGCGTTCTCTCTTGTTCGTTGAACTAGAAGAAGCGCTATGCACTTGTTTTTCAGATATAACACTTGGGGCTACCTCTTCATAGACTAGGTGCATTTCATTGGATAAAGGGCTATTGTTACTATTGATAAATACAAGGTCTTCATCCTGTTGTTCTACTACCCCAATAGGAGTCTGAATTTCTTGCTCTTGTTCCAAAATCTCTTGTTCCAAAATTTCCTTCTCAAAAGGCTCTTCATCTACAGGGACTTGTACATCTTTTTGCTTGGGTTTCTCTTCTTGCTCCTCTTGCTTTGTATCTGGAAGTTTCGCTTCTCGCACAATTTGAAGAATACGTCCTTCAAGCGATTTATTTTCAGCACGTACCTCCATAACCGTCTGTGCTTTTTTGACAATTACTGAAATGATCGCCCCCAAGAGTTGCTGTTCAGGGCTAAGCTGTTTGGTTTTGTTTTTTATGACCTGAGCTAATAGGGGAGTTAAAAGCGCCTTATCATCTTGATCAAGCCTGATACGTCTAATATTCTTCTCGTTTTGAGAGTCAATGACTTCTACAAGTTCCTCGAATTCAAAGAACTCCTCATGCTTGGTAATCTTTACAAAAAAACCACCACCAACGGCTAAAAAATTATCCGCCATACCAAGGAGCGCCTCGGCTGTTTGCATAGCTTGCTTATCAGATATAACAGCTTTCGTAGTCTCATTTTCTTGTGAGATATGCTCTGAGTGATCCCCGATGTGTTGCTGCGGCGCATCTGCAATGACCTTTTGTGTTTGCTCCTTAGCATACGCATCTTCAGCAGTTTTTAAAAAGCTAGCTTTCTCTGACGCTCCTTTTTTAGATACATCGGCAATATCGCCTGTTTTAACCGCCGTATTAAGGGGGCTTTGCGCCTCTGAAATCGGCACTTCCAAAATGTGATCCCCATCTGTATTGGAAAGGACATCTTGAATTTCTTTTTCTATTTCGTCATTCATTACTTTGTTTTTAATGCTAATAAATAGGTTATTAATGATGATTCTAGCGCATCAAATCGCTTAAAAAAGTCTTTGTAAAACGTTTTAATCTCTATGATCTCTTCAATTTTTTTATAGTTATAGCGAACGTTTCGCCGTTTTTGTTTGTAGTAATAGCCTATGGTTTGATAATTCATATCCAAATGCTTTACAAGTAAATAGTAACAGGACATACGGGCGTCTCTTGCGTTTTGATCTTGAGCCTTACAAAAGTCTTTTCCTGTAAAACCAAAATATTTTTTAGCCCTTGTATTTAAAAAGTTAATAATGAGTACCTCTTTTTCATTGTCATCTAAAGCAATACTTGCAGATGTCATTCCATCTAACAGGGCAATGGCTCTGGTAATTCCAAACTTGGAAACTAACTGCTGTACACGCACATCAAGCAAACCATAGATGGTTAGATTCTTCTCCAATATGTCCTTTGGCTTGTTCATAGGTTCAAACTACATCATTTTAGTAAGCGATTTTAAATAAGAGGTAATTACTACTTGGTTACTTCTGCGATGCTACCTACACATCAAAGCGTCACGGGTAACACACTACTGCGACATCAAAAACATACCTAGTTAGATACCAATGCGATACGGTAGCGATATGTTAAAAAGGAAGTCCTTGTAATACAATACTTTCCGATGATTGTCACTTTCGATAGCGGAGTAGTGATACCAAGTGTACGCAAAGTAGAGCGCGACACATTTAAGTGCTTTTTCTCCTCTATTAAGCGACTTAAGATGTCGTCGCTGTGACGCTTTTTCTGCGTATTTGATCCTAGGGATGTTTCTTTTTCTTGTGATACATCCCTATGATAAATTTTATGAAGCTTTTTAATGTCTTTTAAATCGGTAAGGATTTCAGTGTCCAAGATTTGTAATTGATTCTCTAATTCCTGTGCATCTTGCGCCTGAACATCTTCTTCTAGTTCAAGCATTTTTTTAAATACGCCGATCTTATCTTGAACATCACTTGGAAGTAAAGAAATATCTAATGCGTGCTTATCGATATAGGCTTTATATGTGATCTTTTTCATAGCAAATGGATTATGCGAGTTTTAATTCTTGTTTGTTCAATAGGTTTTCAACCCCACTAGAGAGTAATGCCGTAGCAAGTGAGGTGGCAAGAACAATACCTAGTGTTTTGCCTAGTTCTGCTCCTTTAGGAATACCAAAGTGAAAACCTTCTTTGGCATCTGCATTTCTTCCAAGGTTGTAGTACAATAATGCTTCGGCGAGTCCGATAGCAAGTCCAGCTCCTGTGATTATGAGCATTTTTTTATTTGTTGTCATTTGCTAGTATTCTTTTGTTAATATCTTTAAACTTCTGTTTTAAGGCAATCTTTCCCTTTTCGGCCAAGGTTTCATTCATTTCAAATACACCTACTACCTTTTTGTGTATTCCCAAACTCATTCGCTTTAGATCGCTTATTTTTTGGGTATCATGCCTAAAGCGCTCTGGCAATAAATTGGCAATACCATTGATATGGCTATACACCTTGTCATACACTGTCTTGGGTGGAGTTGATGTTTTTCTAGGTGACTTTTTTCTAGTCACACCTCTTTTTCTACACTCCTCAACTTCTTCTTGTAACTGCTGTAGTTTTGATTTTACGCTACTAGATACCGATTTCTGCTTTGTAGGTTTCTTCTTTGGTATGGTTTTCTTTTTTGGTGCAGATTTCTTCTTTAGTGAAGGTTCTTTTTCAGACTGATGATTGTCTTTTACTTCTTGTTTTTTAGGGGATACTTTGGGCTTTGGGACTACCTCTTTAGGAGTGACCACTACCTCTACACAAGGTTTTTCTTTTTGAGCAATAGCATCTGGATATACATCCTCTATAAGCTCTAAAATAAGTGCGGAACTCTCTTTGGTAACTTCTATAAAATCTTCTTTATCCTCTGCCGTCTCATAATCTTCAATGAGTTTTTCAATTTCAGAGGTAACATCCTTGTTGAGAATCTTAGTTAAGTCCAATGCTTTAATTTGTGCTAAATGTGTCATAACTTATGCGCTTTTTGGAATAAGGGTTAATTTGAGTTTTAATAGTTTAACAATGCGCAATCGTTCATTCTCACGAATACGAATCGCCTCTTTACTAAGCAAGGGGACTTCTTTACCCTTTGCTGGTTTAACTGTTTTTTGATTGGTCATCTTTCTATGCTTTTCAAGTAACTCAAAGAGTAATCTATCTGCCTTTTTTGCCATAGGGTCATCTATGGTAAAATCCTGTGTTTGTTTTTTAATTAGGATGTAGCCATCCTCTAGTATTAGCGGACTTCCTGTTTGCAACATAATCTCTTTTTGTCCCTTAATAATGATGTCTCTTAGTACACCGGGCTTTATCTCTTGTAGTCTATACATCGTAATTGTTTTAAATTAATAAATGACTATTATCCTTTGGTAAAATCTTGCCTGTCATATCCCTCTAGGCTTTTAAAAAAGGCATTCGCTTGTTCCACATTCGTATAATGAATGGAACAGTTTTGAGAAGTTCCATCCAAATAAAAACACCGATAACGATACGTTTGAATAGGACGCTCTACATCGCTTATATCAACCTCTACCCAACGAAGAATCAGGGTGTCTTTATGAAACCTTGAAGTCATCACCTGAAAATCAAAACACGACTCGGTACAATCCTTTTGAATTAAAATTGCCTCACTCATAATTTTTTGAATACTGTCTTGTGATATGTTCATCTTGTTTTAACTTTTTTTGTGTATTCTAGCAAGATGCGTGATACTTCTTTCACTGCACGATCTATGGAATAGCTTTGATTAAACAGTAGGGTATTGGGTACATATTCGATATAGCCCGTTGTAATGGTATCATCTATTTTCCCAAGTCCATCGGGGATATTGAGTCCGCAGTAATCCGCAAGCGCAATCAGTCCCTTAAAGCCATTAAATCGGAAATACCGTGGATCACTCCCTAAGACTAAAAGTTGATTGACATCGAGTGGGGCTTCAAAGGGTTTGACCCTAATGGCTGATACAATGGTGTGAACTCCGAAAGAAGTACCTAACAGCACATCAATAGCCACTGCGATATGACAACTCTCTAAATACTCTGTCAGTAGTGCTAGAGCGATACCTACATAATACAAAGCATCGCCTTTGATGTTAGCATTTGCTCCTGCCAATAGAGAAAGGGTGAGCGTAGGTTTAGAAGCTGATCTATTCTCAAAATATAGATGCGTTTTCTTAACGGTAGTCGCCTTGTCTTTGCCCAATTCAATTTTAAGTCCATGCACATATTTCTCTAATGCAGAAGCCCCTTTAGCAAGAGGGATTTTGTAGAGTCCCATCATCGCACGATCAAAAGAAAACACCCCTAATCCTTTACTATTTGCACTAAGAATTGGGCGTTTTAATAAGTCGTCTTCCACCAAATCGGTATAGCGATGTAACTCCTTTTGTATTTTAGGAGCTAGTACTTCTAATAATTCCATCTTCCCAAAATAGCGATGATCTTCTAAATCCTCTATAGTGGTTGGCTTTGGAGTTCCATACCAATCACTTGAAGTGGCGATCCGATGTGTTGCATTTTTAACGATGCGTTCTAGGGTTTTGGCATTACCCATAAATAACTCCCCACACCGTTTTTGCACAAAATCGTGATAGGCACCAGGACTTGGAAATTGGATGTACTGAAAACGCCTGTTCTCAAAAGAGTGTGTATGTAGGATTGGATTAGCCACGTCGGGTATATTCTTTTGAAAATTGTGTTTTAGCCTCTGCTGATTTATAGGTATTGATAAACCCATCATAACTAATTTCTGCTTTGATTTTTTTAGCCTTTTCGCTATTCATTACCCAGAAGTAACTCTCCAAGGCATCCTGCAATGTTTTACCATTTTGATAGGGGGTAAAACGAATGTCACTCGAATCTTTAATTCCCATTTCGCGAGACATCTCAAGCACGTAAGAACGCTGCAAGTTCAGCATTGTACGAAGGGTCATAATATCCTCTGTGGTATCATCCGAAGCATCTTTTGCCTCGTAGCGTAGAATAGCTCTACGAATGGCTTGACACTTTTCTACTAACATCGGATAGATAAGTGCTTTTTCGAGTTTTTCATTAAAACCAACATGATAAATACATCCGCTAAAGCGGTCAATAAGGGAAGCATCCTGTTTGCTATTTCCGACATAGTGTTTACTAAATCCTTTTCCTGTGGTATTTCCAGTGGCGATACATCCAAAATGCGGATGTTTGACAATCGCCTCATTAAGTCCATTAAAAATAACCGCCTCTTCGCTCGCACTTTTTGCTAGGCCATCATTGAGTAGACTTGCGGTGTTAGGATCAAGCTTGGGCATTTCATCTAGGATGAGTATTTTCCCATCTCGCCACGCCTCTATAAGCGCTCCTTCTTTATAGCCCGTCATGGTCTGTCCGCCTTTAATTTCTGTAGGCGAAGTCCATTGACTGCAATTAATAGTGATGTAAGGAAGCTCTTTTTTATCGCGCTCATGCCGACCAAAGAGCGAATAGCTTACTTTCTCTGCCAAGGTGGTCTTGCCTGTTCCTGCCGATCCAACTAAAAAAACATTATTTCCCCATATCAAATCATCCAAAATCTTCATGAAATTGGGAATTTGATCAATTTCAGGAATGTCTAATTTTAACTGTTTATATCGCTCGTTTGTCATCATAGGGTGTTTTCTAATTCTTTGTGTAATTCAAGTTTGGCTACTAATTCTGTTAAGGGGGTAATCTCACTGATCTCTTCATGGTAGGATGCCTTTCCGAGTTCTAAGGCGGTATATCTACCAAAAACAAATTCAGTATTTCCACTCTGGTGTGGATGATTGACAATGAAATAGCCTAATTCCTCTATGGCTTTATATAAAGGTGCATCGGCAAGAGTATCGACAAGGGCTAGATAATCCTTTAGTACTTTGCTATCACTACTCTCACTCTTCCATAGCTTGAAAGATTCCGAGGCATCTTTAAAAACAGGAATGAGCGTGAAATTATACCGCTCTTTATCAGTAAGCCGACGATTGTAGACCACACGTCCTAATGGGTAGCGACCGTCCCCTTCAAAAAAGTTCTCAAACCCTGCACTTGGATGACTTGATTTTCCGTAGGGTGTTCCTAGTTCATAGACATAACGTTTATTAGATCGCTCGGTCCGCGACTCCCAGTCTTTTTCGTTTTCTTGTTTTAATTCCTTGACCTCTCTAGCCTCATCATAATAATACACCCCATAGGTATTGAGTTTATGTAGAAAAGAAGTCAAATTCGATAGGGATACTACCCCTGTCATTTCATTTCCGTTTTGAACGAAGTCGGGTAATTCTGTAGGATCTGCACCCATCCTTGGAGTTAATAATTTCTGTAACTCGGGATCAATAATTGCTTTGTAAAACTCCTTTTTTTCAAGATATACATCGAAAATAGTAGCGCTTTTTTTCTCAAAGCGAATTTTATCATCATTTGCTTTGAAATAACCATTCACATTCATGGAAGTGATTTTATCTAACGCCTCACTAATGGGATACCTACTTTGATTATAAAAAGAAGTATCGGTATCCCTAGAAATGAGAATACCACTCTGAATCGTGCCTTGTTTGGTGTTGTATTTAATGAGCCTATTCTTACCATCAATAGAACCTGAGGAGGCTAGAATATTTTCCGTCAAAATATGGCGCTGTTCTCGTTTAACCGAAGCCTCTTTAATTCGCTCGTTCCAAAGAGTAAGTACCTCTTCTTGTTCTCTCTCCGATATAGGGCTAGCCTTACTTTCTTTATAAATCCCACTGATTACATCATTATCCCCACCTTCACTTAATGAAATACTAAGGGCTTTACGACTATCGGTGACCGCAAAATTTAATCGGATATTACCAAGGGTATAAGGATTTTTAGCGCTCTTTCCAATACTAACTCCCAAAAACACACCCCAAGATGCATCAATAGAAGCGCTAATACTCGAAGGCACTTTGACTGCGTCTCCAACCTGCCAAAACCCAATATGAGTTTCAATACGTCTACGGACGGTCTCTAATTGCTTTATATATTCTTGTAAATTCTTTTCTTTTTCAGCTATAATCGATTGTAAGAGTGCTGCTTCTTCTTGCTCCTTGTCACTTAGATGGTCTTTAGCTTTTAACTCTCCAAGTTGCAAAATGAGTTTATCAATCCCTTCTCTTTTTGAAGATTCTCTTTCCTTAACCATTATAGGATATTCTAATGCGATTTTAGCCAGTAACTGCTGTTTGATCGTTTCAGGAGGTTGACCTTCCAATGCTTTTAGAATTCTGATCTCTACTTGTTGCAGGGTAAAGGGACGATTCAAATTATTAATAATAGTTTCTTCTCTGACGGTATCGCGTCCAAAGGCGCTCTCTCCCCCTGAACCCTTATGAAATAAATACCGCTTTTGAACCTCTGCATCCAATTGTAAAAACTCCACTTCTAAATCATAAGTGCCCTGTTGTTTTTCTAATTGGACTTGATCTTTATAGCGAGAGAGTAATTCATCATAGAGTGCCTCTTGATCTTTGACTAATAAAAGCCCTGCGCGACCCGTTAATTGGCGAATTGCCCCGTGTTTTTCTGGATTCAGCACATAACTTACATATCCGTTATCATCCTTCACTCTGGTATGGTTTGGATATCCCAAATCGGGCATCATCTCTGGATGTTCTTTAATCCATGCGTGGGCTACCGTGTCTCCATATTTATTTAAAAAGTCAGGACTTTTAAGGGTATCATCACGCGTTTTTTGCGATCCCGTGGTATTGGCATCTAAGGTTTTTAGTTTTGCCTTGAGCATGGTCATAAGTCTACGCTCCATTGGGATATCCGAAGTGATATAGTAATACTCAGGTAGGACTACTTGCCCTGTGCGATTGACTCTACCTAATATTTGCACCACCGTATTAATGTCTAGTTCAAATTGGTGCATGAGTAAGGCACGTTTACGTTGATCCTTAAAATCTTTCGATGCGTGGGCTGAAGCGCCTGTACTTCCACTCTGATTAATCAGTAGAACATCATATTCCCCTGAATTAAATAGCCGAAATGCCTTTTCAGAATCAGATCGAAAGGATTGAATAGTAGCCCTATCTCCATCAAAGAGCAATCGCTGTTTACGCCCCGTAACTTCGCCTACTTTGAAATGAGACTTATTATGACCGCCAAGATCAGTGGGTTTCTTTGCTTTTGTAATAGTATCAATTAGAATATCAATAGGGGATATCGTAAGCCCTGAACGCTCCTTTTTAATATCTTCTTTAAGGGTGTTGTACGCAATTTGTGCCTGTTCGGGTAACTCTTCTAAAGGGATGCGCTGACGTGACTTTTCATTATCAATAGTAGTATAGTTATAATAAAAAATACTATCTAGTCCTTTTTGTAATATATGAACAAAGTCCAAGTCTTTTGTGGGGATGGTATCCCCTGATGATAATTGTAAATCATTTAAAAATGCACCCATCGTGCTTTTAAAGGCGATCACTACTTTTTTATTTTGTGCTAATAAATCAAGTGTCTTTTTTGCCACCGATGGCGCTTTTAGTGCAAAGAGCATTTGATCGACAATCCCAAAGACTCTAGAAAAATAGGGGCTTTGTTTAACTCCTAGATTTCTAGGCTTCTGTTTGGTTTTATCCCCTTGAGCTTTTGCCTGAGAATGAATAACCGCAAAACGAGCGTTTAAATACTCACTTTCAAATAAAGCAATACGGCGCATGATCTTAATGATCCTATCTACTTGTTTTCTATGTAGACTTCGCTCTGGCTCATGTTCTAATACCTCGTAAAAAGTTTCTATCCCTTCACTAGAGCGTTGGCGAGAAATAAGCTGTCCCATTTCTGCTAGATTGGGTGAGATGATTTCTTGTAAGGCGAGTCCACCTCTTTTGATGGAACTCACAAAATTCGCATTACTTAGTTTCGCCTCTGCAATAGCCGTATATCCAGCGTAAATAGGCATCACCTCAGGATATTTAGCGAAGGTAGCACTAAGGAAACAACAGCAATGAGATCGAGATAAAAGTGATAACATCGCCTGTCCTATAAGGGTCTCATGTGATCCTATGGTGTGACACTCATCCAAGACAAAAACCACTCCTTTAAATCGTGATCTGCCTAATTGCACCTCTTCACAAATCGCTTTTAACCATAAATACTTGTAGGGTGCTGCCGATTGCAGTTGAGAATAGGTGGAAAAGATCATATCGTACTCACTTGGCAGATGATCAATCACATTGGTTATGGTAAGTTCAGGCTCTTTTTCAGGATCAGGTAAATCCCTACCAATAGATTTGTAATACGCAATGGCTCTATCGCTATCAGTGGCAACGGTCTCTGAACTAGTTAAAAGCTCTTTTTGCTCTGCCGAAGAAAGCGAACTAAAAACCACACTACCATCACTGTCTTTAATCTTCGCCTGACTATCAGTATTTAAAATAAACGGATCAATGTTCGTTAGATCAATGGCTTTTAAATCCCTGTAGATATCTGAAAACAGTTTTACTTTTTGGGTAAAGAATATAGGCAAATACCCCTCCATTACGGCGTGACGAATTACCCCACCTGCTTCGCGACCTTTACCAATACCCGTGGCATCAGCGATAATCAAGCTTTTACCCACATCAAACTGTTTCAAGTACAGTCCAACGGCATCTACTTGTTCGGCGCTAAAGGCTTTCCAAAGGTTCTCTAGTGAATCATAGCGTAATTTATCTCGAACCAAATGGTCAATGTTTCCATACTGCCTAACAACACTAGTAAGCGCCACCTGAGTTTCAAAAGCTAAATTTCGAGGCACTAAGGTATCCATCACATAGGGTGCTTTTGACATAGGCGCATACGATACTAAAGCACTTTTAGCCTCTGTAAGTGCTGTCGTGTCCATAGTTGATGCGACTTCTTTTAAAGGGATTTCTTGCATATCAGTCAAGTTCAATGGTGGTTAATGCTTCTAAATAACTTCGTAAAGTAGTATGGCTGTAGCCCTGTATCGCCTCTTGTTTACTGATATCAGAAGCTGTGGTAAGGGTGTCTTGCGCTACTAAGGGGTCATACCCGCTCCAACGAGTGCGAAGGGTCGCAAGGGCATTATTCATACGGTCACTATAAAAAATAAAAGACGTTAATTCCTCTGAATTTTCACCTCCTGAATAAGGAGTCTCTAAATAGTCTTCAATCAGACCAACGACATTCTCTTTTTCTTTTAGAGCATTTTCGATAAGATTAAATAGATGCAGGTAAATACCTGAATAATGATCTTCGTACTGATCAAATGCAGTAGCGTTTTGAATACAAAATAGTGTTGCACTATCGGTATCGGTGATCAATTGTGGATTGTAAAATATCATCTGTTTGCAATTTTTAATTGTTCTACTAATTTTTTTAAAGGATCTATATGCGATTTGACTCGAAGCCATAAAGCTTCATAGCTCTCAACAATAGCTTCTAATTGGGGATGGGTTTGTTTTGTGGGGAATATCGTAGTAGGAATTTGTTTTCGACCCCCCACTAAAATCAGCATCATAGAGGCGACTGCTCCTTGTTTGTTATACAGGGTAAACCCATTGAGATTAATCACATCATCAACGATATAATGACGATACAGCCATTTATAAAAAGGAGCATATCGATTAATATGACCATCTTTACCGTAGCCAAAATGCCCCATAATGATGATACCTGATTTGCCCGAATCTTTTAGAGTATCAAGGCCAAGTCCTGCCATTAAATGCTCTAAGCGCATAAAACTTGCAAGTTCATAATGCTTATTAAAGTACTTGCCAACAATGCGGTTTTTATCAAAACGGTCTTCCTCCCATCGCGCAAAAGGTGGATTAGTGACCATTACATCAAAATGGTGTTTCCATTTTTTGGGAAAAGGCTCAGAAGCGTTCATGGCGTGCAACTCTGAAAACCGTTGAAATCGTAGTGAAGCTAAACGAGAGGTGTCAATTTCATTCACAATAGTCTTATGGGGTTTAGCCCCAACAAGTAACAGTCCATTGCCTGCGCTTGGTTCAAAAACCGCCTCGGCGTTTCTCATGCCTGTATACTCAGCAAGCATGGCTCCTATAAGACAAGGAGTGGAATACTGCTTGTATTTCTCCTTACTGCTATCCGAATAGGCATAGGTGGGTTGTACTTCATTCCAAAATCGGATCATTGCCTTTAGACTTACCTCAAACGGCGTGATTTGAAGATATAATTGACGATACCATAAAAGCCATGAGAGTTCTACCGCTTCCCATAGCATTCCAAGAGTAGGTACTTCCGCGGTCTCTAAAAGTGCCTCTATTTTCTTTTTTGTCAGTCGCTCTCCTTTATGATAATGGGTATGCATAATAGCCACTACCTGATCTAAATAACTAGGGTCTTGTTTTGGTGTTTGTTTTTCAGCTTGACTACTACCCTGTAAACTTTCGATATAAGCTTTTATGTTTGCTTTTGATTGTTGTAAAAGTGTAATTGTCCATTCTCTATTTTGGTATTCTTCCTTTAATTTTCCTTTAGGTTTGCCTGTATTGGGATTGATAAGTGCCTCTTGTTTTTCCTGTTCGATAGTGATCTGCTCATCAATAAGAGTGATTGTAAAATGGGGGTCTTTTATAGGACGATAATGTTCTATAGCGTGCCACCACTTGCTTCTATCGGTATCATTCGTTATAATTTCTCCTAGTGGGCGTACCGCTCTATGGTGGGTATGCAGATTGATATACGGATAGTTAAGCGTCCTAGGCAAATCCAATTCCTTGAATATAGCTTCGCCTTTGTTTTCAAAGAGTTCCAATAATGCAAAACGACTCACTGCAAACCCATAATCGGTTGGATGTGGGAATTGCATAAGTTCAAATAGCGAACTTGCATCAGCGCTCTCTAAAGTATCATCTGAAATATGTAATAAATACGGATACTCTCTTTTATAAAAAGTCCGGTTAGTATAGCTTATATTCCCGTAAGCGAAATCAGTTCCAACACTGTCGGGAATAAGCATATTCTCTAAAGTTTTTTCTGTAATACTCTTTACTTTAGGTAGGTCAGAATTCGCTTTTAATTCAGAAAGTCTAAAAAACTCGATAAGACGTAAAACTTGAAAGGTAATAGCCTCTTCAGTCGATGCCGTGTACTGCGCTCTAAAATCATCAATAACCCCTTTTATATCCTTTGTCAGGTCATCGGACTCACTAACATCTAATAAATCATTTATAAGGGCCTGGGTAATCTCTTTATCCTGCTCTATATCATCTATTGTGATTTGTAACTTCTGAATAACACTTTGCACTATACGGTATCCATTGGCTTCTCTTTTTTGAGCGTATTCCCTGTCAAGTCTTGAAACTTCTTTTATGGGGGCTGTTATAGGGATTACTTCTTTTTCTAAAGGCATCTCTATTTTTGTAGGTGCTTCTTTTAGTATATTTTTAATGATTGTTTTTGGCAGATCAAACCCTTTTTCTTTTGCTAAAGCGATGATCTGTTCTAGTACGCCTCCCATTCGTTCTCTATGAAGGGGATCATTATTTAAAATCACATCCCCTTTTTCTATGATAGTTTCTATTTGCTTTATTAAAGATGTAAACCCCGCTTTTAATGCTTTTTTATGGGATGGAAACTGCGGATCATAAATGCTAGGCGATCCTGCGTAACCAGAAAAATTACCATAGCCTTTTTGGTAATTCAGTCCATAGCTGTAGCTGTTTTTTTTGAATTGAGCAATCGTAATTTTAGCGTTATACTTTAGTTTTTTAGTAAATGGAATTTGATACTCCCATTGCTTTAGCTTCTTTTTTTTAGGAGCTACTAATTCTTTTTCCTTGGGCTCTTTTTCGGTGTTCTCTTTATCTAATATGTTGACTTCTTTTTCAGTTTTAGATTCAGATTCAGCTTCGTCAGCAGGTTCAAGTTTAGTTTTTACGGGGGTTACTTCTTTTGGTAATTCGGTAGGTGTTTCTGTTATCGGTTCAACAATTATTTCTTTTGCACTTTTAGTATTTTTATCATATGAGTCTGCGCTATATATAATTTGTCCTGCTTCAAATAATTTTTTACTAGCTTCTCTATATCGTCTAGGAAATACCATGATATGTTTTAAAGCATCTTTAAAGTGTATTTCGCTATACTGCTTTGCAATCTTTGTAGCCAAAGCTTGTAAGGGTTCAAAAACGATATACTCTTGATCCTTTCGATCTGCATCTTTAAATATGAATTGTATCTTACTAAATCGAACTTTTGGGATATGGTCTTTTGACGGCTCGTAAGAAGGATGGATAATAATGTTATTCCATTGTGTATTATTTTTTAAAGCCTGCTGAAAATCTTTTATAAATCGACGATACGAAGGGCGATCTTTAGCAAATAGTTTTAGTGGGGCATTTCTATATTCCCTAAAACCCAATTCCTTTAGGTAATCGCGTATCTCATTAGGAACTTCTTTATTAAATCGAAGCGCTACTGACTTGTTTTCTTTATTATGTAGTACTGTGAATTCCAAACTATGTTTTGTTTGAAGCCAAAATACTTCCGCTATATCAGGATTCCGTGGCGCGACTTTGGTAAAGTGACAAAACAAAAATCCAACTTTCTAAATAACAGTATATTAAAAAACCCAAAAAGTACCAAAGTCTAATAATGGAAATTATTACGCCTTAATTTTTGGTGCTAGATATTCGCTCTTACAAAAGAGACTTGAGTATTTTTAGCTTAGATAAAGAAAATAGATGTGTTGTAAACACTATTTTCTTAATGACCTTTAAAGAGTTTCTAAAGAAATAGGGTACCTTATATCAAAGCCTGTTTTCCTAGAAAAATAGCCTGTTTCCTTAGAGAAACACCCCATAATAAACGGCATCAATGTTTACCTTGTTTTCTAAAGAAATAGGGTAGGTCAAGCCAAAGCCTATTTCCCTAGAAAATAGCCTGTTTCCTTAGAAAAATACCCCACAATAAACGGCATCAATTCTTACCCTGTTTTCTAAAAAAATAGGTAGGTCAAACCAAAGCCTGTTTTCTTAGGAAAATAGCCTGTTTCCTTAGAGAAACACCCCATAATAAACTGCATCAACTCTTATCCTGTTTTTTAAAGAAATAGGGCTACGTTATACCAAAGCCTGTTTCCCTAGAGAAATACTACGAGATACTTAAAAGATTCTTTAAAGGTTTTATAATAAAGTGGAAGTTGTTTTTCAAAAAAACTCTTTACAGAAACATTAAATTATTCTAGGAAAACACCTCTCTTTCAATAAAAGAATCATTGTGATTTTAGCTATTTTCGCAAACTCAAAACCTTGTAGTGAATAAAAGAAAAATTCTTCCTGAAGTAGTAGCCGATTTTATCTCTCCCTTTTTTGTGTGTGAAATACAAAACACAAAAAGTGTATTTGTGGTTGAGCAAAGTGAATTTGATACTGCAACAGAAAATCAGTATGTTGCTTGTAAAAAATTAGATTATACTGAAGAGGCTAAATCGATTGTTTATTCTGCTCAGAACGCGCCAAGAATTGTAAAATATAAAAGGGAGTTACAAAATCTAGTTTTAACCTAAAATCTATATTAAATCACTTTAACTATTTATATTTTCTAAAAGCTTGAATGGTTTGATAGATTCCATAACTAATAAAAATTCTACCTATAAAATCCCAAATAAAAAACCATTTCTTGGGGTTTGGATCAATAGCCTTCATATAATCAAAGCGATGTGTTGGATTTAAAAATTGAACAAAATATTCCCATTGCCATGCTGTATAATCCCACGTAAACTCAAAGTAGCCGATATGTGACAAAGCTAAATTGAAAAAAAACGAAGCTATTGAAACTGTAAAAATAATTCCTAATACATAAGATAGTCCAAACCAATTCGATAGTCCATTAAGTGATAAAATCCCTAAATTAGAAAGCGGATTGAAAAAATGAACCCCATGTCTTATCTGTTGCCAAGATTCCTTAAAATGTGTCTTGCTTTCCATGACTTTATAACGAATTGCATCAATATAGTTTTTCTGACTCTCTAGCTGATGTTTTATGATACGATACGTTTCTCTTTTATTTTCAATTGGAATTAAATGCTTATGTGATAACGCTTCTTCATAAACCTCTTCATAGGCTTGGACATACTCATATTCGCCTGAATATTTTTTCATAGCCGTTTCTACATCCTTATGAATTTTACTATACGTAGCATAATCATCAATCACAAAATTAAATAGACTTAGTTTTCCATTTATGATTGCTAGGGAAATATCAAATCCCTTTTCAACAAACGTCCCTCGTAACATCATTAATCCATTAATTACGGTATATGAAAGCAGTACATTCTCTCTAAAGGTTACTGCTGATAAAACTACGGTATCTAAAAATTTAGTTTTGTAGAAAGTTATTGGATTATAAAAAGTACTTCTGAAGAAATTAACTAGGCTATGAAATGTAGTATTTCTAAAATTTACTTCATATAATTCACAATTATAGAGTTTGAGTTTTCCTTTGCTTTTTTCTGTTTCATTACCAAAAACAGCATCTTCACAGTCTAATTTTTCAATCACACAATATTGGAACTTTATAATGTTTTTACCACCTCTTAGCTTAAGGGAAGTCTTAAAGAAGCAATTATCAATAAATTTAAAATCCATATCTGTCGCTCCTATATAAACATCCTTAGAAAAATAGCAATTCTTAAACTTCAGAGTAGAAATATTTCTAAATAAAAAATCTTCCATTTCCTTAATGATTTTATTAGGAAATGGAAGATTTAACTCAAAAGCTATTTCAATACTATCAAAACCATCTTCATCATCCGAGTAAATAATCCCCCCATTACCATCTTCATCATCCGAGTAAATAATCCCCCCATTACCATCTTCATCATCAACAGTGATAGTTATATTTTCTTTCCAGATTTGGATTAATTCATTTATATCTTCAGCAACTCTTTTTCTCATAATACCTGCATTTTTTTACTCACATAATTCTTTAAAAAAATATGTAAGATGCTAAAATACAGTAAACAGAAATAATTACACCTTAGATATCTAAACAAATATAGAGGCTATTTTTTTCAAGTTTTTTCTAGTAAAACTATGATCCTTCCAAATAACCTTCATAGCGTGGAGGGCTAATTGTTTTCGGAATTTCTCCTTTTCTAATAAGGTAGTAATATGTAATTCCCAATCGGTATGGTCTATAACCAATAGCCCAGCTTCCTTTGAGTTTATAATAGATGCTGCTGGATGGTTTTTACAAGCTATTGAAGGTATACCCAGAGCAGAAACTTCAAAATAATGATGAGTTGGATCATATCTTGAATATTCAGAAACATTAAATAATGCCATAGAAAGTTGTAACTCTAAAACTCGCTGAAAATAAGTAAGAAAGTCCCCTTTGTCAAAAAATATAATGTTAGATTGTGAATAGTACTCTATCTTATTGCCTTTATAATCAAAAACGATAAAATGAACGTTATGACCTTTTTGTTTTAGTGCTTTTATAAAATTTGGCACTAAATCTAAGAATTTCTTTGAAGGATCAAATACACCAATATTTATATCTTCTTGTTGACTGTTGACAGGTTGTAAATTCTCAACATTTATCCTAGAGATAAGTGTTGGCATAACTGTCAAATAACATTTTACATCTTTAAAATAGAATTCAATAGCTGAACGATACTGTTTTAGTAAGGATTCATTTTGACATATACAGATATCCAGCATATTGATATTAGCAAGTATCTGATCTTTTATTGCAGAATTAATCTTTTTATAGCTTGTGTGCCAGAGAGGCATTTTATGGTAGTTCCCATCCAAATGCATAACTATTTGCAAGTGAGGATATAATAACCGCAACACCTTTATAAGATAGGTGATATCAGTTTGGATAGTTGGAAATACAATGTAATTAGCCCATTGTAATAACCGTACATCTAACATATTGACATAATCAAAAAAGTCCTTACTAGATTGGTCTAATTCTACACTACTGAGTATAGCGCTATGTGTTGTTGTTTTATTAAGTTCCAATGCAGGAAGTATGCTACTATAATATTCTTCGGATCGGAGTCTAGGACTTACATATAGTATGTGAACTTTTTTATCGTTAGGATCATAATTTGGATATCGTTTTACAAATGGAGTGACTTCTTTTAAATGCTTAAAGTGTTCAATAATGGTTTGCATAGGGATGGTCATGTGTGTTAATGTAAATTCATAAGCATTTAATCTGACTCGTAGTGAGCAATTAAGCGCTCACTAACTAAATCATAAATTTTAATTTCTCTTGCCTTGGGAATGTACTGAGCAATTTTGTTTTTGAATCTTTGTAGCCTAGTTGCTCTATCTTTGAGGTGGGAATGACTACTTTTCCAATCTAACGAGTAAAAAGTTGTGATATTGCCATTATTCAGCCAAATAATCATTTTAGAATAGGAATCCATTGGAACTGCCCATTTCTTGCGTATTGCCATTATCCTACGATTTAAAAAATGTAATAAATTCACTTAATGATACTTCATTAACACCTATTGTACCACAAGTATATATTCTTACCTTTTCTTTTTCATCTATAACCATTTGGATTCTCATGGTTTTTGAACAGGAAACGACTTCTAAACTTTTAAAGTAATTTTTTAACTTTTGCTCAACCAAAGATTTTCCGATAAAACTTGCTGTAAATCCATTAGTGAAAAACAAGGGAATTTCATCTAACGAAATTGTTTTAATCTGATTATTTCCTTTATATAATATAGCAGATAGTTCTTCCGATCTTTGTAAGATTTGCAATGAGACCATGCCGTGATGATGCGACTTTCTCACTAGAGAATTTGAATGATTTATAAAATGCTGTGTCATGCGATCTTCTTCGGATAAAGAATCCCCGAAAATACCTTTAAGCTTGTTTGAAATACTTTTTTTGAAAACTGTCATACTTTTATTGTCTTTAATGAAATAATTAATTCTAACCCTTTAAAATAAAGAGTGCCTCTTATCTTTATTATTAACACAATACATCTTTGTAGTGCGAATGTTAAATAGGCTCTTATAATGAATACACCTCACTTTTTAACAGTCGTGCTTCAAGACTCACACTACTTAACTTAAAACCTGCGCGCCAGCTAGCCATGAGTCTTGTTTTTGCACTTTTCCACTAAAGTCTACCTCTTAAATTGTTTTAACTAAAATCAGAGACATAAATGAGTTTATTTTTTCATTGGTATATATAGATGTATTGTTCATACTTCTAGGTTAGTAACTGAAGTTCCTATTATGCTTTTTTAAGTAACCACTATATATTTTCAAAGACATAAGGAGGACTTGGTATAAGTAAAAACTTATTCCTATTAGTTCTGCGTATTGTAAATAAATGTTTAGGAGATATTCTTGGCGTGTGTGGTGCAGTTCGCTAGAATGTATAATAATCTTAACGGCTTTTATACCGTTTTAAGAGCATATCAAACCTTTTGTCTAACGCTTCTTGTTCGTCAAGTTTCTTTGCAACTAAAGCAATACAAGCCCTGTAGAGAAAATTTCTTGTAAAAGCCTTGATTCTTTTATTGTTGAAGAACTTTGAGATTATGGATCGTGATGTGCCTGTTTCTTTTTTAAGGACTTCAATGGGTTTTTCGTAAAGACCAAACATAGTCTCTACGACTTCTGAGATTCTTTTCTGATTCATACTTCAATGGATTTTTCATAACGTGGTGCAATTTTTTAAAATATAACTCAAATATTTTGCCATATTTGTTATATATAACAAATAATTTGCTAATATTCGTATATTATTTGATAATAAAGTAACAAAATAAGTTTCATAAAAACTATGATATCGCAGAATTGAATTAGAATTAACTTAGTTATGATGCTTTGTTAACCAAGTTGTAACGCTTTGGTGTGTAAGTTGTGACGTTTTGATATCGCAGTTATAACTTAATAATATACTAATTTTAATATCTTATATTCACATAATCAAATGTATAACTAAAACTACCAACTTCCCTATGCCACCACCACCACCAACTATTTATCCAGAAACTATTAAATTTTTAGAAGTAATCGAAGAAATTAAAGAAACTAACAGATTGTTAAAGGTAGAACCCAAAACAGATATTGCAATATCAAATATTATCTACCCTTCTGATCGAACTATATTCTCAAAACTTAAAAATGGAATGCGAAAACGAATTCCTATGGATGCCCTTATGAACCTTGCCTTACATTTTAAAATTGATATGAATTATATCTTCTATGATGGTTTTGAAATTAATTACTACCCTGAAGTATTGCAAGATTCAGCAACTAATAACCAAGTAATTTTAAACGTATCTGATGACCATTTACGCATTATTAATAAAAACAACTATAATGCCCTTGGACTCACTATGAAACTCTACGAGCAAATGATGACTCTATTAGAACAGAACCGTAAGTTATCTGAAAACAAGAAAGTTAAATCTCAGTAAAGAAAAGTACTATCGCTTTGATATGTACGTAGTATCGTTTTGATATCCAAGTGGTGTCGCTTTTGTGACGCAGAATTAACTACACAGTGTATTTAAGCGTTTCTTAGCTTTGATAGGTACTTAAAAATAAGAGTGATTTCATATCACTTTTATTAGTACATATCGAAAGGGGATTTTATGACCCTATAATACTAATCCATATACTGAAACCTGCACAGTATTATAATTCAGTTGTTATGGAAAATAATAAATTCTATGAGTTAAAAGAGTTAAGAAACATTCTACCCATTACAGATCAACGAACCATTATTAAATGGTTAAGCGATCATCACATTCCTACCCAAACTATTGCGGGTAAAAAAGTAGTCCATCGATTTATGGTCGATATGGAAATTGATAAATCACTTGTCAAAGAGTTAAAACAGAAATATCCAGAAAAATGGGAAGAACTTTACACCTGTTATCAGGATGACGATCGTTTAGGGTATTTATTACTATTAGATGATGAGTTTATACCTACCAAGCGGTATGAATCCATTTTAATAAAGGAAGTTGAACAAAAGTCTAGCCTTGCTGCTAAATTTCTAAAGGGATAAACGATGACAAAGAAAAAATTGCCCACTAGAAACAAAAAGCACAAAGGACTCATGATTTATTGTGCGAATAATAAATGTAAAAAGTATTTTACATGGACAGAGCAAACCCTTGAGGTAGATGGAAAAACAAAACAAAAACACGCTACCTGTGGTGTATCAGGACATAGTTATACCCGATGTAAATCTATCGATAAGCACGTCTTTAAAGCCAGAGTGCATATACCAGGAACCGCTAAAGGAACCATCAGTAGAACACTAAAAGCAGAGACCTATAATGATGCTGTTCTCGAAGCAATAGCTTTTGAAAAGGAAGTAAAAGATAAAGTACTAGATGTAAACGTGCCGTTAATTCCTAAAAAACAAATGCATATTCATGTGTATTTAGCATCTGCGCAATCTGCTTACATTCTCTTTTTAGAAAATGTCAATGTAGCGGATCATCTTAAAAAAGAACGAACCGAGAAACACGTTAAGGAAGTGGCTAAATCTTTAATGCAGTTTAATGAAGCCTTAAAGAAAAAAGGTATAAAGAAAAAACTTCTACGAATGCTTCAAATAAATGATGATCATGTGGGTTATTTCCATTCCTATCTATTAAATGAAAAACAATATGCTAATAAAACTTATAACAATAAAATAGGAGTACTTAGAAGCTTTTTTGCGTGGGCTATTATGGAATTTGAGCTTAACATGAATAATCCATTTTCTAAAGCTAGAAATAGAACAGTTAATAAGCGGAATGATTCTATTACTATGCCAGAATATAAGGCACTATTAAAAGCTATAAACCCTGAAAATGGTATTTCTTATGAGGGAAAAGATAAAAAAACAAAAAGAAATAGATATAAGCCATGGTTAAAATCAGCTATTGAGTTAGGGTTACACACAGGAGGAAGAAGAGAAGAAATTATTATTCTTAAATGGAATATGGTAAAATATGTAAATTCAGAACCAAGTTATTTGGAAGTACCTAACTTAAAAGTAGAACGAGGCAAAGGAATAGGATTTAATGATGATGTGCCTCCTAAGATTATTCCAATAACAGTTGACCTTATGGAATTATTGAATCGCTTAGGATTTAAAGAAAAGAAGGATACTAATGGATATTTGTTAGATATGAATAGAGAAACAAGTCCCAACGTTCTTATGGAGCAAATGTCAAAAGGATTTTCTCATTTCTATAAATTATTAGAAACAGGTAAAAGTATTCAATTTAAACATCTAAGAAAAACCTACATTAGTTATATGAAACTAGCCATGGGATCGGAAACAGGAGATTTAACCTCTCATGCTTCTGATCAGGTGATAGATAAAAATTATGTTGATCAAAGAATAATAGCTAATGCGCAGAAGAAATTTAAGTTATTCAAATCCTAAAACTTTAAAAACATTTAAAATGTTCTTAAACCAAAAAAATATCCACTTAACATTTTATGTTAAGTGGATATTTCCTTTATTGAAAATTTTCTAGTCTGTAAATGAGTTACTTACTTAAGCAAATAAAATGTATTTAAAGATGGCATATATCGAATACGCTGATTACAAACTTCGGCACACCCATCGTCATCTAAACATTTTCGTATAGCAGATCCAACACAGCCACCATCGTTATCACCACATTCCGTGCAACCTTGATCTTCTCCATCAACTGTACAACATACTGTCACAGTTCGTTGAGACGATTTATTAGTTGATACCGAACTAAATCCTTTTGAGAAATCAGAAACGAAAGAATCCTCTAATTTATTAGCTTCACTTAGTCGCACCATTCCATCATCTAAAAAAGAGATTTCAAAATCTACAGGTTGGTTAATATCTTGAGATTGATTAATTATTTCTTCTATTGCAGTATTTAAAGTTAGATTAGAACTTTCATTAATTACTTCCTCTTCCGAAGAGCAAGACACTAAAAATAACACAATAGATGCTATTGAAAATAAAAATTTGTTTTTCATTTGGTTTTGATTTAAAATTGTTTCCCCTTAATTAATTTTTGTATTCAAATCTTTAATATTACAAATTAAATAACATCAAGATTAAACTATTCTTGCAAGAATACTTCGCTAATGTACTAAAGAAATAATAAATAAAAAAATCAAAAGGTTTAAATATCAATAGTTTACCAACAGTTTTGCACAAATAATACCACATATTTTTTACGGATAAACCACACATATTAAAAAAATACTTTGTAAGCACCAGATATATAAGGGATTGTTATTTTTAAAAATCTAAGTACTTATATATCATAAATATACGGTTATTTCAGTAAGAAAAATTTATTAAGTTCTCAAAAGGTATAAATATATCTTAGACTTATATTTTCTTTTAGATAATTTTGCTGTAAATATTTATTATTTTAAATAAGATAAGCATATACTACTGAATATCATATTGTTTCACTACATTTATAAGAGCTTTTTATAAAAATATATACGAAAAAAGTCAATTTTAAACAGTTAACCTAGAATATAGAACATCTTACTTATTTTTATGGGCGAAGAATCTGAAAATACTAGCAATCCTGAACAGAAAAAAGATTTTCAAAACGTGAAACAAAGTTTTGAACTTAGGAAAATTAAAGCAGAAGTTATTGAGTTAGAAAAAAAGTGGTGGCAAAAACCTTCTTATCTTGGAACAATAATCACAGGTCTAATTGGAATACCTACAATCATCATAACAATCTCTACAGGATTATTGAGTTCTCAACTTAAAACTATTGAATTAAAAGAACAGCTTTTACAAATAAAAACCGAATCATTCTATAAAACAATTGACAGTATCAAAATTAAAAATGCTAGAAGTCTCGACAGCATAAATAGCATATATAAAATTAGCGAAGAACAAAAGAATTTAGAAATAAGAAGATTAAATGCAACAAAAGATTCTTTGAGAGAACTTAATAAATCATTAAAGAGTGACCTCTTTGAAGTTTTTGTGAAAGAGTTTTCAGAATCTTTCCCAAATTCTAAGTCCAAGAGTTCATCAGATAATAAATAAATCCCACTACAATTATTAAAAAATCTTATTGTTTTTTAGTTCAAAGTAATGAGATATAATACACTATAAATATGTCAAAAAGTATGAAAACCCTACGTCAAAACCCTACGTCAAACCCTACGTCTGAGCAAATTTCTTTATTCTGAAGCATTACAAAACACCCGAAAACAAAAACAACCTCTTGAATATCAAAAGGTTGTTAGTAGTAGCAGGAACGGGACAAATATCGAACTTTTTAGTTCAAGATATAAACTTAATTCTAACTAGCTTTACTAATACTATTTGAATGGTTATAAGACTAAAAAGTAAAGAAAAGCAATCTTTAAATTTCGTCCAGATTAACAACAAATACAATCATGTCGGATTTTAAATTCATATTCCTTTTAAAATAAAATCAAATAATATGGTTTACACTGAATATATCAGTTATATACTTTATACTAAATAAGACATGACCTCTATACTCATCTTTAGCAAATGTGTTGACTTGAGATATACTTAAACCTTATTATTTGCAGTTCCAAATTAATATAAACATATATTCGAATGATTGTAGAATATTACAAATCAATAAAATACCTTTGAATTTATAGTGAGTATATAGGATATAATAGCAATTGCTATTATATCTTTGTTAGCTTTAATGCAAAAACATTCCGTCTGAATTTAAAATATGAACTACAAAATAGAAGAATCAAACCTGTTAGAGAAATTAAGTGAATTGGAAATTGAGATTCCTGAATCTCTTACTTTTCTACCAGAAAACATATCTGAAGTAAGTAATAAATCAGATTTTATATTTGCAGACTCTACAACGGATTTTAAAAAAGTGTTTAGACTTAATAATCTTGGAGCAACCGAATTAAATTCTGACTCTTCAATCTATCGCAGTAGAAAAAGTGCTGACTATTATGGACCAGCAATATTTATAAGCTTATCAATGTTGTCTGAAAATCAACACCTAATTGCAATAGCGATTAATGTTGCATCAGAATATTGTAAAGACTTTTTTAAAGGCACTATTGGAAAGAAAAAAGTGAAGCTTGATATTTATGTAGAAACTCATAAAAAAAAGACGGTTAAAAAAATATCATACGAAGGAGATTCAGAAGGCATAAAAGATTTGACTGAAATCATTAAATCACTAAAATGACAAAAGCATATCTTATAAATCCAAATGAACTAATTCGAGATTATAATGAGGTAATCGATGAAGCTCAAAAAAAGACGTTTTTCACTGTTGGAATTGAGCTTCAAAAGGAGGAAATAGACAATTTACAAACCTATATAGATAAACTATCAGTTCAAAGGAAAGAGTTTGCTGAAAAGAACAACGGTAATGAAGCCAATCTCATTTATTGTTTTGAGCGTTTAGCAATGATAATTCAGAGCGAATTAAAAATGCTAGTTAGCCTAAAAGAGGATGAAATGGCACAAGCTTGGGACATTCTTGTTGATTGTCAAGTACATTTAGGAACTGTAATTAGAAATTATCCATTTGAAAGCGACCATTTAGAACATTATTTAAATCGACTACATAGTTATGAGAAAACTCTATTTCCAAAAATGATTTTTAATAGTTATGGTGGTTTTGTAAAGCAAAGCCACTGTTCAATTTGCAAATCCGATTATGGAGATTGTGACCATATAAAAGGAAAGTTATATAATGGAGAAATGTGCACTAGAAATATAACGGAAGTTGAACTTGAAGAAATTTCTGTGGTAGAAAATCCTGCCAACAAACATTGCAGAGTGATTTCTATTGAGACCAATGGAATAAAAAAAGACGTATTAACATTAAGAGAAATAAGCACTAAAAGCTAATCGAGTAGGTGGTTCCGTCCCTAGCTAGGAACGGAATGCACCTCTCACACCACCGTACGTACGGGTCTCGTATACGGCGGTTAGCAATCCATCTTTTCAATCGCTCTTTACACCAATC